>NZ_JASLGE010000077.1 GCF_030150285.1 Pseudomonas sp. | reverse complement strand
TAACGGCCTCAACGTTGGCAGCACGTATGCCCTGATCGCCATCGGCTATACGATGGTTTACGGCATTATTGGAATGATCAACTTCGCCCATGGCGAGGTGTACATGATTGGTTCCTACATTGCGTTTATCGCCATCGCCGGCTTGACCATGATGGGTCTGGACAGCGTGCCGTTACTGCTGACCGGGGCGTTTATCGCCAGCATCGTGGTCACCAGTTCTTACGGCTACAGCATCGAACGGGTGGCTTACCGTCCCTTGCGCGGCAGTAACCGTCTAATCCCTTTGATTTCCGCCATCGGCATGTCGATCTTCCTGCAAAACATGGTGCTCCTGTCTCAGGACTCCAAAGACAAGTCGATCCCCAACCTGATCCCGGGTGGTTTCACCTTCGGGCCAGGCGGTGCAAGCGAAGTCGTTGTTTCCTACATGCAAATCGTAGTATTCATCGTCACGTTCCTGGCCATGCTCGGCCTTACCCTGTTCATCTCCCGCTCACGCCTGGGCCGCGCTTGCCGCGCCTGCGCCGAAGACATGAAGATGGCCAACCTGCTGGGTATCAATACCAACAATGTGATTGCATTGACGTTCGTGATCGGTGCCGCGCTGGCCGCCGTTGCGGCCGTTCTGATCAGCGTTCAATACGGTGTGATCAACCCCGGGTCCGGCTTCCTGGTAGGCCTCAAAGCCTTTACCGCGGCGGTACTGGGCGGTATCGGCAGTATTCCGGGTGCGATGCTCGGCGGCCTGGTGCTCGGTGTAGCCGAAGCCTTTGGTGCTGATATCTTCGGCGATCAATACAAAGACGTAGTGGCTTTTGGTTTGCTGGTGTTGGTGCTGCTGTTCCGTCCGACCGGCATTCTGGGACGTCCGGAGATTGAAAAAGTATGACTAGGAATCTTAAGTCGGCGCTCTTCAGCGCCCTGCTGGTCTGGGCCGTGGCCTATCCCGTACTCGGTCTGAAACTGACTATCGTCGGCATCAACATCGAAGTCCACAACACCAGCCCCCTGACACTGGCCCTGATCGCCATCTGCTCGTTGCTGATGTTCCTTCGCGTCCTGTTCCACGATCAACTGAGCGCGGCCTTGAAAGCCTCGCCCAACCTGCCAAAAGTCCCGGCCAAAGCGACCAACTTCCTGACGCTGCCCAGCACACAACGCTGGATCATTCTGGGACTGATAGTGGTTGCACTGATCTGGCCGTTCTATGGCTCGCGCGGCGCGGTTGACATTGCCACGCTGATCCTGATTTACGTGATGCTGGGCCTGGGCCTGAACATCGTTGTCGGCCTGGCCGGTCTGCTTGACCTCGGTTATGTAGGCTTCTACGCCGTGGGTGCCTACACCTATGCGTTGCTCGCTCACTACTTCGGGTTCAGCTTTTGGGTGTGCCTGCCAATCGCGGGCCTGATGGCGGCCACGTTCGGGTTTCTGCTGGGCTTCCCGGTGCTACGCCTGCGCGGTGACTACCTGGCCATCGTGACGCTGGGCTTTGGTGAGATCATCCGTCTGTTCCTGCGCAACCTGACGGACATCACCGGTGGCCCCAACGGCATCAGCAACATCCCCAAGCCTACCCTCTTCGGTCTTAGCTTCGACAGAACGGCCGCTGAAGGCATGCAGACCTTTCACGAGTACTTCGGCATTGAATACAACTCGATCAACAAGGTGATTTTCCTGTACCTGATTGCACTGGTGCTGGTCCTGATCGTGCTGTTCGTCATCTACCGTCTTCTGCGCATGCCCATTGGTCGTGCGTGGGAAGCCTTGCGTGAAGACGAAATCGCCTGCCGTGCCTTGGGCTTGAATCCGACAGTTATCAAGCTGTCAGCCTTCACCTTGGGGGCCACTTTCGCAGGGTTCGCCGGTAGCTTCTTTGCCGCACGCCAAGGCCTGGTCACACCCGAATCGTTCACCTTCCTTGAATCGGCGATCATTCTGGCGATCGTGGTACTGGGCGGTATGGGCTCGCAACTGGGTGTGATTCTCGCGGCGGTGGTGATGATCCTGTTGCCTGAGTTGATGCGTGACTTCAGTGAGTACCGCATGCTGCTGTTCGGTGCCCTGATGGTGCTGATGATGATCTGGCGCCCACAAGGTCTGCTACCGATGCAACGTCCTCACCTGGAGCTGCGAAAATGAGCCGCGAGATACTGAAAGTCAGCGGCCTGAGCATGCGCTTTGGCGGCTTGTTGGCGGTGAATGGCGTGGGCCTGACCGTCAAGGAAAAACAGGTGGTGTCCATGATCGGCCCTAACGGTGCCGGCAAAACCACCGTCTTCAACTGCCTGACCGGTTTCTACAAACCGTCGGCGGGCAGCATCGTGCTTGATGGCGAGTCAATTGAAGGGTTGGCGGGTCATGAAATTGCGCGTAAGGGCGTGGTTCGCACGTTCCAGAACGTGCGCCTGTTCAAAGACATGACCGCCATTGAAAACCTGCTGATTGCCCAGCACCGTCACCTTAATACCAACTTCCTGGCTGGCCTGTTCAAAACCCCGGCGTTTCGTAAAAGCGAGCGTGAGGCCATGGAATATGCCGCGTATTGGCTGGACAAGGTCAACCTGACCGAATTCGCTAACCGCCCGGCCGGGACTCTGGCCTACGGACAGCAACGACGCCTGGAAATCGCCCGCTGCATGATGACGCGCCCGCGCATCCTGATGCTCGACGAACCGGCCGCCGGGCTTAACCCCAAGGAAACCGACGACCTCAAAGCGCTGATCAGTGTGTTGCGTAACGAGCACAACGCCACCGTGCTGTTGATTGAGCACGACATGAAACTGGTCATGAGCATCTCCGACCATATCGTGGTGATCAACCAAGGCACACCTTTGGCCGACGGGACACCGGAGCAGATCCGCGATAACCCTGAAGTGATCAAAGCCTATTTGGGGGAAGCGTAAATGTTGCAATTTGAAAACGTCTCGACCTTCTACGGCAAGATCCAGGCTTTGCACAGCGTCAACGTGGAGGTTCGTCAGGGAGAAATCGTGACCCTGATCGGTGCCAACGGGGCCGGCAAATCGACCTTGATGATGACATTGTGCGGCTCACCACAAGCCAGCAGCGGCAGCATTCGTTATTTGGGTGAAGAACTGGTGGGGTTGACCTCTGCTCAGATCATGCGCAAAAGCATCGCTGTCGTGCCTGAAGGCCGTCGGGTATTTGCCCGTTTGACGGTGGAAGAAAACCTCGCCATGGGCGGCTTTTTCACCGAAAAAAACGACTACCAGGAACAAATGGACAAGGTCTTGCACCTTTTCCCGCGCCTGAAAGAGCGCTTTAACCAGCGCGGCGGCACGATGTCTGGTGGTGAACAGCAGATGCTTGCCATCGGCCGCGCGCTAATGAGCAAACCCAAGCTGTTGTTGCTCGATGAACCCTCACTGGGTTTGGCACCGATCATCATCCAGCAGATTTTCGACATCATCGAACAACTGCGAAGTGAAGGCGTGACCGTGTTCCTGGTGGAGCAAAACGCCAACCAGGCATTGAAAATTGCAGACCGCGCCTATGTGCTGGAGAACGGCCGGGTCGTGATGCAAGGCACCGGCGAGCAACTGCTCAACGATCCAAAAGTTCGCGACGCTTACCTGGGCGGTTAATCTGCCCGCGCTACAAACGGCCCTTCGGGGCCGTTTTTTGTTGGTGCACAGCCATCAAAATCACCCCTGATTTGATTTGAACGAGTCAGTCGGTTGCGCACTGCGCTCAAACCACCCCGTCAGGTAATCGGCCAACACCTGCGTGCGCTTGGGCAACCCGCCTTGATACGGGTGAACCAGGTACATCGGGTGGCTGCGGGTGTGATAGTCACGTAACAAGCCGCGTAATCGCCCGTCCGCCAGCTCGGCCTGAACCATGTAAGACGGCAAACGCGCGATCCCTGCGCCGATCACAGCGGCCTTTTTCAGCAAGCTGTAGTGGTTGCTGGCAAACGATCCCGAAACCCTTACCCGGTGCAGTTCATGCCGCTGGTGGTAGTGCCATTGCTCTCGGTCGAGGTAATGGCTATTGAGCAAACAACGATGTTCAGCCAATTGCGCAGGTGACGTCGGCTCACCGAACTGCTCAAGGTAGGCCGGGTTGGCACAGGTCATTTCATGCCAGCTCAACACAGGCCGGGCCACCAGCCGTTCGTGGTCGCTGACCTGCGAGCGGATCGCCAGATCAAACCCGTCACGGATCATGTCGCGGTAGCGGTTGTTGAGCTCCAGCTCAATCTGTACGTTCGGGTAAGCGTGGGAAAATTCAAGCAGCAAAGCATCGAAGAAGGTCTCACCCAAGGAAACCGGCACGGTCATTCGCACCGGCCCTTCCATATCGTCATTGAGCCGCGCCAGCGCCTGACGCGCACGTTCCACTTGAACCCCCAACGCCCGTGCTTGCGGCAGCAAGGCAGCACCCGCTGGGGTCAGGCTCAGGCGGCGAGTAGTGCGGTGCAACAGCACCACTGAATACTGCGCCTCCAACTGGCTGATGCGCTTGGACAATTGGCCCTTGCTGCAGCCCAATTGCTGAGCCGCCAGGGTGAAGCTTCCCGCGTCGATCAGTACCGCGAACGCTGCCAAATCATCCATTTCACTCATGGATTGTTTCCATATAAAAACCAAAGGTTGCCTATTACTGCGCTTATCGCGCCCAAAAACCAGTCCTACACTGACCCCATCCCCCCTCACCCAAGGAACACTGCGATGAAAATCCTGTTGATTGGCGCTCACGGTACTGTCGGCTCGGCCATTGATCACGAACTGTCGCCGCGACATGACATCGTGCGTATTGGCCGCACGAGCGGCGACTTTCAGGTCGATATCAGCGACAGCGCCTCGATTCGCGCTCTGTTTGAAAAAACCGGGCGCTTCGATGCCTTGATCTGCGCGGCAGGTAACGTGAATTTCGTGCCACTGGCCGAGATGAGCGAACACGACTTCGAACTGGGCTTAAAAGACAAACTGATGGGGCAAATCAATCTGCTGCTGATCGGCCGTGAATACGCCAACGACAACGCATCGTTCACCTTGACCAGCGGCGTACTCAACCGTGAGCCTATTCGCACTGGCAGTTCTGCGGCGCTGGTCAATGCTGCGCTGGACGGTTTTGTCAAAGCAGCAGCCATTGAACTGCCGCGCGGGCTACGGGTGAACTCCGTCAGCCCGACCGTGCTGCAAGAAGCGATGGGGCATTACGCGCCCTACTTCCGTGGATTTAAACCTGTATCCGGAGCCGACGTGGCGCTGGCCTACGCAAAAAGTGTTGAAGGCCTGCAGACCGGGCAAAACTTTCAAGTCGGGTAACCGAGAATCTGATACAGGATTTTTTTTGTAAGCGCTCTCTTGTAGCCGCAGGTGAACGCCTACCTGCTTTTGATCTGGCTTTTGATCCAAGGGCCCCCTTAAACCACACTGGCCGAACGCAGGTTTTGCGCAGTGGGTAACCCGGCAGGACGCCGGGTTAGCCGCGACACGGCCAAGGACGGCCGATCGCGGCGTGCCCACGGAGCAAAGCCTGTGGTGAGGGCATGCCGAGCCACAGCGAGGCACCGAGTGGTAGGGGCATGAGCGTTTGGCCACTTTGCGCTTTTCAAAGTGGCACGGCGTAAAGCCGGAACCGCAAGTGGCCGTGACCGCAGCAATGGATAAGCCGAAGACGGGGCGGCACCGCTTTTAAAGATCAAAAGATCGCGAGCAATCGAGCGTCGACCGGCTGCTCCTACAGATGGCGGAGTTTGTGGGAACGAGCTTGCTCGTGATCTTTTGATCTGGTTTTTGATCTTGTAGAGTCAGGAACCTTAAGTGGCCGTGACCGCTGCAATGGATAGGGTTGCTGCACGACAGTGCGGCGTCGTAGACGGGGCGGCCCCTCCTACGGTTTGGGGGTGGGTAAAGAGCCTTTTCGCTTACCCCTTGTGATGATCCGCGTGCGTCAGTAACGTGGCGACTTCAGTCAGGAGTCCCAATGATGCGTGTTGCCCGTTCCTTTGCCTTGCTCGCGTTGCTGCCCGTGTTTGCGGGCTGTCAAATGTTCACCAGCCCACCCGCTGACACCCTCGGCGGCCAAAGCCGCCTGCAAGGCGAGCTGGTTCAGCACAATGGTCAGTGGGTGTTCGAACCCTGTGTCGGCCAACAGCGCTATGACGTGCGTGATAGCGCCACGACCTCCCTCGTGCAAGACGCTACGGACATGCCAGCCAAGTCCGGGGCCTTGTTTGCCGATATTCGTGGCCGCTTCGTGACCGGCAAAATCCCTGGAACCACTGGCGAGGTTGAAGTGCAGCAGCTCTATCGCCTGGAGCGCAGCCGCTCGGCCTGCAAAGACCCGAACTTCAAGCAAGTGACCCTACACGCCAGCGGTAGCCATCCGACCTGGAGCCTTCAAGCCAACGGCAAGGGCCTTGTCCTGAATCGCGAAGGCCAGCCACAACTGGCGCTGCCGTACGTTGAAGAGCAAGTTGGCGACGGACGGTACAGCCTGTCTACAGAGGCCAACAACCAGCGCATTGAGCTGTGGGTGGCTCCGCAAAGATGCACGGACACCGCTGACGGTAGCGTTCAGCATCTGAGTGCCGAGTTGCGGGTCAACGGCCAAGTGCAACGCGGCTGTGGTTATTTCGGCGGTGCCCGTAACGATTGATCGCCCATATTCAATGCAGTGCATCCGGGACCTGACAGAACAGGTCCCAAGCCGCTTATAATGACCGGTCTAGGCTGCCAGGGTTTACCTGGCCCCGATACTGGACACCGTCATGTTACGAATCACTGAACTCAAGCTGCCGATCGACCATCCCGAAGAAGACCTGCGCACTGCCATCGTGCAACGCCTGGGCATCGCCAACGATGATCTGCTCGATTTCACCTTGTTCAAACGCAGCTACGATGCGCGTAAAAAAACCTCCGAATTATGCTTCATCTACACCATCGACTTGAGTGCGCGTGACGAAGCGTCGTTGCTGCTCAAATTTGCTGATGACCGCAACGTCAATACCGCACCCGATGTCAGCTACAAAGTCGTCGGCCAGGCACCGCACGATCTCCCGGAGCGCCCGATTGTGGTCGGCTTTGGCCCCTGCGGCATTTTTGCCGGGCTGTTGCTGGCCCAAATGGGGTTCAAGCCCATCATTCTGGAGCGCGGCACCGAAGTACGCCAGCGCACCAAGGACACATGGGGGCTGTGGCGTAAAAACGTCTTGAACCCCGAGTCCAACGTCCAATTTGGCGAAGGCGGCGCAGGTACGTTTTCCGACGGTAAGCTCTACAGCCAGATCAAGGATCCGAAGCACCACGGCCGCAAAGTGCTGCACGAGTTTGTCAAAGCCGGTGCGCCAGACGAGATCCTCTATGTCAGCAAGCCGCATATCGGTACGTTCCGTCTGACGGGCGTGGTCGAAAACATGCGCCAGCAGATCGAAGCACTCGGCGGCGAAGTGCGATTCCAGCAACGCGTCACCGACGTACTGATCGACAACGGCCAACTGACCGGTGTGATGTTGGCCGACGGTGAGCAACTGAACGCCCGCCACGTAATCATGGCGCTGGGCCATAGTGCCCGTGACACCTTCCGTATGCTGCACGACCGTGGTGTGTACATGGAGGCCAAGCCGTTTTCGGTGGGCTTCCGTATTGAACACCCGCAATCGCTGATCGACAGCGCTCGTTTGGGCAAATACGCCGGCCACCCGAAGTTGGGAGCCGCCGACTACAAATTGGTGCACCACGCCAAAAATGGCCGTTCGGTCTACAGCTTCTGCATGTGCCCAGGCGGCACTGTGGTCGCCGCAACCAGCGAGCCGGGCCGCGTTGTCACCAACGGCATGAGCCAGTATTCGCGTAACGAACGCAATGCCAACTCCGGCATCGTGGTGGGCATCACCCCGGAAGACTACCCGGGCGGGCCATTAGCCGGTATCGAGTTGCAAGAACGCCTGGAAGCCCACGCTTACGTGCTGGGTGGCAGCAACTACGAAGCCCCGGCGCAGTTGGTCGGGGACTTTATTGCGGGCAAACCGTCCACGGCTCTGGGCAGCGTTGAGCCGTCCTATAAGCCGGGCGTTGCCTTGGGTGATTTGGCGCTGGCCTTGCCGGATTTCGCCATTGAAGCCATTCGCGAAGCGTTGCCTGCCTTCGAGAAGCAGATTAAAGGCTTCTCGATGCATGACGCTATCTTGACCGGCATTGAAACCCGCACCTCCTCGCCGCTGCGCATGACCCGCGACGCGTCAATGCAAAGCCTCAATGTCAAAGGCTTGTTCCCCGCCGGCGAAGGTGCTGGTTATGCGGGCGGTATTCTGTCGGCAGGCGTCGACGGCATTCGCATCGCCGAAGCCGTGGCCCGTGACATTCTGGGTATCGAAGCGTAAGCGCACGCGGATTGGCGATTCAGACAACACGGCTTCAGGGCAAAATCGCCGTGCTGTCTGAGTCGCCTACACGCTCGTCTTGCCGCGCTGGCTTACCGCCCAATTTAGACGTATTTAGATACACACCTGCCATGTTCGCCAGCGGTCTTTTCGCGCACGCGCTTATAACGAAAAAGAATATAGTTTTTGTTTTAACGCCTATCCACACAGGTTAGGGTGTCGCACCTTTTACTGATTCGATGGAGAGCCACTTTGCCTCTGCGTAGCACTTTCACCCGTTTCTTTCAGATGGAAGCTGCCAGTGGGCTGTTGTTGATTGCAGCAGCAGCGCTGGCCCTTATCATCAATAACTCACCGCTGTCCCACTATTACGCCGCGTTTCTGGACGTGCCGGTCGCCGTACAGATCGGCGCACTGAACATTGCCAAGCCGTCGCTGCTGTGGATCAACGACGGTCTGATGGCTCTGTTTTTTTTACTGATCGGCCTGGAGGTCAAGCGTGAACTGCTTGAAGGCCACTTGTCCAAGCCCTCGCAGGTCGTACTGCCGGGTGCCGCGGCCATTGGCGGAATGGTGGTACCGGCGCTGATTTACTGGTACCTGAACAAAGACTACCCCGACGCACTGGATGGCTGGGCGATCCCGATGGCTACCGACATCGCCTTTGCCCTTGGCGTACTGGCATTGCTGGGCAAGCGCGTGCCGGTCTCCCTGAAACTGTTCCTGATGACACTGGCGATCATCGACGATCTGGGGGCCATCATCGTAATTGCGGTGTTCTACTCCAGCGAATTGTCCGGAATTTCACTCCTGCTGGCAGCGGCTTGCCTCGTGGCGCTGATCCTGATGAACCGCATGGGCGTGGTAAAAATCGCGCCGTATATGATCATCGGCCTGATTCTGTGGGTGTGCGTGCTTAAAAGTGGCGTACACGCCACGCTGGCGGGCGTCACCCTGGCATTCTGCATTCCGCTGCGCACCCAGAACGCCGAGCGCTCGCCCCTGCTCAGCATCGAACATGCCTTGCACCCTTGGGTGGCTTACGGGATCTTGCCGCTATTTGCCTTTGCCAATGCGGGCGTTTCGCTTACCGGTGTCGACCTGCACAGTTTCACCCATCACGTTCCACTGGGGATTGCCGCAGGCTTGCTGATCGGCAAAACCGTGGGCGTATTTGGCTTGACGTGGATTGCGATCAAAACCGGCCTGGCTGCTCTGCCAGCGGGTGCCAACTGGGGCCAGGTGTTAGGCGTGGCCATCTTGTGCGGGATCGGTTTCACCATGAGCCTGTTCGTCGGCTCGCTGGCGTTTGTACCGGGTAGCAGCGATTACGTCGGCATGGACCGAATGGGCATCCTGACCGGCTCGATACTCGCGGCCCTGATCGGCTATGCCGTGACCGCGTTCTTCAGCCGCAAGCAGCAGGCGGCGTAACCCCGCCGCTTTAATCGGTGCTAAAAACAAAACCCCGGCCAGTGCGAACTGGCCGGGGTTTTGTTTTGGCGCTGAACCCGGAGTTACTGGGTTACGCGGCTGGTGCCATCAACGGTCATGATGCGTACACGCTCGTTAACCCGGAACACTTGGTTTGGCTCAACCTGCTGAACATAAGCACGGGTGCTGCCATCGTCTTCACGCACGGTGATCTCAACACCTTGGGTTTTGGTCAGGCCCGACTCGGCGGCCGAACCCAGCAAACCACCGGCAACGGCACCGATAACGGCCGTTACGATGCTGCCACGGCCACCGCCAATGGCGCTGCCGCCCACACCCCCGATGACGGCACCGGTGGCCGCGCCGATTGGGGTCTTGGTGCCTTCAATTTGTACAGGACGCAAGGCAACGATGGTCCCCATGCGAACGGTCTGAACGCGGCGCGCTTCATCACGCGAATATGAGTCACCCGTCAAGTTCGATGTGCAGCCACCCAACAGGACGGACAGGGTCGAAAAAGCAGCAACTAGCAGTACGGATTTACGCATAGGATCAACTCCACAAAAAAACAGTTTTTCATTAGACGCCGCAACCAGAAGTCTGTCACCGCACGGCGTGAATAATGTTGGCTTTATTCAGCGGCTGTACAGCCAACGCAACGCTGACAACCGCTCAAGAACGTTTGTAAAGGGTAGCGCTTAACCACAGGATTGTAGCCCTGCTTCAGGGGGCCAGGCGCTCACGGACCCACTGCGCCCCTTCACGCCGGTAGTTCAATCGATCATGCAGGCGGCTGGGGCGACCCTGCCAGAATTCAATGCGCCGGGGCAGCAATCGGTAACCGCCCCAATGGTCGGGGCAATGCGGTTGGGTGTCAGTGAAGCGCTCTTGCGTGGCCTTGAGCAATTCGCTCAAGGCCTCACGGTTGGCAATCACCTGGCTTTGCGGCGAAGCCCAAGCACCGATTCGGCTGCCCAGGGGGCGAACCTGATAGTACGCATCAGACTCTTGTGCCGTCACTTTCACCACGTCGCCTTCAATGCGCACCTGACGCTCCAGGGTCGGCCAGAAAAACGTCATGGCGGCAAAGGGCCTGGCCGCCAATTGCTCGCCCTTGGCGCTGGTGTAATTGGTGAAGAAGGTAAAACCCTGCTCATCCAGCCCCTTGAGCAACAACACCCGGCAATGCGGCCGCCCCTCATCATCCACCGTAGCCAACGTCATGGCATTCGCCTCGACAGGGGGCTGCTCGGTTTTGACGGCGTCGCTGAACCACCGATGAAACAGTGCAAAGGGCTCAGCCGGAGCCTGATCTTCGGCCAGTCCATCGCGGGTGTAATCACGGCGCATATCAGCCAGCGCTTGGGTCATGACGCACTCCTTCCCTGAATCAATCAGTTCTTGGTCTGATCGTTTGCTGCAACTTTTTTCGGTGCTGCTTCTTTAGCCACGACCGTTTTTTTGGCCGGGGTCTTTTTCACGGCTTTTTTGGCCGGTGCTGTGTTTTTGGCGACAGCCGATTTCTTGGCAGGCGCGGCAGCCTTTTTGGCATCAGAAGGCGCGACGGCGGGCTGAACAGCGACCAGATCGGCTGGCGACAGGGCCGGCTGGCTGTACTTGCTCACCAGCGCCACCATCGTTGCTTGCTGAGTCATCATGATTTCGACTCGGCGGTTGAGCGAGCGCCCCTCGTTACTGTCGTTGGCCGCGCGCGGCATGACAGACCCCATGCCACGCAGGGTCAGACGATTGCTTTCAAGGCCGCTCATGCGAAAAATCGCGGCCACCGACTTGGCGCGGTCAAGGCTCAAACGGGTATTGGCGGCCATGGTGCCTGAAGAGTCGGCATGACCCAGTACCAACACGGCCGTTTTTGGATCGCCTTCAACCACTTTTGCCACGCGGGTAAAGGGCCCCAGCATCGCAGGCATCAGCAAGTCCGGACGGGTCGCTTTGAACGAGCTGTCGGCAGAGGCCACAATCACCAACAAGTTCTCGCGGCGCTCCAGTTGCAGGTTCGTATCCTTGATCGCGACACGCAGGCGAGGCTCATATTCATCCAGCCAGGCCTGAGTGATTTTCGGATCCGGCATCGGAATCACACCCACGGTCGTAGCCTTGGTGTCTTTATCGTTGCCACCAAACGGCCACCACCAGTTCTTTTCGGACGTTGCTTTTACCGCAGGAGCCGGGGTCGCTGCCTTGGCCACGGGTTTAGTGTCCGCAGGTTTTGAGGCGTCAGCGACGCTTTTATCTTTAGGGCTCGATGCCTGATCCGAAGAACCAAACTGCCACCATTTATGGCCGCTGTCGGCATCATTCTGTGGGGTTTGCGCGCAACCGGTAATAACCAGGCAAAGCGCCAGGGCGAGGGTCTTATTAGATGACATTGAATATCCACACAATGAATTAAGAATAAAGGGGCACTATGCCTACATAAAAAAACGTATTGAAGAGATAAAAGCTACAAGGTTCCGACCTATGACCTACAAATACCCGATTACAAACACTGCGCCAAGACCTTGACCAGGCTTTGGGCACGAGGGTCCATCAAAACATAAGGCCCCAGGGTGTTCGTCACGAACCCGAAAGCCACGTCACGCTCGGGGTCGGCAAAGCCGATTGAACCACCGGCCCCCGGATGGCCAAATGCCTGAGGCCCGAGGCCAAAGGTCGCGTTGGGCCTGTCCGGCTGGTCCAGCATGCAGCCCAAGCCGAAACGTGTTGGGGTCAGTAAGGTTTTATCCTCTCCAGCGCTGTGTTCGCGGGTCAATTGCTCAAGCATCTCGGCTTCAAGCAATTGACCGTCCAGTAAACCGCTGTAAAAACCCGCCAGGCTACGGGCATTACCGTGACCATTGGCGGCTGGCTGCTCCATCCGCCGCCACTCCGGTTTATTGGTGCTGGTCATGATAGACGGTGGATTGGTGAATGCCCGGGTGCTCATGGACATCGGTTCATTCATCATCGCCCTGAGCAAGCGCTGAGCCGCTTCATCGCCCAGGTTGCCCTTGCTGCGGGCAATGTGCGCCACCCGCTCAAATTCGCCGTCTGCCAGGCCTATATGAAAGTCCAGGCTCAGCGGTGTAGCGGTGCGCGCTACGATCGATTGCCCGGGGCTACGCCCGTCGGCCCGTTTGATCAACTCGCCCACCAGCCAGCCATAAGTGATCGCGGCATAACCATGGCCTTGTCCGGGCGTCCACCAGGGTGCTTCAGCCGCCAACGCTTGCACCATCGTTTGCCACTCATACAAAGCCGTGGCAGGCATCAGTTGCCTCAGTGCAGGCAAGCCGGCACGGTGGCTAAGCAACTGCCGCAAGGTGATGGTCTCCTTGCCAGCGGCCGCGAACTCAGGCCAGTAACGAGCAACCGGTACATCCAGCGCCAGCTTGCCCTCTTCCACCAATTGCAGCGCCGCAACGGCGGTAAAGGTTTTGGTACAGGAGAACAGATTGACGATCGTGTCCGAGTGCCATGCCTGCGTACCGTCCTTGTCAGCGGTTCCGGCCCACAGGTCGATAACCGTCTCGCCACCGATCTGAATGCACAGGGCTGCACCACGCTCTTGCGGATCGTTGAACAGATCAGCAAACGCATCGCGCACGGTTTCGAATTGAAGGTCATAAAACCCTTGAATCTGCACCCCTACCCTCCTGGATCACGCTTGGCTATACAAGGCGTGCATTGTTCCAGTCCCTGTCAAATTTTGAAACAGAGCAAACCACTCCAGACGCACAATTTATGTGCATTGGGGCCATATGACAGAAAGTAACAGGGTGAGGGTGTAGATTTTGTGAAACGGGTGCAGGGAAAACAGGTGTGACGAGCATCACACCTGCTTTTTCTCAGGCCATCAAAGCGCAGCGTAAACCAGCGTGGCCAGTTTTTTCGCACGCGGATCCATGAGCACATGGCTACCCATTGTGGTGGTCACAAAGCCAAAGCTCACATTCCGGTCCGGGTCAGCAAAACCCACCGGGCCGGCCAGCCCGACATGGCCAAACACGCGGCTGCCCATACCGAACGAAGCCCCTGGATCAGCCGGTTGCTCCATCATGCAGCCCAGCCCGTAGCGCATGGGCCGCAACAGTGTACGGTCCATGCCATTGCTGTGCTCCTGAGTAAACTCACTTAACAGCTCTGGGCCGATCAATCGCCCGCCCAGCAGCGCACTGTAAAAACCGGCCAGCCCATGGGCGGTTCCGTGACCATTCACACCGGGCTGGCGGTAGGCCCACCATCGAGGATCCGACGTTTGACCGGGGCCCACGTTCGGGTTGGTAAACGCAAGCGTTGCCACGTGCTCAGGTTCATTGACGATGACCTTGCGAAGGTCTACCGCATATTGATCACCCTGCCGCCCTTCAGCCCGATCAAAGCCGGCAATACGATGAAAGTGCTGCTCCTCGACGCCCATGTGGACTTCCAGCCCGTTGGGCTGCGAGATTTTCTCGCGAATAAAGTCACACGGCTCTTGGCCTTCCACCCGACGGATCAGCTCGCCGAGGATCCAACCATAGGTCGTGGCACCGTAACCCAGGTCAGTTCCGGGCTGCCACCACTGTGGCTCAGCCGCCAGGATGGCGGCCATCTCATGCCAGTCGTACATGGTGGGGGTTCTGTTTGGCAGGCGCAGGGCTGGCAACCCCGAGGTATGTGACAACACCTGGCGCAAGGTGACCTGATCCTTGCCGCCCTGGGCAAACTCAGGCCAGTAACGGGCCACAGGCACATCCAGTTCCAGTTTGCCCTGCTCTACCAGCATCAAGGTCGCCACGGCGGTAAAGGGTTTTATCGTGCAATACGCATTAACAAGGGTGTCATGGCCCCAAGGCTTTTGACGTTCGAAGTCCGCTACGCCCGCCCACAGATCCACCACGGTCTCGCCACCCACTTGCACACAAATACCCGCCCCGCGCTCCTGGGGATCATCAAAGATTGACTCAAAGGCCTGCTGAACGGCTTCGAACCCACTTACACACGTGCCTTTCGCTTCCATGTCGAAGACTCCTTTCAGTTAAGGGAGTCACCTTAGACAAAGAACACTAAAAGCACAGCCCGCTGCCGCGGTTAACGACGAACTGTATTGTCGCAGATCACTTTTTGTGGGCTATCAGTGCCCCTTGCCTGAGTGGCCACCCGCATGGCCCCCGCCAGAGCTGGCACTGTTGCCATCTTCAGGGGTTTGCCGGGCCGCCTTGATCGCCTGCTCGGTTTCAACCTGTGCCTTGGCGGCTTCCTGACCCAATTGTTGAAGGGTATTGAGGTTGGTTTTGCGAACACTCTCGACAAACCCGTTAAACGGCAAGTCCGTGATGCCGACCAGACCGAAGTGACCGTTTTCCCCGTCCAGCAAACGGCCGGTAACCGGTTGATCCAGGTACTGGAACCAGTGCACGCCGACAATTGATGGCTCGGCGACGGCTTGCTTGAGAAACCGGGCATAGGCCGGGCCACGCGCTTCTTCATTGGCCACCTCGGTGACTCCGCCCCAGAACGGACCACGGTCGCGGGAGCCGAAGTTGAACTCGGTAATCATGACCGGCTTGTCCAGGTCACGCAGCGCGGCAAAATCGTAACCATCCTGTGGCTGGAGGGTATAGAAGTTGAAGCTCAGCACATCGCAGTACTGCGCACACGAACGCACAGCCTCTGGAGTACTCACGGCAAAGCGGCCGCCCAGCAACAAATGATTCGGGGCATGCCATTTCAACGAATCCGAGATGGTCTTGAAGTAAGTGTCGGCGAACACTTTTTGGAAATACTGGTAATCCGCTTCGATTTCCGGGTGTTCGGCACTGGGCAAAGGTGCCTCAAAACCTGGGTCTTCCATCAATTCCCACGCGGGAATATCCACGCCCCAAGCTTTGGACAGGCCTTGCTGGTTACGGTATTTGTCGCGCAATTGCTTGAGGAAGGCACGTTTGGCCGGTACGTCGGTGGTCATTCTCAACGTGCCGAAGGCCAGGGCATAGCGTGATTTCGGATCATCCCCGGGACCGGCCCATGCCAGCTCGTTATCTGCGAAATAGCCAATCAACCACGGGTCATCACGATGATCGCGGGCAGCAATGGCCACGGCGCGTTCAGTGGCCATGGCAAAGCGCGGGTCAAACGGGTCCGGCATGCCGCCCCACCAATCTGTACCAGTACTGATGCTGGTGTAATCACCGACAATCGACAGCGGCAAGGTGTAAGGCACGCGATCATTGAGGCCCAGTTCCGGGTCGCTCCAGTTGCCAATGGTGTTAAAACCCCAGGCTTGCAGGCGATCAAGAGTGTGGGTCTGCCAGCGTTTGGCATCGAAAGCTTCGGTTGCACACGGCCTGGCAGACTCAACGGCCTGCTGCGCGTCGGGCACCGTGCAGGGCTGGCCGTAGATCCGCTGCAGGTTGGCACCATAGAAGTTGTACCAGCGCCCGGCATTGAAACCGCGCCCCTGCGAAGCCCCATTACCATTGTTGTGGTTCGATGAGCCGTAATACCCGGCCAGCGGCGCGCCATCCGCCGGCAAGTCGGTGAACATCCATTCACGCCCGGCCACGTAGGTCTGACTGTCGTTGGCCGTTACGGCGTTCAGGCCCAGTGAGTAAAACGGGTGACCGTCGGGGGTGACCAGATACCAGCGGCCATGGCGCTTTTCGCTCCGGAAAAAACCACTGGCCTCAAACACAGGGCCTTTGAGCCAGCCGCCGTATGCGTCCAGATCTGGCTGCTTGACCCGCCAGTCTTTGAGTTGTTGTTGCTCTTTGGCGGCCCCCGCCTTGAGTTGTTCATCGGTGCTGACACGCTCGGGCCACTTGGCGCGAGTGGACTGGCCATACCCGTCCACGATCGCGCCGTACACCGCCTTGATCACGCCTTCGCCGTCCTGCACACCAAAACGTTCGAGCAAAATGCTTTGCGCCGCGTTCGGGCCCGGGATCGATACCGTGACCGAAGCCACCTGGCTGCGATCAATCGCCCCCTGGCTGTTGGCCAATAAGATACGTTGCCCATCAAGCGTCATCGGCATGGGCGGCCCCGCGCGCATGCCCTGGCTGTGCGCCGAATTGGCCTGCAACGGCAACAGCAGGGTTTGCGCCGGGCCAGCCGGTAGGTCAATGCGGCTGGTGAGGGTCTTGCCATCGGTGCTCTGTACGGTCACGTCGAGGGTGAGCGCCCAGCTCATCGCATTTTGCACCCGCAGCGTCATCATGCCGGACTGCGACCAGTCCCACACGCCGCTCTGCGGGGTTAAGCGCAGGCTCGGCGCAGCCGCCGGGCTGAACGTCACACGGCGCAGCACTTCACCTTCAGCCGTTTGCTCCGCGTTGTATTGCGGCAAGCTCGCATCTACGGTCGTCACCTGTACCACATCGGCAGGACGAACGAAGTTGAACAGGGTTTGTTGACCGGCAGGCGCCGCCAACAGCGGGGTCGTGACCAGCAACGCAATTACAGCAGACAGCGAACGGCGAATCATATGAATCAAGGTCTCCCAAACGGCCGCAAAAGCCTGTGAGGTGGTGATTGTCAGAGCATAGACAGCCAAGCCGGCGAAAAGGCCGGCATGCGCTTAAGATATTTCGCGGCGAAAAGGCGGCAAGGCGTTCAGAATCGCCTTGCCGTAGCGCTGGGTGACCAAACGCCGATCCAGCAGCGTGATAGTGCCCCGGTCCTGCTCAGTGCGCAGCAGTCGTCCGCAGGCCTGGACCAGCTTGAGCGACGCATCGGGCACCGAGATTTCCATGAAGGGGTTGCCACCGCGGGCTTCGATCCACTCGGCCAGCGCCGCCTCAACAGGATCGTCGGGCACCGAAAAAGGAATTTTGGCAATGACCACGTGCTCACAATACGCGCCGGGCAAGTCCACACCCTCTGCGAAACTGGCCAGCCCGAAGAGCACGCTGGAGTCCCCGCCATCGACCCGCGCCTTGTGCTTGTTAAGGGTTTCCTGCTTGGACAGGTTGCCCTGGATAAACACTTGCTTGCGCCAATCGCGCTCCAGGCCGTCGAACACGTCCTGCATTTGTTTGCGCGACGAAAACAGCACCAGCGTGCCCCGTGAGCCTTCAACCAACCCTGGAAGATCACGGATGATGGCGGCGGTGTGGGCCGTGGCATCACGCGGGTCAGCCTTGAGGTCCGGTACGCGCAACACACCTGCATCAGCATGATGGAACGGGCTCGGCACCACGGCCGTCACCGCCGTTCTGGGCAGACCGGCCCGCATACGGAAGCGATCAAAGGTGCCCAGTGCCGTGAGCGTCGCTGAGGTCACCAGCGCGCCGTAGGCCACATTCCACAGGTTACGGCGCAACATTTCAGCCGCCAGGATGGGGCTGGCGTTGACTTCAATATCGAACAGCGTGCCGCTTTCAGCCAGGGTCAACCACCGCGCCATGGGCGGGTTATCTTCCGGGTCTTCCACGGTGAACGCGGTCCACAGTTCCCAGTTGCCCTGGGCACGGGACAACAGGCTGCCAAACAGCGGGTACCACTCTTCGGCCTGATTGCTGGTGATGCCAATATTGACTTCGCCGTCCATGCCGTCCTTGAGGATCTCGGTCAACCGGGTGAACAAGTCGGTCAGCCGTGAAAAGCCTTTTTTCAGCTCGATGCCCATCTCGCGCAGGTGGTCGGGGATCAGCCCCCCGACGAACCGATGACGCGGGCGCTCGCGCCCTTCAGGTTCCTCACCGACCTTGAAATCCGCGATTTGCTCGCAGGCCTGGAACATGAACTGTTGCTGCGCCTTGATCTCTTTGGCCAGTTCCGGCACCTGTTCCAGCAAACGCCCCAGGTCGCCAGGCAACGGGTGTTGGGCCAGCAGCTTGGTGAGATTTTTGGCGGTTTGCTCCAGCCAGTCGGCGGTTGAACGCAACCGGGTGTAGTGGGCAAAGTGACCGATGGCTTTGTCTGGCAGGTGATGGCCTTCGTCGAACACATAGAGCGTGTCACGCGGGTCGGGCAACACCGCGCCGCCGCCCAGAGCGAGGTCTGCCAGCACCATGTCGTGGTTGGTGACGATCACGTCGACCTTGCCCATGCCTTCACGGGCCTTATAAAAGGCACACTGGCCGAAGTTGGGGCAATGGCGGCTGGTGCACTGGCTGTGATCGGTGGTCAGGCGGGCCCAGTCCTGGTCTTCCAGGGCCTGGGGCCAGCTGTCACGGTCGCCGTCCCACTTATTGCCCGCCAGCTTTTCGATCATGCTGGTAAACAACTTTTGACTGGCTTCGTCCACTTCGATCCTGAAACCTTCTTCCTCGAACAACTGCGCCGTCGCCGTTTGCGCATGGCCTTCCTGCAGCAACATGTCGAGTTTGGACAGGCACATATAACGCCCGCGGCCCTTGGCCAGCGCAAAGCTGAAATTCAGCCCGCTGTTGCGCATCAAGTCAGGAAGGTCCTTGTAGACGATCTGCTCTTGCAACGCGACAGTCGCCGTCGCGATCACCAACCGTTTGCCCGCCGCCTTGGCGGTCGGGATGGCTGCCAGGCTGTACGCCACCGTCTTGCCCGTGCCGGTGCCTGCCTCAACGGCGACCACCGCTGGTTCGCCAGTGCGGTGGTTTTCTTCGTCGGTGTCGATATCGCCCAGCACTTTGGCCACTTCAGCGATCATCAAACGCTGGCCATAGCGCGGCTTGAGGCTCTTGGCTTCGAGAAAACGCGAGTAAGCGCCCTGGATCTGGGATTTGAGTTCGTTACTAATCATGATTTTCGGGCGCGCAAAACGCTGGATAAATTTTCAGTGGTTCGAATGGCCGCTATCATACCCCGCTAATTGATCCTGCGCCGAACGGAGTACCCATGACTGCCTTTGCACTCACCTATAGCCTGCATGTGTTGGCCGCCCTGATCTGGGTGGGCGGCATGTTTTTCGCCTGGATGATTCTGCGCCCGGCCGCGGGTATCGCGCTGGATGGGCCCTCCAGGCTTAAACTGTGGGTAGAAGTGTTTCAACGTTTTTTCACATGGGTGTGGATTGCCGTCGTGATTTTACCGATCAGCGGTGTGGCCTTGCTGCAGATGCGCTTCAGTGGCTTTGAAACCGCACCGCGTTATGTGCAAATCATGATGGGCCTGTACATCGTCATGGTGGCACTGTTCATCCGCGTTCAATCGTTGCAATTGCCGGAGTTGCGCAAAGCGGTTGACGCTCAAGAGTGGGCGCAAGGCGCGGCGGTGATGGGCCGGATTCGACGCGTGGTGGGCGGCAACTTGATTGTTGGCCTGGTGCTGATAGCCATTGCGGCAGCCCGGCCCATGATGTGATACCTGATAGCCGCCATTGCAGAGCGCAGTGACGGCCATCAGGGCGATTACAAGCGCTGGATCGTCACGGCACCTGCCGCGCCCGCCTCACCCGGCTGACCTGACAGGCCCGGGCGGCCAGCTTTGGCACCGTCAGCGCGGTACACAATACAGCCCTTGGACTTGCCACCCGCGCCGGCTTGGCCGCCCTCACCCGCCTTACCGCCGACGCCACCGTCAACCTGAACCTTGATCAGTTCGCTCGGGAAGTCACGCGGCAGTTCCACGCGTACGTGCGCACCAGCAGCGCCCTGATGGCCATTGCCGCCATGGTCGCCATCCGCCCCGGAACCCGCCGCGCCCCACGTACAGCCTGGGGCCTGGCCATTACCGCCGTCCAGCCCGGTATACCCCGGGGCCCCGGTACCGCCGCGGGCATCGATGGCTAATGCATGGGCCTGCAAGGAACCAAACCGTACATTCAGGTCACGAGCGGGCCGGGCAGCTTTCTCGTAAGTCCCCGCCGCGCCGCGAGCGCTAATCTGACTGCCTTCGCCCAATTCGGCGTGAGTGGCCCGCAGTGCTATTTCCCGTTCGGCCGGCACAATGGCGATGCGCGCCTCGCGCCCCATGCGCAATTGCTCGACATTGATCTGCGTGACACTGGCCGGAATCAGCAGTGTGGCGTAATCCGCAACGTCAAGACGGTCCAGTTGCAGCACACTCGTATTGGCAGGTAGACGCAACAGGGTATTGGCTTCCACGCTCACAGATTCAGCCTGTACAAGCGGGCTGCACAACGCCACCAACAGCCATAACTTACGCATGATCAGAACCTTGTTGAGAGGGGCTGCGAAGGGTTTGTACGTGAAGAACCCCGAGCAAAAGGATGTAAAACCGGTCACGCCAAGGATGTGGGCGATCTTTGATACTGCGATTGAACAACAACAATTCGAGCAAATGCGTCAACAGCAATAGACTGCCTGCCAGGCTCACCAACACATCAAACGGGTTTATCAGCGGGCTGAACAGGTTGATCAGTACAACCCCCCAGAACACCAGCGCCAAGACTTTCCCCACCCCCCAAAGCACCTTCATAGCCCCCCCTTTGCTTATTTTTTTCTTTCAGTGAACATTAACGGCTTGCGGGCGTGCGACGCCAGAGCCCGGTGAAAAAAGAGTCCATCCAAACGGCTTATAGCGCCACGTTCGCGACCCGTTTGACGAAATCGCTCCATTGCATGCCGGGGCCAAGCGTCCAGAGCCTGTGCCCCTCAGTGTCGAAACTCGCCCTTCTGGCCGACCAACCCCGAGCTTGAGCGCCGATGCGCGGGCACTCGGACCGACCGGTCTTTCACAGCCCCTTTGTATAGCAGGGGCTGTGCAGGCTAGTCTTGGGCCCTCAGATAGAGGATTTTCGATGAGCCTTGGTATTTCTTCGCGCACACCTCAACAAGCATTGGCCGCACTGCTTGATCGCTCTGCGCCGGAACGGCTACTGGTCGTGGGTGCCAGCCATTTTCCGGCCCTGGCAGCCTTTCAAGCGGCACACCCCGACACATTGGTTGCCCATGCGGCACCCGGTGCCTTGCCTGCCGACCTGGCCTCGCAACGCTTTGACCTCGCGCTGGTCATCGACTGCCTGGAGCACCTGCCCAAGCGCGAGGGCCTGCAATTGTTGGGGGGCATTCGTAATCTGAACGCAAGCCGTATTGCCGTACTGGCCGACCTGACGGCCTGCGGCTGGCAAGAAACCGACTTTTTCGCCCTTGCCTTGCAAAGCAGTGAGCACTTTCAGCGTGAAGAGCAGCAACTCACTCTGTTCACCTATGATTTACGCGAATACAAACAAGTCCCCGACTGGCTGAATGCCAGGTTTTGGGCCAACCCGCAAAACTTTGGCAAATACTGGTGGTAAGACGATGAGTACATCCATTTGCCCCTGCGGCAGCGGCAATTTGCTGGATGCCTGCTGTGGGCTTTATCACACCGGGCACCCGGCACCGAGCGCCGAAACCCTGATGCGCTCACGTTACAGCGCCTACGTTCTGGGGCTGATTGATTATCTGGTCAGTACCACCTTGCCGGCGCAGCAGGCTGGCCTGAACCGTCAATCAATGGCTGACTGGAGCGCGCACAGCACCTGGCTGGGTTTGCAGGTAGACAGCAGTGAAGTGCTGGGAGGGCAACCCGAACACGCCTTTGTGACGTTTACGGCGCGTTGGCACGATGACCAGGGCGAACACCAGCACCGGGAGCGCTCATCCTTTGTGCAACAGGCCGGGCGCTGGTACTTCATCGACCCCACGGTGGCGCTTAAAGTCGGGCGCAATGATGCCTGCCCCTGCACCAGCGGGCTCAAATTCAAAAAATGCTGCGCCGGTTTTTTCGGCAGTTAAACGCACATAACCGCTGGGCAGGAGCAAGGAATGGATTATCGGGCTCGCGTTACACGCATCATCACTCTGCTCACCTTGCTGACGCTGTCGGGGTGTGCGTCGTGGTTTACGTCATCGGACAAAGCCCCGCAAGTCCATCTGAGGCAGGTGGAACTGGTCAGGGCCAAGTTGTTGGAGCAGCGCTTCAAGCTGCATTTCAGCATTGATAACCCGAATGACTCGACGCTCATCGTGCGCGGCCTCAATTACACCGTTTATTTGGGGCCGATCAAACTGACCGAGGGCGAGTACAGTGAGTGGTTCAGCGTGAAGCCCAACAGTCGTGCCCATTTCGTGGTACCGATTCGCACCAACCTGTGGCCACATGTGCGGCCGCTGGTCAAAATGCTTGAATCACCCGACCAACCCATCCCCTATCGCCTGGAAGGTACGCTGGAAACCGGCCTGTTCTTCGGTTACGACGTGCACCTGACGCGTAAAGGCGAGATAATCCCGGGCGATTTTATTCCAGAGTGAGTGAGTAATGACCCAACAACCCCACGTTCATGGCCCTGACTGCAACCACGATCATGACCATCACGCCCATGAGCATGACCACGACCACGGCCACGTGCATGGCCCTCATTGCAACCACGCGCCCCAGGAGCCCGTACGCAATGAACTGAAGGACGTTGGCCGCAACGATCCTTGCCCGTGTGGCAGCAGCAAAAAATTCAAGAAGTGCCACGGGGCCTGATTCTCCAAGGCACCTGCACGCCGCATCAGCCTTAGGCTCATGCGGCGTTTGTGCTTCTGAAAGGCGAAAAATCCCACCTCGTCTACAGCAACCTCTTTCAACTGACGCACCATTGGGGGTAAAACTGACCGCACGCAGCGCGTCATGACGGCTGCGAGTCCATTCCCTTCTGGAGCCCTTCATGATCGACCTTTATTACTGGACCACGCCCAACGGCCACAAAATCTCGTTGTTTCTTGAAGAGGCCGGCCTGCCCTACAGTGTGCACCCGGTGAACATCAGTAAAAACGAGCAATTCGCCCCCGACTTCCTGAAGATCGCCCCCAACAACCGCATTCCCGCTATTGTCGACCACGCGCCGGCTGACGGTGGCGAGCCGCTGTCCCTGTTTGAATCCGGCGCTATTTTGCTGTACCTCGCGGAGAAAACCGGTCAATTCTTGCCGCAGGACTTGCGTGGCCGCCAAGTGGCCTTGCAATGGTTGTTTTGGCAAATGGGCGGCCTGGGGCCGATGGCCGGGCAAAACCATCACTTCAATCGGTTCGCACCGGAGAAAGTCCCCTACGCGATCAAGCGCTACACCGATGAAACCGCACGGCTATACCGCGTTCTGAACACACAGCTGGAAGGTCACGATTTTGTGGCAGGCTCAACGTATAGCATCGCGGACATGGCCATTTACCCGTGGATCGTGCCCCACACGTTCCAGGGGCAAAATCTGGATGATTTCCCGGCGCTGAAGGTCTGGTTCAACCGTATCAAAGCCCGCCCGGCCACCGAGCGCGCCTACGCACTGGCAGACACCATCAACCCGCAGAAATAACCGGCACGCCAACATAATCATGCTGGCTCACGATGTGGCTTCAAGGCGGCCCTGGCCCTCGCGCAACGCCGCCATCCATCGCTGGCCAGCACGTCCAAGATAGCGCTTGCGCGGCGTCACCGGGCTCACTAACGTAGCGCCTTTCGATGACACCACCCCCGCAGGAGCTTTGTCATGGCCTCGCCAGCCCTTACTCATTTTTTACCCCGGTTCGGCGTTGCCGCGACAATGGTCAGCCTGTTGAGCCTGGCCGGTTGCCAGCTAAACAATCACACCGCTGAAAGCCTGGTACCCACCTCGGGCGTGCAACCGCTCAAGGGCCTGGCTCAAAACGTGTCGGTACGGCGCAACAGTCAGGGCGTCCCGTTGATCGAAAGCAGCAGCTTTCATGACGCCTTGTTCACCCTGGGTTACGTTCACGCCAGCGACCGTATCAGCCAAATGGTACGTCTGCGCTTGCTGGCCCAAGGCAGGCTGGCCGAACTGAACGGTGCCGATGCCCTGGAATCCGACCGATTGATGCGCAGTATCAATCTGAAAAAAAATGCCGATGAGTTGTATAAAAGTGCCTCGCCACGCCTAAAACGGTTCTTCGAGGTGTACGCACGCGGCGTGAACGCTTACCTGTTCCGCTACCGCGACAAGCTCCCGGCCGACCTGGCTCAAGCGGGGTACAAAGCCGAGTACTGGAAACCCGAAGATTCAGCGTTGATTTTCAGCCTGTTGAACTTCGGTCTGTCGGTCAACCTGCAAGAAGAACTCAATACACTGGTGCTGGCCCAAAACGTCAGTACCGACAAACTCGCCTGGCTGACGCCCACCTACCCGAACGAAGCCTTGCCAATGGCAGAAGCCGACAAACTCAAAGGTTTGGCGGGCAGCCAGTTGCGAGGGGTAGCCCGCCTCAGCAAAGCCCTGGAGCAGGTCACACAACTGAGCCTGCCGGGTGTGACCGCGTCCAGTAACTGGGCAATCGCCCCCCAGCGCAGCCGCTCGGGCAAGAGCCTGCTGGCCAACGATATTCACCAGCCAATCGGCGTTCCTTCGTCCTGGAGCTATGTCCAGATTCGCGCGCCCAAGTATCAGGCGGCCGGCGCATCGATTGCCGGCCTGCCAACGCTGTTCGCCGGGTTTAACGGCAAGGTGGCCTGGAGCATCAGCGCCGCGATGGGCGACAACCAGGACGTGTTCCTGGAAAAGCTCAAGCGCCAAGGCAATACCCTGTACTACCTCGCAGACGGAAAATGGCTGCCCGCGATCGTGCGTAACGAAACATTTTTCATCAAAGGCCAACGCCCGATTCGCGAAGCCATCTACGAAACGCGGCACGGGCCGCTGCTCAACAGCGCGCTGGGCGAACCTCATGCCTTGAATAGCACCCTGGGGTTCGCACTGCAGATGCCAGACATGAAAGGCGATAAAACCCTGGATGCGTTTTTTGACCTCTCACGGGCGCAACACAGCGAAGCCGCGTCTGACGCCAGCCGGGAAATCCGGGCAACGGCACTGAACCTGATATACGCCGACGCCAACCACATCGGCTGGCAAGTTACCGGCCTGTACCCCAACCGCCGTGAAGGCCTGGGCCTGCTGCCCTCGCCGGGCTGGGACAGCCGCTACGACTGGGACGGTTATGCCGACCCAATGCTGCACCCTTACGACCAGGACCCGGCACAAGGCTGGCTCGGTGCCGCCAATCAGCGCACGGCGGCTTATGGGTACGGCATGCAACTGTCCAACTCCTGGCAGTCACCTGAGCGCAGCGAACGCCTCGCCCAGTTGGCTGGCAGCGGTAAACAAGACACTCGTAGCATGATCGCCATGCAGTACGACCAGACCACCCTGTTTGCAGCCAAGTTGAAAGCCCTGTTCAACGCACCAGGCATGGCCCACCCCTTGAAGCAAGCCATCGGCGCATTGCCCTCAACCGATCAGGCCAACGCCCGCGAAGCCCTTGCTCGGCTCATGGCATTTGACGGTAAGCTGAGCCCTGCTTCGGCCGATGCCGCCGTGTATGAACTGTTCCTGCACGTAAGCCTTCGACAGATCTTCCTGGATGAGCTGGGCCCGGAGAGCAGTGACACTTGGCAAGCCTTTATCGCCAACGGCAACTTATCGTATTCGGCGCTCAGTGATCATTTACTGGGCCGCGAAGACAGCCCGTTCTGGAACGACAGCCGCACTTCGCAAAAACACGACAAGCCCGCCATTCTGGCCCGTAGCCTGGCGGCAACCATCACCACTGGCAATCAACTGCTGGGCAACGACCACACAGCCTGGCAGTGGGGCAAATTGCACCATTACCTGTGGCGCAATAGCGACGGCCAGGTGGTTCGCGGGCCGATTGCGGCCGGAGGCGACCAGACCACGTTGAACATCGCCGCGTACAACACCGGCGGCAATGGCTTTGAGACCACGCTGATTCCCGCCATGCGCATGATCGTGGACTTCGGGCAAGCTGAGCCAATGATGGCCCAAAACAGCAGCGGCCAGTCCAGCAACCCAGCGAGCCCTCACTACACCGATGGCATTGAACCGTGGCTCAAAGGGCAATACTTCAGCTTCCCGCTGCAGCCGCAGCACTTTGACAAGGTCTACGGCACCACCCGCCTGACGCTGGTGCCGAGCAAGCCCTGACGCCCCACTGACCCGTGATAGCCCCCGCTTCGGGGCCCTCACGGGCAAGCCGCACCGTTTTGGAGCGCGCCCGCCTCAAGGCACGTCGACTCAAGCGGCCGCAGCCTGGTGCCGTCTTTATTTTTTATTCATTCCCACTGTGGTTCAGAACTTGCTACAGCCCTCGGGTCGTCGCACTTCATCACAGCACTCACGCGCCACAAGCGCTCACTGGTTTTAGGGATTGAATAATGAAAAAAACATTTTTGGCCCTTTCTGCACTGACTCTTTGCATCGCAGCAGGCACTGCCTTTGCCAAAGAGTACAAAGAGCTGCGCTTCGGAGTTGACCCCTCTTACGCCCCCTTTGAGTCCAAGGCCGCCGACGGCAGCCTGGTGGGGTTTGATATCGACCTGGGCAATGCCATCTGTGCTGAACTGAAAGTGAAATGCAAATGGGTCGAGACCGATTTCGACGGGACGATTCCAGGGCTCAAGGCCAATAAATTCGACGGCGTTATCTCTTCCATGACCGTCACCCCGGCCCGTGAAAAAGTCATCGACTTCTCTAATGAGCTGTTCTCAGGCCCCACCTCGCTGGTGTTCAAAAAAGGTGCCGGGCTGGACGCCACACCCGAATCGCTTAAAGGCAAAAAGGTGGGCTATGAGCAAGGCACCATCCAGGAAGCCTACGCCAAAGCCGTACTCGAGAAGGCAGGCGTGACGACCCAGGCCTACGCCAACCAGGATCAGGTGTATGCCGACCTGCTTTCGGGCCGTCTCGACGCCTCTATCCAGGACATGCTGCAAGCCGAGCTGGGCTTTTTAAAAACCCCTCAAGGCGCTGACTATGAAGTAAGCGCAGCCGTGGACAGCGAGTTGTTGCCATCCAAAACCGCCATCGGCATTAAAAAAGGTAACAAAGCGCTACAGGACAAACTGAACAAAGGTATCAAAGCGTTACACGATGATGGCACCTACGCCAAAATCCAGGCCAAACACTTCGGCGACCTGAACCTGTACAGCGGTCAATAATGCCCCGGTACCCACCGCTCGGTGGGTACCTTTTCGACTGCCATGGGTTCAATTGTCATGTTCGAAAACCTTCTACAAAGCCTGGGGCTCTCGGTGTTTAGCCTAAAGGGGTTTGGCCCCTTGCTGCTGGAAGGCACCTGGATGACCGTGAAGTTGTCTGTCTTGTCGCTGGCCGTGAGCGTATTGCTCGGCTTGTTGGGAGCCAGTGCCAAGCTCTCTCGCGTCAAACTGTTGCGCCTCACCGCCCAGCTCTACACCACCTTGATCCGGGGTGTTCCCGACCTGGTGTTGATGCTGCTGATTTTCTACAGCCTGCAGACCTGGTTGACTCAGCTGACCGACGCAATGGACTGGGAATACATCGAAATCAACCCGTTCAGCGCGGGGGTGATCACGTTGGGGTTTATTTATGGGGCGTATTTCACCGAAACCTTTCGCGGTGCGATCCTGGCGGTACCCCGTGGCCAGATCGAGGCGGCGACCGCCTACGGCCTCAAGCGCTGGCAGCGATTCCGCTACGTGATTTTTCCCCACATGATGCGCTTCGCCCTGCCGGGCATCGGCAATAACTGGATGGTCATGCTCAAGGCCACAGCACTGGTGTCCATCATTGGCCTGGCCGACCTGGTAAAGGCCGCTCAAGACGCCGGTAAAAGCACCTACGAGTTGTTCTTCTTTCTGGTGGTTGCCGCCTTGATCTATCTGGCAATCACCAGCGCCTCCAACATCGTGCTGCGCAGGCTGGAGCGCCGCTATGCAACAGGTGCACGGGAGGCCACACGATGATCGAACTGCTGCAGGAATACTGGCGGCCATTTCTATACACCGATGGCTATCACATCACGGGCCTGGCGATGACGTTATGGCTGTTGACGGCCGCGTTGGTGATTGGCTTTGTGCTGTCCATTCCGCTGTCGATTGCCCGAGTATCCCCCAAGCGCCGGGTACGCTGGCCCGTGCAGTTTTACACCTACCTGTTTCGCGGTACGCCGCTGTATATCCAGTTGTTGATTTGTTACACCGGCATTTACAGCCTCGCCGCGGTACGCGCCCAGCCAGTCCTGGATGCGTTCTTCCGGGACGCAATGAACTGCACGATTCTGGCCTTCGCCCTTAATACCTGCGCCTACACCACGGAGATTTTTGCCGGGGCAATCCGCAGCATGGCCCACGGTGAAATTGAAGCGGCCAAAGCCTACGGGCTCAGTGGCTGGAAGCTGTACGCCTACGTCATCATACCTTCCGCCCTACGACGCTCATTGCCGTATTACAGCAATGAGGTGATTCTGATGCTGCACTCGACCACGGTAGCGTTTACCGCCACGTTGCCTGACGTGTTGAAAGTTGCAAGGGATGCTAACTCCGCCACTTTTTTAACCTTCCAGTCATTCGGTATCGCAGCCATTATCTATTTATGTATCACGTTTATTCTGGTTGGCCTGTTTCGGCTGGCCGAACGCCGCTGGCTGGCCTTTCTCGGCCCGGCCCACTAGGATTTTTTCATGCAGCGACATCAAACCCACGCCTTACTGGCAGCTGTCCCGGGCACAGAGCGACACATCCACAGCTTTCACTACGGGCCAGCACACCCCAAGGGCAAGGTCTACATTCAAGCCTCACTGCACGCCGACGAACTGCCAGGCATGCTGGTGGCCTGGCACCTCAAACAGCACCTGAGCGACCTGGAAGCCGCAGGGCGCTTGATTAGCGAGATTGTCGTGGTTCCCGTGGCCAATCCGGTGGGGCTGGAACAAGTGCTGATGGACATCCCCCTGGGTCGCTACGAACTGGGGAGCGGACAGAACTTTAACCGCAACTTCCTCGACCTCAGCACTCAGATCGGCGATGAGCTCGAAGGGTTACTGAATAACGATGCCGAGCACAATGCGCACCTGATTCGCCGCCACCTGCGCGCGGCGTTGGACGCTCAAGTGCCGACAACGCAGTTGCATTCACAGCGCCTGACCTTGCAGAGGCTGGCCTGCGATGCCGATTGGGTGCTGGACCTGCACTGCGATTTTGAAGCCGTGGCCCATCTGTACACCACTCCGCACGCCTGGCCCCAGGTAGAACCCCTGGCACGCTACCTCGGCGCTCACGCCAGCCTGCTGGCAACAGACTCGGGCGGCATGTCATTCGATGAATGCTTCACGCTGGTGTGGTGGGCCTTGAAAGAACGCTACGGGCACTGTTTCGATATCCCACCAGGCAGTGTCTCGGTCACCGTCGAACTGCGCGGCCAGGTCGACGTCAACCACGCCCTGGGCGAACAAGATGCTCAAGCGCTGATCGACTACCTGATCAATCAGGGTGCCATCGACGGTGAACCCAAAGCCTTGCCTCCCTTGCTTCACCCCGCAACCCCGCTGGCCGGTGTAGAACCGGTTGCAACCCCTGTGGGCGGGCTTTTGGTATTTTGCGCCACACCCGGCGAACACCTCGACGCGGGCCAACTGATCGCCGACATCATTGACCCCATCAACGACAGTGTCACACCGATCTACACCCGCGTCGCCGGCGTGCTATATGCCCGTTCGATACGGCGAATGGCCACTGCCGGCATGGTCATCGCTCATGTGGCGGGCCGCGAGGCCTGGCGCAGCGGCTATCTTCTTTCTCCTTGAGGTCTGCATGTACAAACTGACGGTCGACGGGCTGTACAAACGCTATGGCGACAACGAAGTACTCAAAGGCGTGTCGCTCAAAGCGAACAACGGGGATGTGATTTGCCTGATCGGTGCCAGCGGTTCAGGCAAGAGCACTTTCTTGCGCTGCATCAACTTTCTTGAAACACCCGACGATGGCGCGATGAGCCTGGATGGCCACGTCATTCGGATGGTCAACGACAAGCATGGGATGCGGGTGGCCAGTGATGATGAACTGCAACGCCTGCGCACTCGCTTGGCGATGGTTTTTCAGCACTTCAACCTGTGGAGCCACATGACCGTGCTGGAAAACATCACGCTGGCCCCGCGCAGAGTACTGGGAGTCAGTCAAAAGGACGCGCAAGAACGCGCACTTCGCTACCTCGACAAGGTAGGGCTGCCCGCACGGGTCGCGGCGCAATACCCGGCGTTTCTGTCGGGGGGCCAGCAACAGCGCGTAGCCATTGCCCGCGCCTTGGCGATGGAACCCGAAGTGATGCTGTTTGATGAGCCAACGTCGGCGCTGGACCCCGAATTGGTGGGCGAAGTACTGAAAGTGATTCAGGGCCTGGCTGAGGAGGGGCGCACCATGATCATGGTGACCCACGAAATGAACTTCGCACGTCAAGTGGCGAGTCAGGTAGTGTTCCTTCACCAAGGCAAAATAGAAGAGCAAGGCACGCCTGCAAACGTACTGGACAACCCCGAAAGCGATCGCTTGCGTCAGTTTTTGAGCGGCAACCTCAAATAAACGCTGAAAACCGACCCGCCCCGCCCGCTCCCCGTTTAGGCCATAGGCACGGGCGGTGGTTCGTCAGGCCGGGTAGGCACGCCTGGCTCAGTCGGTTGAGGGGTATCAGGATCAGGCTGGCCGGGAATTCCACCTGCGCTCAACTGCGGGTAAGCCAATAAAGACCAGGCCAGCAGCCCCACTTGATTGGGCTCTAGCCTGGCCAGTTGAGAGCGGATGCTGGGATCAATCTTCATGGGGCACTCCTGAGCAATGATCCGGTTCGCGATGGTGCACAACCGGAAAGGTCACTCAGTAGAGTGCTGATTCGCTGAAGAATTCCCGCTGTTCGTCAGGTGCGCGGCAAGGTGACACCGCGCTGGCCCTGATATTTGCCGCCACGGTCCTTGTAGGACACTTCACACTCTTCATCCGACTCAAAGAACAACATCTGCGCGACGCCTTCATTGGCGTAGATTTTGGCGGGCAGCGTGGTGGTGTTGGAGAACTCCAGCGTCACGTGACCTTCCCACTCAGGCTCGAGCGGTGTCACGTTAACGATGATGCCGCAACGCGCATACGTGCTTTTACCCAGGCAAATGGTCAACACATTGCGCGGAATACGGAAGTATTCAACGGTACGCGCCAGGGCAAAGGAGTTGGGCGGGATGATGCAGACGTCACTGGTAACGTCGACAAAGCTGCCAGCATCGAAGTTCTTGGGGTCGACCGTGGCCGAGTTGATATTGGTGAACACCTTGAATTCGTTGGCGCAGCGCACATCGTAACCGTAGCTCGATACACCGTAAGAAATAAGACGGTTTGCACCTTCTTCACGCACCTGACGCTCGACGAAAGGTTCGATCATGCCGTGCTCTTGCGCCATGCGGCGAATCCACTTGTCTGGTTTGATGCTCATGGCGGGTGTCCTGAATAACGAGGTAGAAAATTCTGATCCGCATCTTACCGCCCACTCGGTCCCGGTTCAAAAATCTACGGCAAAAAACTAGAAAATAGCTCATGAAGCCGTAAATACAGGGCGTGAGGGCAACCACCAGTCACGTTTTTAGAGAAACCTTCGCAAAGACCCTTTGCACGTTCGGCAAAAAGGGTTAAGGTGGTGCCACTGTGCTGCTTGTGTCACTGAGAATCTCTACACGATATGTTGAATTTCGATCCAACCATCTCCAAGAATTTTTCCTGCTCTTTGCACTCAGTCTCGGCCAGGGCTTTTCCTGAGTCGCAGTTATCTTTGTCCAAGGAGTTACACCATGTCTAATCGCCAAACTGGTACCGTTAAGTGGTTCAACGATGAAAAAGGCTTCGGCTTCATCACTCCACAATCCGGTGACGACCTGTTTGTTCACTTCAAAGCAATCCAATCCGACGGCTTCAAAAGCCTGAAAGAAGGCCAACAGGTTTCTTTCATCGCTACTCGCGGTCAGAAAGGCATGCAAGCTGAGGAAGTTCAAGTTATCTAACTTGTACTGATCCAGTAAAAACCCCGCCCTCAAAGCGGGGTTTTTTATTGCCCGCAACAAACCCGAACCGGAATCTTGCGCAATCTGCAGGAGCGGTTTCGCCCCCGCAGAATACCCCACCCTCAATCGTCGCTGGTGGTGATCGTAGGCATGGCCTGTGAGGCCGCTTCATGCAGCACAATTCGCGCACCTACGTGGCGGGCCAACTCCTGATACATCAATGCCACAGGGCTGTCCGGGTCTGCGATTGCCGTTGGCTTGCCATTATCGGCCTGCTCGCGGATCGCCATCGACAGCGGTAACGAGGCCAACACCTCAACGCCATACTGAGTCGCCAGCTTTTCACCGCCGCCTTCACCGAACAAATGCTCTGCATGACCGCAGTTTGAGCAAATGTGCACGGCCATGTTTTCCACAACCCCCAGCACGGGAATGTTCACTTTACGGAACATTTCAACACCCTTGCGCGCATCCAGCAAAGCCAGGTCCTGCGGCGTCGTTACAATCACCGAACCGGTCACCGGAACCTTCTGCGCCAGCGTCAACTGGATATCACCCGTACCGGGCGGCATGTCGATTACCAAGTAATCCAGGTCATTCCATGCCGTCTGAGTGACCAGTTGTAACAGCGCGCCAGAGACCATCGGGCCGCGCCAGACCATCGGCGTGTTGTCATCTGTCAGAAAAGCCATGGACATGACTTCTACGCCGTGAGCTTCAATCGGCACAAACCACTTTTGATCACGAATTTTCGGGCGCGTACCCTCCGCAATACCAAACATGACACCCTGACTGGGGCCGTAAATGTCGGCATCCAGAATCCCCACCCGCGCACCTTCGCGCGCCAGCGCCAACGCCAGGTTGGCCGCCGTGGTGGATTTACCCACGCCTCCCTTGCCAGAAGCCACCGCGACAATGTTTTTCACATTGGCCAGGCCCGGAATTTGCGCCTGCGCCTTGTGCGCCGCGATAACACACGTGACCTCAACCCGGGCCGAAGCCACACCGTCGATCTGCTCGATGGCCATTTGCAACATTTGCGCCCATCCGCTCTTGAACAGGCCGGCCGCGTATCCCAACTCAAGCTGAACGGTCACTCGCTCACCCTGAACCTCAATACTGCGCACACAACCGGAACTGACAGGATCCTGATTCAAATATGGGTCGGTGTACTGGCGAAGGACGGCCTCCACCGCTGCGCGATTGACTGCGCTCATGGGCAACTCCCGTAAAGACTGATGTAAAACAGGCCGCTATCCTACCCCTTCTCGAGCGGTCAAAGCAGGCTTTAAAGCCCCTAAAAACACCAGAAGCCGCCAGATACACACCCACGGGGTGAAATATATTGCCCGGCGCTTTATAGTGGCCGACCACCGTCTCATCAAGTAGCCGAGCCCCATGTCCGAGCCACGCAAGATCCTCGTCACCAGCGCCCTGCCCTATGCCAATGGTTCCATCCACCTTGGTCATATGCTTGAGTACATCCAGACCGATATGTGGGTGCGCTTCCAGAACCAACGCGGCAATCAATGTACGTATGTCTGCGCAGACGATGCCCACGGCTCGGCAATCATGCTGCGAGCTGAAAAAGAAGGCATTACACCTGAGCAACTGATCGCCAATGTCCAGGCGGAACACTGCGCCGACTTTGCCGACTTTCACATCAACTTTGATAACTACCATTCGACCCACGCTGAAGAAAACCGTGAGCTGTCGAGTGAGATTTACATCAAGTTGCGCGAAGCAGGCCATATCGCAACCCGCTCTATCACTCAGTATTTCGACCCGGAAAAGAAAATGTTCCTGGCCGACCGCTTCATCAAGGGCACTTGCCCCAAGTGCGGCACTGATGATCAGTACGGTGACAACTGCGAAAAATGCGGGGCGACCTACGCGCCAACCGACCTGAAGAACCCGAAGTCAGCGATCTCGGGGGCTACCCCGGTCCTCAAGGACTCCCAGCACTTCTTCTTCAAACTCCCGGACTTCCAGGCAATGCTGCAAACCTGGACCCGCAGCGGCACCTTGCAGGATGCCGTCGCCAACAAGCTTGCCGAATGGCTGGACAGCGGCCTGCAAGAGTGGGACATCTCCCGCGACGCACCGTACTTTGGTTTCGAGATTCCCGGCGAACCCGGAAAATATTTCTACGTGTGGCTGGACGCGCCGATCGGCTACATGGCCAGCTTCAAGAACCTGTGCGAGCGCAGCCCACAGCTGAACTTTGATGAGTACTGGGCCAAGGATTCCACGGCCGAGCTGTACCACTTCATCGGCAAGGACATTGTTAACTTCCACGCCCTGTTCTGGCCAGCCATGCTCGAAGGTGCCGGCTATCGCAAGCCGACAGCCATCAACGTCCACGGCTACCTGACCGTCAACGGTCAAAAAATGTCCAAGTCACGCGGGACGTTTATCAAGGCCCGCACTTACCTTGATCATCTTTCGCCGGAATACCTGCGCTATTACTACGCCTCCAAGCTCGGCCGTGGCGTCGACGACCTGGACCTGAACCTCGAAGACTTCGTACAAAAGGTCAACTCTGATCTCGTCGGCAAAGTGGTCAACATTGCCAGCCGCTGCGCAGGCTTCATTCATAAAGGTAATGCCGGCATTATGATCGAAGGCAACGCAGCTCCCGAGCTGACAGAGGCCTTCCTCGCCGCTGCACCGAGCATTGCTGATGCTTATGAAGCCCGTGACTTCGCTCGCGCCATGCGCGAAACCATGGCACTTGCAGATCGCGCCAATGCATGGATTGCCGAAAAAGCCCCATGGGCAATGGCAAAACAGGAAGGCAAACAAGACGAAGTACAGGCGGTCTGCGCCTTGGGCATCAACCTGTTCCGTCAGTTGATCATTTTCCTCAAACCTGTATTACCTGCACTGGCAGCCGATGCTGAAGCATTCTTGAATGTCGCGCCGTTGACGTGGAACGATCACACCACTCTGCTGAGCAATCACCCGCTGAATGCATTCAAGCCGCTGATGACCCGCATCGACCCGGTCAAGGTTCAAGCCATGACCGATGCCTCGAAACAAGACTTGGCAGCCAGCCAGACCGATACAGGTGCCTCAGCACCCGCAGGCAACGGCGAATTGGTGAAAGACCCCCTGGCAGCTGAGATCGATTTCGATGCCTTTGCGGCTGTCGACCTGCGAGTAGCACTTATCCTCAAGGCGGAAGCGGTTGAGGGTGCCGATAAATTGCTGCGTTTGACACTGGATATCGGTGATGAACAACGCACTGTATTTTCGGGAATCAAAAGTGCTTACCCAAACCCAGCCGATCTTGAAGGTCGCCTGACCATGATGATTGCCAACCTGAAACCGCGCAAAATGCGCTTTGGAATCTCCGAAGGCATGGTGATGGCAGCCGGCCCCGGCGGTGAAGAAATTTACCTGTTAAGCCCCGACAGCGGTGCCAAACCGGGTCAGCGCATCAAGTAACATCACCTCCCACACCCGCTAACAGTCCGCGAGCTGTTAGCGGGTGTCATCAGTTGTCGCTTTCTTTCAGCCGCGCTCCCCAAGGGCACTACCCTGCATGGCTGACTTGACACTGATACTTGATCACCGTACCCGCCTTGATCCTTGCGCAGTCTCAGTGTGCGCCCGGGTGCGGCCCGTTGTTGCTGGATTGATCTCACTATGAGCCTGATTGAACGTATTGATTCACTTCTGCCGCAGACCCAGTGCGGAAAATGCGGCCACTCCGGCTGTAAACCCTATGCTCAAGGTATTGCTCAAGGTGAGGCCATCAACAAATGCCCGCCAGGCGGTACCGAAACCCTTTCTGCGCTGGCCCACTTGCTCAATATTCCGGTAATAGCACTGGACACCGAGCGAGGCAGCGCCCCTGCGCAAGTCGCCTTTATTCGCGAAGCCGAATGCATTGGCTGCACCAAATGCATCCAGGCGTGCCCGGTCGATGCAATTCTCGGTGCCGCAAAGCTCATGCACACCGTTATTGTCGATGAATGCACGGGCTGTGATCTCTGTGTAGCCCCCTGCCCCGTGGACTGCATCGAGATGCGACCGCTGCCGGCCAATGTCACCCCTATCGTGGGTGGGCTCGCTCACAGCACCGAACACTACATGGCACGCGCCCAGAAACGTGACCATGCACGCGGCCGTTTTGAGCAACGTACCCAACGCCTGCACAGGCATGAACAACATCGCCAGACGGAACGCTTGGCCCGCTCCCAACCACCAGCAGCACCTGTAAACGCAAAACACCGTGATGAGTCATTGGCTACCAATACCAGCCTTCAGGACGCAGCGCTTAAAAGAGCCAAAGTCACGCTAGCAATGGCCCGCGCACAGTTGAACAAATCGCTTAAAGCATTTGGGCACCCCCCTACGGCGCCTCAGCAGTCACAACTGGTGCTTCTTCAAGAGCAGTTTGAATCAGCGGAGCGGGCACTGGCTGAGTTGGAGAACAGCACAGAGGCCGCAGCACCGACGCCTTTGGTGAACACGGCTGAACTCAAGCGCGCTAAAATTCAGCTCGCCATGCGCCGTGCAGAACTCAGGAAAGCCATCGACCAAGGGCTGCTCGAGACACAACTGTCAGCGCTGAATGAGGCCGTCACACAGGCCGAGTTGACACTTAAAGGTTTGGATGACTGCAACGCACACTAGATATTGGCCACAAGGCAAGCGTACCGACGTATGTAGCGCTGTCTTTTCAGGGAAAATTCTTTAACCATGAATGCCGCAAAGCGTCTTGAAATATTTCGCCGATTTCACGAAGACAACCCTGAGCCTAAAACAGAACTCGCCTATTCGTCGCCTTTTGAACTGCTGATTGCCGTGATTTTGTCTGCTCAAGCGACCGATGTGAGCGTGAACAAAGCAATGGCCAAGCTATTTCCTGTCGCGAATACGCCTGAAGCGATTCTCGCTCTGGGCGTAGAGGGATTGTCGGAATACATCAAGACCATCGGTCTTTACAACAGCAAGGCCAAGAACGTCATTGAAACCTGTCGCCTGCTGATTGAGCGCCATGATGGCCATGTTCCTCAAACACGAGAGGCACTGGAGGCGCTTCCAGGTGTAGGCCGCAAGACTGCCAATGTTGTGCTCAATACAGCTTTCCGGCAATTAACGATGGCTGTAGATACCCACATCTTCAGGGTCAGCAACCGAACCGGTATTGCTCCTGGCAAGAATGTTGTCGAGGTCGAAAAGCAATTAATGAAATTCGTTCCCAAGCCGTTCCTGCTGGATGCGCATCACTGGCTTATTCTGCATGGCCGCTATGTGTGCCAGGCACGCAAGCCTCGCTGCGGCAGCTGCCGCATAGAGGACCTCTGCGAATTCAAGCAAAAGACCTCCGACGATTGAGCAATAAATAAATTTCTGGCTGATCGATTGAGAAAATCTTTTTTACCCCGACAGTGTTTATCGCTATAAGGGGCTCCATTGAATGTCTTAGCCCGGAGTGAACTGAATGAGCACTGGCAAAGAACAACTGGAAGAAGCTGAAGAAGATTTTCCCGCCCTCGATCAAGACGAGCCCGTTGAGCCGACTGTGGTAGTGGCTAAACTCAATTTCTCCAAGCGCCGTATCATTGATAAAATGCTGGAAAAAAAACGGCTTGATAAAGATTTGCGAGACTTACCCTACGATTTTTGACATTTGGCTTTATTCAAAAGCCTCCTTAATCGGAGGCTTTTACATCCAGACGCCTTAGAGGACTCAATCCCTCACAGCCCTTTACTTATACCAACCCATTACGCTGAGCAAGCTCGATAAGATCAACGAGCGAACGAGCATTAAGTTTTAATAACAGTCGAGTTTTATAAGTACTCACTGTTTTATTGCTCAGAAACATGCCATCAGCTATTTCCTTATTACTTTTGCCTCTCGCCAACTGCTGCAATACCATCATTTCACGGCCTGACAAGCGATTAACCATATCCGCTTCACTTGCGTTACCCAGACTGGAACGCACCGAGTGCAGTGCTTGATTTGGGAAATAGCTATAGCCTGAAAGCACCGCTTTTATCGCACTCAATAACTCGGTTAAATCCTGTTGTTTACATACATACCCGGCAGCTCCGGCCTGCATACAGCGCATGGAGAAATGCCCTGGTGCTTGCGAGGTCAAGACCAACACCTTGATAGGAACAGCAGGTGTTGACAGCCTGGCAATAACTTCAAGTCCATCAAGTTTAGGAATTCCAATATCGAGAATAACAATATCTGGCGCGTGTTCACGCGCCAACTGCAAAGCATCCACTCCGTTATCCGTCTCTGCTATGACCTCGTAGCCATGGCGTTCCATGAGCATACGCACAGCAAGACGAATGACAGGATGATCATCCACGATCAGCACTTTATTCATGGGTAATTCCAATTTATCGCTGTTCGAATTTTATAGAGTCAGCACAATAGCCTAGTCAAAAGACCCTGGGCATAGCGCCCCCCCCAAGCACTCACAACCAAAGACATTTCCTACGGACAGTAGAGACCTAGCCTACAAATAAATCACTCATTAAGATTGGCCTTTGGCGTACCTGCTCACAAACATAGCGGAGTACGCCACATCACTACCAAGACGATGCTTAACTTCAAACACCATTCCAATTGCCATGCATACGCCCCTTAAAGCCTCAGAGGGCAATGCTCTGACCCACACAAAACGTTTAGAGCAAGACTCACATTCATCCTTCATCATCCATACCAAATACCATAATTCTTACATCTTGACGTCACCGCCTTGACTCTTCTCGCCTTAATTTTCAACTATGCGACCCCTAAAGGAGGTAGCGGCACACTAGAATCATCCACACCTTCATAGCGCCGACTTACGGACGCTGGAAGTACTTTCTCCATAGACAAAAAACCTGTACCAGAAGGTATTCTCACCTCTACGCCCTCATAAAATATTCACGATAAAAAATGCTAAACAACCCCTTAAACTCAAGGTAAAACAAATTCTGGATTCGCCAACCAACAATTCGAAGCACTAAAATCTACTCTTTTTTCAGGGAAAAATATTACCAATTCGTACTTAAAGAAGAGACCTACAAAGCATTCGGAAACCCCCTAAAAACAAGATATCTCCAAAGCATGTTCCGATTAATTTCTTCAAGACACCTTCACGCACAATAATCCGACCAACACCCATCGCTCGACATAAAAACGTTCAACTTGCGTGCACGATTCCTTCAGCACTTTGACCTGCCTATGACTTCCAATAAAAAACCATCGAACCTTAAAGAACATTCCCAAGGCTAAATCGCGCCCTCCCTACAGACCAGACTATTAATCAGTGCACTTCTGGAAAAAAACAAAATAAACTTGTCAAAAAAATATTTGCAGTCGTAAAAACCGCATCTAAATTTAAAGTAAGCCAACACACATTTTGGCTTATAACTATGCCAACGCATTTGAGTACCAGCACTTCCGACACCCACTCACACCACGTAACCGTCAAGACAGATAAAATCAGACATCACCAGAACTTAATACAGGCCACCATCATGACAACGCACCATTTAAAAATCCGCGACCCACTGACCGTCATTGCCATTTTCTCCATGCTGACCGAGGCATCCGCAGCGGTATCACTCCCCTATATCCACAGTGAACATCAGGGCGTATATGTTTGGTTCCTGATTGTTTTTCCTTCCATCCTGGTAACTCTTTTTTTTATCACTTTGAACTTCAACAACAAAACACTTTACTCCCCTACCACCGCCCCCAAAGAGCAATCTCAGCCGAAACCCCGACAAACTTCCACTACCACTCCGATGGAATCCGCCTTGATATTTAACGCCGCAAAGCATACACCCAGGCATTCTTTATTGTTTTCAAAACCCTACATCAGACTCAGCGCGCACCACCCCAAGCAATTGATTTTTTTACCAAAAAATCACAGTGATAATGGTTCATCACCCCAAAATGAATTCAGGCTGACTTATATCAAGCCCACCCCCCCTTTTCAGCACTCACTAGAAGCAGGTAGCGCTCCGATAAGGAATTTTCATTTAATTGACCTAAGCTACTCATCATTACAAACAACACCGAGCAGTAGCCTCAGGGTAGCCTTGCAGGCATACTCAAAAAAGACATGTAAACATAAGCCTGCATTCCACGAGCATGATATCGTGTTATTACTGACACACACCAAGCCCGACATTGACTGCCCAATAAAAAAGCGCTCGACCTCTGCGCCTAAAAAAATCTCATTGTTTGGACATGCCACCGTCATCATCTACCATACGACTACCCACGAACTAAGACCATTAATTTAGATCAAAACACAGCACCACGATTACTCACCCTAGCGCCTCTACCCGTTAAACAAACCACAACCAAATTAATATCACCCATTACAAAAGACCAGTAACTTCCCCCTAAAGCAGAACCGTATTCCTGCCGCCTTTAGACTCTCTTATCTTTAAAGACTCACCCTACGACCTCATGGATATCATCACACGTTTTCGCAAGCTTATGAGTATAGGCAGTTATAAAAAACACAGTCGGCGATGGCCATCACACATGACAACTCAGAGATACTCTGTGCAGCGCCCCCTCTCATGCGGGTACTGCAGCCCCCATGGCCGCCCTACTTATTGCAGTATTGAGTTATCTAACTATTGGTTACGCCAGTCAAATCCAATAGTTAGTTAACGTATCTGCCCTGACCCTACAACGGGTGCTACGCCCCCTGCGCTCACCCTGAATGTGCCTGTGTACACCTTCATAAAAGTAAACATAACCCAAACTTTTCAAGGCACTTTTATGCACTCCCACAAGAAAAACAAGAGGGGCTGTTATCGCCTTGTCATCGTTCAGCCACGCCAATCAAACAGCTTTCACCTAAATCAACTCAAAGAGAAGCAGCTTAGACGCATTACAACATCATATAGCTGCGCTAGAAAGGTGGCTCAATATGCTCAATTAGTCATGCGTGAGCTCAGTGGGTTTACCTGACCTTCTATCGAGAACATTTCGCACAACTCCTAGCCTTACTGATCCTCAGACATAAAAAAACCCTGCGAAAGCTGGGCTCTCGCAGGGTGTGGGGGTCTTGATCAGACTCCAGATTCATGACTGGTGAATATCAGCAATGAATCATCAGGGAAGTGGCTAACCTGCCAAACCCGTTGTTTCTTGCATTATCAGAACAGCTTACGGCCTTTGTTTGCGGCGATCCGCATACGCAACGCATTCAATTTAATGAAACCAGCAGCGTCGGCCTGGTTGTAAGCGCCGCCATCTTCTTCAAAGGTAGCAATGTTTGCGTCAAACAACGACTGATCAGACTTACGCCCCGTCACGATCACATTGCCTTTGTAGAGCTTGAGACGAACCACACCATTCACATGAGCTTGGGATGCATCGATCATTTGTTGCAACATCAAACGCTCTGGGCTCCACCAGTAGCCCGTGTAGATCAGACTGGCATACTTGGGCATTAACTCATCTTTTAAGTGAGCGACTTCGCGGTCCAGAGTGATCGACTCAATGGCACGGTGAGCACGTAGCATGATCGTGCCGCCTGGCGTCTCATAGCAACCGCGGGACTTCATACCGACATAACGGTTCTCAACGATATCAAGACGACCGATGCCGTTCTCGCCGCCAATACGGTTCAGTGTTGCCAGAACCGTTGCTGGAGTCATTTCAACGCCGTCCAAGGCAACGATGTCGCCATTACGGTAGGTCAACTCCAGATAGGTCGGCGTGTTAGGCGCGTCTTCTGGCGACTTGGTCCAACGCCACATGTCTTCTTCGTGCTCGGTCCAGGTATCTTCCAGCACACCGCCCTCGTAGGAGATGTGCAGCAAGTTGGCATCCATCGAGTACGGCGATTTTTTCTTACCGTGACGCTCAATCGGGATGGCGTGCTTTTCAGCGTAATCCATCAGTTTTTCACGCGACAGCAAGTCCCACTCGCGCCAAGGGGCAATCACTTTCACGCCTGGTTTCAACGCGTAAGCACCCAACTCAAAACGAACCTGGTCATTGCCTTTGCCGGTCGCGCCATGAGAAATGGCGTCTGCGCCCGTTTCGTTGGCAATTTCGATCAGGCGCTTGGCAATCAGCGGACGAGCAATGGAAGTACCCAGCAGGTACTCGCCTTCGTAAACAGTGTTGGCGCGGAACATCGGGAACACGAAGTCTCGAACAAACTCTTCGCGCAGGTCATCAATGTAGATTTCCTTGACGCCCATGGCTTGCGCCTTGGCGCGTGCAGGCTCGACTTCTTCACCCTGACCCAGGTCAGCGGTAAAAGTTACGACTTCACAGTTATAAGTATCCTGCAGCCACTTGAGGATCACCGAAGTGTCCAGGCCGCCCGAATAAGCCAGAACGACCTTGTTTACGTCCGCCATGCCATCACTCCACGGGTTGTTCGAAAAGCCGAACAGTCTACCGCTCACGCACATGAAATTACAGAGGCGCGACACCTTAAGTCGGCCAGGCGACAGTAAGTTTCAGCAAGGCGACTCATTGTGTCACATCAGGAAACACTCGTAGGCAGAGTGGGCCGCACCGCCGGCTCAACTTTTTCAGGCTCAGCCATGCGCTCCAGCCTGACACTGACTCGTCGATTTTTCGCCCTGTTGGCCGCACTGGTGTTAGGGACCAATGGGTATTGCTCACCGTGGAAACGCATCGTGATCTGCGACTCCTTAAGGCCATTCTCCTGGAGGTAAGTCATGACAGCCAAAGCCCGACGCCGCGACAAATCACGATTGGTCAACCGATTACCCGCATTGTCCGAATAGCCATCCAGCATGACGTGGTTGACTGAAGGGTCAACCTTCAAATAATCCAGCATCACCTTCAAATTAATTCGCGCCTTGTCATCAAGCTCAATACCGCCCCCCGGAAAACCTATTTGACTGTGTCGTACCTGGTCATAGTTCTTGGGCAACAACTTGGCGGTGCAGGCTGAGTATTCGTCATAGGCTTGTCGAAACCTGACCGGTAACAAACGAACCTCCGACAACCTGCCGGAAGGGGAATAATGCCTGACCAATGGGCTACGCCCTTCAAGTAAACCTCGAAACAGACTGCCGGCCTGGGCTTGAGAGCTACTGAAGAGGACATGACCGCGACCAATTCGCACCGTTCCCAAATTAATGTCGGCCCGACCCGGTTGCCAAGGCGCGGCTGCAGCCAGCAGTGTGGCAGACCCTTCTGTTAACACTGAATGGTAACTGTCCAGCCGAAAAACAGCCTGCTCCCCTGCTCGTCGCACAAAGACCCCGGAGCCGAAATTGGCAATCGGCTGGATCAGACGGCACTCGAACTTGTCGCCTTCTATTTTCCACTCAATATTCTCCAGACGCGTCTGGAAAGTCATTGCCATCGCCGGAAGGCTGACAAACAGACTGAGCAGGATGAAAGAGTGCTGGCGCACGGAAGACTCCACAAACTTGTTCCGCAAATAAACAGTCCACCGGTTACGGCATACCCCGGTCTGTTGCCGAATCCGTTCAGGCCGCCCACAAAAGCAAGTGCGGTCAGGGTTCAGCATCGTAACCATATGGAAACGAGCGCAGACACTGCCTGTATCGGTTAGCGGCTACAAAACTTGATAGCGAGTGCCTGACAGAGTCTTTTCCGGTAGCATTCGCATCAGTTTGACCCGCCTGGAACCCACAATGTCCGACCGCCTGACCCTGCTGCGCCCCGACGACTGGCACATACATCTTCGCGATGGTGCCGTGCTGCCTCATACTGTCGCGGATGTTGCGCGTACTTTTGGCCGCGCCATTATCATGCCCAACCTGGTACCTCCGGTACGCAATGCTGCCGAAGCCGACGCCTATCGCCAGCGTATTCTGGCTGCTCGCCCTGCCGGTAGCCGTTTCGAGCCGCTGATGGTGCTGTACCTCACTGACCGAACCCAGCCCGAAGACATTCGTACAGCCAAGGCCACCGGCTACGTCCATGCGGCCAAGCTCTATCCGGCGGGTGCAACGACCAACTCCGACTCTGGTGTGACCAGTATTGATGCCATCTTTCCGGTCCTGGAAACAATGGCCGAAGTTGGCATGCCGCTGCTGATACACGGTGAAGTCACCCGCGCCGATGTGGATGTCTTTGATCGCGAGAAAATGTTCATCGACGAACACCTGCGTCGCGTGGTCGAACGCTTCCCGGCACTAAAAGTCGTTTTCGAGCACATCACCACGTCAAACGCTGTTCAGTTCGTCAATGAATCCCCAGCTAACGTGGCCGCTACCATTACGGCTCATCACTTGCTTTACAACCGTAACCACATGCTGGTTGGTGGTATTCGCCCGCACTTCTATTGCTTGCCGATTCTCAAGCGCAACACCCATCAGGAAGCCCTGCTGGATGTGGCCACCAGCGGCAGCCAGAAATTCTTCCTGGGCACAGACTCAGCCCCACATGCCCAACACGCCAAAGAAGCTGCGTGTGGCTGTGCCGGTTGCTACACCGCATACGCCGCCATTGAGTTGTATGCCGAAGCCTTTGAACAGCGCAATGCGCTGGACAAACTGGAAGCCTTTGCCAGCTTGAACGGCCCGCGCTTCTACGGCCTGGCACCGAGCACCGAACACATCACCCTGGTTCGCGAGGAGTGGACCGCCCCGAGCAGCCTGCCGTTCGGTGAGCTGACCGTAATTCCGCTGCGCGCCGGTGAAAAACTGCGCTGGCGCCTGCTGGAGAAACAACTGTGAGTGACGACCATTACGATGACGAACACGAAGGCAGCCAAAGCGGCGGCTCACGCCATCCGATGGCGGAACGCTTTCGCGGCTATCTGCCAGTCGTCATCGACGTTGAAACCGGGGGCTTTAACAGCGCGACCGATGCCCTACTGGAAATTGCAGCGGTCACAATCGGTATGGATGAAAGAGGTTTCGTGTTTCCTGAACACACCTATTTCCACCGCGTTGAGCCGTTTGAAGGGGCTAATGTCGAGGCCGCAGCGCTGGAGTTCACCGGCATCAAGCTGGATCATCCATTGCGTATGGCGGTGAGCGAAGAAACAGCCCTGACCGATATTTTCCGAGGCGTTCGTAAAGCCTTGAAAGCCAATGGCTGCAAGCGCGCCATTCTGGTGGGCCACAACAGCAGCTTCGACTTGGGCTTTCTTAATGCGGCTGTGGCGCGCCTGGACATGAAACGCAACCCGTTTCACCCGTTCTCGAGCTTTGATACCGCCACCCTCGCGGGCCTGGCGTATGGCCAAACAGTCCTGGCCAAAGCGTGTCAAGCAGCTGATATCGATTTTGACGGCCGTGAAGCGCACTCGGCGCGTTACGACACCGAAAAAACCGCTGAGCTGTTCTGTGGCATCGTCAACAGCTGGAAACAAATGGGTGGCTGGAAAGACTTTAACGACTGATCACGTCGTTTCCGCTGACCACCGCACCTAAAAAAACCGGACACTGGGTCCGGTTTTTTTTGACCACCAGAAAGCTTACAGCTTGCCGGCATTCTCAGTCAGGTAAGCCGCAACGCCTTCCGTGGAAGCGGTCATGCCTTTGTCGCCTTTCTTCCAGTTGGCAGGGCACACTTCGCCGTGCTCTTCATGGAATTGCAGAGCGTCAACCAGACGCAGCAGCTCGTCCATGTTACGGCCCAGCGGCAGGTCGTTAACGATCTGGGAGCGTACAACGCCCTTGTCATCGATCAGGAAAGCGCCACGCAATGCAACGCCGCCTTCCGTTTCAACGTCGTAGGCTTTGCAGATGGCGTGATTGATGTCGGCCGCCATGGTGTATTTCACCTGGCCGATGCCGCCATTGTTCACGGGCGTGTTGCGCCATGCGTTGTGAGTGAAATGGGAGTCAATAGAGACTGCAACCACTTCAACATTACGCGCTTGGAACTCAGGAATGCGGTGATCCAGAGCAATCAGCTCAGACGGGCAAACGAAGGTGAAGTCCAATGGATAGAAAAACACCAGACCGTATTTACCCTTGATTGCGCTGGACAACGAGAAGCTGTCAACGATTTCGCCAGTGCCGAGGACGGCTGCGACGGTGAAGTCAGGCGCTTGTTTACCTACGAGAACGCTCATTGGATATCTCCTGGGTGCAACGTGAAGAACGGGATCAGGCTTGGCTGCTGTCGTGAAACAGCGGAATCTGGCCAGTTCCCGGGTGAAATTGACCCACCATCATACACCGCTCATCGGAACCGCCCTTAGCCCTTTTTCACCCACCGACAAATGAGACACCTAGACCGTTCGTCTGCATAACCTGAATAGAGCGTTAACCGAGACCTAATGCACTTTGACAATCATTCTCGTTAACATTAAGATCTGTTTTATTGAATCCCAACCAGCGATGGTTCTTATTTATGTACGTTTGCCTATGCACCGGCGTCACTGACGGAAAAATCCGCGATGCAATCTACGAAGGTTGCTGCAGCTACCGTGAAGTGCGTGAAGCGACCGGGGTTGCCAGCCAATGCGGCAAATGTGCTTGCCTGGCCAAGCAGGTGGTTCGCGAAACCCTCAGTTCCTTGCAAGCCAGCCAGGCAGCGATGGGTTTTACAACTGAATTTACTGCTGTGTAATTAACCATTTTCAATGAACCGGGCTTAATGTCCGGTTTTTTTATGCCAAAAATTCAAGTACTTAGGGCCAAGACGCGGAACACAAACATTCTTATTCCGATTAATTTTCATTTATTATTCAAATACTTAGGTTTGACAGTCTCTAGTACGCAGCTCAAACTCTGCCTTATATACGGTTAACTAAGGCAGGCCCTCGCGATGAAAGGCGACATTTCAGTCATCCAGCACCTCAACAAAATCCTCGGTAACGAGCTGGTTGCGATCAACCAATACTTTCTGCATGCACGCATGTATCAGGATTGGGGCCTGGAAAAGTTAGGCAAGCACGAATACAACGAATCCATCGACGAAATGAAACACGCGGACAAGCTGATCAAACGCATCCTGTTCCTGGAGGGCCTGCCAAACGTGCAGGACTTGGGCAAGCTGCACATCGGCGAGCACACCAAAGAAATGCTCGAGTGCGACCTGCGCATCGAGAAGACAGGCCACGCTGATCTCAAGGCAGCGATTGCTCACTGCGAAGTTATCGCAGACTTTGGTAGCCGTGAACTTCTGGAAGATATTCTGGAATCGGAAGAAGAACATATCGATTGGCTGGAAACACAGTTGGGCCTGATCGATAAAATAGGTATTGAGAATTACCTGCAATCTCAAATGGGTGAGTAACCGTCCCCACTAAAAAAGCCCTGCCTGATTAATCAGGCAGGGCTTTTTATTGCATGATCACGTTACAACGCACGTCATCACACCAACAGCCACTTAGGCTTTTTCAGCAGCCTTTGCAGCCGCTTCTTTGATCAGCGTCTGCAAGGAACCGTCTGCAAACATCTCAGCCATGATGTCACTGCCGCCTACCAACTCACCCGCGACCCACAATTGCGGGAACGTTGGCCAGTTTGCGTATTTCGGCAGATTGGCTCGAATCTCAGGGTTCTGAAGGATGTCCACGTAAGCGAACTTCTCACCACAGCCCATCACGGCCTGGGCAGCTTTCGACGAAAAACCGCACTGCGGGGCATTCGGAGAGCCTTTCATGTAGAGCAGAATGGTGTTGTTAGCAATCTGATCTTTAATAGTTTCGATGATATCCATGGAGCACCTCGGCTGAACTTTCCGACTCAGTTGTCGGCACGGTGGCATATTGTAACGGAAAGCCGAGCGCGACGCTCGGTCTCCCCGATAGACAATGGTCTTTGCCCGTCCTTTTAAAACCCCGGGTGAGCGCTGTAGCAGAGCCCCTGAAAAACATGGCCAGCGGGTAGCCATCCACCTCGCAATTGCCAAGCAGTGTAAGGGCAGTGTACAAATAGCCAGCTAAGGTGAAGCAAACAGGCACCACAACGCACGTTTTGCTCGACCTATTGAACACATACCCTGATTGGCAAGACGCGACATTTGCTTATAAGATCGCGCCTTCCCCTATTTCGTCGCCCCGTGCGGCTTTCGCCGCAGGTCTCACCCGTTTTTCGAAATAAACCGGCTTTGAGTCTCTGCGATCGTTGCAAAAAAGGTAGTTAATGATGAGCGCAAGGCACTTTCTCTCCCTGATGGATTGCACGCCCCAAGAGCTAGTCAGCGTGATTCGTCGCGGTATCGAGCTAAAAGACCTGCGTAAACGCGGCGTTCTCTTCGAACCCTTGAAAAACCGCGTGCTGGGCATGATTTTCGAAAAATCATCGACCCGCACCCGGCTCTCATTTGAAGCCGGCATGATCCAACTGGGCGGCCAGGCCATCTTCCTGTCCACACGCGACACCCAACTGGGCCGTGGCGAACCTATTGCAGACAGTGCGATTGTGATGTCGAGCATGCTGGATGCGGTGATGATTCGTACCTTCGCCCACAGCACATTGACCGAGTTCGCGGCAAACTCCCGTGTTCCCGTGATCAATGGCCTTTCAGACGATCTTCACCCTTGCCAACTGCTGGCCGACATGCAGACCTTCCTTGAACACCGCGGTTCGATCAAAGGTAAAACCGTGGCCTGGATCGGCGATGGCAACAACATGTGTAATAGCTATATAGAAGCAGCGATCCAGTTTGACTTCCAACTGCGCGTGGCCTGCCCGGAAGGCTACGAGCCCAATGCCGAGTTCGTGGCCCTGGCCGGCGATCGCGTGAGCATCATGCGTGACCCGCGCGAAGCCGTACACGGTGCGCATCTGGTGAGCACCGATGTCTGGACCTCCATGGGCCAGGAAGAAGAAACGGACAAACGTCTGAAGCTGTTTGCGCCTTATCAAGTCAACCGCGCCCTGCTCGACTTGGCGGCCGATGACGTGCTGTTCATGCACTGCCTGCCAGCTCACCGTGGCGAAGAAATCAGCCTGGACCTGCTGGATGACACGCGCTCTGTGGCCTGGGACCAAGCCGAGAACCGCTTGCACGCGCAAAAAGCGCTGCTTGAGTTACTTGTTCAGCCTGCGCACCAACCGGCATGAGTCAGCCGCTATTGCTCAATCTCCGTGATCTGGCCTGTGGTTACCAAGGCCAAAGCGTGGTGCAAAACCTTAACCTGCACCTCAATGCCGGCGATATTGGTTGTTTGCTGGGCTCCTCAGGGTGCGGTAAAACCACCACGCTGCGCGCCATTGCCGGGTTTGAACCCGTGCATCAGGGTGAAATCCAACTGGCAGGAGAAACCATCTCCAGCGCCGGATTCACCTTGGCGCCTGAGAAACGTCGTATCGGCATGGTGTTTCAGGACTACGCTCTTTTTCCGCACCTGAGCGTGGCTGACAACATCGCGTTTGGCATTCGCAAGCACCCGAACAAAGAGCGCGTGACCGAAGAGTTGCTTGAACTGGTCAACCTCAAGAACCTGGGCAAACGCTTCCCCCACGAGCTATCCGGGGGGCAGCAACAACGTGTTGCATTGGCTCGCGCCCTCGCGCCAGAGCCACAACTGCTCTTGCTGGACGAACCTTTTTCCAACCTCGATGGCGAGCTGCGGCGCAAGCTCAGCCATGAAGTGCGGGATATCCTGAAAGCCCGCGGTACCAGCGCGATTTTAGTGACGCACGACCAAGAAGAAGCCTTCGCTGTCAGCGATCATGTTGGCGTGTTCAAAGAAGGCCGTCTTGAGCAATGGGATACGCCCTACAACCTCTACCATGAACCGCTGACGCCATTCGTAGCGAGCTTCATCGGCCAGGGATATTTCATTCGCGGCCAGTTGCTGAGCCCTGAATCGGTTCAAACCGAGCTAGGCATTTTGCGTGGAAACCGAGCCTATACCTGGCCAACCGGCGGTGCCGTGGATGTCTTGCTGCGCCCGGACGATATCGTCTACGCACCGGACAGCGATTTGAAAGCCCGGATCATCGGCAAGACCTTCCTCGGCGCGTCCACCCTGTACCGCCTGCAACTGCCCACTGGCAGCCAGTTGGAATCGATTTTCCCGAGCCATGCCGATCACCAGCCCGGCACAGACGTTGGTATTCGCGTAGCCGCCGAGCATCTGGTCATGTTCCACGCCAGCGGCAGCACTGCCGCGCAAATTTCCCACACGGAGCCTGGTGTAAGACGGTTTAGCACCGGCCATTGAAAACGTTGAACCTGTTGCCGCCGCCAGTGCGGCGGCACCCCTTTAAACCTGAACTCTGCCTATCTCTGCAAATGTCGCCTGCGTGTTCTCTGCCAGTACCGCAGGTGACAACTCCACCTCCAGGCCCCTACGGCCCGCGCTGACAAAGATCGTGGAAAATCCCTGCGCACTCTGGTCAATAAAGGTACGGAGCCGCTTCTTTTGCCCCAGCGGGCTGATCCCGCCCAATAAATAACCCGTTGAACGTTGCGCAGCTGCCGGATCTGCCATTTCAGCTTTTTTTACGCCCGCTGCCTGCGCCAGCCCTTTCAGGTCAAGACTTCCGACGACCGGTACGACTGCGACCAATAATTCGCCCTTCTCACTGCTCGCCACCAGCGTCTTGAACACCTGAGCCGTCTCCAGACCCAGCTTTTCTGCCGCCTCTAAACCATACGACGCAGCTTTTGGGTCATGTTCATAGCTGTGTACTCGGTGTTCGGCGCGAACTTTTTTCAAAAGGTCCAATGCAGGCGTCATGGCAACTCCAGTCTCGACGTGGATGAGAAAAAACCAACGGCCAATTCTAGGTCAACAGGCAACAAAAAGGCGCTAGCACAGGTGTTTGAGCCGCGAATGGCGCTGAATCGATACACTCAAACCTACCAAATTGTAGTTTTTACTTACAGAAAAATAAGTACCAACCCCCCGCTTGAAAGTCAGAATATGAATGCCCGTTCACTTTCGACCTTTGACAGCCGTGTTTCTTGTCTATATTTTTCGAATTTGAATATATCTACTCACAACATGAACACCCTTACTCGCCTATGAAAAGACTCGGGCTTAGACCACCCGGCTTTTGGCTCTCTCCACGACTCCCTGACTTAAGACGTCAAAAAAACAACAAAAACGAGGTTTAAAATGACGACTGCATCGCAGCACCCCACGCTTTCAGGGCAGTGTATGGCCGAGTTCCTCGGCACTGCCTTATTGATCTTCTTTGGAACAGGTTGCGTCGCGGCGCTCAAGGTCGCGGGTGCCAGCTTTGGTTTATGGGAAATCAGCATCATCTGGGGCATTGGCGTCAGCATGGCGATCTACCTGACGGCTGGCGTGTCGGGCGCCCACCTGAACCCAGCTGTCAGTATCGCGCTCTGCCTGTTCACTGATTTCGATAAGCGCAAACTGCCGTTTTATATCCTCGCCCAGGTCGCGGGAGCCTTTTGTGCCGCTGCACTGGTCTACACGCTGTACAGCAATCTGTTTTTCGATTACGAACAAGCCCACGCGATGGTTCGTGGAAGTGAAGCCAGCCTGGAACTGGCGTCAGTCTTCTCCACTTACCCCCATCCTTCGCTGTCGACATTGCAAGCCTTCTTGGTTGAAGTCGTGATCACGGCGATTCTGATGGGCGTGATCATGGCACTGACTGACGACAAGAACGGTTTACCTCGCGGTGCTTTGGCCCCGTTATTAATTGGCTTGCTGATCGCCGTAATTGGTAGCTCAATGGGCCCACTCACAGGCTTTGCGATGAACCCGGCGCGTGATTTCGGGCCTAAACTGATGACGTTCTTCGCCGGTTGGGGTGAGGTGTCAATGACCGGCGCGCGGGATATTCCCTACTTTCTGATCCCGATTTTTGCCCCTATCGTGGGGGCCTGCCTCGGCGCAGGTATCTATCGCGGGTTGCTTGCCCGCCACTTGCCTGATCTCGAGCCCGCGACGACGCAAGCTCAAACCAGTGCTGAAGTGAAAACCCAGGCCTCCTGATATCGACTTTTGAAGCAGGGCGCACGAGACCACTGCCCGTTACTGTCTCGCGCCCTGAGCCCACTCCCTCATTCTGCAAGGCAAGCCCATGACCGACATTCAAAATAAGAACTACATCATTGCACTGGACCAAGGCACGACGAGTTCGCGAGCGATCATCTTTGACCGTGACGCCAATGTCGTGTGCACCGCACAGCGCGAGTTCCAACAGCACTACCCGCAAGCCGGGTGGGTTGAACACGATCCGATGGAAATTTTCGCCACCCAAAGCGCCGTCATGGTCGAGGCCCTCGCGCAAGCCGGCCTGCATCACGACCAGGTCGCCGCCATTGGCATTACCAATCAGCGCGAGACGACCGTGGTATGGGACAAAATCACCGGCCGCCCGATTTACAACGCCATTGTCTGGCAGTGCCGACGCAGCACCGAAATCTGCGAACAGCTTAAACGCGACGGCCATGAGCAATACATCAGCGATACCACTGGCCTGGTCACCGACCCGTACTTCTCCGGCACCAAATTGAAATGGATCCTCGACCACGTCGAAGGCAGCCGAGAACGCGCGCGCAAGGGCGAACTGCTCTTTGGCACCGTCGACAGCTGGCTGATCTGGAAGTTTACCGGCGGTAAAACCCATGTCACCGACTACACCAATGCCTCGCGCACCCTGCTGTTCAACATCCACACGCTGGAGTGGGATGCCAAGATGCTGGATGTTCTGGATATCCCGCGTGAAATGCTGCCGGAAGTGAAATCGTCATCCGAAATCTACGGCCGCACGAAAAGCGGGATCGCCATCGGCGGTATCGCGGGCGACCAGCAAGCCGCCTTGTTCGGCCAAATGTGTGTAGAACCGGGCCAGGCAAAAAACACCTACGGTACCGGCTGCTTCCTGCTGATGAACACAGGCACCAACGCCGTGAAATCCACCCACGGCATGCTGACCACCATCGCATGCGGCCCGCGCGGGGAAGTGGCTTATGCGCTTGAGGGCGCGGTGTTCAATGGCGGTTCTACCGTGCAATGGCTGCGTGATGAACTTAAGATCATCAACGACGCTCACGACACTGAATATTTTGCCAATAAGGTCAAAGACAGCAACGGTGTGTACCTGGTGCCCGCGTTCACCGGCCTGGGTGCCCCCTATTGGGACCCCTACGCCCGTGGTGCGCTGTTCGGCCTGACACGCGGCGTGCGCGTAGACCACATCATTCGCGCCGCACTCGAATCCATCGCCTACCAAACCCGGGATGTACTGGACGCCATGCAGCAAGACTCCGGCGAGCGCCTCAAGGCTTTGCGCGTTGACGGGGGTGCTGTTGCCAACAACTTCCTGATGCAGTTCCAGGCAGACATCCTCGGCACCTCGGTTGAACGCCCACAAATGCGTGAAACCACCGCCTTGGGTGCAGCCTACCTGGCAGGTCTGGCTTGCGGTTTCTGGAGCAGCCTGGACGAGCTGCGAGGCAAGGCGGTCATCGAACGCCAGTTCGAGGCCACTCTGGATGAAGCGTCCAAGGAGAAGCTCTATGCAGGCTGGAAAAAAGCCGTCAGCCGCACGCGGGACTGGGAACCCCACGAAGAAAGCAACTAAGCGCCGCACCTGACGGCTGCTGCGGTGCCCACCCGGGCCCGCAGTAGCAACGCGCGTCTAACACCTGCAAGTAGCAGACGAGGCTTTCCTGCGGCATCATGGGCGAATTTTGCTCGGCCGCCCAAAGGAAATCCCATGAATCTGCCCCCCCGCCAACAGCAGATCCTCGAACTGGTTCGCGAACGCGGCTATGTCAGCATTGAGGAAATGGCGCAGCTTTTTGTTGTCACCCCGCAGACCATCCGCCGAGACATCAACCAGTTGGCTGAGGCCGATCTGTTGCGCCGCTACCACGGTGGAGCCGCCTATGACTCCAGCGTTGAGAACACCGCCTATGCCATGCGCGCCGACCAGATGCGCGATGAAAAACGACGCATTGCTGAAGCCATTGCCGCCCAGATTCCCGACCACGCCTCGCTCTTTATCAATATCGGCACCACTACCGAGTCGATTGCCCGGGCGCTGCTGAATCACAGTCACCTGAAAATCATCACCAACAACCTGCACGTTGCCTCGATCCTTAGCGCCAAAGACGACTTTGAAGTCTTGATCGCAGGCGGAAATGTGCGCCGTGATGGCGGTATCGTGGGCCAGGCCAGCGTCGACTTCATCAACCAGTTCAAGTTCGATTTTGCCCTGGTAGGCATCAGCGGTATTGACTCCGACGGCAGCCTGCTGGACTTCGACTATCAAGAAGTACGTGTGTCGCAGGCGATCATAGCTAACGCCCGACAAACCATACTCGCCGCCGACTCCAGCAAATTTGGCCGCAACGCAATGGTTCGTCTGGGCCCGATCAGCTTGATTGATTGCCTGGTGACAGACCAACTCCCCGTGCCGGAGCTTGCTCAACTGCTCGCTCAACACAAGATCCGCGTGGAAGTGGTTTAAGCAGCGCCTACCAGAACCCTGTGGGAGCACTCTTTTCAGCGATTTATTAGTAAATCCGAAATACCTGCTCCCTCTGAATCATCAGAGACGCACTCGAAAAAGTTCGAAATTATTCCTTTAAGCCCTCTTCGATCAGTTTTTTCAATCGAATGGTGCTGGTTGTGCCCGCAATTATCCGCTAGTATTTTCGAAAATGAACATTAATGTTCGAATTCAAATATGCGTAAAGAACGCGAGGCTCTTCCATGTCGCACACCCCCTTGCCTGCCACTCCGCTCGCTGAGGTTTACGACGTTGCCGTTATTGGCGGCGGGATCAACGGTGTCGGGATCGCGGCAGACGCTGCCGGCCGAGGCCTGTCTGTGTTCCTTTGCGAAAAGGACGACCTGGCTAGTCACACTTCCTCAGCCAGCAGCAAGCTGATTCACGGCGGGCTGCGCTACCTCGAACACTACGAGTTCCGGCTGGTGCGCGAGGCCCTTGCTGAACGTGAAGTGCTGCTGGCCAAGGCTCCTCATATCGTCAAACCCATGCGCTTTGTACTGCCACACCGTCCGCATCTGCGCCCTGCCTGGATGATTCGTGCGGGCCTTTTCCTGTATGACCACTTGGGCAAACGCGAAAAGCTCGCCGGGTCGACCAGCCTGAAATTCGATGCCACAAGCCCACTCAAAGCTGAAATCACCAAAGGCTTCGAATACTCGGATTGCTGGGTCGACGATGCCCGGCTTGTGGTGCTCAATGCCATGGCCGCACGCGAAAAAGGCGCACACGTGCATACCCAAACCCGCTGCGTGAGCGCACGGCGTGACAAAGGCATGTGGGAATTGAACCTGGAGCGTGCTGACGGCAGCCTGTTTTCGATTCGCAGCAAAGCGCTGGTCAATGCGGCAGGCCCTTGGGTTGCCAAGTTCATTAAAGACGATCTGAAAATGGACTCGCCCTATGGTATTCGCCTGATCCAGGGCAGCCACCTGATCGTGCCCAAGCTGTATGACGCACCCAACGCGTTCATCCTGCAGAACGAAGACCAACGCATCGTATTCACCATCCCCTACATGGACCAATTCACCATCATCGGCACCACTGACCGTGAATACACAGGCGATCCGGCCAAAGTCAGCATCACCGAAGAGGAAACCGATTACCTGCTCAAGGTGGTCAATTCGCACTTCAAACAGCAGGTGAGCCGTAGCGATATTCTGCGCACCTACTCCGGCGTGCGACCGCTGTGCAATGACGAATCCGATAACCCTTCGGCCGTGACGCGTGACTACACCCTGGCCTTGTCCGGCACGCCAGGTGAAGCACCGCTGCTCTCTGTCTTTGGTGGCAAACTGACCACCTACCGTAAACTGGCCGAGTCGGCCATGGCCGAACTGACGCCTTACTTCACTCAGCTCAAGCCGAGCTGGACCGCCAACGCCACGTTGCCGGGCGGTGAAGGTATGACAACCCCGCAAGCCCTGAGCGCGGCCCTGGTCAGCAAGCACAGCTGGCTGGACGCTGCCATTGCCAAACGCTGGGCGATTACCTACGGGAGCCGCTCGTGGCACCTGCTAGAGGGCATGCAGAGCCTTACCGACATGGGCGAACACATCGGCAGTGGTCTCTACAGCCGCGAGGTCGACTACCTGTGTCGTCAAGAATGGGCGCTCGATGCACAGGACATCCTGTGGCGACGGACCAAACTGGGCCTGTTCACCACCGCGCAAGAGCAAGAGCATCTGGGCCGTTACATGACCAGCCTCAACCTGAAACACCGCGTTGAAGCAGCCTGATAACACGCCTATAGCAATTTAAGACCCCGCCCCATCAGTTGTAGGAACCGGCTTGCCGGATCCTACAACTACTTCCTATGCACCAAACCTATTCGGTTTTCCGAACGCCTGCCCTTTAATGATTCGGCTTTCCGGGCATCAGCCTGGATGCAAACAACCAAATAAATACATAATCTCCTTATAATTCATACACTTACCAATAAATACCAAGTATGGCACGGCTCATGCTCTACACTCAGGGCCGAATGCTCAACCATTCGAAGTACATAAAGGGCCCGCTAACGGGTTCAATAAAAAAAACAATGTCGAGGAAATACTGATGCGTATCGTTCCGCAAATGTTGGCCGCAGCGATTGCTGCCGCTCTGATTAGCACTCCAGTTTTCGCAGCCGAACTCACCGGCACACTGAAGAAAATCAAAGAATCCGGCACCATCACCCTTGGGCATCGTGACTCCTCTATTCCGTTCTCTTACATTGCAGATGCTTCCGGCAAACCGGTTGGCTACTCGCACGATGTACAACTGGCAATCGTTGAGGGGCTGAAAAAGCAACTCGATATGCCGGAGCTTAAGGTCAAGTACAACCTGGTTACCTCCCAGACACGTATCCCGCTGGTGCAAAACGGCACCGTTGACGTTGAGTGTGGTTCCACCACCAACAACGCCGAACGCGCCCAGCAAGTCGATTTCTCGGTCGGCATCTTCGAAATCGGTACCCGCCTGCTGTCCAAAAAGGACTCGTCTTACAAGGACTTCGCTGACCTGAAGGGCAAAAACGTCGTGACCACGGCCGGCACCACTTCCGAGCGCATTCTGAAGGCGATGAACGCCGACAAGCAGATGGGCATGAACGTGATCTCCGCAAAAGACCACGGCGAAGCGTTCAACATGCTTGAGTCGGGCCGTGCTGTCGCGTTCATGATGGACGACGCCTTGCTGGCAGGCGAAATGGCCAAGGCCAAGAAACCAGGTGATTGGGCCGTTACCGGCACGCCACAGTCTTACGAGATCTATGGCTGCATGGTGCGCAAAGGTGACCCTGAGTTCAAAAAAGCCGTGGACGATGCCATCGTTGCCTACTACAAGTCGGGTGACGTCGAGAAATCCTACGCCAAATGGTTCCAGTCCCCTATCCCACCTAAAAATTTGAACCTCGGCTTCCCGATGAGCAAAGAGCTTAAAGAGCTGATTGCCAACCCGAATGACAAACCAGCGCCAGAAGAAAAACCCGCTGCCTGATTGCTGAACACCCCGGCGAGTGAGTGGGCATCTGCGCACTCACACGCTGTGTTGACCTGCTGTACTAGCTTCTTAATTGCATAAGAGAGCACTCGACCCGCTGGTAGTCGAGCGGGGAGCGTGTGCCTGACGATCGCGTCCGGCGAGAACGGATTCCCTGAAGCAAGTGCTTGTTTATAGACCCATCCGAGGGGAGACCCTGCATGAATTACAATTGGGACTGGAGCGTGTTCTTCAAGTCCACCGGCGTTGGCAGCGAGACGTATCTCGACTGGTTTATCGCAGGTTTGGGCTGGACCATCGCGATCGCTGTCGTCGCATGGATTGTGGCCTTGATACTGGGTTCGCTGTTAGGCGTAATGCGTACCCTGCCGAATCGTTTTATTGCGGGGATTGCTACGGTTTACGTGGAAATCTTCCGTAACGTACCTCTGCTGGTACAACTGTTCATGTGGTACTTCCTGGTACCCGATCTGCTGCCTCAAGACCTGCAGGATTGGTACAAACAAGACCTTAACCCGACGACCTCGGCCTACCTGAGTGTTGTCGTGTGCCTGGGCCTGTTTACCGCCGCTCGTGTGTGCGAACAAGTGCGTACCGGTATCGAAGCGTTGCCGCGCGGCCAGGAAGCAGCTGCCCGCGCCATGGGCTTCAGCCTGCCGCAGATCTACTGGAACGTGCTGCTGCCCCAAGCCTATCGCATCATCATTCCACCCCTCACCTCCGAATTCCTCAACGTGTTCAAGAACTCGTCCGTGGCTTCATTGATCGGCTTGATGGAACTGCTGGCACAAACCAAACAGACGGCCGAGTTTTCCGCCAACCTGTTTGAAGCGTTCACCCTGGCTACGTTGATTTACTTCACCCTGAACATGAGCCTGATGCTGCTGATGCGCTTGATCGAGAAGAAAGTCGCAGTGCCCGGCCTGATGTCACTGGGGGGCAAATAATGGACTTCTTCGATTTCAGCGGTATTGTTCCCGCCCTGCCGGGCTTGTGGAACGGCATGATCATGACCCTGAAGCTGATGGTGATGGGCGTGGTCGGTGGTGTGGCCCTCGGGACCGTGCTGGCCCTGATGCGTTTGTCGTCCAGCAAGTGGATGTCCAACCTGGCCGGTGCCTACGTTAACTACTTCCGCTCGATCCCGTTGCTGCTGGTGATTACCTGGTTCTACCTGGCTGTGCCGTTCGTGCTGCGCTGGATCACCGGCAAAGACACCCCCATCGGGGCTTTCGAATCATGCCTGGTGGCCTTCGTCATGTTCGAAGCCGCGTATTTCTGTGAAATTGTGCGGGCCGGGGTACAGGCCATACCCAAAGGCCAGATGGGCGCTGCCAAAGCCTTGGGCATGACCTATGGCCAGGCCATGCGCATGATCATTTTGCCGCAGGCGTTCCGCAAAATGACGCCACTGCTGCTGCAGCAGAGCATCATCCTGTTTCAAGACACCTCATTGGTTTACACCGTAGGGCTGGTTGACTTCCTCAATGCCTCGCGCTCCAGTGGCGATATCATCGGCCGCTCCAACGAATTCCTGATCTTCGCCGGTCTGGTGTATTTCATCATCAGCTTTTCCGCCTCGCTGCTGGTCAAGCGTCTGCAAAAAAGGTTTGCCGTATGATCTCGATCAAGAACATCAACAAGTGGTACGGGGACTTTCAGGTACTGACCGACTGCAGTACTGAAGTCAAAAAAGGCGAAGTGATCGTGGTTTGCGGGCCGTCAGGTTCGGGCAAATCGACCCTGATCAAGTGTGTCAACGCACTGGAACCGTTTCAGAAGGGCGACATCGTGGTTGACGGCACGTCCATCGCCGACCCGAAGACCAACCTGCCGAAACTGCGTTCACGCGTTGGCATGGTGTTTCAGCACTTCGAATTGTTCCCGCACTTGACCATCACCGAAAACCTGACCATCGCGCAGATCAAGGTGTTGGGCCGCAGCAAGGCTGAAGCCACCAAAAAAGGCCTCGAACTGCTGGAGCGTGTCGGCTTGTCGGCTCACGCCCACAAACACCCGGGCCAGCTCTCGGGCGGTCAGCAGCAACGTGTGGCGATTGCCCGCGCCCTGGCGATGGACCCGATTGTGATGCTGTTTGACGAACCCACCTCGGCGCTCGACCCGGAAATGGTCAACGAAGTGCTGGACGTGATGGTGCAACTGGCCCACGAAGGCATGACCATGATGTGCGTGACCCACGAAATGGGCTTTGCCCGCAAAGTGGCCGACCGCGTGATCTTCATGGATCAGGGCCAGATCATTGAAGACTGTCAGAAAGAAGAGTTCTTCGGTGACGTTAACGCTCGCTCCGAGCGTGCACAGCAATTCCTCGCCAAGATCCTGCAACATTAAGCCATTCAACGCTTAAAACCGTTCCTGCGGGAGCTGGCCAGCCAGCTCCCGCAGTAAAGCCACCTGATTCGTCTGACTGCCGGGAATACACCCGACAACACAGCGCAGTGGTTGACCCAAGGCATCTGTGATGAAATGCGACCCCACTCTTTATCGCGGTGCCCCGCCCTCACTTGCCGTGAAACCTCGACTGCTTCGCCATTTGCTCCTGCCGCCCCTGATCATCCTGCTAACCGTCGGGTTGGGCTATGCGGGCTATCGCATCAGCGAGCACGTGGGTATTCGCGCCCTCAGTGAGAACGGCGAACGCCAACTGGAACTGCACGCCCGCACCGTCGAGAGTGAACTCGGCAAATACACGTACCTGCCCAGCCTGCTTGAGCTGGAGTCCAGCGTTTCACAATTGCTGGCCGACCCAACCGCCACAAATCGCACCGCCGTCAATCAATACCTGGAAGGCCTCAACCGCCGAAGCCGCAGCCGAGCCATTTACGTACTCGACACCACAGGCCGAGTCATGGCCACCAGTAATTGGCGCGATACGGACAGTTACCTGGGCGAAGACCTGTCCTTTCGCGCCTACTTTCAAGACGCCGTACGCGGCCAGCCAGGCCGGTTCTACGGCATTGGCAGCACCAATGGCGAGCCGGGTTACTACTTGGCTCATGGCCTTGAGGAACAAGGCAAAATCATTGGCGTCGCGGTGATCAAGGTTCGCCTCGAAGCCCTTGAAGAACGTTGGCAACGCGCCCGCCTCGAAGCCTATGTGAGCGATGAAAACGGCATCATCATCCTCACCAGTGACCCGTCACTGCGCCTCAAATCCGTGCGCCCGCTGAGTGCCGACACCAAGGAACGGCTGGCGCGCAGCATGCAGTACTACTGGTGGCCGCTCAATGAACTGAGCCCTCTGGCCCGGGAGCAACTGAGCGACGGGGTCGAGAAGGTCACCTATGCCATCAATAACACCGTGGTCACTGATGAGAAAAAAGTCAGTTACCTGGCCCAGACCCGCAACCTGAACGACACGCCATGGGACATCACCTTACTGACTCCCTTGCAAGAATTGCGACGCGGCGCGGCCAATCAGGGCATGCTCGTAGCCGTCGCCTTTGCGTTGCTGGCATTTTTGCTAATTGCCTGGAACGAACGCCGCAAGGTCATCGCCACGCGTCTGGCAGCCCGCGAAGCCCTGCTGCAAGCCAACAATCAGCTGGAGCGAAAAATCGCTGAGCGCACCACGCATTTGCGCGCGAGCAACGAACGCCTGAAGGGCCAGATTCGCGAACGGCGCCAGGCCGAAGACACGTTGCGTCATGCCCAGGATGAACTGGTGCAGGCCGGCAAGCTGGCCGCCATCGGTCAAATGTCCACCAGCATTGCCCATGAGCTGAACCAGCCCCTGGCAGCCTTGCGCACCTTGTCCGGCAATACCGTGCGCTTTCTTGAGCGGGGCGACTTGAAGGTGGCCGCCGATAACCTCAGCACCATCAATAACCTGGTTGACCGCATGGGCCGTATCACCGCCAACCTGCGCTCATTCGCCCGCCGTGGCGATGACCAGGGCCAGGCCAGCCTGGAAAAAGCCATCGATGCCACACTGCAACTGCTGAGCACGCGCCTCGAAGCTTCATCGGTCGAACTGCACCGTGACGTCAGTGACGTCCTGCTCACCATCGACCAAACCCGCCTGGAACAAATTCTCGTCAACTTGATCAGCAACGCACTCGACGCCATGCATAGCCAGTCAACGCCGCCTCAGGTGTGGCTTGAAGGCGAACTCAGCGAAGGCAAATACCGCTTGCGCGTGCGTGACAATGGCCCCGGCATCGACCTCGAAACCCGCAAGCATCTGTTTGAACCGTTTTACACCACTAAACCCGGCGAACACGGCCTGGGGCTTGGTCTGACCCTGTCAGCCAGCCTCGCGGCAGCGGCAGGCGGTAGCCTCAGTGCCGAGTTCCCCAGCGCCGGGGGTGTTGCCTTTGTCCTTCTTTTACCGCTGGTGCAACCCGCTAAGGCCAAGCCGATATGAATACCGAACTGACCGTCCTGATTGTCGAAGACGACCCCCATGTTCTGCTCGGCTGCCAGCAGGCACTGGCACTTGAAGATATTCACTGCGAAGGCGTGAGCAGCGCCGAACAGGCGCTGGAACGGGTAGGCGACAACTTTCCGGGCATTGTCATCAGTGATATTCGCCTGCCGGGCATTGACGGCCTGGAGTTGCTCAAGCGGCTCAAGGCCCGTGATCGTAGCCTGCCGGTCGTACTGATTACCGGGCACGGCGACATTTCGATCGCAGTAGGGGCCATGCGCGACGGTGCCTATGACTTTATGGAAAAACCGTTTTCGCCCGAGCGGCTGGTCGATGTTGCGCGCCGGGCGCTGGAACAACGTAGCCTGGCGCGTGAAGTCTGGTCACTGCGCCGCCAACTGGCCGAGCGCAACTCACTGGAAGGGCGCATCATCGGGCGCTCGCCCGCCATGCAGCAATTACGCGAATTGATCGCCAACGTCGCCGATACTTCAGCCAACGTCCTGATCGAAGGCGAAACCGGCACAGGCAAGGAATTGGTCGCCCGCTGCCTGCACGACTTCAGCCGCCGCCAGCCCCAGCAGTTTGTTGCGCTCAACTGCGGTGGTTTGCCGGAAAACCTGTTTGAGAGCGAGATATTTGGCCACGAGGCCAATGCCTTTACCGGTGCCGGCAAACGCCGCATCGGCAAGATCGAACATGCCCACGGCGGTACGTTGTTTCTCGACGAAGTGGAAAGCATGCCGCTGAACCTGCAAATCAAACTGTTACGGGTCCTGCAGGAACGAACACTGGAACGCCTGGGCTCCAACCAGAGCATCGACGTAGACTGCCGGGTGATCGCCGCGACCAAATCCGACCTCGACCAGTTAAGCAAAGTCAGCCAGTTCCGCAGCGACCTTTACTACCGGTTGAACGTGGTCACCCTCGAATTGCCGCCCTTGCGCGAACGTCGCGAAGACATCCTGCAACTGTTCGAATACTTCCTGCAGCAGTCGTCCCTGCGCTTCGACCGCACGGCTCCGGAGTTGGACAACCAGACCCTGTCAAACCTGATGAGCCACGACTGGCCGGGCAACGTGCGCGAATTGCGTAACGTGGCCGAACGCTTTGCCCTCGGGCTACCCGCATTTAAAAAAACGGGCAACCATCCGGCGCAAGGCGTGGGGTTTTCGGAGGCCGTCGAGGCTTTCGAGCGCAACCTGCTCAGCGACGCGCTTCAACGCAGCGGCGGCAACCTGACCCAGGCCAGCCAAGAGCTGGGCATGGCCAAAACCACCTTGTTCGATAAAGTCAAAAAATACGGGCTGGCACACTGATGGATCTGATTTTAAAAGCGGCACTGGGCGCAGGCGTGGTCATCATCCTGGCGATGCTGGCAAAAACCAAAAACTACTACATCGCAGGGTTGGTCCCTCTGTTTCCGACCTTTGCCCTGATCGCGCACTACATCGTCGGCAAAGGCCGCTCGATCGACGACCTGAAAACCACCATTGTGTTTGGCATGTGGTCGATCATCCCCTACTTCGTCTACCTTGCCGCGCTGTACCTGCTAGTCGACCGCATGCGCCTTGAAGCGTCGCTGGCACTGGCCGCCGTAGCCTGGCTCATGGCCGCCACTGTTCTGGTCAGCGTTTGGATTAGGTTGCACTGATGTGCAGGAGCGGGCTTGCTCGCGCCTACGCGGGTCATATCAGAACTTGTAACTTACCGCTGTCTGTACGCTGCCTTGGTTCACATCACCTACCTGCTTGACGATACTGCTCTGCGCCGCCGAACCCACCAGGTGGATCCAACTGGCGCTGGCCACCAGCGACCACTGCGTGGTCAATGGAAATTCGACGTTCTGCGTCAGCGTCACGCTCTGAAACCCGCCGCTGGCCTTATACCCCGTCATGCCTGAGGCCTGGGCTTCCTTGTCGGTCACACCAAAGAACGTCGACATCTGCCGCCCATCGGCAAAGTGCGCCGCCAACTGGCTGCTGCCCACCCTCCCTCCCCCCAGCGGGTAACCCAACTCACCGCCCACCTGGCCCAGTACGCCACCCTGCCCGCCCGCACCGCCCAGCGCCTGCCCCAGTTGCAGGTACACCCGCCAGAACTCGGCCGGGCTGTACTGCACAAAACCACCCAGCTGCGCCATGTCAGGTACATCGCGCAAGCCGCGCAACGCGCCATGGGCATTGCGCCCCGACACGTCATTGATAAAAGGCCCGGCGCTCCAGCCATCAGCTTTCAAGGCACTCCAGGTCAGACCGTCGTCGGTATCAAGGCTGATATCGCCCCAGTCGACATCGAAGTAAGGCAACGGCACGGTCTGATAGCGACTGCCGCTGGGATCATACGGCTGATAGCCAACGCCAATGCCCACCTCGCCACTCAGACCGTCAGCGGCGTGCGCGCCGACACTCAGCAGGGAGAGCAGAAATAAAACATAGACCGTGGTTTTCATTGCGCGGATCTCATCAACGTTCATGCGCGCATCAATCGCTTTTTCGGGCGATCGACGCAAGCACTGATGTTGTTTGTAGCCCCCTACAAAAATTGTAGCTCGCCTCCCCTTTATATCCGCGCAATCTGAGAAAAGCCCCGGCCCGCCGGGCTTTGGCCAGTTGGCACAGTCAATGCTATGACCTGTACATGCGCAACATGCGCCTCTTCTCAACAGGACAATGCAGATGATGCAATGGCATATCGTGTGTGACTTCGACGGGACCATTACCCGCACCGACGTCATCGACAACATTCTTCAACGCTTCGCTGACCCCCGTTGGGAAGTGATCGAAACGCAATGGCTGAACGGTGAGATCGGCTCGCGCGAATGCCTGAGCCGCCAACTGTCGCTCGTGAAAGCCTCACCGGCTGAACTGCTGGCTTATTTCGACAGTGTCGAAATTGACCCGGACTTCCCTGACTTCGTGGATCACGTCATAGGCCTCGGGGCCACCCTGGAGGTGGTCAGCGATGGCATCGAGCAAGGTATCGCACGGATTCTTTCGCGCAACTACGTGACCTTGCTGCCGATTCTGGCCAACCGCCTGCGCCAGGTCGACCAGAACAGCTGGCGCATCGACTTTCCCCATTCCAGCGACGTCTGCCGCGCCGCCTCGGGCAACTGCAAGTGCAAATCCACCCCCCACGGCAAACGCGTGCTGGTAATCGGTGACGGGCGCTCTGACATGTGCGTGGCCGAAAGCGCCGACTTCGTCTTCGCCAAAGGCAGCCTGGCCGAGCACTGCGAACGCAACGGCATCCCTTACGCCCGCTTCGACCGTTTTGCCGAACTCCCGGCCTTGCTTGGCCAATTGCCCAGCCACGCCGCCAACACCCCTCATGACTCTCGTGAACAGCAGGAACTCTTCAACCATGTCTGATATTCGAATCGCCACCGCGCAAGACCAGATTCTTCTGGATAAAGAAGCCAAGTACTGCTCCTACGGCGACACCGTTCACTACATCGAGCCGCCACGCATTTTCAGCCGCTGCGAAGGTTCCTACGTGTGGGACACCGAAGACCAGGCCTACCTCGACCTGCAAATGTGGTACTCGGCCGTTAACTTCGGCTATGCCAACCCGCGCTTGAATAACGCGCTGAAACAACAGATCGACACCCTGCCGCAAATCGCCAGCCAGTACCTGCACAAGGGCAAGATCGAGCTGTCGGAAATGATCGCCGTCGACGCCAAGAAAAAATTCGGCCTGGACGGGCGCGTGCACTTCAACGTGGGCGGTTCGCAGTCCATCGAAGACTCCCTGAAGGTCGTGCGTAACGCCACCAACGGCAAGAGCCTGATGTTCGCCTTCGAAGGCGGCTACCACGGCCGCACGCTTGGCGCGTCGTCGATCACCTCAAGCTACCGCTACCGCCGCCGCTACGGGCACTTTGGTGAACGCGCACAATTCATCCCGTTCCCGTACCACTTTCGTGGCCCGAAAGGCATGACCAAGGAAGAATACGGCAGCCACTGTGTGCAACAGTTCGCCCGCCTGTTCGAGACCGAATACAACGGTGTATGGGACCCCAAAGTCGGTTCCAGCGAATACGCCGCGTTTTATGTCGAGCCCATTCAAGGCACCGGCGGCTATGTGATTCCACCGATGAACTTCTATCGCGAACTCAAGCAAGTGTTGGATCAGCACGGCATCCTGATGGTGTCTGACGAAATCCAGATGGGCTTTTACCGAACCGGCAAACTCTGGTCGATCGAGCACTTCGACGTGCAACCGGACGTGATCGTGTTCGGCAAGGCACTGACCAACGGACTGAACCCGCTGGGCGGCATCTGGGCCCGTGAAGCGTTGATCAACCCGAAAATCTTCCCGCCAGGCTCAACCCACTCCACCTTCGCGTCCAACCCACTAGGCACAGCGGTGGGCCTGGAAATGTTCAAAATGACCAACGAGATCGACTACGGTGCCATGGTCATGGCCAAAGGCAAATACTTCCTGGAAGGCCTGCAAGACCTGCAAAAACGCTTCCCGATCATCGGCGACGTCGACGGTCTGGGCCTGGCCCTGCGCTGCGAAATTTGCGGCCCGGATGGTTTCACGCCGGACAAGGCGACCCTGGACTACATGGTCGAGGAAGGCATGAAGGGTGACATGGTGGTAGATGGCCAGAAACTGGGGCTCATCCTCGACGTAGGCGGTTACTACAAAAACGTGATCACCTTGGCTCCGTCCCTGGAAATCAGCTACCCGGAAATCGACCTGGGCCTGAAGTTGCTTGAGCAACTGCTGGTGCGAGCAACCCAACGGTGAACACTTCTGAGATCGACCTCGGTGAAGGGGATGCCGGTTTCGTTCTCGGTCACGGTCCGGTCGGGATCCTGTTGATCCACGGCCTAACCGGCACCCCGACGGAACTGCGTCGGGTGGCCCAGGGACTGGCCAAAACCGGTGACTGCACGGTGTACGTGCCCACGCTGGCTGGGCACTGCGGGGACAACAGCCACCTGCAGGCCACCGGCTGGCAGGACTGGTACGAAGGCGTGCGCAACACCTTTGTTGGCGTGAAACAGCGCCATGCACAGGTGTTTGTCGGCGGCTTGTCGATGGGCGCAGTGATGTCCATGCTGGTGGCCGCCGAGCACCCTGGGCAAGTGGTGGGGTTGTTGATGTATTCCACCACCTTGAAGTACGACGGCTGGAGCATCAACAAACTGGCGTTCCTCACACCGCTGTTGATGGCCATTCCTTTCGGTGTGCACCTGTGCAGCTTTGAAGAGAAACCGCCCTACGGCATCAAAAACGAACGCTTGCGCGCCATTGTCGAGCGACAAATGAAGGCCGGCGAAAGCAGCCATGCCGGGTTGCTGACGATGGAAGGCATCACTGTGCGCGAGTTGCACCGCCTGAACGCGAGGGTCAAAAAACGCATGCCGTCGATCACCACGCCAGCACTGGTGTTGCACGCCATCGAAGACGACATCACCAGCCGGTGGAATGCCGACTACGTGGAACGCCACCTGGGCGGGCCGGTGACCAAAGTGTTGCTCGACAACTGCTACCACATGATCACCGTCGACCTGCAATACCCCCGCGTTATCGAACTGAGTGCCGATTTCGTGAAACAGAACAGCACCGTCCGGGAAAGCGTGAGCGCTTGATGCGTTAGCGCTCTCCTTCGCCATACCGAACACAAGCTCCCAACCAGGACGCCCCATGATCACCGCCCACGCCTGTTCATCCATTCAGCCATCCACCGCAAAACGTAGAATGATGGGCCGGTACGAAGCCCGCCTGCCGCGCAGCGAGCTGCAATGGGAGCGCTTACCGCCGGCGTATTTCACGGGTATTCTCCAGCAACGGGGTGATCCTGTATGGGCTCGACGCGCAACGGTAGGCGTTCGCTCTGAGGCGGGTTGACGAGCACCGGCTGATCAATCACCCACTCAAACGGGTCAAACTGTTCATCCGCCCCGACCGCCATGACCCCGCCCTGGCGGCAGCGATAAGCGAGTCTTAATGCCCAACACGCCTGAATCGACCCGCAACGCCCAACCGTTCAAAGTCTCGCGCTGGACGGTGCAGCGCAAACTGGTGCTGGCTTTTTGGCTGGTCAGTGTCATCCCGACCATGATCGCCGCCGAACTGGCCGCCACCACGTTGTCGCAGATTTTCGATAGCAACGTGCGCGTCTGGTTACAGGAGTCGACCAAGATCGTCAAAGACGAAATCAGCGAGATCCTGTCGGATAACGCGCGGGTGGCGAAGCTGTTTTTGCAATACACCCACCCGCCGTCCTCAGAGAAAGCGATCCGCCGCGACAAACTCACCGCCGACATCGCCGACGCCATGGGCATCGACGTCGTGGCGTTGATTCGCGACAGCGATCACACCGTCGTGTTCAGCACCGCCAGCGACAATATCGTCGACCAGATCAGCCTGTTACCCAATGCTGTGCTGCAAACCATCAATGTCGGCGGTGTGCCCACGGGCACCGTGGTGTCGACGTTTCCCACGTCGCAGGACGGCGTCGACTATCAGTTGCTGGTGGCCACCTATATGGACAGCAGCTTCCTGACCAGCGTGGCAGACGTGCACTCCCTCGATTTACGCCTCTACCTCTCCAACTCGACCGGGTTTGCCGAAATTTTCTCCAGCCAGCGCTTTGAAGACCGCCAGCCGGCGGTGCCGCCTGCCATCGAGCAAACGCTGCGCGAAACCAAGCAGCCCACCGAGCAGTTCACCCGGCGCTACAGCGGTTTGTACTGGCCGATTTTCAGTGATAACGGCGAGCTGCAAGGGGTGATTTACAGCGGCCTGTTGCGCCACACCAGCCTTGTCGGCCTGGTCAACCAAACCAACCTGTTCGCCCTGATTTTCCTGCTCGGCTCGCTGCTGTCCCTGACCGTTGGCTGGTTGGTCTCCGAACGCCTGACACGGCCTTTGCGCGAGCTGTCAGCGGGTGTACGCGCCGTGACGGCCGGGGATTACAGCCAACGCGTGGCGGTGTCGGGCCACGACGAGCTGGCCGAACTGGGCAGCACCTTCAACCACATGGCGGTGCGCCTGGCTCAGTTGCATCACCTGGAAGCCCAGCTACGGCGCCGTGACCGGTTGCATGCGTTGGGCGAAGTGGCCATGGGCCTGGCCCACGAAATACGCAACCCACTGGGCATTATCAAAACGGCGACCCAACTGCTGCACCGCCGCGCCAATCTGGACGACACCGACAAACGCCACCTCGAATACGTGGTCAGCGAAGTGTCGCGGATCAACGAATTGATTACCGACTTCCTCGATTTCGCCAAGCCCAGCGCCCCCGTACGCTCGGTGCAGCTCGCACGGCCACTGGTCGACGACATTCTGGGGTTCTGCCAGCCCGAGCTGGACAGCCACGCCATCACCCCGCATATCGACGATCAGGCCCCGGGGGCAACGCTATACGCAGATGCCCGTCAGTTGAAGCAGGCCTGTCTCAATCTGATTATCAATGCCATAGACGCCATGCCCGACGGTGGGCACCTGACCCTGCGCATCGCTCATGATGAAAACGGGGACACCGTGCTGAGCATTATCGATACCGGCCAAGGCATTGAACCTGACATGATTGAGCGTATTTTTACCCCGTTTGTGACCACCAAAGCGTCGGGTACTGGCTTGGGATTACCTAAAGTCTTCTCGATTCTGGAAAACCACGACGGCCGTATTGAGTGCTTCAGCGAGAAAGACGCCGGCACCACGTTCAACCTGTACATTCCGGCCCAGGGAGCGGATGAGACATGACCCATCACCTACTGGTCGTCGACGACGAGCCCAAACTCTGCGACCTGCTCAGTTCGGCACTCAGCCAAAACGACGTGCACGTATTTACCGCTGGTAACGGCCTGCAAGCACTGGCCATCCTGGAACAGGAAGACATCGACCTGGTCATCAGCGACTGGCGCATGCCCGGCATGGACGGCCCGCAGTTGCTGGCTGAGGTCAAAGTGCGCTACCCGCACTTGCCGGTGATCGTGATGACGGCCTACAGCACAGTGAAAAACGCCGTTCAGTCGATGCGTAATGGTGCCTACGACTACATTGCCAAACCGTTCGACATCGACGAGCTGGACATCACGGTTAGTAAAGCCCTGCAATTTCGCGACATCCTGCGCGACAACGCCCGCCTGCGCGCGGAGCTGGACGAACACCAGCACATCGACAGCCTGATCGGTGACAGCCCGAGTTTTCGCCGGGTGCTGCAGGCCATCGATTCGGTGCGTGACAGCAATGCCACTATTCTGCTGACCGGCGAGAGCGGCACAGGCAAAGAAATGGTCGCCCGGGCCATCCACAAACACGGCAGCCGCGCCGACAAACCTTTTGTCGCTGTCAACTGTGCAGCGATCCCGGAAGGGCTGCTGGAAAGCGAGATGTTTGGCCACCGCAAAGGCGCGTTTACCGGTGCCGTCGCTGACCGCGTGGGGCGCTTTTTACAGGCCGACAAGGGCACGCTGTTTCTCGATGAGGTCGGCGACATGCCGTTGGCCTTGCAAGCCAAAATATTGCGCGCCCTGCAAGAGCGGGTGATCGAACCTGTAGGTGATCCCCGCGAGCGCAAGGTGGATGTGCGGGTCATTGCGGCCACCAACAAGAACCTGTTGGAAGCGGTGGCCAATAAAGAATTCCGCGAAGATTTGTACTACCGCCTGAACGTCTTTCCAATACCGCTGCCCGCCTTGCGCGAACGCGTGGAAGACATCGCACCGCTGGCGCGGCACTTTGCCCACATCTTAGGGGCAACGGCGGGTAAACGCATCACCGGCTTCAGCCCAGGTGCCTTACAGGCGATGGCAAACTATCACTGGCCAGGAAATATCCGCGAACTGCAAAACTGTGTAGAACGCGCCACGATTGTAGCCACCAGCAACACCCTTCAGGACAGCGATTTGCCGCCGTACCTGTTTAGCACTCAACCGAGCCAGACCAGCGCCATGCTCAGCCCTGGCCCCAGCGTGCCCCCTGACCTGGAGGCCGCCCTGGCAGAAGTCGAAAAAACCTGGATCCTCGCCGCCTTGCAACAAGCCCAAGGCGTACAAGCCGCCGCCGCGCAATTGATCGGCATATCAGAACGCAGCTTCTGGTATCGGTTGAAGAAACTCGACATCCATGTCGACAAAGTTGTGAGGTAAAGGCCAGGCACCTGAACTCGGCACCCGGCTCACGTTCAGTGACGTTTCTTTTTAGCCGCCGTGGCACGTTTTTTAGCGGCTGGCGCAGTGGGCGGCTTTTCAACTTGATCCATCAACGCTTCAACCTGGTTGTGGAAAGGAATTCCGCCATCCACGGCCAGGTACCGCACATGCACGATGATATCCGTGAGTGAGGCCAACATCGCGGCCTGCTCAGGCGAAGTATGACGCGGGAAGTGCAACTGCCAGCTCGACACCGCCCCCGTGCCTTCGAAGGGGTAATAACGCTCATCACCGAAGTCCATGTTGAACAGGCCGCGATCATCCACCCCATGGGAAATACCGATCTGCTGATAGGCACGCGGGTTACTCATCACCTGGGTTCCATCGGCATTATCCTGCTCACCTTCCGGCAAGGTGTTGTCACTCAAGTACAGCGACTTCACGCCGTCGATGTCCGGCTTCATCAAGGTGCGGCTGCCCAATTGCGTCAGCGTGGCGCGAATGTCCTGATACGGCCCGATCACCGCCGGAATCGACACCGACACATTGACCAACTGGCGCAAGTAATGGCCGGGGTAATCCTGATCGAAGGCCAGCGCCGTCAAATTAAACGGCAGGGTGCCGGTGCCTTCACTGCCTAAAAAGGTTTCCACCACCTGTTCCCATTTGATGCCTTCAGGTGCGTCCTTGGTCTTGAGTTCAAACAGTTTTCTGAGCGAAACGGTTTTAGTCAGTTCAAGGCGACGCTCATGGCGATTGAGGTACGCCGACTCCATGCGCAACAGCCCCAGCTTCAAGGCCTCCCCGGCGGTGAGCCCGTGGTAGTTGTCTGTCCAGGCATTGGTCGGCACAAAATGCGTATCGCGATCACCAATCTCGTATTGCCAGCACGCCTCGGCACTCAGGCACATCGACAGCACCACGTCATAGGCTTGGAAATACATCGTTGCCATCTGGCTCAACAACCACTGATACAACGCCGGGCCCGTGGCACGGTTTTTCAGGAAACTGTAATAAGCCTGCGCTTGCTCCTGGGCTTTGATCGCTTGGGCTTGGCTGGTTTCAGCGGACTGAATGGCAAGGGTTTGCAGTTCGAGCTGCTTGTCAATGGCCTCAAGTTCCAGCTCGGCCTGTTCCACTTGGAAGGTCCATTCGACGCGACGGCGGCGGTATTGCTCTGAGAGCATCGTTTGTTCAACGTTATATGTATCATTAACCAAATCAGTCTGGATGCCTGCTGCAGCGGCGTGGCCAGTACCAGTAATGAGCATACCACCAGATGCCACGCCAAATATGACAGGGGTTATTGCTCCAAAAATATGAGTTGCAGTAGTGGCTGCACCACTCGCAATATTACGGGGTTTTATGCTCGTCTGCTTTTCAATAGCAGCCGTTTCCAGCTTGGAAACGTCTTCTGCAATCAGTCCATCATAATAATTCTTCCGAGATTCAATAGTCCTTTTGCTTTGCTCTAGCACCTCTTGGGATTTTAACGAATGCTCCAGTGCCTGTTTTTGGAGCGTTTGTGTAAAAGCTGAAAATTCCAGTATATGAGACTGTTGCAATTCCTCCTGATTGGCACGGTCACGCATCTCCATATAGCTACGCACTTGATCGCCGTATCGAATCAATATTTCAACCGCACTTTGCACCCGCGGCAACATGGCGCGGAAACGATAGGGTGGGATGATCGCTAATGACCCCAATCGCCGCTGAGTACTGCCTCCAGCCGCCAATTGAGCACGTAACAAATCCATGGGATTGGCCGGAGGTTCGTAAAGTGCTAACTGCAGAGGTTTGCCATCCAAAGTAAGATTGTTACGCAAATTGCTTAACCGCAGGCCCAGACGCTCCCATTGATCGAGTAAGGCCGTATTCACCGGCAACCTGAACCAAGGTGCATTGAGTAATCGCAACCACGGTTGGCCAGTTGCATTCGCCGAGATAGCTCTAAAATTTCCATCCCACAATTCACTACTAAAGTCAGCGAATACAGCGCTATCTTTTTTTGCTGCATCCTGCAGCCTGATGGGCTCCCACTTACTAATACTGCGGCCTTTATTTAAAGAACCCAACAGAGAAAGCGCTCTTACGTAGTGTAACTTTGCCTCATTTAGCGTATCACGCGTCAACATCCGATAAAGGGAGTCACCACGGGAAATCAAGTTATTCATGTAAAGCATTACAATAACCTTCCGGTAATGCGAAGGCACACTGTAAGCGATAGCATCCGGATCACCCAAACCGTCTAGCTCATAGCTAAACTCGTCCTCAGCTGTTAATGGCCGAGAGACCCAATAATCCATAGTAGCCGTTGGGGCAGGATAAAGCTGAGGAATTCTTACCAATGGATTAAATATATAATGAAGCCAGTTCTCTGCTCCTACGTAGTCAAACTCTGAATTCAGTCGATAGGCGACAAGATGAGGCACATGGAAGAATATTTCCCAAAAATAACGACCATTGGCACCATTAAAGTCAAGCGCGACCCATTGATTTTCAGAATCTTCATCATCGGCTTTGGTCGGAACAGCTGGTGATGGAGGTTCCAAAGTGTGCTGAGTTTCCCACCCCATCAAACTTTTTATTGAGATCAGTGCTTTACTGGTTAACTCCTTGGCAAGTAATGTATTAAGGCGCACATATCTAAGCTCATCATTCAGGTCTAAACTTTCAAGATTCAGGAAGCAAGCACCGCTAGGCTCAGTCACTATAACGGGTGATAATCGCGATTCATTAACGAGTACTACATTATAAGCATTCCAACTTTCGAGCTGATTAGACTCACCACTTACACCAAAAGAAAAATATGAATTCTTCCACTCCCGCTCCAACTGACACTCAACCACAGGCGTCTTTGCGGCACCATTAAGCAGCAAAGAAAACACTCCAACACTTCTTTTAATCAATCTCCCATCATCGGCTTTGTAGCCATACCAAACATTAAAACGGATAACAGCAGCCGCAACAATCTCACTAAAAACATTACTCGAATTACTCATATCCGGCCGTTGACCATCAGCCATTTCAAAGTAAAAACCACCACCACTCAATATCACCGAACTTGAAGGAACCCCAACACTCATATAATCAAAATTAAGCGAAATAACAGCCTCTTTACGAGTACTTGTCCCTCGATAATCAGACAACTTAACTTCCCCACACTGTCTCCCATTAAGAAACCATTTCCCCGCTTTTAAATTTAAATTACCATTTTTATGCTCAACAACAATTCTCGCAAACAACATCCTCCCTGTTGAATCCGAGTAAACTCTATACTCTGACGACGAAATACCAGTGTTTGAGGAATGCCATCTACCCAAGTAAATATTCAAACCATCCTTGGTATATTTTTTTGCCTCACAAAAACCTTGCACCAGAAACTTGGGCTTGTCTTCCTTCCCCTCCCCATTCATCAAAGAAACTTCGACACTTAGCGTTTGATTAAGCCCTTTTGTCGGATCGTCAGGAGTCACACTAAGCTTCTCATCCAACGTCACAGAATGGATATAACTAGGCTGATCACTCTCGCCCGAACCGTCATAGGGAAACTGAAGCCGCATTGGGTTCTGCTGGTAGATCAATCGACCCAATTTCAGAAGCTCGTCAACCAATTCGTCCTCAACAAGAATGGGGAAAAACAACTTATCATATGCCAACACCACGCTATCTGTAACTGATAAAAACGATTCTAAAGTTATTACCAGCCTCGGTTCCATGGCAAAACGCTGATCGATGGTTACGACAAAGACAAAGTCATTGGCAACCTCATAGTCGCCCTCGCCCTCAGTATAAATCCCAGTGTGCAGAATTGACTGTGGCGACCACATATCATTCAATTGCTTATAAGCCATTCTAATGCTGAACTCATACCTACTGGTAGGTGAGCCCTCTTTATCAACTATATTCCGACCAACCTCAAGCCAGACAAGATAAAGTCTAGCCCCTACCACTACAAGCCGGGATTTTATAACGCTAGCGGCCAACGCAACATCTATCTTTTTCCACTCACCCCATATAGTGGGAGGAATAGACTCGCTTTCACTTGTTAAACGAAATTCAGCTTTCCGCCAATAATAAGAAAACGGCTCAACATTTTCCCGTCCAACGAAGTAATAATCTGACAATTTAAAATCAGTTCCATCTATATAACCAGACACCACCTTCAGATTGCTGACTCGTTCAAACTTACTCAAATAATTCCTGACGGCTGACTGCACGCTTTCTTCCGTGATCCGACTTTGCCCCAAATCCATTTCAAAGTCTTTAAATTGATCAGTTTTCTTGAGCCGCAATGTAGGATCGATATAGTTTTCCGGGTAGTCTTCAATCATCTGATACCCGGCCCACACGCTGTACTCACTGATGCCCTCTCGCCAGAGCTGCAAGTACGCGGTATCAAAACCGTCGGGGTAACCAGGCTCCATGCCATTAAAAACAGCATGTATATACTGCTGAATACTGGCAATTGCTTGCGCCACGCGGCTGGTTTCAACTTGCGCATTGACCTGGTTATCGATCAACAAATACTCGTACAAGTCTTCTGGCGTAATGATAGTGGGTGGGGCACTGGTTTCGGCTGAGGGAATGATCTGCCCCAAATAGTAATCAACCAGCGCGTCACGACGTTGTTCTTCGAGTTCTGCAATGATGGCGGTATTCATGATAGAGCCTCTGATTAATTAGTCGTGAGCATCCGGTTCCAATGCAACCGTAAATGTATGGGGTTCCAGTACAACGTGCCCTCCTTCTGCAACAACCTCAGGAAGTTTGATAATACTGCCCTCAACATATAAATAATTCGATCCATCTCTAACCAGAGAAGGGATCGAATATGCCAGCCCCCCCAATTGCCCATCTCCCTGATCAGGCGTTGATTCAAAATTATACATACTATGACCCACAGGACTTCTGTCGACATAAATCTTCAGAACTGGGGCATAATCCGGAACGTGCATCAGAGCGCCCGAAAACAGGGTATAGGTTAACTCCATTTTAAACTGCGTAACTTTAACAGCGCTGATATAAAACAACTGACCGAGCGTATAGTCATCCAACCGAAAAATTTCCGTTTGGTCTATCGCTTTAACACCCAACGTAAGCACGCCATTCCTGCCGAGAGTTCCGCGTACAGAATAATCATGACCTTGCAGTGAGGATTCAATCTCAACATCGATGTCGGGAATCGATACACCCAACAATTCCAAACTGGCACCAAGATTTAAAAGCTTGAACCTCACACCCTCAACAACTTCACCCTTGGCATTAAACGCCTTAACATTCAGGATGTAAGCCTTATTCGACGACAAAAAATTAGGCCGTGCGTGTTCGGCATCAGGTGATATGAGCACAGCTTTTAAAGTGAATTTTTCAACACCCTCAACTTCGAATCGCGCAAGCTCTCGTCTGCTTGCCGTTTCCGCAACCCATATATTACTGCCCCGTTTAAATTCCTTTGTTTTAAACCGAGTATAACCAGTGCCATCCGTTTTTGTATGAATTCCGACACCCGAACCTAACTTTCTCCAAACCACATATACCCCTGATATAAAACTCCCACCCGACTGCAAGTAAATGGAAAACTCGATAGGGGCAGGGTCGCCTTCAGCATATTTCAAGGATGACTGCCAAGGATCTACAACAGTAAATGCTGGGAAAACCGTAATTGGAAGTACATCAACCACAGTCTTGCCTTCATAGACAAATGAAACTTTGACGAGCCCTTTCCCTTCTTGCTTGGAAATATAATTAACAGAACAACCACCGTCGCCACGGGTAACAGCGGACTTCTCCCACTGTGGAAAGTTGACTTCAAACTTAACAGTAGCCCCGACGACCGGATGGCCATCCATATCAATAACCCGGCAATTAAAAAATACAGTATCCCCTACCGTCAGCGTGCCACTGCTCTGTATATATTCAAAATACGGTGTATTGATAAAGGAAACGGCTCCAAATGCATGACTTGCTCCATTGCTGAGTTGCGCCACTACCCGAGCAATGCCGTGGTTAAGACTGCGCAGGCTTGCACGCGTGGCACCCTGTTGATCGGTACGTGTCATATAACGTTGAAACTCGCCCAGGTTAGTTCCCCAATCAACACTGCGGTCCCTACCCACGTTACCGAACCGGTCAACCAACGTGACCCAAAACTCCAACGCATCAAGGTTATTGGCATGCCCTGAGAACGGCGCATTACCGGCATTGGTAAAACTCAGTGAGGCGTCATCGCAATCAATGGTGATGATGGGGGCACGTACCATTTCATCCAGCCCATATTTCACCATGACATGGGCAACACCCATGACGGTGCCAGCCTTAAGGTAATTGATCGCCTGACCGTCTTTATCTGTTTTGTTTTCCAGGCTCTGCAATGAGCCCTCATCGGTACTCCAGATGACGTCAACAAATGGCAACGGCTGGCCCATAAGGTCGCACAACGTCAAAGTGATCACTGACACTGGACTGGACGGATCATTAGCGACCAAGTAGTCCTTGCTGACCGTAATAACGCTGGAGTTACTCTGTCCAACCTCATTGGCAGGTCTGCCCAAAAGCGTTTCATTGAGGCTAGTCAATGCTAACTCTGCAGCGTATCGGTAGGTCTCTAGATCACTGGTTGGCGTAAGGCTACCGAGTGCCAATAAGGCCTGGGTATCCAACCCGACCTCTTGCTCAAACAAACGCATGCGTACCAACTGATCAAACGCCTGCAGATTTAAGACTACTCCGTACTCAGGATTGATATGAGCCGCCGCTTTCAGGACTTCACGGATACCCCAGCGCAGGAGCGTCGCCAGTTTGTTCGCAGCACTGCCACGAATAATCTGCCGTTGGCCTTGTTGCGCTTCATATTCCGGGGTATCGATGGGAATGTCTTCGTTGGGCCAACTGCTGTTGATCAGCCGAAAATAATCAAGCAGTTGTTCTTCGGTGTGTTCACTGAGATTTAACATCTGCGTGTATTGGCTCAGGATGTACACGCCAGGCAGTGAGAGTGTGTTGTCGGGCAACGCAAACCATTGCGGCTGATGGACAAACACCGCTACCAGAGCAGGACTCAGGCTCAAATGCCGGGTAACGGCTGCGCGCTTGCTCAATGCTGCCAGTATTTGCAGCACTTTATCGTCAATGGGCAACGTTGCCTCTTGGCCACGCGCACTTCCTGAGGCCACTCTCTGCACTTCGCTGAGGACTTCTTCGCGGTTGGCCCCCACCCAGGCCAACAGCTCTTTGGCCAAGTCGACAGAGACTGTCAAATAATTGCCCAACCCTTCCATCAGCAAGGCATCTTGCATACCTCTAGCCCGCATGATCATGTTCACCAACTTGGGTAACAGGTTCGTACTGGACTCTGCACGGGCGTCAAACACCTGCTGAATCCTGGCGCTCAGAACTTCTTCGAACAAGGCGTCTGTTTCACCTTGTAGATACTTCACCAGGCCTTTTGAGCTTTGTGTATCTGAGGTGCCATGGATGAACTCGCTCAGTTCGAAGAACCAATTGATCGGCTCCAGTGAATGAGGGACAGAGCCCAACACGTGCTTGGCGTCAGACGCCATAGGGCTACTGGCTCCAATCTCGGAAAAACTGCTGTCGGTGATCAACGCCGAGCTCAGTTGCTGGCTCATTAGCAGCATCAAACTGTACTCAGTTTGTGTGGCAATCAAGCTGGTAGCGCCAGGCAGCAATAGTTGGTACAGCATGCTGGCAGTCCATTGGTTTTCCACCATCCACAGGTGAAAATCAACCAAAGCATGCAGCGTGCTCAATGTGTCGCTTCTGCCTGATGACTGGTAAGTCGCCACACGGGGGATCCCCGCCAGGGTGGCGATCAATTGAGTACCCCCACTGTCCAGCAACTTAAGCAGTGCAGCGGCCTCAATTGCGCTTAACCCAAGGTAACGAGGCAGACGCGCCAATCGATAAAACGCCGAGACCACCGGGCTGCTCCAGCTCAACTGCTCATGCCCTTGAGCTTGCTGAATAAGGGCAGCACAGAAATGATAGGTTTCGTTGCTCATACCTAACGCAACGCACATCTGATCGACTTTTCGACGATCGGATTCGTTATCCGGGTTAACTGAAAACGGTAAATCATCAAGGACAAACGGCACCGTAAACAATGCCTGACCATTGAATACCCGATCAAATTGCGCAGGCTCCTTGCCCAAGCCATAGAGCCCAATCGCACCAATCAACGTCGCGAATTCCTCGGCGCTAACCTTGTGACTGTCGCGCAAGTTTTGGAACAGCCCAAGCGTGCGCAACGTGTCGGCAGTCAGGTCCCAGTCAGCGCTGTCAATGCGCTGCTCGGCTGCCCTAGAGGCGCACAACAACCGATCAACCTGGTCAAAAGGCAGCTTCAACCACTTGGCCAGGCGCAGCATGCGGTTCATGCGGTCAAAACGGTCCGGGGTGCAGTTGACCAGGGTATGGCCAAGCGTGACGGTCACAACGCTGCCATCGACCCCTGTCGCGGTGTCGGTCAGCGTTTCAATGGCAATGGCCGGGCTTGTGCCGCCGTTGATATACACCGAACCAAACGTAGCACCATCGATCGGCGTTACGGCGACGCCGCCATTGGGGGATGCCGTAGGCGCGTAGGGGCCTACAGACAGCAGTGAATCGAGCTCGTCAGTGGTAATCCCGGTGCGCAGGCAAAACGTCTGGGTATCAAACAATTCGCCGCTGTCGCTTACACCGTAGTGGCGTTGAAAAAAGTCAGCAGCACGAGTCTCACCCTCTTCAATCAATCGTGAGCGAGGGTTAATCAGCAATGACGCGTTCGGTACAGCGCCCTGCTTATCAGACTGTTCTTGCCCACCAAACGGAAAATACGGTGCCTCCAATAGCAGGCTTTGTTGCTCTGGCCCAAAGCCCGTGTCCTGCTGCAAGGCGTCGTCGGAACGCAGGGAGTGAACACCCGGCTCCTTGAAGTAGGGATAGTCGATGTCGGTACAGCGAATCGCGTCGCCCGGGGACTGTTTCTTACGGCCCAGCACGTAGGTGATTTGTTGCTGGTAACGCTCGTAAGGCAGGCCCATCGGGTAGCGCGTTTGCAGCAGGGCATCGTCCACCGCCATGCCATTGTGGTGTTCGTTAAGGAATTGGCTGATTGAGGTCTCGAGGATTTCGTTGGACAACGTCAGCGTCGGCACGATCTGATTGAGGGCCGTGTGGTCGAGCATCAGCCCTGCCAGATCTGGCCGGCGTGTCGCCAAAGGAAAGGATTGACCTTTGGCCGTGGCTTCGATTTTGTCGACTTCGCGGTACAGGTCGGTCAGGTAAGCAATCGGTGACGTGGTAGCCTCAATCGCATTGGGCGGGCACATCTCTGCCCAGTTCGGGGTAAACATCTCGGTATAGGTAGGGCCTTGCACCAAGCCCTTGACGCCTGTCTCAGGCATAAAGGCAGTGCGAACGCCCGAGCTCAGGCGTCGTTCACGAAACTGACGGGCCGTCACCACCGCGACGGTTTTGGCGCGCTCCAGTAACTCACGGGCTTCGCTGATATGCATGTGCGGGTCGAGCGCCAGCAATTGCGAAACGGTGGCACCCGACAGGTCCAGAACAGAAGGAAAAGCCTCACTCAACAGCTTTAGGCGTTTGGCCGGCACATCCAGGCCTGCTAACAGTGTACGTTTCTGTTTTTTCATGACCAGCCCCGCGTGTGAGAAGGAATCTTCTAGAGGAAACCCCACGACGTCCCGTCGGGGATAAGCTCTGTTTGACGTGATTACGCGCCTACGGAGATGGCCTTGGCTACTGTCAGAAATTACAGTTTCTGTAGTTTTTTCAGCAGAAAAATGGTGTGCGAAAAAAGGCGCGTAATCGACATCCCATGAATCAACTCCCTGCTGAGAAGCCTGGTTAATGTCGGCAGCTCAGGACGCGTCACGCTTTTTACGTTCGAGGCCAGGTCGCGATGCGTGAGAAGTCGGGGCTATCGGCGCATGGCTTCGTATCAGAGATGACTCAATGATCGACACCCGCAGAAACATGAGCCAAACTCAATGCTTTCTGATTTAGCATCAATTTTTCTCATGGAGCCCCTGTGCTGGAAATTCGCCACCTCAAAACCCTGCATGCCTTGCGCGAGTCCGACAGCCTGGTAGAAGCCGCTGAGCGGTTGCACCTGACTCAATCCGCGTTGTCGCACCAATTCAAAGAGCTGGAAGAACGCATGGGCATGCCGCTGTTTGTGCGTAAAACCAAACCTGTGCGTTTTACCAGCGGCGGGTTGCGCCTGTTGCAACTGGCAGACGCCATGCTGCCGCTGCTGCGCACTGCCGAACGCGATATTGCACGCTTGGTGGGCGGTACCGCGGGGCGCTTGCACATGGCTATTGAGTGCCACAGTTGCTTTCAGTGGCTAATGCCCACCATCGACCAGTTCCGCGATGTCTGGCCCGAAGTCGAACTGGACCTGGCGTCAGGGTTTGCATTTGCCCCGTTGCCGGCCCTGGCACGGGGCGATCTGGATTTGGTCGTCACTTCCGACCCTCAAGAGATAGCGGGGCTGACCTATGTGCCGCTGTTTACTTACGAAGCCATGCTGGCCGTGGCCAATCAGCACCCGCTGGCCAACAAGGCGTTTATCGTGCCCGAAGACTTGAGCAGCGAGATCTTGATCACCTACCCGGTGGAACGCGACCGGCTCGACATTTTTAGCCGTTTCCTGGAGCCGGCCGACGTCGAACCCGCGCAAGTTCGCACCTCTGAACTCACCGTCATGATGATGCAACTGGTTGCCAGCGGCCGTGGCGTGTGCGGAATGCCTCATTGGGCGCTGCACGAATACAGCGCCCGGGGGTATGTCAAAGCCAAGCGGCTGGGGGAAAAAGGGTTATTTGCGACCCTGTATGCGGCGGTGCGGGCCGACATGCTCGACGCGCCGTATATGCGCGATTTCTTGCTGACGGCAAAAGACACCTCGTTTTCGACCCTGGATGGGGTGAGCGCGGTGCGTTAATCCCACAACACTGCTTTGATCTTGGAAGCTCGTGCCTGCATCTTCAGAAGTGAAGTTCGCCCCGTAGGAGCGAGCTTGCTCGCGGGCCTTTGCTCTTGACTATTACCGCGAGAGAAACCGGCGCATGTGCACGCGGTCGTAATAATCCTCTCCCACGCGTATCGCGCTGTCTTCAAGCCCAGACTGTTCAAAACCGCAACGCCCGTACAACGCCAGCGCTGCCGTGCTACTGGCGCTTACGGTCAGATCGATCACCTTGATCACAGGCTCTTGTTCGGCCAGCGACACGACAGCCTGCACCAAACGCTCCCCCAACCCTTGCCCGCGAAACGCTTGCGGCACGTACAGCCCAAAAAGCGTGGCCTTGTGCTGCGCGTCTTCCCAAGGCTCAAACGCCAGACCGACAATGCCCACCAGTTGCGCGTCAACAAAAGCACCGAACACGGTACTCAACTCATCATCCAGTTGCCCTTCCCACCAGCTGAGCGGCAATTTCTCACGGTTTGAGAGGTTGGACACAAAGGCTTCCGGGTGCAGCGAGTACGCTTCCAGCATCAACTGGCGAAAGGCCTTGGCGCGGGAAGGATCAAGCAGTTCTATAGCCATGACGACGGGTCCAAATCATACGGTTTTACGTTGTTCCAGCATCAATCTGATCGCCAGGGCGGCCAGTACAAAGCCCATCACATAGCGTTGCACCGCCAGCCACAACGGGTTGCGAACAAACCAGAAAGCAATGCCGGAGGCAAACAACGCGATCAATAGGTTAACGGTAAAACTGACGCTGATTTGGGTCAGGCCCAGCGCAAGGCTCTGGGTGAACATCGAGCCGTGTTCGGGGCTGATAAATTGCGGGAACACTGACAGGTAAAAGACCGCGACCTTAGGGTTCAGTACGCTGGTCATAAAGCCCATCAACACCAGTTTGTGCGATGAGTCAGGGGCCAGGTCCTGGGCCTCGAAGGGCGAACGGGCTCCCGGCTTCACCGCTTGCCAGGCCATCCAGAGCAGATAGAGAGCACCGGCCCACTTCAACGCCTCATAGGCCATGGGCACCGCCAAAAACACCGCCGTCAGACCGGCCGCCGCCGCAAACAGGTGCACGAAAAAACCGGCGACGACGCCCAGCAAGGACGTCACCCCGGCTTTTCGCCCCTGGCAGATCGAGCGCGATATCAGGTAAATCATGTTCGGCCCCGGTGTCAGAACCATCAGCAAACACGCGGCAGCAAAAATCAGTAAATCATGAGTAGGGACCATGGAGGACGCCTTGTTACGAAGGGTTCAGACAGGGGTGTGCACGCTGCGCCGGTAGAACGGCAGAATCAGGTCGCGCGTTAACGGTGCCAGCACCAGGCCGCCATCACCGCTCGGATCAATCCACTGCACTTCTTCAATTTCAGCGGCAGGGGCTACGGCCTGTTTGATAGGTACCAGAAACAGTTCGGCCTGCACGTCAAAGCCCGGCTCATTGGCCGCCGGGGCACAGAAGTGGCCCAAATAGCTGGCACTCGAAGGGTCGAGGGTCAACGCCAGTTCTTCTTCCAGCTCACGGACCAGAGCGTCGATGGGTTGTTCATGGGGCTCGATTTTGCCACCGGGTTGCATAAACGCCAATGTGCCGCGTTTGCGCACCAGCAGGGTTCGGCCGTCAGCTCCGATCACTAGCGCGGCGGCAATACGAAGGGTGTTAGGCGTTACAGGGGGGGGCTCGACAACCGTCACGGGGATCAACCAACAAGGAAAAAGAGCACAAAGAATCACATGTCTTTTGCCTTACGCAAAGACACAGATGACACGCATAAGCGAACTGTCTGTATGGACAGCTTCATTCTCTCGGAACACTGACTCAGCCCCTCGCCGCAGGACGGGGTATCGTCCTCAACAGAAGGTCGCACAATGCTTCGGGTTTCGTAGGATATGTATCTATGCGCTAATGGAATTAACGCGCCACATGACCAACACTGTCTTGCACACCTGCGCCCCAAAGAGAGCCTCCAGGCTCCAAGCCATTTTTTCGCCAGGGTCAACCGCCCCGCTGCTGTTAATCGCTGCACACAACAGCCCAGCCTGAAACAGGAAACCGTATGAGCCTGTCACTGTTAAGCCGTTATGCGTTTTTTGCCGTTTGCGTGATCTTCACCCTCGCCAGCCTGCCGTTTATGCACCACGAATGGTTATGGCCCTTTACCGCCGTGACACTGGCCTTAAGCCTGCTCGGCATTTTCGACTTGCTGCAAAGCCCTCATTCGGTCCGACGTAATTACCCCATCCTGGGCAATATTCGTTATCTGGTAGAGGCCATTCGCCCGGAGATTCGTCAGTACCTGTTGGAATCGGACAGTGACGCGTTGCCGTTTTCACGCGCACAACGCTCATTGGTGTATTCGCGCGCCAAGAACGAAAGTGCCGACAAGCCCTTCGGTACGTTGATTGATGTGTATCAGCCGGGCTTCGAGTTTATTGGCCACTCCATGCGCCCGGCTCCGCTGAGCGACCCCGGCAGCTTTCGAATCATTGTTGGCGGCCCGCAATGCACTCAGCCGTATTCGGCGTCGATTTTCAACATCTCGGCCATGAGTTTTGGCTCGCTCAGCGCTAACGCCATTCGTGCCTTGAACGAAGGGGCCAAGCTCGGCAACTTCGCCCACGACACGGGCGAAGGCAGCATCAGCCCTTACCACCGTGAGCACGGCGGCGACCTGACGTGGGAGCTGGGCAGCGGCTACTTTGGGTGCCGCACCGCAGATGGCCGCTTCGACCCGGTGCGCTTCGCCGAACAAGCCCAAAACCCGCAAGTGCGGATGATTGAAATCAAGATGAGCCAAGGAGCCAAACCGGGCCACGGCGGCATCTTGCCCAAAGACAAAGTCACCCCGGAAATTGCCGAAACCCGTGGCGTACCGATGGGAGAAGACTGTGTTTCGCCTTCGCGCCACAGCGCGTTTTCAACACCGATCGAGTTGATGCAGTTCATCGCCCAGTTACGTGAGCTGTCGGGGGGCAAGCCAGTGGGCTTCAAGTTCTGTCTGGGCCATCCCTGGGAGTTCATGGGCATTGCCAAGGCCATGCTGGAAACGGGCATCCTGCCGGACTTTATCGTCATTGATGGCAAGGAAGGCGGTACCGGCGCGGCACCGGTAGAGTTCACCGACCATATCGGGGTGCCCCTGCGCGAAGGTTTGCTGTTCGTACACAACACCTTGGTCGGCCTGAACCTGCGAGACAAAATCAAGCTCGGTGCCAGTGGCAAAATCATCAGTGCGTTCGATATTGCCAGCGTACTGGCCATCGGTGCGGACTGGGCCAACTCCGCGCGCGGCTTTATGTTTGCCATTGGCTGCATTCAGTCCCAGTCGTGCCACACCAATAAATGCCCGACCGGCGTGGCCACCCAAGACCCACTGCGACAGCGCGCACTGGTGGTACCGGATAAAGCCCAGCGCGTGCTGCAGTTCCATCACAACACACTCAAGGCCCTGGCCGAAATGCTGGCGGCAGCTGGCCTGGACCATCCCGCGCAACTCCAGGCCAAGCACCTGGTGCGCCGCGTGTCAGCCACCGAAATTAAACTGTTCTCGCAACTGCACGTGTTCCTCAAGCCCGGTGAACTGCTGACCGGCGAAGTCAACGGCGAGTTCTACTCGCGCATGTGGCAAATGGCCCGTGCAGACAGCTTTGAAGCCCATGTAATCGCCGCCGCGTGATCGGGATTACGCTTCCCGACTATCAGGCAGGCTGATAGTCGGGAAACATTACGCACACGTCCGAGCCCCTAAGGCACTGCATAGTTATTACTCATACGCTAATACTTGCTAAACCGCCCACCTCGACCATCAATTATTTAACCTATTCAGGCCCGTCATCTATTTCTAGACTGGATTTATTATTAATAACCAGGCTATTGAATAATGACGAACACTCCACAGGCAACATCAGTAAAAGTGCCCGATTTAAAACAACTGGGCATTCACCATGACCTGATCAAAGCCCAAGCACAAGATGCCATTAATAACTTCCACCCCTCTTTGATACCAGCCCTGAGTCAACACGCCTATAAGCTGCCACCGGGGTACAACACACTCACGACAGAACAAAAAACCGGTCTTCGCGAACATCAAGCCTTGGTGCGAGCCAGCCTGATCAAGGTGCGTCAATACCTGGATGTCATCAGCAGTATTGATGATTTCGCCATTCCCCTATTAACCCGAACACTGCGAGAGAATCACGGGATTGAGTGTGACGTCACCCGAAATGTCATGACCCTCACCACATTGAACGCATTCACCCGTGAGATTGAAAGTCGAACCACCCAAACGCTTCTTCAGGCAGCGCTGCATAACTTCCTGCCGGAGCAAGCCGAAGACGGTGGCATCCCATGGGGCTCACACCTGTGGGATTACAAGTCCACACGCGCCAGCGATCCAGCGCCCAAGTTGATTGAGCTTTCCCCTACAGACTTCGCACGCACGTGCAGACAACTCAATATTGGACAGCGTTATCAGCAGCATTTAGCGGCCGTGCTGAACCCTCCCGACGTCCGCGACAAGCAAAAACTGGAGCTGGCGTTTATCCAGCACGAGCGTAGTACGCTGTTGTTACAGGCCGATATGGCACTCATGAATCATCACATCACATCCGATACCCACGCGACATTAATGCGGTTCTGCGCGGGTGACGTGCACGCTTTATTCGACGGCTTGCCCTTGGTTTGCAACTTTATGAAACTCGATGAGATAACGTTCTCATCCATGATTATTTCCCACGGTGATCCGCTGGAAGAAAAACAGCGCTGCATTGTTTATATCCCCGGTGACCCGATCAGTTGTGTTAAAGAATATGAAAACTTAAGGTCTGCACATGCCGACCTGATGGTTAAACTACAGGACCCGGGCTATCGCAATTTCTTTATTCAGCTTGCCCCTCAATCCCAGAAGCTTGAATTAACCAAACGCCTTAACCATCGCTTTGAACGCGGTAGCAGAGACCCGCTGGGGATGAGCCAGCAACTTATCCATGGCAGTCTCTTCCGATATTTATACACGCAAAAAACCCAACAATTGATGATTGACGCCCGGTTCCTGGCCGTTCCCACGGATGACATCAATCGCATTGCACTGCTGGATCGACTTGAGCATTACCTGGACGCCAGCCTGAACGTACTCAATGTCGCCGCCTTCTTTGTGCCAGGGCTGGGGGAAGTCATGGCCGTGGTGTTTGCCGCCCAGATCATGGGCGATGTGTACCACGGCATTGAAGCCTGGGAGCAAGATGAGAAGGACCTGGCTTGGGGCTATACCAAAGGCGTACTGATCAATTTGGCCACCGCGGCGGCCATTGGCAAGTTTGCCTCGGAACTGGCTCGGCCGTTGCCTGTAAAACCTGTGCCACTGGTCGAAGAAATGGCTGTTTTTACTCTGGATGATGGGCAGACCCGATTATGGAAACCCGACCTCATACCGTTCGAGCATGAGGTCACTCTGCCGCCGACGTTAAAGCCTAATGCTCAAGGCCTTTATTACTATAAGGGCCAGTACTACGTGCAACTGAACTTCAGGACCTACAGCGTCAAAAAAGTCGGAAAGCAGACCTATCGCCTGCTTCACCCCGACGATGTCAATGCTTACGGTCCCGAACTGGCACATAACGGCCTGGGTGCCTGGAAGCACAGCATAGAAGAACTCGGCGACTGGGACAGAGAAACCATGCTCAGGCGCTTACACCCCGACATGACCGCAATTGACTATAAGAACATTGAAAGTGTGTTGCATGCCTGTGATATCGACAAAGCCGAGCTTCGCCAGATACACATGGACAAAACCCCGCCTCCGGCGTTGCTCAATGACGCTATGGCCCGCCTTACCATCGATCAGGACCTGCAGCGTTTTATCCAAGGGATCGCGGCAGGTAACAAAAACGCGGAGCCTCAAACTCAACTGCAGTTACTGATGGAGGAAGACCTGTGGCCACCCAGCACGGCCTTGCGTTTCGTCGATTTCGAAGGAAAAACCATCAGGGAATATGGCAATGTCAAAGATAGAAAAATACCCATCATCCAGATCCTCCACAGCCAGTTACGCCGTGGAGACCTGTTAACCATCGTGCTGGAGTCCCTGGAGCCCGAGGAAGTGAACACACTGCTGGGCACCATACCTGAAGGGGAAAGGGGCAGCACCTTGGCAGAGAAAGCCGCCGCCTTGCTCAAGCGCCTGACCCAACGTGCAAAAGAGCGGATGGACAAATTGTTTATGTCGCGCTACCTGACCCCACCGATGCCCGACTCACCTGCCGCCCGGCAATTGCTCAAACGGTTCCCCCAACTCCCGGGGCCTGTGGTGGACGAACTGCTGGGGTCGCTTACATATGACGAATATGATCAATTGAATCGGGGCATTCGAGTGCCGGTGCGCGTGGCCGAAGAAGCGTCCATTTATAGCCAGGAACTGCGCCTGACCCGAGCCTTTGAAGGCCTTTATCTTGACTACCTGAATAATTCGGACACCCAAGCGCTGATTCTGCACAGCCTTGCCGACATGCCGGGATGGCCGCGTGACGTCAGGATCGAGGTGCGTGAAGAGGGGTATGAAGGGCCATTGCGCGACCATGTCGGTGACGCCAATGCCTCCCTACGTACGGTATTGGTCAAGGATGGCGTGCGTTATGAAACGAAGAATGCACAACAGGTGACCTTGCATGGGCCAGAGGATATTTATGCCAGTGTCTTGCACGCCCTTACCGATACGCAGCGTCGAGAGCTGGGCTTTCCTGACCCGGATCAAGGCCCAGCCCTGAAAGCAGCGCTCGCCAAGCGTCCCCCCATGCCCCGTAAAGCGCTCAGGGAGGTGCTACAGATGCCCCCCGCTAAAGATCAATCACCGCTGCAACTGGCAAGAGGCCGCCCAGTAGACACATTTCCCGAGGTACCTGCGCAACGCTGCCTGCGCTCACCCTTTCAATGTTTGAGATCCACTCCGCGACGCATCAGGCACTTGCTTGAAGAGCTGTACCCGACCCACTCACCGGAAACGGTCGAGGAGTTTCTGGGCATTGAGGACCTGTATAGCCGTGCAGGGCTGCAGCGTCTTGAAGCCTTGCGGGTGGAGTTCCGGGCATTGGTCAAAGCGCTGGAGGAATGGAAAGCCATCCCCCGCGAGCTTGTTCAAATCGACAGGCAGCATGTGCGCCTTGTAAACCCGCACGATAGACAACGGGTTGTGAACAAACTGATCAAGTGCTGGCAACGAAGAAGTGCCCGGCCCAGAACCGGTGCAGGCACAGACACGGGCTTCATACTGGACATTGATGGCATCCAGTTCGGAACACTTCCTGTCCTGACCGCTGATTTCAGCCACGTGACCCAGTTGCACTTCAAAAACATGTACCTGCAGCCCAGCATCAATACATTTCTGAGGCGTTTCCCCAAGTTGACCACGCTGAGTTTGACCTCAACCCATATAAGAGAACTGCCTGCAGCCATTTTCGAGATGAGCGGACTGACCCAACTTCACTTGAGTGACAACTTGATTAACCTGTCAGCTCAGACCGCCGAGCGGATTAGCGGGATGAGGCAGCTACGTACCCTCGAACTCAATGGAAATCCGTTGGAGCATGTGCCCGACTTCAGCCAATTGAATGAATTGCGCACGCTAAACTTGCGGAACACCCAAATCACCCAATGGCCTGCTGGCGTCGAGGGCCTGCCGCACCTCACCCGTCTCGATCTGCGAGAAAACCGCCTGACAACCCTGCCACAGCGTTTTTACCAAATTCCCCTGGAGCGCATGCAAAGGACGTACTTGCACGGCAACCCGCTGGAGCCCGCCGTGTTCGACGCCCTTATGGCCTACCGTGAACAACTGGGGCTTCGCTTTGAAGCACGGGTGCATGCCCCGGCGGTAGAGCCTCATCCAGCCAATCTTTGGCTGGATCACACCCTGAGCGCTGAGCAACGTGCAGAAAGAGTCGAACTGTGGGCCGCGCTACAAGCTGAACCAGACAATCATGATTTTTTCAGGGTGATTCAGGACCTGATGGTATCACCCGACTTCACTCAGGCACGCCAGCAGTTAACACAGCGCGTGTGGCGCGTGCTCAGGGCGGCGGCCGAAGACACCACGCTCAGGCATGCCTTGTTTGGCGGCGCAGCGGAACACGAGTCCTGCATTGACCGAGTCTCAACGGTATTCAGCCGCTTTGGCTACAAAGTGCTGCTGCATGAAATAGGACTGTTAACAGGCACCGCCAAAGAGACCGAACTGATCAAGGTGATCAAAGGCCGTACCCGCCTACTGCAACTGGATGACATCGCCCAGACCCAGATCGATCTCCAGCAGGCCATGTACGACATCGCCCGAGAGGAAGGCCTTCTCACACTGACACAACTGGCAGAACTCAAACCTGACCCGCTTGAAGTTGAACTCATTTATCAAGTGGATTTGGCTAAGCGACTGGAACTGCCTTGGCAACCTGCCTACATGAAGTTCAGAAACCTGGCAAAAATCACCCAGGAGCAAATAGAAGAGGCTTTTAACCTGGTCATCAACCAGGAAAAAGTGCCCGGCTATCTCCCCAAAAAAATGCTGGAAGAGCAGCCTTGGACAGACTTCCTGAATGAGCGCTACCGCGCACAGATTGCCGTTGAGCGCGCGCCGTTCGAGCAACGTATCAAGGACATTGACCTGCTGCAGGACAAGCAGGAACAGTGGGCTGAAACACAGGCTGAAGGCGATAGTGAAACCCGGACAACCTTGGCCAATCAATTGAAAGTGTTAGCGGACACGCTGGGAATCGCAGAGCAAAAAATCTTTACCGGAGCGCCGATGCCCGACGAGGACTACTACGCGTTACAGTTAAAAACCCGAGACGAGCTCGACAACGTACTGGTCAAACTCACGCAAAGGATTTTGGATAAAAAACCGTTATCACCGATTCTGGAGTAATGGAACGGGCTCGTGGTGACATTCGGTAATATCCGCACTTTGCATTTACCCGCCAATAGCCTCACCCTGCGCGCCGCCGATGTGCGGCGCGCACTTTCTGTTAAGCGCGTCAGTCTTAATTAACTTCAGTTTGAGAATTCGCCGTGATAACTAACGGACGCGACCACCGCATCGACTTTTTCCGAGGGCTGGCGCTGATTTTTATCTTCTGGGACCACATCCCGCACAACCCGCTGGGCGACCTGACTGTGCGCAATTTCGGCTTCAGTGACGCGGCGGAAATTTTTGTGTTTCTGGCCGGTTATGCCGCCGTGCTGGCCTACGGAAAAATTGCCCAACGCGAGGGGTTGCTGATTGCCAGCATCAAAATCCTGCGCCGCGCCTGGGTGCTGTATGTGGTGCATATCTTCTTGCTGGCGGTGCTGATGGGCATTGTGTTCTATGCCAACAGCCACGTTGAAACCCGTGACCTGGTGCAGGAAATGGGCATGCAGTATTTCTTGAGCAACCCGCAACAAGCCCTGACCGATGAGTTGCTGCTGCGCTTCAAGCCCAACCTGATGGACCCGTTACCGCTCTATATCGTGCTACTGCTGGGCTTGCCGCTGGTCTTACCGATGATGCTGCGCAAACCGGAATACGTGGTGGCCGTGTCTTTAATGCTGTACTTGACGGCCCCCTTCTGGAACCTGGCTTCACAGGAAGGCGGCGTGTGGTTCTTTAACCCGATTGCCTGGCAATTTCTGTTTATTCTGGGCGGCGCTGCCGCGTGTTACAGCCAACGCCCAACCGTGCCTAAAACCACACCGCTACGCCGCCAGCCAATCTTTATCGGCGCAGTGCTGTATTTATTGGTCACGGGAGCGGTTGCCTTGTCCTGGCGCTGGCCGTCGGTTCACGATGCGCTGATGCCAGCGTTGGTGGCCGAATACCTGTACCCGATCAGTAAAACCAACCTTTCGCCGGCCCGCCTGCTGCACTTCCTGGCGCTGGCCTATGTGGCCGCCAAAGTGGTGCCACGCAGCGGCTGGTTTAATAACACCCTGGTGCGGCAAACGTGCCGCATGGGCCGTTATTCGCTGGAAGTGTTTTGCCTGGGCGTCATTCTGGCCCCGCTGGCCGACATGCTGAACGCGCTGGGCGGTGACACGCTGATAATCAAGCTGTTCAGCGCCTTGATGGGCGTGGGGATCATGGCCGTATTGGCCGCGTGGCTGGACTGGAACAAACGGCTGCGCCAGCCAACCAAAACATGACGTGGCAGGCGCGAGCTTGTTCGCGCCTACCGGTCAATATGCGCTTTAGAACCGGGCCTTAATGAGCAGACGACGACGCTACGGTCTGATCTTTAGGCGACAGTTTGAACACGTAGAACAACACCGTCAGCAAAATCAAAAACGCCGGGCCTACGAACAGGGCCACACGGGTTTCCTCGAAGTAGGCCATCAGGCCGACGACCAGCAGCAGGAATGCCAGCGCGGCATACGAACTGTACGGGTACAACCAAATGCGATACTTCAGGGCTGCCGCTTCTTGTGGGCTCAGGTTTTTGCGAAAACGCAACTGCGCCAGCAAAATCATCAGCCAGGTCCAGATCGCACCAAAAGTCGCAATCGCCGTTACCCACACAAAGACTTTCTCTGGGGCCAGGTAGTTGAGTACCACGCCCAACAACAGCATCGCGATCGACAGCAGCAACGCTTTTCGCGGTACACCGTTCTTCGAGGTGGTGCCGAAACCGGCCGGGGCCTGACCGTTTTGCGCCAGGCTGTAGAGCATGCGACCGGTGCTGAAAATACCGCCGTTGCAGGATGACAGCGCCGCCGTGATCACCACGAAGTTGATAATACCCGCCGCCGTCTTGATGCCCAGACGCTCAAACGTCATGACGAAGGGGCTGCCCTGTGTGCCGATTTCGTTCCACGGGTAAATCGACAGGATCACAAACAACGCACCGACGTAGAACAGCAGGATGCGCCAGAACACCGAGCCAATCGCGCTGGGGATGGTCTTTTGCGGGTTCTTGGCTTCACCGGCGGTCAGGCCGATCATCTCGACACCCAGGTAGGCGAACATCACCATCTGCAGGGACATCAACACGCCGGTCACCCCGTTCGGCATAAAGCCGCCGTGGGCCCACAGGTTGGATACCCCCAGCGCCACGCCGTCATTGCCAAAGCCAAACGCAATGATGCCAATGCCGCCCAGCACCATCGCAATAATGGTGACGATCTTGATCAGGGCAAACCAGAATTCGAACTCACCGAACGCCTTGACCGCGATCAGGTTGATCGAGCCCATGCTGATCAGCGCCGCCAGGGCCCAGATCCAACGGGGTACGTCCGGGAACCAGATGCCCATGTACACCGCCACGGCCGTGATTTCGGCCACACAGGTCACCAGCCACAGGAACCAGTAGTTCCAGCCGGTCAAGAAGCCCGCCAACGGGCCAAGATAGTCCTGGGCATAGCGGCTGAAAGAGCCCGCTACCGGGTTGTGCACGGCCATTTCGCCGAGGGCCCGCATGATCACCAAGATGGCCAGGCCACCGAGGATGTAAGACACCATGATGGCAGGGCCTGCCATTTCGATCGCTTTGGCCGACCCCAGAAACAGGCCTACGCCGATACAGGCACCCAGTGCCATCAAGCGAATATGACGTTCGCCCAGTTCGCGTTTAAGCGGGCCGCCTTGTGCGGTGTCGCCTTGGGGCGAGTGGTTGCCGACTGGCATAAAAGTACAACCTCGTATTGTTATTGGATGTGCTTCAACAAGGCGCTCTGCAAAGCCGGTGGGTTACCCGACTTTCCTCACGACCGGCCCTGACCTTGTAGGTTGATGGGTCGAAAGGGAGTTGCCCTGCTGAGATCGGCGGCGAGTATTGCACAGGGTTGGTGCACAGTCATGCCCCTACCTAGGCCGTATTTACCCCCCGGCAAGGGCTCTATTCCCTCACTTTGCGCACCAACGGAATCTGTAGTCGCTGCAGCAGGCGGCGATGGCCTGCGCAGCTGCCCCGGTTTTGCCTCAACCCCCACACTCCCGGCCACGCTGGAGAAGATGAGAGCAATTACCGTTCGTCAATTCTATTTGCACACTCTTAAGATATATCTTAAGTTACTTCGCACACACAGAGGACGAAGATAATGAGAGAGCATCATCACCCCCACCGCGAACACAATGTCGGTCAAGACGGTTTTGAAAAACGTGCCGGCCAACGTGGCGGCCGAGGCCCGCGGGTATTTGCCCCCGGCGATCTGAAATTACTGCTGCTGGCCCTGGTTGCCGAGCAGCCTTGCCATGGCTACGACCTGATCCGCCAGATCGAAGGCATGTTCGAAGGTGCCTACAGCCCAAGCCCTGGCGTGATCTACCCCACCCTGACCTTTCTGGAAGAAAGCGAGCTGATTGAAGGCGACGCCAAGGGCGGGAAGAAACGCTACAGCGTGACCGACGCCGGTCGTCAGTCCCTGATTGATCAAGCCATCGCCCTGGACGGCGTGCGCATGCGCATGGACGTCAGCAAACGCTCTTTGCGCGGCCATGATCGCCCCGCCGAAATTCATGAGGCGGTGCATAACCTGCGCCACGCCTTGCACATGCACCACGGGCGCTGGAACCCGGCAGAAATCGCCCGGGTACGGGACCTGCTCAACACCACCGCCAAAGCCATCGTCGATGGCCCTGTTACTGCCCAGCCCGCGCAGGAGAACGCTGAATGAACACTGCTAACGCCCACACCATTCACCGCGTCATGCATGAAATCAAACGTCGCACACTGCAGGTGCTGCGCGTGGTCGACCTGACCCCGCGCATGCGCCGCATCACGGTGGGCGGCCCCGAGTTGGCCGGTTTTATCAGCCTGGGCAGCGATGACCACGTAAAGCTGTTTTTCCCGCAGAGTGCTGAAGAACACGCCGCGCTGGAAAACGTGGAGCTGAGCGCCGGGATCAAAAATAAAGTGATGCCGCCCATGCGCGACTACACACCACGGCGCTATGACCTGGACACGCTGGAACTGGAGCTGGATTTTGTCTTGCACGGCGACGGCCCTGCCTCGACCTGGGCTGCACAGGCCAACCCCGGCCAGTGTCTGCACATCGGCGGCCCTCGTGGCTCGATGATCGTGCCGGATAGCTTCGACAGCTACCTGCTGATCGGCGACGAAACCGCCCTGCCGGCCATTGCCCGCCGCCTCGAAGAGTTGCCAGCCAATCGCCGGGCGTTAGTGGTCATCGAAGTAGAAAGCGCACGCGAAGAGCAGCCACTGGACAGCGCTGCAACGGTTGAAGTGATTTGGGTGCATCGTGATGCAAACGCCGAGAAACTGCTGAAAACAGTGCAGGATCTGAGCATTCCTGAAGGCGAGCTGTACACCTGGGTCGCGACCGAAACCGCGCTGTCGCGCAAGGTCCGCCGCATCTTGCTCAACACCCATGGCCTGAACGAAGAACTCGTCAAAGCCGTTGGCTACTGGCGCCTGGACGACAGCCCGCAAGCGTAAAACCTTGCGTTCTTTGCGTAGGAGGGGCCCCGTCTTCGACGCCGCGCTGTCGCGCAAAGAACTGGGGGTACGCCGCATTGATAGATACCTAAAAATGAGTAAAAAATTCATGCTCAGGATCAATGACTTAGCGTTTGTTCTATAAGAGGCCAGCGTGGTTTAAGAGGGCCCTTGGATCAAAAGCAAGATCAAAAGATCACGAGCAAGCTCGTTCCTACAGGTCTTGCTTCGTGGCCTCGCTGCGTAAAACCGGCGCGAGACCCGCGTGGCCCAAGGGGGCCCTTTAGATCAAAAGCCAGATCAAAAGCATGCTCTGTAGGAGCGAGCTTGCTCGCGATCTTTTGATTTTTAAAAGCTCAATGACAACCGCGCTGTCGTTCAGCAACCCGATCCATTGCTGCGGTCACGGCCACTTAAGGTTCCGGCTTTACGCCGCGATCGGCCGTCCCTGGCCGTGTCGCGGCTAACCCGGCGTCCTGCCGGGTTAACCTCTGCGCAAAACCGGCGCGAGACCCGCGTGGCTCAAGGGGGCCCTTTAGATCAAAAGCCAGATCAAAAGATCACGAGCAAGCTCGTTCCTACACAGGTTTAGGCGTTTGGCCGCCCGCGCCAGCGGTCGATCCCCACCACCAACAGCGCCACCGCAACAAACCCCGCCAGAATCCCGAGCGCATTCACAAACGTTTGCGCATACCCCAGTTTGTTGACATCAATAAACGGGTACGGGTACAGGCCCAGCGCATGCCCACGCCATAGCAAATACGCAAAGTACACAATTGGGTACAACGCCCACACCGCGATATGGCCCAGGCGCAACGTACCTTTGGGCACGCAAAACCACCAATACAGGGTGAACAGCACCGGCATGACGTCGTGTAACAGTTCATTGGCCAGCCATTGCAGCCCCTGAGGTTGCCAAAGGCCACGCAACAGCAGGCTGTAGGCCGCCCCCACCACGATGATGCTCACGCCAATACCGCTGGTGACCCACGGCTGCAAGAAAAACCTCCGGGCGTTTGAGTCCTGCGAGAGGGCGGCGCAGGTCAATACGGTGGCGACCAAGGTGTTGGTTAGCACGGTGAAAAAACTGAAGTAATTCACCAACCCGCCCAGCAGGCTCGCGCCCGAGGTCCAGCGGGCGAACAGCATCAGGTCTAGCTGAATCGCCAGGCCGCTCCACCCCAACAGCGCCATCAGCGCGCACAGCCGTTGCTTGAGCGTGGCACTCATCAAGGGGTCAAAGCTCGCGCTTGGTACGGGCGTATTTCACGTAGAGCTTCTCGACCTTTTCCCGCGCCCACGGCGTTTTTCGCAGAAAGGTCAGGCTCGACTTGATGCTCGGGTCGCTTTTGAAGCAACGAATATCAATCCGTTCAGCCAGGCCTTCCCACGTGTAGTGCGCCACCAGCGCCGTGAGGATGTGTTCCAGCGTCACGCCATGCAAAGCGTTGTGGGTGGGTTCAGTCATGCCAAGCCTTTAAAACAGAAGAGGGAAAGCCGCGCACATTAGCCGAGCCCCTGCTCAGGGGGAAGTCATTTGCCGCCGGTTGTATCGGCGGGTGACCTGCGGCATTCGATGAAGTTCCGCTTGGCGCAATCAAATGAAATGTTATAGTGTAACTAATACATTCCATTTCTAGAGCGCTCAGCGCCAACGCTTCTCTCCCTTGCCAAGGAACCTGCAATGCCATCCCGCGTTTTCCCACAACCCTTACGGCGTCTGCGCCTGACTCCGCTCGCCACTGCGCTGCTGATGACTTCACCGGTTTACGCCCTTGAACTGCAACCCCAAGTCATTACCGGCAACCCGCTGGGCAGCAGCCAACTGGCGTCACCGACCAGCGTGCTGGAGGGCGATGACCTGACGCTGCTGCAACAAGGCAGCCTCGGAGAAACCCTTAACAAGCAGCCCGGCGTGTCATCGTCCTACTTCGGCCCAGGCGCCAGCCGACCGATTATTCGCGGGCTTGATGGCGACCGTATTCGTATCTTGCGCAACGGCGTGGGCGCACTGGACGCCTCGTCGCTGTCCTATGACCACGCCGTACCGCTGGACCCGGTCAACGTTGAACGCATCGAAATCGTACGCGGCCCGGCCGCCCTGCTCTACGGCGGCAATGCCATGGGTGGCGTGGTCAACACCTTCGACAACCGCATCCCGACCGAAGCCATCAACGGTATTCAGGGCGCAGGCGAATTACGTTATGGCGGTGCCGACACCACGCGCAGCAGCGCAGGCAAACTGGAAGCCGGTGATGGCACGTTCGCCTTGCACCTGGATGCCAACGCTCGCACATTCAACGACCTGAAAATCCCGGGTTACGCCCGCGACCGTCACGCTCCCGAAAGCGAAGACGACAGCGATCAAAAGAAAGGCCGCCTGAGTAACAGCAGTGGCCGTCAGGACGGCGGCGCGGTTGGCGGTTCCTACACATGGGACGACGGCTACGCGGGCGTCTCCTACAGCCAATACGACGCCAACTACGGTTCCCCTGCCGAAGACGACGTGCGCATCCGCATGAAGCAAGATCACTACGCCTTCGCTTCGGAGATCCGCAACCTGCAAGGGCCGTTCAGCTCGCTCAAACTGAACGCCGGCTACACCGACTACGAACACCGCGAGATCGAAGGCGGCGAAGTCGGCACCACGTTCAAGAACAAAGGTTACGAGGCGCGGGTTGAAGCGCGTCATGTGCCGATTGGCCCACTGAACGGGGTGATTGGCGCGCAAGTGAACCGCAACGAGTTTTCAGCCCTCGGTGAAGAAGCCTTCGTGCCGCAAACCGACACCACCACGGGTGCGCTGTTTATTCTTGAAGAGTTGCAAGCCACTGAGCGACTCACGCTGAGCCTGGGCGGGCGCCTGGAACACACCGTGGTTGACCCGAATGCCAAGGGCAAAGAGCGCTTCGAAGCGGCCGACAACGCCAAGCGCTTCACGGCGGGCAGCTTGTCTTCTGGCGCGGTCTTCACCCTGACGCCGATCTGGTCGCTGGCCGCGACGCTGGGTTACACCGAACGTGCGCCGACCTTCTACGAGTTGTATGCCAACGGCGCGCACGTTGCCACCGGCACTTACGAGCTGGGTAACCCTAACCTGTCGAAAGAAAAAGCCGTGTCGAGCGACCTGGCTTTGCGCTTTGACAATGGCACCCACAACGGCAGCGTGGGTGTGTTCTACAGCCATTTTTCCAATTACATCGGCCTGCTGGGCACAGGTCGCACGCTCAATGATGAAGGTGAGTTGGAGGCAGACGGCATACCGGAATACACCTACTCGGGCGTGCGCGCACGCTTCGTAGGGTTCGAAGCCAAAGATCACTGGAAGCTGGGCGAAGGTGCCTACGGCAAATTCGCGCTTGAGCTGTCGGGCGACTACACCCGCGCCACCAACCTCGACTCGGGCGAAGCCTTGCCACGTATTGCTCCGTTGCGCCTGAGCAGCGGTGTGCTGTGGGAACTCAATCGCTGGCAAGCGCGGGTCGATGTTGAACACGCCAGCAACCAAGGCCGCGTACCGGCCAACGAATCGGGCACCCAGGGCTACACCACGCTGGGTGCGAGCGCCGGGTACACCTTCAATGTCGGCGGCAGTCAGTGGCTAGCCTTCGTCAAAGGCGACAACCTGACCGACCAGACCGTGCGTTATGCCAGCTCGATCTTGCGCGACATCGCTCCAGCACCGGGTCGCAGCGTTGAAGTAGGCCTGCGCACCACGTTCTAAAACCCGCAATACTCAGGTAGGCGCGCGCGTGTTCGCGATCTTTTTAACGAGCAAAAGATCGCAAGCAAGCGCGCGCCTACAATTTTTTCAATCTCCCTTCCCGCTCTTATTTCCCGCAAACACCGGCGAACGTGAGGCAAAAAGCCTCTGAGACGAACGGTCGCAGGCCACTGTTACCCATTCTGAAATGAACCTTGTCATTTAAAGCGCTGTTTCTAAACGTTTCAGAGCTCTATCATTTGCGCATTAGGGGCTGAAACGTTTCATCCAACCCTGAATGCCAAAACCTGGCCCTGCCTTACTAGACAGCGCTACCCCCGTACAGCCATACCCATAAAGACTCACACCTCAACCTATGTCTACATTCCTGAACTTGCACGCACCGCGCGCGCTGCTTCCTATGGCCGGGCAAAAAACCCTGGCATTGCTTGGCGGCATGACCGCCCTCGGTCTGGCTACGTGCGCACACGCCACGCCCGCCTTTGACCGTGAATCACCGTGGATGCTCGGCGATTGGGGCGGCACCCGTACCGAGCTGGCCAAACAGGGCTATGGGTTTTCACTCGACTACGTGGGCGAAGTGGGCTCGAACCTGCGCGGCGGCTATGACCACGATCGTACAGCCCGCTACAGCGACCAGTTCGGCCTGGGCACGCACCTGGACCTGCAAAAAATTCTGGGCTGGCACGATGCTGAGTTCAAACTGACGATTACCCAGCGCAGCGGCAACAACATCAGCAATGACCGCATCAACGACCCGCGCGTAGGTGGCTTCACCTCGGCCCAGGAAGTCTGGGGCCGTGGCCAGACCACGCGCCTGACGCAAATGTGGTACCAGCAAAAATTCTTCGACCAGAAGCTCGACATCAAGGCCGGTCGTTTTGGTCAAGGCGAAGACTTCAACAGCTTCCCGTGTGACTTCCAGAACCTGGCATTTTGCGGTTCGCAGGTCGGTAACTGGGCGGGCAGCATCTGGTACAACTGGCCGGTTAGCCAATGGGCGCTGCGAGTCAAGTACCACCTGACGCCAGAGCTGTATGCACAGATCGGTGCCTATGAGCAGAACCCGTCCAACCTGGATCGCGGTAACGGCTTCAAGCTCAGCGGCAGCGGCACCCAAGGTGCGGTGTTGCCCGTTGAACTGGTGTGGACACCGAAGGTAAACGGCCTGCCGGGCGAATACCGAGCGGGGTATTACTACAGCAGCGCCAAGGCCAGCGACGTGTACAAAGACACCCATGGCCAGCCGGCCGCCTTGAGCGGTGAAGCCTATCGCAGCAGCTCAAGCAAACACGGCATGTGGTTGGGCGTGCAACAGCAACTCACCACCCGCGCCAGCGACACGTCGAGGGGCTTGAGTGTGTTCGCCAATGCCACCGTGCATGACAAAAAGACCAACCCCATCGACCACTATGTCCAGGCAGGCATCGTGTACAAAGGGGTGTTCGATTCGCGCGCCAAGGACGACATCGGCTTCGCCATGGCCCGGGTGCACGTCAACCCCGCTTACCGCAAAAACGCCGAGGCCAGCAATCAGGCCCGCGCCCTTTACGATTTCGATAACCCGAACTACCTGCCACCTCAGGACACCGAATACAGCGCTGAGTTGTACTACGGCGTACAGGTCACGAATTGGCTGACCGTTCGACCAAACCTGCAATACATCCGCCACCCGGGGGGCGTGAGCCAACTGGATGACGCGCTGATCGGCGGTCTGAAAATTCAAAGTTCGTTCTGACCGAGCGCTTCAAGCTTCAAGCCACACGCTTGCAGCTTGAAGCTAACCGCTACCTACTAAAACTTGTTTTCACGGAGAACCTCACTATGAGCACTGATGGTGCTTTGAGTAGAAGCCGCGTGCTGCCGACCTTGCTCGGTATCCTGCTGGTGTTAATGGGCCTGGCCATGGTGATCGGGGGTATCAAGCTGGTCACATTGGGCGGGGCCTGGTACTACCTGCTGGCCGGTATCGGCTTTGGCCTGTCGGGCGCATTGCTGATAGCTCGGCGCCCTGCCGCCCTGGGCCTTTACGCGCTGGTGCTGTTTGCCAGCACCGTGTGGGCCCTGATGGAAGTTGGCCTGGACTGGTGGCAATTGGTGCCGCGTCTGGCGCTATGGTTTGCCATCGGTATCGTCCTGTTGCTGCCATGGTTTCGTCGCCCTGTGCTGCGCGGCCAATCGGCCCCGCTCGCGACTGGTGTACTGAGTGTGGCCGTTGTGCTGGCTGGCGCAGCTGCACTGGCTAGCCAGTTCACCCACCCCGGCGAAATCAAGGGCCAACTGGACCGTGATGCCGTACCGGGCATGACCAACACCGCACCGGCCATGCCGGACGGTGACTGGCAGTCCTACGGGCGTACCGGTTATGGCGATCGCTATTCGCCGCTGAAAGAAATCACCCCTGAAAATGCCCACACGCTGGTTCCAGCCTGGACATTCCGCACCGGTGACATCCCGGGTGAAGGCGACCCGGGCGAAACCACCGCCGAAAACACCCCGCTGAAAGTCAACGGCATGCTCTATGTGTGCACGCCGCACAGCCAGGTGATTGCCCTTGACCCGGACAGCGGCAAGGAAATCTGGCGCTACGACCCGAAGATCAGCACGCAAAATGCTGCCAACTTCAAAGGCTGGGCGCACATGACCTGCCGCGGCGTGAGCTATCACGACGAAAATGCCTACGCCAAAGCCAGCACTGAACACAGCGCTGCCGAGCCGGCTGCCGTCACGTCGAGCAATGCATGCCCGCGTCGTCTGTTCCTGCCAACCGCCGACACCCGCCTGATTGCCATCAATGCCGACACCGGTAAAGTCTGCGAAGACTTCGGTGACCACGGCTCGGTCGACCTGCGCCACAACATCGGTAACTTTGCACCGGGCGGCTACTACTCCACGTCCCCCCCTGCCGTGACCAAAGACCTGGTGGTGATTGGTGGCCACGTCACCGACAACATTTCCACTGACGAGCCATCGGGCGTGATCCGTGCGTATGACGTGCGTACCGGCAAGCTGGTGTGGAACTGGGACAGCGGCAACCCGGACGACACCACGCCGATTGCCGAAGGCCAAACCTACACCCGTAACTCGCCTAACATGTGGTCGATGTTCGCAGTCGACGAAGACCTCGGCATGCTCTACCTGCCGATGGGCAACCAGATGCCTGACCAATATGGTGGCGACCGCACTGAAGATTCCGAGCGTTACAGCGCTGGCGTGACGGCTCTGGATATCAACACCGGTAAAGTTCGTTGGTACCGTCAGTTCACTCACCATGACCTGTGGGACATGGACGTGGGCGGTCAACCGACCCTCATGGACATGAAGACGGCTGACGGCGTGAAACCGGCGCTGCTGGCGTCGACCAAACAAGGCAGCATCTACGTTGTTGACCGTCGTAATGGCGAAGACATCGTGCCGATCCGTGAACTGCCGGCACCGAGCGGTGCCGTAGCAGGCGACCATACCGCACCGACCCAACCGCGTTCGGACCTGAACCTGATCCCGCCGCAACTGACCGAGCGTGACATGTGGGGTGTGACCCCATTTGACCAAATGCTGTGCCGGATCAACTTCAAATCCCTGCGTTACGACGGCATGTACACGCCGCCATCGCTGCAAGGTTCGATCGTTTACCCGGGCAACTTCGGTGTGTTTGACTGGGGCGGCATCTCGGTTGACCCGGTTCGTCAAATAGCGTTCCTGAACCCGAGCTACATGGCGTTCACGTCCAAACTGGTGCCTCAGGCAGACGTGGCGGCCATGGGCCCGCGTAAAGGCGAAACCTCCGGCGTGCAGCCGAACAAGGGCGCTCCGTACGGCGTGATCCTTGAGCCTCTGCTGTCGCCGGTTGGCCTGCCTTGCCAGGCACCGTCGTGGGGTTACGTTACCGCGGTCGACCTGACCAACAACAACGTGATCTGGAAACACAAAAACGGCACCGTGCGTGACAGCTCACCGGTACCGATCCCGCTGCCAATGGGCGTTCCTAGCTTGGGCGGGACGTTCACGACGGCCGGTGGCGTTGCGTTCTTGAGCGGCACCCTCGACCAGTACCTGCGCGCTTACGACGTCAGCAACGGCAAAGTGCTGTGGGAAGGTCGTCTGCCAGCAGGCGGTCAAGCCACCCCAATGACCTACACCGGCAAAGACGGCACCCAGTACGTGGTCGTCATGGCGGGCGGTCACGGTGGCCTGGGCACCCAAAAAGGTGACTACATCATGGCGTTCAAACTGGCCGAGTAAACGTTACCGCACGGTTTGAAAAAGGCGGCTATCTTCGGATAGCCGCCTTTTTTTGTGCGCTTAACAGGTTCAGCCACACGCGCTGGTGCGATCGCGGCACCTGACACCAGGATGAAAGTCGCTTCACCATTGAAACCACCGCCACCACGCCCCATCTAAGTTTCATATCCCATTGTGCAGGTGCCCCCATGAGCGACCAGCAAGATCTTGCGGACAACACCGCTGAGCTATCCGACGTTGAACCGACCGAGTTCGAACACTCGGGAGGGACCGAATTGGCGCTGCCCGGCCAGAATCTGCCGGGCAAGGTGTACATCATTCCAATCCACAATCGGCCGTTCTTCCCGGCGCAAGTACTGCCGGTGATCGTCAACGAAGAACCCTGGGCCGAAACCCTCGACCTGGTCAGCAAGTCGCCTCATCACTCGCTGGCGCTTTTTTTTGTCGACACGCCCACCGAAGACCCACGCCACTTCGACACCAACAGCTTGCCGGAATACGGCACGCTGGTGAAAGTGCATCACGCGAGCCGCGAAAACGGCAAATTGCAATTTGTGGCCCAAGGCCTGACCCGCGTGCGCATCAGCACCTGGCTCAAGCACCATCGCCCGCCGTACCTGGTGGAAGTCGAATACCCGAAAGAATTCCGCGAGCCCACCGACGAGGTGAAGGCCTACGGCATGGCGCTGATCAATGCGATCAAGGAGCTGCTGCCGCTTAATCCGTTGTACAGCGAAGAACTGAAAAACTACCTCAACCGCTTCAGCCCCAACGATCCATCGCCCCTCACCGACTTTGCGGCGGCCCTGACGTCGGCCACCGGCAACGAATTGCAAGAAGTGCTCGACTGCGTGCCCATGCTCAAGCGCATGGAAAAAGTCTTGCCGATGCTGCGCAAGGAAGTCGAAGTGGCGCGCCTGCAAAAGGAAATTTCGGCCGAGGTCAACCTCAAGATCGGTGAGCACCAGCGCGAGTTCTTTCTTAAAGAACAGCTCAAGGTGATCCAGCAGGAACTGGGGCTGACCAAGGATGACCGCAGCGCGGATATCGAACAGTTCCAGCAGCGTCTGGAAGGCAAAACCCTGCCCGCCCAGGCCCGCAAGCGCATCGATGAGGAACTGAACAAACTGTCGATCCTTGAAACCGGGTCGCCTGAATACGCGGTGACGCGCAACTACCTTGACTGGGCGTCTTCAGTGCCCTGGGGCGTGTTGGGCGAGGACAAACTGGACCTCAAGCATGCGCGCAAAGTACTCGACGCCCACCATGCGGGCCTCGATGACATTAAAGACCGCATTCTCGAATTCCTCGCCGTAGGGGCCTACAAAGGCTCGGTCAGCGGCTCGATTGTGCTGTTGGTGGGCCCGCCGGGCGTGGGTAAAACCAGCGTCGGCAAATCCATTGCCGAATCCCTGGGCCGCCCGTTCTACCGTTTCAGCGTAGGCGGTATGCGCGACGAGGCCGAAATCAAGGGCCATCGCCGCACGTACATCGGTGCTCAGCCGGGCAAGCTGGTGCAGGCGCTTAAAGACGTCGAAGTGATGAACCCGGTGATCATGCTCGACGAAATCGACAAAATGGGCCAAAGCTTCCAGGGCGACCCGGCCTCGGCGCTGCTCGAAACCCTGGACCCGGAACAGAACGTCGACTTCCTCGACCACTACCTGGACTTGCGCCTGGACCTGTCCAAAGTGCTGTTTGTGTGCACCGCCAACACCCTGGACTCGATCCCCGGCCCGTTGCTCGACCGCATGGAAGTCATTCGCCTGTCGGGCTACATCACGGAAGAAAAAGTCGCCATTGCCAAGCGCCACTTATGGCCCAAGCAATTGGACAAAGCAGGCGTGTCGAAAACCAACCTGACCATCAGCGACAGCGCCCTGCGCGCCGTGATCGACGGCTATGCCCGTGAAGCCGGGGTGCGTCAGCTCGAAAAACAGTTGGGCAAACTGGTGCGCAAAGCTGTGGTCAAGCTGTTGGACGACCCCAAGGCCGTGATCAAGATAGGCCCTAAAGACCTCGAGTCTTCGCTGGGCATGCCCGTGTTCCGTAACGAACAGGTCATCAGCGGTACCGGGGTTATCACCGGCCTGGCCTGGACCAGTATGGGCGGTGCGACCTTGCCGATTGAAGCGACCCGCATCCACACGCTTAACCGCGGTTTCAAGCTGACCGGGCAATTGGGCGAGGTGATGAAGGAGTCAGCTGAAATCGCCTACAGTTACATCAGCTCGCACCTCAAACAGTTTGGCGGCGACCCCAAGTTCTTTGACGAAGCCTTTGTGCACCTGCATGTGCCGGAAGGCGCAACCCCCAAAGACGGCCCCAGCGCGGGCGTGACCATGGCCAGCGCCTTGCTGTCGCTGGCGCGTAACCAGCCGCCGAAAAAAGGCATCGCCATGACCGGCGAACTGACCCTCACCGGGCATGTGCTGCCGATCGGCGGCGTGCGTGAAAAAGTCATCGCTGCGCGCCGGCAAAAAATTCACACATTGATCCTGCCGGACGCCAACCAGGGGCACTTCGAAGAGTTACCCGACTATTTGAAGGAAGGCATTACCGTCCACTTCGCCAAGCGGTTTACCGATGTGGCCAAAGTGCTTTTTTGAGGTCCATCACGTAATCTTGGGAAACATGTAAACAAGAACGCCGATTTGGCTGATGATGTTCGTGCGAGCAAACACATCTAACAAACCGGCGTTCTATGCCCGAGAAGTGATTGAACGTGTCCGTGCCAAGGAGGCAAATCGTCTGCACCATGACACGCCTGCTCGAAAGGTCATAAAGCAGGCGCGATAGTTGTTATTACGCAACTCGCAGAACCTGCTGGCCGCTCACCAACCGTTGATGACGGTCTATTTTATCCAGGCCGAATTCAACATGCTGTGGTCGCCGCGCGACACCTGGATGAACCTTGAACTTATCCTCCTCCTGATCGCCGAATAACCTGGCATCGAGCGTCAAAGAGCTTGTTACATCATGCGCTGACAAGTTTTCGTAGGCTCTTTCTCTAATTATTGTAGTCCTCCTTTTTAAGACTCTTTCCCCCGCCAACTCCCCCTGGCTACTGGGCACAATGGCTCCCGCCCCTATGCCTTTGCGCGCTCAACATTCAACTTGTCGATTT
>NZ_JASLGE010000031.1 GCF_030150285.1 Pseudomonas sp. | reverse complement strand
GCAGGCCGCATCCTCGCCAGCTTCCCCGAGCAATTGGGTGACAAGGCCGTAGCAGACCACCTCGCCGAACTGGGCGCCCTGGCTGTTACCCCTGAAGCCAACATCATCAAGCTGCCTAACATCAGCGCCTCGGTTCCTCAGTTGCAAGCTGCCATCAACGAGCTGCAAGCTCAGGGCTTCAACATTCCGGACTATCCGGAAACGGTTAATACCGACGCCGAGAAAGACATCAAGGCGCGTTACAGCAAAGTCATGGGCAGCGCTGTAAACCCGGTACTGCGCGAAGGCAACTCGGACCGTCGCGCTCCGCTGTCGGTTAAAAACTACGCACGCAAGCACCCGCACAAAATGGGCGCCTGGGCTGCTGATTCCAAGTCCCACGTGGCTCACATGAGCGAAGGCGACTTCTACGGCAGCGAAAAAGCCGCCCTGATCGAAGCCCCGGACAGCGTTAAAATCGAACTGATCGCTCAAGACGGCACCACCACCGTCCTGAAGGAAAAAACCGCCGTACAAGCCGGCGAGATCATCGATTGCTCCGTAATGAGCAAAAAAGCCCTGCGCGAATTCGTAGCGGCCGAAATCGAAGACGCCAAGAAACAAGGCGTGCTGTTCTCGGTCCACCTGAAAGCCACCATGATGAAGGTTTCCGACCCGATCATGTTTGGTCAGATCGTGGCTGAGTTCTACAAGGATGCGCTGGCCAAACACGCCGACGTCCTGAAAGAAATCGGTTTCAACCTGAACAACGGCATTGGCGACCTGTACGCCCGCATCAAGGCGCTGCCTGCCGAGAAGCAAGCTGAGATCGAAGCCGATATCCAGGCTGTCTACGCTAACCGCCCTGCACTGGCGATGGTGAACTCTGACAAGGGCATCACTAACCTGCACGTTCCAAGCGACGTGATTGTCGACGCTTCGATGCCGGCGATGATCCGTGACTCCGGTAAAATGTGGAACACTGAAGGCCAGTTGCAAGACACCAAGGCCATCATCCCGGATCGCTGCTACGCCACCATCTACCAGGCCACGATCGAAGACTGCAAGCAACACGGCGCTTTCGATCCAACCACCATGGGTAGCGTGCCAAACGTTGGCCTGATGGCGCAAAAAGCCGAAGAATACGGCTCGCATGACAAAACCTTCCAGATCAAAACCCCTGGCGTTGTTCGGGTCACCGACAGCAACGGCACTGTGCTGATGGAGCAAAAGGTTGAGGAAGGCGATATCTGGCGCATGTGCCAGGCCAAAGACGCGCCGATCCGCGACTGGGTAAAACTGGCCGTCAACCGCGCTCGCGCCAGCAACACTCCTGCCGTCTTCTGGCTGGACCCAAAGCGCAGCCACGATGCTGAAATGATCAAGAAGGTTGAAACCTACCTGAAAGATCACGACACCAGCGGCCTGGACATTCGCATCATGGCACCTGTAGATGCCATGAAGTTCACCCTGCAACGCACCCGTGCGGGCCAAGACACCATTTCGGTGACCGGCAACGTACTGCGCGACTACCTGACTGACCTGTTCCCGATCATGGAACTGGGCACCAGCGCCAAAATGCTGTCGATCGTCCCGCTGATGAATGGCGGTGGCCTGTTCGAAACTGGCGCAGGCGGTTCGGCACCCAAGCACGTCCAACAACTGCTGGAAGAAAACTTCCTGCGTTGGGACTCGCTGGGTGAGTTCCTGGCACTGGCTGCTTCCCTGGAGCACCTGGGTACCACTTACAACAACCCGAAAGCGTTGGTATTGGCCAAGACTCTCGACCAGGCCACCGGCCAGTTCCTCGACAACAACAAATCGCCATCGCGTAAAGTCGGCAACATCGACAACCGCGGTAGCCACTTCTACCTGGCGCTGTACTGGGCTCAAGCCTTGGCAGCCCAGACTGAAGACAAAGAGTTGCAAGCCCAATTTGCCCCTGTAGCAAAAGCCATGACTGAGAACGAGGCAACAATCGTTGCCGAACTCAACGCCGTGCAGGGCAAGCCGGTCGACATCGGTGGTTACTACCACGCTGATGCCGACAAAGTGAGCAAAGTAATGCGCCCTAGCGCCACACTGAACGCGATCATCGCTTCCGTGTAAGAGCAACAGGCAACAACACAAACCCCGGCCCACGACGCCGGGGTTTGTGTTTTGGGGCCCGACTATCTCGTAGCAGCTGCCGAAGGCTGCGTCCGGCGACGTAGTCGTCGTAAAATCAATACCTGCAATTTGTCAGTTACACCGCACACCCAGGCTTTACGATTGCTTCGCAACCGGACGCAGCCTTCGGCAGCTGCTACGTACAATTCATTACAAAGAGATCAACTTAATGGAATGGAAACCCCACATCACTGTCGCCACGGTCATTGAAGACAATGGCCGGTTCCTGATGGTCGAAGAGCTGAAGCACGGCCGCGCCGTACTCAATCAACCGGCCGGCCATTTGGACCCCAACGAAAGCCTGATTGATGCGGCGATCCGCGAAGCCCTTGAAGAAACCGGTTACGACGTTGAACTGACCGGCGTCATTGGCATTTATCTGTACACCGCCCCCAGCAATGGGGTGACGTACCAACGCGTCTGCTTTGCCGGTAAAGCCATCAAGCACCACCCCGAATACACCCTGGACACTGGCATCATCGGCCCGCTGTGGTTGACCCGCGACGAACTGCTGGAGCAACGCGAGCGCTGGCGCAGCGAGCTAACCCTGCAGTGCATTGACGATTATCTGAGCGGCAAACGCTTCGACCTGACGTTAATCCGCCCTTCGGTTTAGCCTTGCGCGCTCGGGCCTGCTAGAATCGCGTCCTTTTTCAAGACACTCATTGAAACCTTATGCGTGATCCAGCCCTAGTCGCCCCCGAAAAACAGCGCGTCATCGTCGGCATGTCCGGTGGTGTCGACTCTTCCGTTTCCGCCGTTCTGCTCATGGAGCAGGGCTACCAGGTGGAAGGCCTGTTCATGAAGAACTGGGAGGAAGACGACGGAACGGATTACTGCACCGCCATGGATGACCTCGCAGACGCCCAGGCCGTGTGCGACAAAATTGGCATCAAGCTGCACACCGCCAACTTTGCCGCCGAGTACTGGGACAACGTGTTTGAGCACTTCCTGGCCGAATACAAGGCCGGACGCACGCCAAACCCGGACATCCTGTGCAACCGCGAAATCAAGTTCAAGGCGTTCCTCGACTACGCCCTGATGCTGGGTGCCGATTTGATTGCTACAGGCCACTATGTACGCCGTCGCGACATTGACGGCCGCACCGAACTGCTTAAGGGCCTTGATCCGAACAAGGATCAAAGCTACTTCCTGCACGCCGTCGGCGGCGAGCAAATCGCCAAAACCCTGTTTCCGGTCGGCGAGCTGGAAAAACCGGAGGTGCGCCGTATCGCCGAACAACACGGCCTGGCCACCGCCAAGAAAAAAGACTCCACCGGTATCTGCTTTATTGGTGAGCGTCGCTTCAGCGACTTCCTCAAGCAGTACCTGCCCGCTCAGCCGGGCGAAATCAAAACCACCGAAGGTGAAGTGATCGGCCGCCACCACGGCCTGATGTACCACACCATCGGCCAGCGCCAGGGCCTGGGCATTGGCGGCCTCAAAGACGCCAGTGATGAGCCGTGGTACGTGCTGATCAAAGACCTGGAGCACAACGAGTTGATTGTCGGCCAGGGCAACGATCACCCTTGGCTGTTCTCCCGCGCTCTGCTGGCCTCGGAGATCTATTGGGTCAATCCGGTCGACCTGAGCAGCCCACGGCGCTTGACGGCCAAAGTACGCTACCGTCAGGGCGATCAGCCTTGCACGCTCGAGAAAAGCGCAACCGGCTACCGCGCCACCTTCGACGATCCTCAGCGGGCCGTTACACCCGGCCAATCCGTGGTGTTCTACGACGGTGAAGTGTGCCTGGGCGGTGGCGTGATCGAAGTGGCCGAGCCCTGGACCAGCAAGGACCTGCGCGCATGAGCCCCACTCAGGAGCAATTGGTCGCTCTGGGCGGCGTGTTTCTCTGCGCCGTACTGGTGGACAAGATCGCCCGAACCGGGCAAATCAGCGAAGCTGACCTGAGCTGTATGCTCGGCAGCCTGCTGATTCGCGACCCCAAGAATACGCTCGAAGTCTACGGTGGCGACGATATCAACCTGCGTGAAGGTTATCGCGCACTGATCGGCGCACTTGAGCGCGACCCTGCCACCCTGCAACGTGAACCGCTGCGCTACGCCTTGTCGATGCTGGGCCTTGAGCGGCAACTGGCCAAACGTAACGACCTGATGGACCTGATCGGCAAGCGCTTGCCGCAGATCCAGTCACAAGTCGAGCATTTCGGCCCCGCTCACGAGAATGTCGTGGCTGCTTGCGGTGCGCTGTACCAGGACACCCTGAGCACCCTGCGCCAGCGTATTCAGGTGCACGGCGACATGCGCAACCTGCAACAACCCAGCAACGCGTCAAAAATTCGCGCACTGCTATTGGCGGGCATCCGCTCTGCCCGCCTCTGGCGCCAATTGGGTGGTCATCGCTGGCAGTTGGTCTTCAGCCGCCGCAAACTGCTCAAAGAGCTTTACCCCATGTTGCGCGGCGAATAACCCCTGCCGCGAACATGCCCTGAAACATCGATATGCGTATGACGCCGGTCACTTGGCAACGGACCGGCCGTTTTTTTCATGTATGATACGCGCCCCATTTCGTTGCCCGACTGTCCGAGAACACCCCATGCAGCTTTCTTCGCTCACTGCGGTTTCCCCTGTTGACGGCCGCTACGCCGGCAAAACCCAGGCCCTGCGCCCCATTTTCAGCGAGTACGGCTTGATCCGTGCTCGTGTTCTGGTTGAAGTTCGCTGGCTCCAGCGCCTGGCTGCTCACGCGGCCATCCCTGAAGTCCCGGCCTTCTCCGCCGAAGCCAACGCCGTTCTGAATGAACTGGCCGAGAACTTCTCGCTTGAGCACGCCGAGCGCGTCAAAGAGATCGAGCGCACCACTAACCACGACGTAAAAGCCATTGAGTACCTGCTCAAGGAACAGGCCGCCAAGCTGCCTGAACTGGCCAACGTCAGTGAGTTCATCCACTTTGCCTGCACCAGCGAGGACATCAACAACCTGTCCCACGCCCTGATGCTGCGCGAAGGCCGTGATGACGTAATGCTGCCCCTGATGCGCCAGACCGCCCAAGCCATCCGTGAACTGGCTATCCGCTTCGCTGACGTGCCCATGCTGTCACGCACCCACGGCCAACCCGCTTCGCCGACCACCCTGGGCAAAGAACTGGCCAACGTGGTTTACCGTCTGGAGCGTCAAATCGCTCAAGTCGCTGCTGTACCGTTGCTGGGTAAAATCAACGGTGCCGTAGGCAACTACAACGCCCACCTGTCGGCCTACCCGCAGATCGACTGGGAAGAAAACGCCCGCGCCTTCATCGAAGACGAACTGGGCCTGGGTTTCAACCCGTACACCACCCAGATCGAACCGCACGACTATATCGCCGAACTGTTCGATGCCATTGCGCGCTTCAACACCATCCTCATCGACTTCGACCGCGACATCTGGGGCTACATCTCCCTGGGCTACTTCAAGCAGCGCACCATCGCTGGCGAAATTGGCTCGTCGACCATGCCACACAAGGTCAACCCAATCGACTTCGAAAACTCCGAAGGCAACCTGGGTATCGCCAACGCCCTGTTCCAGCACCTGGCCAGCAAATTGCCAATCTCCCGCTGGCAGCGCGACCTGACCGACTCCACCGTACTGCGCAACCTCGGTGTTGGCTTCGCCCACAGCGTGATCGCGTACGAAGCGAGCCTCAAAGGCATCAGCAAACTTGAGCTGAACGCTCAGAAAATCGCGGCTGACCTGGACGCTTGCTGGGAAGTACTGGCTGAGCCCATCCAGACCGTGATGCGCCGCTACAACATTGAAAACCCGTACGAGAAGCTCAAAGAGCTGACCCGCGGCAAGGGCATCAGCCCCGAAGCGCTACAAACATTCATCGACGGCCTGGAAATGCCGGAAGCGGCCAAGGCCGAGCTGAAGCTGCTTACGCCTGCCAATTACATCGGCAACGCTGTAGAACAGGCCAAACGCATCTGATCGCTGCAACGAACTATTAACGCCCGGCCGAGCCGGGCGTTTTTATTCCCGATTACAAAGCGTATTTTTTCAATAGGTTACACATGAATCCTGATACACCACTTCAACTTCTAGGCGGCATCACTGCACGCGAATTTCTGCGCGACTACTGGCAGAAGAAACCGTTGCTGATTCGCCAGGCCATTCCTGACTTCGAAAGCCCGATCGACGCCGACGAACTGGCCGGCCTGGCACTTGAAGAAGAAGTCGAGTCACGCCTGATCATCGAACACGGTGAACGGCCATGGGAACTGCGCCGCGGCCCGTTCGCTGAAGATGCGTTCAGCAACCTGCCCGAGCGCGAGTGGACGTTGCTGGTTCAAGCGGTCGATCAGTTCGTACCTGAAGTGGGCGAACTGCTGGAAAACTTCCGCTTTCTGCCGAGCTGGCGCATTGACGACGTAATGATCAGCTACGCGGCCCCTGGCGGCAGTGTCGGCCCGCACTTTGATAATTACGATGTGTTCCTGCTCCAGGGCCATGGCAAGCGTCACTGGCAGATCGGCCAGATGTGCGACTCCGAGAGCAAGCTGCTTGAACATGCCGACCTGCGCATACTGGCGGATTTCCAGGTCACCGATGAATGGACCCTGGAACCGGGTGACATGCTCTACTTGCCGCCACGCCTGGCCCACAGCGGCGTCGCAGTGGATGACTGCCTGACTTACTCCGTCGGCTTTCGCGCGCCCAGCGCCGCTGAAGTACTGACGCACTTCACCGACTTCCTGAGCCAGTACCTGCCGGACGAAGAGCGCTATACCGACGCCGACGCACAGCCGGTCAGCGATCCGCACCAGATCCAGCGCGACGCGCTGGACCGCCTGAAAAATCTGCTGACCGAGCACATGAGCGACGAGCGCATGCTGCTGACCTGGTTCGGCCAGTTCATGACCGAGCCACGCTACCCGGAACTCGTCACCGGCCCGGAACTCGAAGAACAGGACCTGTTGAGCGACCTGGAACAGGGGGCGATTTTGATCCGCAACCCGAGTGCGCGCTTGGCCTGGTCTGAAGTGGACGAAGACCTGCTATTGTTCGCCAGTGGCCAAAGCCGCCTGCTACCGGGCAAACTGCGCGAATTGTTGAAAATGATTTGCGCGGCTGACGCACTGCACGCAGATAACCTCGGCCCATGGCTGGCCGATGAAGACGGACGCAACCTGCTCTGTGAGCTGGTCAAACAAGGAAGCCTGGGGTTTGCCGATGAATAGCATTCACGTACGTGTCGCCGACTGGCATAAGGACAACGCCGAACTTCGACGCATTCGTGAGGCGGTGTTCATTGGCGAACAGTCTGTCCCTCCCGAGCTGGAATGGGATGCCGACGATGACACTGCCGTGCATTTTCTGGCTTATGAGGGTGACTTTCCGATTGGCACCGCACGGCTACTGCCGGACGGCCACATCGGGCGGGTGTCTGTTCTCAAAGACTGGCGCGGCCTCAAAGTGGGTGACGCCTTGATGCAAGCCACGATCAGCGAGGCTGAAAAACGCGGTCTCAAAGAACAGAAACTCAGCGCCCAAGTGCACGCAACGCCGTTCTATGAGCGCCTGGGTTTCAAAATCGTCAGCGACGAATTCCTCGAAGCAGGTATTCCGCACGTTGATATGGAACGCGTTAGCTGATCGCCATCCGGTAGCTGCTCCCGTTAGCTGCGACAAGGGCCGAAAGACCTTCAATATAAGGGGTCGCTTCGCAACTCATCGCAGCCTTCGGCAGCGACTACAAAGGCCCAGCACAAACGCCCTGCCATCTTCGGATCGCAGGGCGTTTTGCTATCTGCCAAACTCCGGGGATACTTTTCACGTATTGCGGAGATAACGGACATGTCCTTACGCGTTTTCATCGCCAGCGTGCTAATGGTCTTAAGCATTAGCACGCTGGCCGACACTCAAGTCATCACCCTGCAAAACCGCACCAGCGCCGATTTACTACCGATTGCGCAGAATTTTATCGGCAAAAACGGCAAAGTCAGCGCCTACGGCAATCAGCTGATTGTCGAAGCAGCTCCCTCGAAAATTCAAAATCTTGAACACCTTCTCGCACAACTCGACACACCCGCCCAGCGCTTGCTCATTACCGTCGACACCCGCGATAACAGCCAGCCTGAGTCAAATTCAGACACCCGCGTGATCAGTACCGCCAGCCGTGAAGGCGGTATTCAGCAAATCGAGGCCACTGAGGGTGTCCCCGCGCAAATCCAGATCGGCCAGAGCGTGCCGCTCACCAGCACCCAGACGGACATGTATGGCCGACTGATGACTCAGACCGAATACCGCGATGTCACGCAGGGCTTTTTCGTCACCGCCACCCTCACGGGTGAAACGGTACACCTCGCGATTAGCACGCATCTCGACACCATAAGCCCAGAGCGCCCTGATGTAGTGAGCATGCAAAATACCAACACACAGATCAGCGGACCTCTCGGGCAATGGATCACCGTGGCCCGTAGCAGCAACCAGAGCCAGACCGGAAATAACGCTACAACCCTTACGTACTCTACTCAAGGCCGTAACGATATGACGGTTAGGGTCAAAGTCAACACGCTCGACCAGAAGACCCAAAACTGACTGACGGGTCGTATTAGACTAAATATGTAGTGCCACGAAAAAAGCACTACAAAGTGTTTGACGGTTCAAAAATGCAAAGGCATGATGGCCCCGCTCCCGCTAATCAGAGGCTCCACGAAAGGCCTCCGGACCCGCAGTACCCGTAGCGAGCCGCCACTCACGCATTACCCAAACACACTGGTTTTGCGTGGGCGGTGGAGCAAAAACACTTCAACCCAGACCTATGCGACGAGGTTTATCTCCATGGCACTGACACGCGAACAGCAAATTGCAGCCCTTGAAAAAGACTGGGCCGAAAACCCACGCTGGAAAGGCGTGACTCGCGATTATTCCGCTGCTGACGTGGTCCGCCTGCGCGGCTCGATTCAACCCGAGCACACCTTCGCAAAATTGGGCGCTGAAAAGCTGTGGAAACTGGTGACACAGGGCGCACACCCGTCCTTCCGTCCTGAGAAAGATTTCGTCAACTGCATGGGTGCCCTGACCGGGGGCCAGGCAGTACAACAGGTGAAAGCCGGTATCCAGGCTATTTACCTGTCGGGCTGGCAAGTGGCAGCAGACAACAACTCTGCCGAATCCATGTACCCCGATCAGTCGCTGTACCCGGTGGACTCGGTCCCAACCGTGGTCAAGCGCATCAACAACTCGTTCCGTCGTGCCGACCAGATCCAGTGGAAAGCCGGCAAGAACCCGGGCGATACAGGCTACATCGACTACTTCGCCCCCATCGTGGCGGACGCTGAAGCCGGTTTCGGCGGCGTACTGAACGCTTACGAGTTAATGAAGAACATGATCGAAGCAGGCGCCGCCGGCGTTCACTTCGAAGACCAGCTGGCCTCGGTAAAAAAATGCGGCCACATGGGCGGCAAAGTACTCGTACCTACCCAGGAAGCCGTACAAAAGCTGACCGCTGCACGCTTGGCTGCTGACGTTGCAGGTACGCCGACCATCATCCTGGCCCGTACCGACGCTAACGCGGCAGACCTGCTGACATCGGATTGCGACCCGTACGACCAGCCGTTCGTGACTGGCGAACGCACTAAAGAAGGCTTCTATAAAGTGCGTGCTGGCTTGGACCAAGCCATTGCTCGCGGCCTGGCCTATGCCCCTTATGCCGATCTGATCTGGTGCGAAACCGCCAAGCCTGATCTGGACGAAGCCCGCCGCTTTGCCGAAGCGATCAAAAAGGAATACCCGGACCAACTGCTGTCGTACAACTGCTCGCCTTCGTTCAACTGGAAGAAAAACCTGGACGACGCAACCATCGCCAAGTTCCAGCGCGAGCTGTCGGCCATGGGCTACAAGCACCAGTTCATCACCCTGGCGGGCATTCACAACATGTGGCACAGCATGTTCAACCTGGCGCACGACTACGCCCGCAACGACATGACCGCCTACGTCAAACTACAAGAACAAGAATTCGCCGACGCCGCCAAAGGCTACACCTTTGTCGCGCATCAGCAGGAAGTCGGCACCGGCTACTTCGATGACATGACCACCGTGATTCAAGGTGGCTCGTCTTCGGTGACCGCTCTGACCGGCTCGACTGAAGAAGAACAGTTCCACTGATAGCCGCTTCTTAGTGATGGGCGCCCCGACTGGTTCGGGGCGTTTTTTTGTGTGCCCGAACAACCCTGTAGGAGCGAGCTTGTCTCGCGATCTTTTGATCTTTTAAAAGATCGCGAGGCAAGCTCACTCCTACAGAGGGGTGAGCATTCACCAAAACCCTGACCCAGATCCATAAACTGAAACGTGAAGCAGGTTAAAAAACCAAGTTCAAAACTTGCCAAGTGCGCCTATATAAGCCAAGTTCAGTGCATTAGCCGGACTGCACCACAACATCGCACATCTTAAACGATATCAATTATCATTTAGAGCTGCTTTGGCTGATTGCTTGCGCAGTAAAACATAATCCCTGGAACACGCTGTAATCCACGGAACACAAGGCCTGCGTAGTTTTTTAGAAGTGCTATACCACTAAAGGAGTGAATTAATTCATCTTAGAAAATTTACTTGCTGGGTGTTTAGCCATAAAATCCCGGCCATCAATTGCGCTGCGACATATCGTCACTGCTTTATTACCTTTTTAAGCTCAGAGACCTTTGCTCTCTGTTAAGGATTTCCAGCATGCCCGAAGCGACAGGACTCATAGCCCATAACTGGGGCTTTGCCATTTTCCTTCTCGGTGTTGTCGGCCTCTGCGCCTTCATGCTTGGCGTCTCCAGCCTCCTCGGGTCAAAAGCTTGGGGGCGCAGCAAAAACGAACCGTTCGAGTCTGGCATGCTACCTACCGGTGGTGCCCGCTTGCGGCTCTCAGCCAAATTCTATCTGGTCGCGATGCTGTTCGTGATCTTCGATATCGAAGCCCTCTTTCTCTTTGCCTGGTCTGTGTCCGTCCGCGAAAGCGGCTGGACCGGATTCCTCGAAGCTCTCGTTTTCATAGCAATTCTGTTGGCAGGCCTTGTCTACCTATTTCGGGTGGGTGCTCTTGATTGGGCACCGGAAGCTCGTCGTAAGCGGCAGGCCAAGCTGAAACAATGAGGCTTTGGCGATGCAATACGAACTCACCAGGATCGACCCGGATGCTCCTAACGAGCAATATCCGATCGGCACACGGGAAACCGTTGCCGATCCGTTAGAAGATCAAGTCCACAAAAACATTTTCATGGGCAAGCTAGAAGACGTGCTGAACGGCACGGTCAACTGGGGGCGTAAAAACTCCTTGTGGCCGTACAACTTCGGCCTGTCGTGCTGCTACGTGGAAATGACCACCGCCTTCACGGCACCCCACGACATCGCGCGCTTTGGCGCCGAAGTTATCAGGGCTTCGCCGCGTCAGGCGGATTTCATGGTTATTGCCGGTACCTGCTTCATCAAGATGGCACCGATCATTCAGCGCCTCTACGAGCAAATGCTTGAGCCTAAATGGGTTATATCCATGGGTTCGTGCGCCAACTCCGGTGGCATGTACGACATCTACTCCGTGGTTCAAGGGGTCGACAAGTTCCTGCCCGTGGACGTTTACGTACCTGGCTGCCCACCCCGCCCAGAGGCTTTCCTGCAAGGCTTGATGCTCTTGCAAGAGTCGATTGGCCAGGAGCGTCGCCCACTTTCCTGGGTCGTTGGCGAACAAGGCGTGTACCGCGCCGAGATGCCATCGCAAAAGGAAGCGCGTCGCGAACAGCGTATTCAGGTCACCAACCTGCGCAGCCCTGACGAAGTCTGATCCAGCGTCGCTTCTATAAATAGAACGAAAAACTGGTTTCATTCTTTACGTTGAACGAAAGCGATAAAAAACCATGACTACAGGCTCCGCTCTGTACATCCCGCCTTACAAGGCTGACGACCAAGATGTGGTTGTCGAACTGAATAACCGTTTTGGCCCCGATGCATTCACTGCACAGGCCACGCGCACCGGCATGCCGGTGCTTTGGGTTGCCCGCGCCAAACTGGTTGAAGTCCTGACCTTCCTGCGCAACCTGCCAAAACCCTATGTCATGCTCTATGACCTGCACGGTGTTGACGAACGTCTACGCACCAAGCGTCAGGGCCTGCCATCAGGTGCAGACTTCACGGTCTTCTACCACTTGATGTCGCTTGAACGTAATAGTGACGTAATGATCAAGGTCGCCTTGTCCGAGAGCGACCTGAGTTTGCCAACCGTCACCAGTATCTGGCCAAACGCCAACTGGTACGAGCGTGAAGTCTGGGACATGTACGGTATCGACTTTGCCGGCCACCCTCACCTGTCGCGCATCATGATGCCGCCGACCTGGGAAGGTCACCCGCTGCGCAAGGATTTTCCAGCCCGTGCCACCGAATTCGACCCGTACAGCCTGAGCTTGGCCAAGGTTCAGCTGGAAGAGGAAGCCGCACGCTTCCGCCCTGAAGACTGGGGCATGAAGCGCTCCGGGGAAAACGAGGACTACATGTTCCTCAACCTGGGCCCGAACCACCCTTCGGCTCACGGTGCCTTCCGTATCATTCTGCAACTGGACGGTGAAGAAATCGTCGACTGCGTGCCAGACATCGGCTATCACCACCGTGGTGCCGAGAAAATGGCCGAGCGTCAGTCCTGGCACAGCTTCATTCCGTACACCGACCGTATCGACTACCTCGGCGGCGTGATGAACAACCTGCCGTATGTGCTCTCGGTCGAGAAACTGGCCGGCATCAAGGTGCCGGATCGTGTCGACACCATCCGCATCATGATGGCCGAGTTCTTCCGGATCACCAGCCACCTGCTGTTCCTGGGTACCTATATCCAGGACGTGGGTGCCATGACCCCGGTATTCTTCACCTTCACGGACCGTCAGCGCGCGTACAAAGTGATCGAAGCCATCACCGGCTTCCGCCTGCACCCGGCCTGGTACCGCATCGGTGGCGTGGCCCACGACCTGCCGAACGGCTGGGATCGCCTGGTCAAGGAGTTCATCGACTGGATGCCCAAGCGTCTGGACGAATACCAGAAAGCCGCTTTGGACAACAGCATTCTGCGCGGTCGTACCATCGGCGTCGCTGCCTACAACACCAAAGAGGCCCTTGAATGGGGCGTCACCGGTGCTGGCCTGCGTTCCACCGGTTGCGACTTCGATGTGCGTAAAGCGCGGCCGTACTCCGGCTATGAGAACTTCGAATTCGAAGTCCCGTTGGCGGCCAATGGCGATGCCTACGACCGCTGCATCGTGCGCGTCGAAGAAATGCGCCAGAGCCTGAAAATCATCGAGCAGTGCATGCGCAACATGCCAGCCGGCCCGTACAAGGCGGATCACCCGCTGACCACGCCGCCGCCTAAAGAGCGCACGCTGCAGCATATCGAAACCTTGATCACGCACTTCCTGCAAGTTTCGTGGGGCCCGGTCATGCCGGCCAACGAATCCTTCCAGATGATTGAAGCGACCAAGGGTATCAACAGTTATTACCTGACGAGCGATGGCGGCACCATGAGCTACCGCACCCGGATTCGCACCCCAAGTTTTGCCCATTTGCAGCAGATCCCTTCGGTGATCAAAGGCGAAATGGTCGCAGACTTGATTGCGTACCTGGGCAGTATCGATTTCGTTATGGCCGACGTGGACCGCTAAGCATGAACAGCACGCTTATCCAGACAGACCGTTTCGCCCTGAGCGAAACCGAGCGCTCGGCCATCGAGCACGAGATGCATCACTACGAAGATCCGCGCGCAGCGTCGATCGAGGCCCTGAAGATCGTTCAGAAGGAACGCGGCTGGGTGCCGGATGGTGCCGTATACGCCATCGGCGAGTTACTGGGCATTCCGGCCAGCGACGTTGAGGGTGTGGCTACGTTCTATAGCCAGATTTTCCGTCAGCCGGTCGGCCGCCACATCATTCGCGTCTGCGACAGCATGGTCTGCTACATCGGTGGCCACGAGTCCGTTGTCAGCGAAATCCAGAGCAAACTGGGCATCGGCCTCGGTCAAACCACACCGGACGGCCGCTTCACGCTGCTGCCCGTGTGCTGCCTGGGCAACTGCGACAAGGCGCCGGCGTTGATGATCGACGACGACACATTCGGTGACGTGCAGCCTGCTGGCGTCGCTACGTTGTTGGAGGGCTACCCATGACCCTGACTTCTTTCGGCCCTGCCAACCGCA
>NZ_JASLGE010000097.1 GCF_030150285.1 Pseudomonas sp. | reverse complement strand
CAACCAACTCGTGCCATTCAAGTACGACTGGGCCTGGCAGAAGTACCTCGACGGCTGCGCCAACCACTGGATGCCGCAAGAGGTCAACATGACCGCCGACATCGCCCTGTGGAAAAACCCCGAAGGCCTGACCGACGACGAACGCCGTATCGTCATGCGCAACCTGGGCTTCTTCTCCACCGCCGACTCCCTGGTAGCCAACAACCTGGTGCTGGCCGTGTACCGCCTGATCACCAACCCGGAGTGCCGCCAGTACATCCTGCGCCAAGCCTTCGAAGAGGCGATTCACACCCACGCCTACCAGTACTGCATCGAATCGCTGGCCATGGATGAAGGCGAGATCTTCAACATGTACCACGAGATCCCGTCAGTCGCGAAAAAAGCGACGTGGGGCCTGAAGTACACCCGTTCGATCTCTGACCCGAAGTTTGAGACCGGCACGGTTGAAACCGACAAGGAACTGCTGCGCAACCTGATCGCCTACTACTGCGTGCTGGAAGGCATCTTCTTCTACTGCGGTTTTACCCAGATCCTGTCGATGGGCCGTCGCAACAAGATGACCGGCGTTGCTGAGCAGTTCCAGTACATCCTGCGTGACGAATCCATGCACCTGAACTTCGGCATCGATGTGATCAACCAGATCAAAATCGAAAACCCGCACCTGTGGGACGCCGAGATGAAGGAAGAAGCCTCGCAAATGATCCTGCAAGGCACTCAACTGGAAATCGAATACGCACGCGACACCATGCCACGCGGCGTGCTGGGCATGAACGCGGCCATGATGGAGGACTACCTCAAGTTCATCGCCAACCGCCGCCTGTCGCAAATCGGTCTGAAAGAAGAGTACCCGGGCACCACGAACCCGTTCCCGTGGATGAGCGAAATCATGGACCTGAAGAAAGAGAAGAACTTCTTCGAAACTCGGGTTATCGAGTACCAGACAGGCGGTGCCCTGAGCTGGGATTAATACCCGCGAGCCCTGGTGTTCAACCTGCCATGGCGTGTGCGTAACACGCCTGGCCTGAACACCCGTGCACTGACTTGAAAAGCCACCTGGACTGAACATCCCGGTGGCTTTTTTGCATCAACGAGGCGGGGCCTCTCAACAGCGCACAAACACACTGCTCGCTGGCACTTACACGTGAAGACGCCGTGCCGGGTGAACCGCAACTTAAAAACAAGTCTTACTCCACCCCCATTTAGTTCGAATCAGTATAAGCACTCAACGGCAATGCTGACGCGATACAGCGCTGAAACTCCTGGTCATTCCCCCCTGCGCAAGCCGCTCATTTAATTGAAAAAAACAGGCTGATCCCAGCACTTCAAGGCCGATCACACAACACGACTTTTAGCGAAAAACGGGCACATTCTGTCGTGTTGACATGAATTGGGCCAAAGGTCTATAACATGTACCAATTGAGGTAAAACAACAAAAACACCTCTCGAGGAGCACTCGAATTGAGCACTGCACACGAAAACTCATTGCGCACTCACACCCCGTCCGTACAAAGCACTGTTTTAAAAGGAAGGCTGGGCCCTGGTGCAATCATGTTTATGGTGTTGGCCGCCGCCGCACCACTCACCGTTGTAGGCAGCGTTATTCCCGTCGGGATATTGATGGGTAACGGCCAAGGGTTCCCGGCAATGTTTGTTGTGGCCACCGTGATATTGCTTCTTTTCTCTATCGGCCTCATGGCCATGAGTAAGCACTTTCCCGATGCGGGGGCCTTCTTTACCTATATCAGCCATGGCCTTGGCACTGTTCCAGGTGTCTCAGCCGCTTACTTGGCCATTATCACTTACAGCACCATACAGTTTGGTGTGTTTGCTTTTTTCGGAGAAACCATCAGTGCGGATCTCGTGCTGTTAGGTGCCCCCAGTATTCCCTGGTGGATATTTACCCTGATGGGCATTGGCGTCGTAGGCTTCCTGGGTTATCGCCATATCGGCCTCAGTTCTAAAGTATTGATTATCGTATTGGTCGCTGAAGTGGGCATTGTGCTGATTCTGTCCGCTGCCATCTGGCTAAAAGGTGGAACAGAAAGCATCGACCTGGCCGGTTTCACTTCCCATAGTTTTATGTCCGGCTCTCCGGCGTTGGGTCTGATGTTCGCCATTGCCAGTTTTATCGGCTTTGAATCGACCGTTGTTTATAGAAGCGAAGTTCGAGAGCCCAACAGAACCATTCCGCTCGCTACTTACGGATCAGCCTTGTTGATCGGCCTGTTTTATACCTTGACGGGTGTTGCCGTGGTCTGGGGAATCGGCCCATCCAAGTTAATGACGTATGTGGGATCGGACCCGGCCACCGTACTGCCAAGACTGACCGGTGAGTATTTGGGCGCGGTGGGTTCGACCGTGGTCAGCTTGTTATTTCTAGGCAGCATGTTTGCTTCTGTGCTGGCCTTGCACAACGTTCTGGCGCGTTACCTGCATTCAATGGCGCGAGCCAGATTGCTGCCGGCCAAACTTGCCCTCGCCCACCCCAAGCACGACTCGCCGTATGTGTCGTCGCTGGTTCAGGTCATCACGGCAGCGGTACTGACGGTGATTGTGGTCGTACTGAAAGTACCGGCGGCCTCAGCCTTTGCCTGGTTTGTCGGCGTCGGCACGCTGACCATTTCGATTCTGATGGCGGTCACATGCCTGGCGGTCATTGTGTTCTTCGCGCGCAACAAGCTGCAAACCCATGTACTGCGCACCTGTGTGGCACCGTTACTCGGCTTTATCGGGCTGGCCGTCTCGGCCGTGCTGATCGCAGTCAACTTCCCGCTGTTGGTCGGGGATGTGGATAGCCTCGGTGAGCCGGCCTGGGGAACCGTGAGTATTGTGCTGATCCTGTTGGTGGTGGTGACCGCCATAGCGGGTGCCGCTCAAGCCATGACCCTGCGCTTTAAAAACCGTCAGGTGTATCGCCAGATAACGCAACAACTGAACCACTGAAGCCCCCTCACGTGAGTGGCAAACAACGACTGTGCTAACGGTCGGCATTACGCTGTGTTGCTTATCCATGAGTTCGACCTATTAACAGGAATGGAATAACTACCATGACGCTTCGACATAATAATAAAAAGGCTTTCATTACCGGCGCGGGTTCAGGCATTGGCCGCGAAACGGCAATCACATTGGCTCGTGAGGGCGCTTATGTATTGGTCACGGATGTTGATCTTGAGGCCGCAGCGAAGACCGTGACGTTAATTGAAGAAGCCGGCGGTGTAGCGCTGGCTGCCAAAGTGGACGTGCGTGTGCGCGATGACATTAAAGCGGCCGCCCATAAAGCGATGCAGGCATGGGGCGCTCTTCACTTACTGGTTAACAATGCCGGGCTGGTCACTAAACACTCTTTCAGTGATCTGACCGAAGAGGCTTGGAACCTGGTCATGGACGTCAATCTCAAAGGCCAGTTTCTGGTCGCGCAAGAGCTGGCACCGTTGATTGAACGCTCTGGCGGCGGAGCCATTGTTAATCTTTCGTCCGTAGAGGCTGTTGTCGTCGTCACCAGCGGTTCAACCGCACAGCCCCACTACAATGCAAGCAAGGGAGCCGTGCCCATCTTTACCAAGGCACTTGCCATTGAACTGGCCCCCAAGAACATTCGCGTCAACTGTGTTGCGCCAGGGCCGATTGCAACTGACTTCTTCAACTACGAGATGGTCACCAGCGACGCCGGTTTTGAGTTTATGCGTCAGCGCCTGTTAATCCCACGGGTGGGCCAGCCTTCGGATATTGCCTCGGCGGTGTCCTGGTTGCTCTCGGATGAAGCGAGCTGGATTGACGGCATTCAATTGCCCGTCGATGGCGGATGGCTGACACGATGAATACGTATATTTTAAAGAAAGAGCACTTGGTCGAACTCGGTATTCATACCGTTATCGTTGCATCGCCCGACTTGCAGGGGCGCCTGGTGGGCCGGCGCATTCCTGTCGAGGGTTTTGAACGGGTGGTCGAAAACGGTGTTGAAGTGTGCACCTGCGCATGGGCCTGGGACCCTGCCGAATCGCTGGAAATGGTCGAAACCGGGGCCCTGGATTTATGCAACTACGATAATGGCATCCCGGATGTGAAGCTGATGCCCGACCTGAACACGCTACGCCGTGCGGCTTGGCTGGACGGCATCGCGATTTGCCTGGCCGACCCGGTCGATATCAAGACTGACGCGCCCATGCTGATCTCGCCTAGGGTCATCCTCAAGCATCAAATCGCCGAGTACCGCCAACGCGGGTTAGTGCCCAAAGCCGGAACCGAGCTGGAGTTTTACCTGTTTCGCAACAACCCCATTGAATTGCGTCAGCAAGGGTTCCGTGACCTTAAGCCCACCACGCTGACACCCAGCGACTTCATGATTCATGAAGGCAACACCTTCGAATGGTTCTTTCGCAAGTTGCGCGATGACTTGAAAAACAGTGGCATCGAGATGGAAGCGGCCCAGTCCGAATATGGTCTGGGCCAATGGGAAATGACGTTCGTATATGGCGACCCGTTGGAAATGGCGGACCGCCACCTGCTGTATAAACTGGCCGTCAGAGACTCCGCCGTTGCCGCCGGGCTGTCGGTGACCTTTATGGCAATGCCTGTCAACGGGCAGCCTGGCTCATCGTGCCATGTGCACTTTTCGCTGCTCGACAACGCGGGCACACCCGTGTTCTGGGACGAGTCGGCCGAGCACAACATGAGCCCAAGCATGCACCACGCGATTGCCGGGGCCTTGAGTCATATCCCGCAATTCATGGCCTGGTATGCCCCCACCGTCAATTCGTACCGGCGAATCAATTCTGGCCTGGTGGCCGGGTCCGGACGCACCTGGGGGCACGAAAACCGTACGGTGTCGGTTCGCCGCGTAGGTTTCTCACCCTCAACCCTTCGGTTCGAATTCAGATTGCCCGGCGCCGATACCAACCCTTACCTGACACTGGCCGGCATTCTGGCGTCCGTCAAAGAGGGCCTGGATCAACAGCAAACACCCCCCGCACCAGTCAAGGGCAATGCTTACGACTTGCCGGCCGACGACGCCATGCCGACGCATTTGGGTGAGGCCGCGCATCTGTTTAAAGCAGGTACATTGGTGCTCAAGCTGATTGGCGAGCGCAATGCCCACCACTTTCAAGTCCTCGCACTGCATGAATGGCGCAAGTACCAATCCGCGGTGACGGACTGGGACCTTGAACGCTATTTCGACCGGGTATAACGAATGAACATCAGTGAACTTCCTGCTTTAAATACATGGATCGGCTCGGCTTGCGAACCCAGTGCTGTGCGTGACACCCACGCGCTGCACAACCCCAATACCGGCGCTGCATTGGTCGAATCCCGCTCATCGTCAGCCGAGCAGGTCGACCGGGCCATTACCCTGGCGCATGAAACTCATCAGGCAGGCACCTGGGAAGACTTGGGCGTTGAAGGCCGGGCCCCCTTCTTGCTCGCCTTCGCAGAGTTACTGGATGAACAGGCCGAGTCGATTGCGCAACTGGATGCACTGAACTCCGGCGTGCCCATTCGGGTGACCCGAATGTTTGCCGCCAGCAACGGCGCAACGGTGCGTTCGGCGGTGAGCCGGGCACGGGCTCTGGGCGATATCGAGTGGTTGCCGGCCGAGGGGCGCAAGGTCTGTGTGCACCGCGTGGCGTGGGGGCCAACCGCTCTGATTATGCCGTGGAATGCACCTTCGGCGATGGCGGTCAAAAAGATGGCTTACGCACTCGTGGCTGGCGCGACCGTGGTCATGAAGCCGTCCCCCGCGTCCCCCTTCAGCACTGAACTCGTCGTTCAAGCGGCCTGTAAAGCCGGTATCCCACACGGTGTGATCAGCCTCGTGTTGGGCGGGGCGCAGGTCGGTGAGCAACTGGTGTCAGACCCGCGTATCCGGGCTATATCAATGACCGGATCGACGCCAACGGGCCGTGCCATTGCCGTGGCCGGCGGGCGAAACTTCACCCGTCTGCGCCTTGAACTGGGCTCTAATAACGCCGCCATCGTGCGCGCCGATGCCGATGTCGCAGAAGCGGCCGCTTTGATTGTGTCGGGGGCCATGAAACTGTCCGGGCAATGGTGTGAGGCACCCCGCCGCGTGATTGTCGCGTCCGGGTTACTGGACGAACTGGTCACGGCCCTGCAACACGAGATGGAAAAGTTGCAGGTGGGATCAAGCCTTGATGAAGCCACGGACGTGGGCCCGGTCGCCTTCGAAGCCCGCAAGATTGAGCTGGTCAGCCAGCGCGAAGCGCTCAAGGCCGCCGGGGCGCGCATCATTGAAGTGGGCACACCCCGGCGCGACGGGTGGTTCATGCCGCCAACCCTTGCGGTCGCGGATGAGATCGACCTGGAACTGGAAATTTTCGGGCCCATGATCACTGTTCAGCCATCGACCTCAGACGCGCATGCCATTTCACTCGCCAACGCCGGCCATGTTGGCCTGGCAGCTTATGTGTTCAGCCGCGATCAAACGCGGGGCCATGAGATCGGCAAAAAACTGCTGGCAGGCGAAGTTAAACTCAATGGCACCAGTGTGCTGGACATGTCACCTCTCTCGGTTCAAAGCTTCTTTGGCGCGTCGGGAATAGGGGGGCATGGCGATGCTGACGTCCTCGACTTCTTTACTGGAAAAAGGGTTGTCGGTGTGGATAAGCTGGGACTTCCGATATAAGGCGTAGCGAACGTGAGAAAGAGTGCAGCGACAGACTCGCGAGACCCGGTTGAGCTAGACCGACTGGCTCGTGGCGCTGTTTCGGGTTATCAGGCCGTGGTTGACCATTTGCGCCGCGAAATCATACTGGGGCGGATCCGTCCCGGTGATCGCCTGCCGCCAGAGAGAAAGCTTGCCGAACATCTGGGTGTAGCGCGAGAGACGCTTCGCCAGGGCTTGAGAGTGCTTGAAGGTAGCGGGCAAATTCTGGTGTCGCGGGGGGCGCGGGGCGGCGCAACGGTGCAGGAATCGATCATCGACCCAGTGCTGGTGCGTGAAGACCTGGAGATCCGCAAGGAATATATCCTCCAACTGATTGAGTTTCGCTCTGTCATCGAAAGTGGCGCGGCAGGCCTTGCCGCGCTTCGCAGAGGCAACGCTGAACTGGAGCTTATGGCGCTGGCTCAACAGGCTCTTTTGAACTCGACGTCCACGTATGAAGCCCGAATGGCCGATACCGCCTTTCACTTGGCCGTGGCCAAAGCTTCAGGTAACCCGGCCTTACTCGCGTCGATTGAAGATGCGCGCGTGCAGATGTTCAGCCCGCTGGACGTCATGGCGTTTCACTTTGAGCGGGAGGTCAGTTACAACGCCCATCAAAAGATTCTGGAAGCCATTGAACGAGGGGACGCGGACGCGGCCAGCCAATCAATGAAAGAGCACCTTTCAACCACAAAAACCGAGTTTGAAGCGCTGTGCGCCTCCACCCAATAAGCCAATAAACACACGCTGTTGCATAAGAACGGGGGGTTGCGCTCAGGCATCAATTCGCCCGCGAACTGTAATTTTTTAACGGATCAAACACTCTTTTCAATAATAAAAACAGGTCGACAGGTCATCCATGAACACCTCCAAACCGGCTGAAATTAATGATTCTCACCCCGCCTATGACGTCATTAATCGCGAAGGTGCCTTTCCACTCGTCCTGGTCTGCGAGCATGCTTGCAACCATGTCATGCCCGAGTATGCATCGCTGGGACTTCCACAATCAGAACTTGACCGCCATATCGGCCACGACATTGGCACCTTGGACGTCGTTTACGAACTCGCACGTTTATTGGATGCCCCTGCGGTTGTGTGCAAACACTCCAGACTGTTTGTGGACTGCAACCGATCGCCTTCAGATCCGACCTGGATGTGTGAAGAGTCAGACGGGGTCATCATTGCGGGTAATCAACAGCTTGACGCATACGAAAAGGGCCGCCGGGCCGCCCTGGTGTTCAACCCTTTCCATCGGGAAGTTGAAACGTTGCTGGATGCCTCGCGGCTTAAGAAAGTGCCGGTTAATTTGATCGCCATTCATTCATTTACCCCCGTACTGGCAGGCCAGCCTCGCCCTTGGGATGTCGGGATTATCTGGCGGGATAAAACACTGGCTATTCCTCTGCTCAAAGCGCTGCAAGCGCAGGGTAATCTACGCGTCGGCGACAACTTGCCTTATGACGGCACCGACTTTTGTGGCTACACACTGGAGCGCCATGCCGAAGCGTATGACATCCCGGCATTGGCCATCGAAATCCGCCAAGACCTCATCGCCAATAAACACAACGCCCAGCATTGGGCTAACGTGCTGGCGACGTGCATACGGTCAGCGATGGGCCATTGACTCAAGTGGGGTGCCTCGGGACCGGTTTATCGATCGCTAGCCGTTCTTTGATAAACGACACAAACGCACTCAGTTTGGGCAGTGACTTCTTTGAGCGCGCAAAGACCATCTGAACGGGTTTGGACGCCGGCAGATAATCGCCCATGATCGAGACCAGTGAGCCGTTGGCCAGGGCCGCCGCTACCAGGAAATCGGGTTGCATCAGGATCCCGTTACCCGCAATCGCAGCCTGGAGCAGCACCTGCCCGTCATTGCTTTTCAGTACCGCACGCTCAGGCCAGGGCACTTCTTCTGTACCCTGCATCAATGGCCAGGCAAACCGATTGTTCCAGGCGGTGTGAGTCAGAATCCGGTGCGTGTAGAGGTCTTGCGGGGTTTGCGGGGCGGGCCATTTTTCCAGGTAGGCCGGGGCCGCGCAGATCACCATCTGATACGACGGCAACGGTTCAGACGCCAGATTGACTTCAATCAGCTCCGATATCCTGAACCCCAGATCAAACGTACTCTCGTACAGGTCCACCACCTCATTGCTCAGAATCAATTCAACCTGAACATCCGGGTAACGCTGCATGAACTCGGTGACTAATGGCCCCACCAGAGAAACCCCCAGCGTCATCGGTGCGGTAACACGCAGCAAGCCACCGGGTTTGCCCGTAGCGGCTTCGACGCTGCTGAACGCCGAATTCACGTGTTCGAGTGCGGCTTTGGACGCTTCGTAAAAAACACGCCCTTCGCCTGTCACGGATTGTCGGCGCGTCGTCCTGTGGATCAGTGGGGTCTTCAAGGCGCTTTCCAACCCCTGAATGTAGCGCCCCACCATGACCGCAGACATGCCGACCTGCTCGGCCGCCTCGGCAAAACTGCCGGCCTCCACTACCGCTACAAAGACTTCCATTTGCCTGAGTTTGCTCATAAATACGCCTTCTGACCTGACTGATAGACGGCTGAACAGAGCCGCCCTTGCGCCGTCATTTTTTGCCCCTTGCTGAAGTGAAGGCCTTTCTCCGATGACGTCTGTGAGGAATGCCGACTCCAGCCTTTCACTGAATCAGACGCCTTGATTACTAACTTCACGTTTTATAAGTCCTAACGTGAGGTGCGTTTATTGACCGCCGTTTTATCCCTAAAGTGAGTGCCAACAAACACACATTTCGAGACCTCATCACATGCAAAGCACATTGGACAAGGCACTAGGTGCCCTCAGTCGGGCCGATCTTCTGCAAGGTGCCACCCCTATTCAGCGGGCAGAGCGTCTGGAGCAACAGTTGGGGTTACCGGAACAGGGCATCAGGCTCTACCTCAAGCGCGATGATCATATGCTAATCGGCGGGGGCGGCAACAAGCTGCGAAAGCTCGAATTTCATCTGGGTGCCGCCCTCAAGAACGGTGTCGATACGATCATCACCGTGGGCGGTGTTCAATCCAATCACGCCCGTTTGACGGCCGCGGTGTGCGCTCGACTGGGCCTCACCTGCGAATTGTTCCTGGCCCGTGCCGTGCCAATCGACGACACCGACTACGAACGCAACGGTAACGTATTGCTTGACCACCTGTTCGGTGCCCGTGTGCAGGTGCTGGCCAAAAATACCGACTCACTGGCAATGGCCGAGGCCAGGGCAACGCAACTGCGCGAAGCCGGCCACAACGTGCTGGTCATTCCCACGGGAGGCTCGACGGCGCTGGGCAGCCTGGGCTATGCCCGTTGCGCTGCGGAAATTGCCGAGCAAGAAGCCGAATTGGGCCTGCAATTCACTCAAGTCGTCATTCCCAATGGCAGTGCGGGCACCCACGCGGGCCTTGCGGCCGGTTTCGAACTGCTGGGACGCGGCGCGGCAACCGTCAAGTCATGGTCGGTGCTGGCCGATCAACCCACCTCGGCTGCACGCACACTGCAGCTCACGCGAGAGGCCTTGGCACTACTGGGCAGCACCCTCGAGCTTCAACCTGAAGCCATCACTGTCAAGGGCGAACAGTTGGGTGATGGCTATGGCCTGCCAACCCAGGCCATGCGTGAGGCCGTAAAGCTGATGGCCCGATGCGAAGGCCTGCTGGTCGACCCGGTGTATTCGGGCAAGGCTTTTGCCGGGCTGCTGGACGACATCCGGCAAAAACGCTACCGGCACGGTGATAATATTTTGTTCATCATGACCGGCGGTACACCGGGCCTTTACGCTTACAGGGGAACATTCCAAAGCGCATGATGCCGGTTGAGGGGTTTTGCCATCCGGGTTTGTAAATCAGGACTGATCAAAAAAATGAATTTGATCGAGCACGAAAACAACTGTATAAAAACACAGTGTATTTTCAAGTACTGACTCAGCCCTGGAGAACGCCGATGCCTCACACCGCCAAGCTTTGCACCTTCGAACGAATCGTTATCCATCAATTTACCCCGCTGCATTGCGCACAGGCCCGTGAGATGCTCGGTTGGAGTGTTGAAGAATTGAGCCGGATGTCCAAGGTTTCAGTCCCTGCCATTCAACGGTTTGAAGCGGAAGAACCCGTACGCGACGTCACCCGTCTGGCACTGGTTTATAGCCTGGAAGCTGAAGGGCTGGTGTTTTTCCCCCGGTTCCCGCCTGGCAGAGGCAGCAACATTCGCGGAACAACCCCGGACCCCAGCCTGCGTGCCGACTACAAGCTGATCGAGTAAGCGTTACTGACCGTCTGCCGCGTTTACATCCAGCCACCATGATCGCCCTGAATGCGGTTGTTTCACATTAAAGGCCTCACCCATTTCTGGCGTTGTGATGAGTACATTGCGCGCCTCAGCCAGCGCCAGAATGCGGTCGAAAGGCTCATGCCAGGCATGAAAAGCCAAATCAAACGTGCCGTTGTGAATGGGCATCATCCAACGGCCCTTGAGGTCAATATGGGCCTGCAAACTGTGCTCGGGTTGCATGTGCACATCTGGCCAGTCGACGTTATAAGCGCCCGTTTCAATCAGGGTCAGGTCAAAGGGCCCGAACTGCTCGCCGATCAATTTGAAACCGTCGAAGTAACCCGTATCGCCGCTGAAGAAAATCCGCATGTTCTCCAGAATAATGACCCAGGACACCCACAGTGTCTGATTGTGGTCGGACAGGCTGCGGCCCGAAAAGTGCTGAGCCGGGGTGGCGACAAAGCGAATGCCGTCCACGTGCGTGTCTTGCCACCAATCCAGTTGCTGCACCTTGTGCGCCGGCACGCCCCATTTGATGAGTAAATCCCCCACGCCCAGCGGTGCCAGAAAGGACTGTGTTCTGGCGGCCAGTTGTAGCACCGTCTTTTTGTCCAGGTGATCATAGTGATTGTGAGAAAGGATCACGCCACGCAGGGGCGGCAGTTCCTCCAGGCTGATGGGGGGCGCATGGAAACGTTTGGGCCCCGCCCATTGAAACGGCGACGCGCGCTCGGCATACACTGGGTCAGTTAACCAGAACTGGCCATTGAGCTTCAGCAACAGGGTCGAATGCCCGAGCCGAAACACACTTGAGTCCGGCGCGTCATCCAATTGGCGGCGGGTCAGAGGCCTGACCGTAATTGCACCTACCGGACGAGTACTGGCCGGCTTGTGAAAGAGCATCTTCCAGAAAATACCCAGGGTTTTACCCAGGCTGGAGGATGGCCTGGCCTTCTCATTCAGGAAGGCACCCTCATGACGTTCTGCCGGTTTAAGCCCCTCTTGACGAGGCGGGTTGAGTGACATATTTCAAAAACCTCTGTGGAAAACTATGATTACGCTTGCTTTTTCGTCCATAGAAGGTCATTCGTACGTTCTCGGGCTACCCCAATAACAACCCAGATGTGCCAACTGTCGTAAGACGCAACGTCCACATCTTAATGTGCATGACTATGGACCAACAAAGAGGCAGGGGCTTGTCGTTCGTACGACGCATTTATGCGCCTCGAAGCATAGGTCTGGCAATTGGCTGTTTCAGTGTGATGGCCGCCCTCTACCCGCTCTCCCCGCCAACCTGGGTCTGGGTGCTGCTGCTGTTCAATGGTTTTGCTTGGGCACACGTAGCCTTTCAGCTCTCTTCACGCGCGGCTTACCCGTACCGGGCAGAACGCCGCAACCTGTTGATCGACTCAGTGTTAGGCGGCTTCTGGGCCGCAAGCATGCAGTTCAACCCACTGCCGACCGTCACGATTCTGTCGATGATGATGATGCACAATGTGGCGGCTGGCGGCCCGAAAATGCTGCTCCGGGGAGTGATCTCCCAAGGGGTCGGTATGTTGATTGCAGGGCTGGCGTTGGGTGTCGCCTTTAACCCCGACACCACCCCATTGCAAATTTATGCCTGCTTACCGATGTTGACGTTCTATCCGTTTGCGATAGGCATGGTCAGCTATCGGCTGGCGATCACGTTGGCGGAACATAAACGGGCGCTGAGCACGCTGAGCCGCACCGACAGCCTGACAGGCTTGCTGAATCACGGGTCCTGGATAGACGTACTGCAACTCAGCTTCCAGGCCTGCAAAGAAAACATGTCCACCGCGACATTGGCGCTGATTGATATCGATCACTTTAAACAGATCAATGACACGTACGGTCATATCGCAGGCGACAGCGTATTGCGCCAGCTCAGCCAGGTATTCAAGGATCACCTGCGGGCAGACGATCTGGCCGGGCGCTATGGCGGTGATGAGTTCTGCGTCATTTTGCCCAACCGCTCCCTGGCCCAGGCACGAGACATTCTGGAGCGGCTGAGCGAAGTCTTCAGCACGTATCAGTACAGCGACGAGCCGCAACTGCGCATCAGCCTGAGCATCGGTCTGGCCTCCTATCGGGCGGACTTCAAGGATGCGGCCGTGTGGCTGAACGAAGCCGATAAAGCGCTCTACATCGCAAAAAAAACCGGCCGCAACAAAATCAGCAGCGGCGCTTCGGACTCCCTTCCCGCCTCCGTATGGAGCACACCTGAGTAGTCATCACGTCAGGCAGTGACGCACCGCCGAAATTTCAGGCACGTCCCGGCGCTGCATGTACACACGCAGCGGTTGCGTGATGTTCAAACGTTCATCGATGTGTTGATCCAGCAACAGCTGAATCAAGTCGCGCTTGAGGGTCATGGTGCTGGCACCCTCCGCGTGCCAGACAAACTCACTGGCGGGAGTGATGGTGTCGTCAGCCACATCCATTCCAAAAGAATCTTCGCTAAAACGAACAATATGGCGGCCTGTCTTACGATTGAAACCAACAAAGCCTTTAAGTTGATCAGCCGCCTGACAGATAAGTTGTGAAGTAATGCGCATGATAAACCTCTCTGACGAGCCTTCGGGCTCCAGGAACAAGGGTTACACGCAAGTGTCCGGTACACGCCCCTCTGACGGGGGCGCTGATGGCCCAAGAATACTCTTTTCTACGACCAAGAGAACTCAACGATGCCTGACATTTTTGGCAAAAGCGCACTGCTGTTGAGCCTGCTGATGGGCCTTGGCAGCGCCAACGCCGCGAGCGAGCCAGACACACGCCCAGCACAATTGGCCACCCGGCTAGGCGTTGCCTACCCTGCCGTGATTGCGCATCGCGGCGCTTCATTCGATGCGCCGGAATCCACGGTGGCCGCCTATGTGCTTGCCCGCGATCTGGGGGCCGACTACCTGGAGATGGACCTGCAGCGCAGCAAGGACGGTGTGCTGTTTGCGCTGCATGACGACAACCTGTCACGTACAACCGATGTCGCCGAAAAATTCCCGGCGCGCAAAGACAGTCCCGCCAGCGCCTTTACACTGGCCGAACTCAAAACCCTGGATGCTGGCAGCTGGTTTAACCAAGCCTACCCGGACCGCGCGCGGGCCTCGTATGTGGGGCTGCCCCTGCTGACCCTGGATGAAATCATCGATATAGCCCAAGCCAACCCAGACCGCTCACCTGGCCTGTACATCGAAACCAAGTCCCCGCAGCAGTTCCCGGGTATAGAACACGATTTGAAAGTCACCCTGAGCAAACGCGGCTGGTTAACACCCATCAAGACAACAGACGATCACGGTGCCCCCCGTACAGGCGAGGGAAAGGGTCGTGTCGTGCTGCAAACCTTTGATCAGAACAGCCTTCAGTTGCTGCAAAAAGAAATGCCCGATACCCCAAAAATCCTGCTGCTGTGGGTCGGTGCGGGGGGCATGACGCCCAACTCGCCCGTGAGCTTTGCCGACTCGGGTGAGCAGGACAAAGCGGCTTATTACGCCAAACTGCAACCCAAGGACAACGCCGAGTTCATCCAATGGCTCGACTATGCCAACGCTCACGGAGCCATCGGCACGGGGCCATCGGCGGCCTTGGTCAACGGCGGAGAGCAGAGTTACTTCGACTTGATCCAACCATGGATGAACACTGCCAACCATGACCGCGGCCTGCTGGTACATGCCTACACTCTGGACGAACCCGTTGATTTCAAAAAAGCCATGGATGCGGGGGTTGATGGCCTCTTCACCAACCGCCCCGACGCGTTGCTCAACTTTTTTCAGCGACCGGCCACGCAAAGCGTCACTCAATTACTGAAGTTCAACGGGTACTGAGTGCGCCATTAAGAGCCCGTTTGGAAATTAAGGGTGAGTTAAGTTGCGAGGGTTAATCTGAACCCACTTAAACACCTCACCCCAAGGATTAATCATGAAAACCCTTAATATGCTGTTTGCCGCGACTGCCCTGACCTTGACTGCTGGCCTGGCCCACGCCGATGTCCGCCCTGACCATATCGCTGACCTGGTCAGTTCGGGCCAGGTCGCACCGTTCGAAAAGCTCAACCAGGCCGCACTGGCCTTGCATCCTGGCGCAACGATCCTCGACACCGAACTGGATCACAGCTACGGAAAACTGGTGTATGAGGTGGAGTTGCAGGACGCCCAAGGCGTTAAGTGGGACGTTGATCTGAATGCCAAAACCGCCGAAGTTCTGCAAAACAAACAAGACACCTGAGTGCAATTAAACGCCTTAATTAAAACCGCATGGCTCTCAATAAGCCGTGCGGTTTTTTTGTGCGTGTTTAACGGGGTTCAGCTTTATTATTGTTTCACCCGTTACCCCTGTTATCGCTAGAATCTGCCCTTTAAAACCAAGCCTTCCCTACCACCACGCTCAACGATCAACCGCATCGGTGCAGTGCACCCGGTTGCCACTGCCCTTGACGCCTGAAGGCTCCCCCAAGCAATGAACACCCGCCTGTGCACTTATGAACATCTGACGCCCCGCCAGCGCACGCAACTGCGGGCAATTGAGGTACAACCCGAGCAAATCGCCTTTTGCGGTGATATCGAATCCGCGTTGCATTCGCTGCCCGCTCACCCACACGCCGGCATACAAGGCTGGGTCTTGCTCAGCGATGAGCAGCCCGTTGCCTTTGTGATACTCAAGCGTCATCCGTTTCTGGCCCATTGGGCAAACGCTGACAGTGCCACGTTACATGCCTTTCAAGTCGATAAACGCGTCCAGGGCACAGGGCTGGGTAAAGCGTGCCTGCAAGCGTTGCAACCCGCCGTACGACAACTCTGGCCGGAAATTAATCAACTGATGCTGTCGGTCAGTTGCGTCAATCTCTCAGCTCAGGGGTTTTATCTGACTCAGGGCTGGGTTGACGAAGGCGAAGCGTACCGTGGCGAGCGCCGATTAGTGCTCAAACTGTGAGGCCAAGACGCTAAATCTGACCCCCTCAAACAATCGTCACCATGTGTTGCTGGACAGAAGGCCATCACCGCCCGTATTGTCTCGCCCAGACCACCGCAGTGGTCAACGTCGCTCGGACGGTTCCGGGCGCTTACGTATCAGAGGCATACATGGCTGACCAAGGTTCGCCGCGCCGCTTTGCGCGCATCGATCGACTCCCCCCTTATGTGTTCAACATCACCGCCGAGCTGAAAATGGCGGCGCGACGCCGTGGCGAAGACATTATCGACTTCAGCATGGGCAACCCAGACGGCCCGACACCACCGCACATTGTTGAAAAACTCTGCACCGTCGCACAACGCGAGGACACCCACGGCTATTCGACTTCGCGCGGTATCCCACGTCTGCGTCGAGCTATTTCCCGCTGGTATGCCGATCGCTATGCGGTAGACATTGATCCGGAAAACGAAGCCATTGTCACCATCGGCTCCAAGGAAGGCCTGGCACACTTGATGCTGGCCACGCTGGATCAAGGTGACACGGTACTGGTGCCCAACCCCAGCTACCCGATTCACATTTACGGTGCCGTGATTGCCGGTGCCCAGGTTCGCTCAGTTCCGCTGGTTCCCGGCGTGGACTTTTTTGCCGAGCTGGAAAAAGCCATTCGCGGCTCCATCCCCAAGCCAAAGATGATGATCCTGGGCTTTCCGTCCAACCCGACCGCCCAATGCGTTGAACTGGATTTCTTCGAACGCGTGGTGGCCCTGGCCAAGCAATACGATGTATTGGTCGTGCACGATTTGGCCTACGCCGACATTGTTTATGACGGCTGGAAAGCGCCCTCAATCATGCAGGTTCCCGGTGCCAAGGATGTCGCGGTGGAGTTCTTCACCCTGTCCAAGAGCTACAACATGGCCGGCTGGCGCATTGGTTTTATGGTGGGGAACCCGGAGTTGGTCAGCGCGCTGGCGCGGATCAAGAGCTACCACGACTACGGTACTTTCACCCCGTTACAAGTCGCGGCCATTGCCGCCCTTGAAGGCGATCAGCAATGCGTGAAAGACATTGCTGAGCAGTACCGCCAACGCCGTAACGTGATGGTCAAAGGCCTGCACGAACTGGGCTGGATGGTGGAAAACCCCAAGGCCTCCATGTACGTGTGGGCAAAAATACCGGAGGCTTACGCTCATCTGGGCTCGCTGGAGTTCGCCAAAAAACTGCTGGCAGAGGCCAAGGTGTGCGTCTCACCAGGCGTAGGCTTTGGTGAGTACGGAGACGATCATGTGCGCTTTGCCCTGATTGAAAACCAGGACCGTATTCGTCAGGCATTGCGCGGTATTCGCGCAATGTTCCGAGCAGATGGCATCTCGCCCAACTGAACAAGACGCACGGGCTAAAAACCGGAGCCGGCGAGCGTCAATCGCCTGCTCTTATAGAAAAAACGCTAACTCATTGATCCTGAGAATAATTTTTTACCCATTTCCAGGTATCTATCAATGCGGCACGCCCCGGTTCTTTGCGCGACAGCGCGGCGTCGAATACGGGGCGGCTTACCCTACGGATGGCAGCGTTTGTAGGAACGAGCTTGCTCGTGATCTTTTGATCTGGCTTTTGATCCAAGGGCCCCCTTAAACCACGCTGGCCGAACGCAGGTTTTGCGCAGTGGGTAACCCGGCAGGACGCCGGGTTAGCCGCTTTGCGCTTTTCAAAGTGGCACGGCGTAAGGCCGGAACCTCAAGTGGCCGTGACCGCAGCAATGGATAAGCCGAAGCTTCTAAAGATCAAAAGATCAAAAGATCGCGAACAAGCTCGCTCCTACGCGCGTGAAACACGTCGTGTTTTTTGATCTAAGCCCCCCTTAAACCACGTTGGCCTCTTGTAGAACACACGCTAAGTCATTGATCCTGAGAATAATTTTTCACCCGTTTTCAGGTATCTATCAATGCGGCGCGCCCCCGGTTCTTTGCGCGACAGCGCGGCGTCGAAGACGGGGCGGCTTACCCTACGGATGGCAGCGTTTGTAGGAACGAGCTTGCTCGTGATCTTTTGATCTGGCTTTTGATCTAAAGGGCCCCCTAAACCATGTGTCCGGTCTGTACAGCTTTTCAAAGTGGCACGGCGTAAAGCCAGAACCTCAAGTGGCCGTGACCGCAGCAATGGATAGGATTGCTGCACGACAGCGCGGCGTCGAAGACGGGGCGGCCCCTCCTGTAAACGTGGCCAGTTACATCGGCCTTATGAAACTGCCCGCTCTGAGTGCTCGCCCCACCATTGGTGAGCAGCCTGCGCCAGCTCTTCAACACTCAGGCGGGTTGCGTCGAGCGTAAGTACCCGCGGCTCAAGGCTCGGTGACTCAAGGGTAGCGAACTGGCTATCGATCAACGTCTGGGGCATAAAATGCCCCGGGCGATGAGCAACCCGAACAGCCGCCACTGCCGGCGTCAATTCCAGAAACACAAAACCCAGGCCCTCCACCGCACTGCGCAAGCGCTCGCGGTACTGCAACTTAAGCGCAGAGCAGGTCAGCACCGGTCGCTGACCGCGCTCGATCGCAGCACGCAATTCCTCGCACAACTTTTCAAGCCAGCCAGCGCGGTCGTCATCGTCCAAAGGAATGCCGGCGCTCATCTTTTCGATATTGGCCTTTGGATGAAACTCGTCGCCTTCAATTGGAGCAGCGCCATTAAGCTGGCACAGCGCCTGGCTCACACTGGATTTACCGCACCCGGCAACACCCATGATCACCAGCGCAGAAACAGGTTGACTCATGAAACACCTCGGCTCGAAGACAGCGCTGTCTTTGCACCTGCATTCAAGGGTGAACACAGAGCAAACGCTCAGGCTACCGACGTCTATTTGTCATTTTTATGGGGAGATGCTGCAACGCTCTCAACCTACGAAGAGGGAGGAACACGCCTGCATACTATCGGGCAATTGCGGGCCTGCCCGGACAGCGCTACCTTAGAGACTTGTTTTTTGTTTGGCAAGGCACCCGATGACCGCCCCCAAGAACGATAAAAATACCCGAACCACCGGACGCCCCACCTTGAACGAAGTGGCCCGGCTCGCTGGCGTCAGCCCGATTACCGCGTCACGCGCCTTGCGCGGTATCAGCAGTGTGGCCACGGAGTTGGTCGAGAAAGTGCGTAAAGCCGCAGATGAGTTGAACTACGTGGTCAACCCGGCCGCTCGCGCACTGGCCTCGGCACAAAGCCATTCCGTGGTGGTGTTGGTACCGTCACTGTCCAACCTGCTTTTTATCGACACCCTCGAAGCAATCCATGGCGTGTTGCGCCCACGGGGCTTTGAAGTGTTGATCGGTAATTACCATTACTCGCGCGACGAAGAAGAAAACTTGCTGCGCAATTATATGGCCTATCAGCCCCGTGGCTTTTTGCTGACCGGATTTGATCGCTCCGAGAGCGTGCGCCAGCTAATCGAAACCAGCCATGTACCGTGCGTCTACATGATGGAACTGGACGCCAAGGCCGGGGTGAATTGTGTCGGTTTCTCTCAAATCAAGGCCGGCGAAACGGCAGCGCGGCACTTGATTTCACGGGGCCGTCGGCACCTGGCCTACATCGGTGCACAGCTCGATCAGCGCACGCTCCTGCGCGGGGAAGGTTACCGGCGCGCCTTGCAGGCCGCCGGTTTGTACAACCCGGCCCTCGAAGTGCTGACGCCACGCCCCTCCTCTGTCGGGTTGGGGGGTGAGCTGTTTCTGCACTTGCTGGCCAGCCAGCCGCAGGTGGATGCAGTCTTTTTCGGTAACGACGACCTTGCCCAGGGAGCCTTGCTGGAAGCCGCGCGCATGGGCATCCGCATTCCGGAGCAAATCGCCGTACTGGGTTTTAATGACTTGCCATCGTCTGAATTTATGGTGCCGCGCCTGAGCAGCATTCGCACACCGCGAGAGGCGATTGGCCGGCGCGCAGCGGAACAGATGCTGACGCTAATGGCGGGCAATCAGGTGCCCAACCCTGTGCAGGACATGGGATTTGAACTGATGGTTCGCGAGAGCAGCTAACGCGCGCTAAATGACGGCTAGGCCCACAGGCCCAATCTTTGGTACGTTCAAGCGCCTCAAAGCTGATTGACCATGAGCCCTGCAATGATTGAAACCCGCCTGCTGCGTCAGTTCATCGCCGTGGCCCAAGAGCTGCATTTTCACCGGGCCGCCGAACGGCTCAACATGGCGCAGCCGCCTTTGAGCCAAGCCATTCGGCGCCTTGAGCAGACCATCGGGTACGCCTTGTTTGAGCGTACGAACCGCAGCGTTGCGCTGACAGCCGCTGGCAGCGCCTTTTTGATCACTGCTCAGCACATGCTCAGCAGCCTGGACGAAGGTGTCGCCAACACGCGCCGCGTCGCGCAGGGGTTGGAAGGCCTACTGAACCTGAGTTTTATCAATCTTGCGCCTTACCCCATCGCCCTTCTGGCGCTAAAGACTTTTCGGCAGGCCTCGCCAGGTGTCGCTTTCAGTCTGAAAGAGGCCACCACGGCCGAACAGATTGAAGCGTTGGAGCAAGGCAGCACCGATATCGGATTTATCCGCACCCCCGGTCGAACCACCCCATTGCTGCAACTGGAACCCCTGTTTAGTGAACCGGTGGTGGTCGCGCTACCGGCCGAGCACCCTCTGGCCCAACTCGACGCGGTTGATCTCAGGGCCCTCAGGGATGAGCCGTTTGTGGCCACCGCTCGCGGCCTGGGTCAGGGTTGGCATGATCAATTGACGGCGCTGTGCCAAACAGCCGGGTTTGTGCCCAAAGTTGAACACTATGTTCGTCAACTTCATACCTTGCCTGCACTGGTCGCTTGCGGTTTTGGTAGCGCGCTGGTGCCCGCCTCTCAGTCCGTCCATGCCTGTACGGGTGTAGCCTTTAGGCCTTTATTGCATCAGGCCACACCCGAGCTCGGCGAAATCGAACTGTTGATGGCCTGGAACCCCTCACGCTTATGCCCCATCAGAGATCGACTGGTCGCACACCTGCGCACGCAACGGGCACTGAGCAACTGATACTTTTAAAGTCTCAATATGCAATAAAAACGGTATTTTACGGCACCTCGTTGAGGTATCAGCATGACGCCCTCGCCTTTAACGCTGGAGCACACCTCATGCAATACCGCCGCCTTGGTCAATCTGGCCTTAAACTCTCTGCCGTGTCTTACGGCAGTTGGATCACTTTTGGCACCTCACTGAACGATAGCGCCTCACGGGAGTGCTTGGCGTGTGCCTACGATCACGGGATCAATTTCTTTGACAGCGCCGAGGTGTATCTAGGCGGTGAAGCCGAGCGGATGCTGGGGCGCGCGTTCAAACAGCTGGGTTGGCCGCGTGATGGCTTCTGTGTGTCAAGCAAAGTCCTGTTTGGCACAGGGGACAATCACGACAGTACGAGCGTGCAACGCCCTACCCAGCAGGGCCTGAGCCGCAAACACATCATCGAAGCCTGTGATCAGGCCTTACAGCGTTTTGGTGTGGACTACCTGGATATCTACCTGTGCCATCGCCCTGATCCCGATATGTCGCTGGAGGAGATCGCCTGGACGATGCATGGCTTGGTGCAGCGCGGGAAAATTCTGTACTGGGGGACTTCGCAATGGCCTGCCAAGGATGTGCTGGCCCTGATTGAATTCTGCAAGGCCCACCATTTGATTGGCCCGCAACTGGAACAACCACAATACAACCTCTTTCATCGCACGGTTGTGGAACAGGAATACCGCTCGCTGGTCGACGAGCATGGGCTGGGGCTGACCACTTGGTCTCCGTTGGCCAGCGGGGTATTGGCCGGTCGTTACGATGCCGGTATTGCACAGGGCTCGCGGCTGAACACGCCTGGCTTTGAGTGGCTCACGGACTTTGTGTTCGAAGGCAAGCAAACCGAGAAGCTATCGGCCAGCCTGCGCCTGCAGGTCATCGCCGATGAACTGCAGTGCTCCAGGGCCCAGTTGAGCATCGCTTGGGCGCTGAGCAATCCGAGCGTCAGCAGCGTGTTACTGGGTGCATCCAGTACGAAACAGTTAACCGAGAACCTGGGGGCTCTGGAGGTACTGCCACGCCTGACCCAGCCCGTGCTGACCGCCATTGATCAGGCCATGCGGCCCTAACTGACCCTATCAGTGCAACTGTAACGTCGAGTTGAACTGGCTGATGGCATCGACCACATGACGGGAGCCTTGCTGGATCTCCAGTATCGCTTCACCCGCCTCGTTCGCCAGCGACACGCCCAGGCCGGTTCGACTCAAACTCGACTGCATGCTGTTGACCGCGCTCATCGACAAGTCATGGTTTTTGCGCACCACCTCCACAATTTCTACCGTCGCGGCGCTGGTGCGCGCAGCCAGGCTGCGCACCTCATCGGCCACCACGGCAAAACCACGTCCATGCTCACCTGCCCGCGCGGCCTCAATGGCCGCGTTGAGTGCCAGCAAGTTAGTCTGGTCGGCAATGCCTCGAATGGTCTGCACGATTTTGCCAATAATATCGGACTGCTTGCTCACCGCATCAATGCTTTGCGCGGCCTCATTCAGGTCACGGGAAATAGCTTCGATGACTTGCACGGTTTGCTGAACCACCTGTGAGCCCTTCTGCGCGCAGGCATCGTTTTGCACCGATGTGGTGTGAGCTGACTCGGCCGCAGTCTGCAGGTTCGTGACCTGGCTGGTGATGTTGCTGGCGAACTTCACCACTTTATACAGCCGCCCTTTGGCATCGAAAATCGGGTTATAGGACGCCTCCAGAAACACGGTGTGCCCGTACTTATCGACCCGTTCAAAGCGTTTGGAATGATACTCGCCACGATTGAGCGACGCCCAGAACGCTTTATACCCGGCTGACTCGCTCTCACTGCGATGGCAAAACAGACTGTGGTGCTGGCCCACGATTTCTGCCAGCGAGTAATGCATGGTATCGAGAAAATTCTGGTTGGCGTGGACGACACGGCCATCGGGCGAAAACTCAATCACCGCCATCGAACGGCTGAGCGCATTCACGATACTCTGGTTCTCATGCTCTTTGTTTATCCGCGCCGTAATGTCGGCAGCCACTTTGATAACGCGGGTCACCTGTTGATTGGCGTCGACGATCGGCATGTAGCTGGCTTCAAGCCACACCTCGTGTCCAGCCTTGTCAACCCGCAGGTAGGTACCCGTCATGGCCTCACCGCTCGCCAGATCACGCCAAAAACGGGCGTACTCTGCCGTCCGGGTGTAAGGCTCTTCGCAAAATAACCGGTGATGTTTGCCGCGAATCTCATCGACGGCATAGCCCGTCACCCGGCAAAAATTATCATTGGCCTCCAGAATCGTGCCGTCAGGGGCGAACTCAATCATGGCCATTGAACGACTGATCGCCAGAACCTTCGCTTTCACCTCACTCAAAGAGCAGCTAAGACGTTGATTTTCGAGCAGGTTAGCTTTTCGATTCAAATCGAACATGAGTCATACCCTGGAGTGCGGCCTATGGAAAAATGTTCAAGGCACACCAACAGCCCGTGCTCTTGACCCCTGACGCAGGACCTTGCGCATACCGGGGTTAAGTGGCACACCCTCCAAGCCCCGCTGAAAGAAGCATAGACACCCGCCAAAAGGCTGCAAGCAAATTGCCATCAACCTGTGATAAACACCCGCCCTGCACAGCACTGCCTGACATAACGGCCCGCATGCGAACCGGTGTTTTGCTTTAAACTGCGCGCGCCTTCAACCGACCCAAACCGCCATGACCTCCCTTATTTACACACCGCTCGACACGCCTTTGTGGCCCTTGATGAACAAATTTTATCGCGCCCACCAGTCATCGATGAAAGCCAGTAAAGACGCACAGTTGTGGGTCGCTCGCCAGGAAGAGATTGTCGCCGGTTTATGTTTGCGGCCAGCCGCACATGGCTTTTGGCTGACCGGCTTATTTGTCGCACCGCATCGGCGTGGCCAAGGCATTGCGGGCGCACTGGTGAAGGCTGCGGTTTCACCCTGTGAGGGCCCGGTGTGGTTGTTTTGCGACCCGCAGTTGCAAGGCTTTTATGAAGGGCTGGGGTTTAGCCTGGACGTGGACTTGCCCCACGTGATGCACGAACGACTGGTTCGCTACCAACGCAACAAGGCGATGATCGCGATGGGCTGTTGACGCTTGGCCTGTGCAGACATGAAGGTTTCGCGCCTGCATAGGCCGGGCAATCACGCTTGCACGGGCGACTCGTCAATACCCGGGAACAGCACCTCGGTAAATCCGAATTGGGTGAAGTCCTTGATGCGCGAAGGGTACAGACGGCCGATCAGATGATCGCATTCATGCTGGACCACCCGCGCATGAAACCCGTCAGCCTCGCGCACGATCAGTTCACCTTTGGGCGTTAAGCCCTCATAGCGGATCCTCTCGTAACGCTCTACCGTGCCACGCAGCCCAGGCACGGACAAACAGCCTTCCCAGTCCTCAGCCACTGCCGGGCTTAATGGTGTGATTAGCGGGTTGATCAGAATGGTTTGCGGCACCGGTTCGGCATCCGGGTAGCGCTCACTGTGCTCAAACCCGAAAATCACCAGTTGCAGGTCAACGCCAATTTGCGGTGCCGCCAGCCCAACACCGCCCGCATGCTCCATGGTTTGCAGCATGTCGTCGATCAACTGCCAGAGCTCAGGGGAGTCGAACATCTCGGCTGGAACCGGCGGTGCCACGCGCAATAGACGCTCATCGCCCATTTTCAGGATTTCACGAATCATAGTCGTCAGGCTTCATCAGAAGTGGATTTCAGGGAAGGGTCGCGCCCTAGCCCGCTGACATGCTGCTTGGGATCCGGGTCATCCGCTTCATCGAATGTTTTTTCACCCGGGTCCTTGCCCTCAGCGGACATATGCTCAATCACGGCATTCATTTCAGCGCCCAACAGCAGCACGGCCGCCGAAATGTAGAAATACAGTAACAACACGATAATGGCACCGATGCTGCCATACATGGCGTTGTAGTCAGCAAACGTTTTGACATAAAAAGCAAAACCCAGCGAGGCTACAATCCACACCACCACGGCCAATACCGAGCCCGGGGTGATAAAGCGAAACTTCTGCTCCACATCGGGCATGACGTAGTAGATCACGGCCACTGCAACCATCAGCAATAACACGATGACGGGCCAACGCAGGAGGGTCCACAACGTCACCACAAACGCTTCAAGGCCCACCTGTTTTGCCAGCCAACTCATGACTTGCGGGCCAAGCACCATCAGCGCGGCGGCGGCCAGGAGCATGCCGGCAATACCGATGGTGTAAAAAATCGACAGCGGAAAACGTTTCCAGATGGGCCGCCCTTCGACCACGTCGTAGGCCGCGTTCATGGCGCTCATCATCAGCCTTACGCTCGCCGACGCGGTCCACAAGGCAATCAGAATACCGACCGATACCAATCCGCCCTTGGATTGCTGTAACTGATCAATCACCGGGTTGACCGACTCCAGCGCTTGCGGCGGAAGCACCAGTTCCGATTGCAAACGCAACCAGGTGAAAAAATCGGGCAGGTGTAAAAAGCCGATCAGGGCAATCAAAAACAGAATGAACGGAAACAACGAAAACAGCATTTGATAGGCCAACGCCGAGGCATAGGTCGACATTTCGTCGTCGATAAACTCCTTGACCGTTCGGATCAGGACCTTCCCCAGAGGCAGGCCATTCAAAACCGGGAAAAACATAGCGTCTCCTTTCGCCGCTTCACGCATTGATCATGCAAACCAGCTAACAGCTCAAAACAGGGGTTCTACATCAAAAGTAGTCGAGTTGGCGACTTTACTAACACGGATGTAAAAACGGCCACCGCAAGGGGTGACCGCTAACACATGCTAAACAGGCCCGACGCCTGCGTCGCATTGAACCGTATTCTCAGGCTTTATCGATGGTTTTCTTTACCGCATCTTTAGCCTTGCCGACAGCTTGCTGCCCTTCGCCTTTCAGCTCCTGGACCTTGCCTTCCGTGCGCAGCTTGTCATTGTCAGTCGCTTTACCCACCGTTTGTTTGACATTACCTATCACTTCGTTCGCTTTGCCTTTGATCTTATCGCCAGTGCTGCTCATGGGATTTCTCCTATTGAAATATCGGATGTCATAACCTCGACGTAGGGTTGACCCCTGTTTCAGCGTCAGAGTTTCATTGACTTTGCACGGTTCATTTCGTCTCTCAACGCAGGTTGGGCTTTATGTTTGCCCACTAACCCCCGAGAATGCCCGCCTATTCAGGCTGTGGCGCTGAAATCCGAAATGGTAGGAAGGTTATGAAACTCGATAAAAAGCAGGCCATTGCCCGCAGAAACCAGGAACTGGGCGGTGCCGTGCTCGGCGTCAACAATTGCCATCTGGCCACGTTGAACACCAACAAGAATATCTGGTGGTTTGATATTCCACTGGCTCGCCTGGCGGTCGGCCAGTACGAGTGGGTGCACCTGCTGCTGCACACGCCCGCCACCGACGAATTGTTGCACTTGAAGGTGACCACGGCATTCCTGCGCGAAAAACGCGAAGGCATGGTGGTGCGAGCTACGCACAAGCGCACCCCGACCATGAGCCTTGAACTGAGCGCAGACAAAGACTCCTTCTTGCAGGATGTGCGCCCGACCGGTACAGGTGTGAACTTCTCGCAGTTCTTGCAGAAGTAACCTGGGCAGAATCAAGCCTGCTCCTGCAACACAAAAGGCGTCAACGGTCCCGTTGACGCCCTCTTCATGCTCAAGCCCAAACGCTTCGGTCACCCACCCGCAACGGTGTGGCTTTGCCGCGCTTGAAATTCGTTGCGCAACTTAAACAAAAAATCTATATTTCAACCAACTGTTGATTAAAGCCAAGAGAAGCCCGTATGCCCGTCGATATTGCCCACGAACGTCGACTCGTTTTCGCCGTGATGAAAGCCTCCATCACTGCACTGGCAAGTGTTATCGGGCGCAATACCGAGTTACTCCTTCACGATCTTGATCACCCGGAAAACTCCGTCGTCATGATCGCCAACGGGCATATATCCGGGCGCAAGGTCGGCAGCCCGGTGTTGGGCGGGCCAGAGCAGGATCGCGGATTTGCCGCTGTCAGGGAGGCCTCCGAGGCACAGCAAGGCATTGATCCCGTGGTTATCACCGACTACCCCACCACCGTGAATGGCCGCACGTTACGCAGCGCAACAGCGGTGTTCCGTGACCGTAATGGTCATCCTTTTGCCAGCCTCTGTATCAACGCCGATCTGACTGGGCTGAGTGCTGCGCAGGCGTTCCTGGATCAGTTGCAGCCGATGCTGCAAGCGGCAACCGAACACCCCGCAGAACCGGCTGACATGGCGTTATTGATGGCGCAGATCATCCAGGATGCATTGGTGCGTTTGGGGGGCACCAAGATGAACAAGCAAGCCAAGGTCGAGGCCGTTCGAGTGATGCAGGAACGCGGTCTTTTCATTGTAAAAGGGGGCGTCGAGAAAGCGGCAGCCGCCTTGGGCGTGAGCCGTTTCACCGTTTATAACTACCTCGATCAGCTTCGAGGGGACAATTCTTCTGACCGGTGATGGCATGAACGTTCTGATCAAGCATGCCTCACCCCGTTACCGTTTCCATTGTCCCGAACCGTCCAAGTTCAAGCACTCACCCCTGACAAGGCCCAAGCCTGCCATTCACACCAGAGGACTGATGTCATCATGCCGCTGCATATCCAAACACCCCTGATTGAATCTCGCCCTCTGAGCGCCATCGCGCAACGCTCTATCTGGCTCAAGCTCGATGCCGTGCAGCCCTGCGGCTCCTTCAAACTGCGCGGCGTGGGCCATGCGTGTGAAGTGCACCACCAGCGCGGCGCTACGCGCTTCGTCTCGTCCTCGGGCGGGAATGCCGGGCTGGCCGTTGCTTACGCAGGTCGTCAACTGGGCGTAGCGGTGACAGTGGTAGTGCCCGAAACCACCACTGAGCGCGCCAGAGAGTTACTCGCGCTCGAAGGCGCAGAAGTCATCGTTCATGGCAGTTCCTGGCAGGAGGCCAATCAATTGGCCTTGACGCTCACAACGGCCAGCGATGCGTTTATCCACCCCTTCGACGATCCCCTGCTGTGGAGCGGGCATGCCACCCTGATCGATGAAGTGGCACAGTCCGGCCACAAGCCCGATGCCGTGGTGCTCTCGGTCGGAGGCGGCGGGCTGCTGTGCGGCGTCATTGAAGGGCTGCACCGCAACGGCTGGCAGGACGTGCCAGTGATCGCCGTTGAAACCGAAGGTGCGGCGTCGTTTCGAGCCTCAGTCGATGCAGGCCATTCAGTTGAAATCGAGCGCATTAGCTCAATCGCAACTTCGCTGGGAGCCAAACGGGTGTGCGACCAGGCCATCGCCTACCTGGCGGTGCACACTATCGAAAGCGTGATCGTCACGGACCGGGACGCTCTCAACGCCTGTGAACGCTTTTTGGTCGATCACCGTGTGCTTGTGGAACCGGCTTGCGGTGCGGCACTTTCCCTGGCGTACAAGCCGACGGCTCTGAGTCGATACCCCACAGTACTCATGGTGGTATGCGGGGGCGCGACAGCCACCCTGGAACAGATTCAACGCGGGTTGGCGGCACATTGAAAACAGCCGGCGGCATGCGTTTGAAGGCATTTACAGGTTAAAAAAATACCCCTCGAACGAGGGGTATATTTTGTACACGGGGCAACTTACTTTTTAAGGCCCAGCTTTTTCAGCTCTTCATCGCGCAGTTCACGGCGCAGGATTTTGCCCACATTGGTGGTCGGCAAGCTGTCGCGGAACTCGACAAGTTTGGGCGACTTATACGCCGTCAGGTTCGCGCGCATATGCGCCATGACCTGTTCTTTGGTGAGGGTCATGCCGGGTTTGACCACAATAAAGACTTTGATCAACTCCCCGGCTTTCTCATCCGGAATACCGATGGCCGCCGATTGCAGCACGCCAGGCAGTGACGCCATGACGTCTTCCAACTCGTTCGGGTACACATTGAAACCTGACACCAGAATCATGTCTTTTTTACGGTCAACAATGCGCATATAGCCATCGGGCTGAATCACCGCGATATCACCTGACTTCAACCAGCCATCGCTGTCCAGGATTTCATCGGTAGCATCCGGGCGCTCCCAGTAGCCTTTCATGACTTGCGGGCCCTTGATGCACAACTCGCCGATTTCACCCAGCGGCAGTTCTTCGCCCGTATCGTTGATGACTTTGCACAAGGTCGAAGGCAAGGGAATACCGATGGTGCCGGCCTGAATGCTCTCCCTCGGGTTGACCGAGACCACCGGGCTGGTTTCGGTCATGCCATAGCCTTCACAAATCGGGCAGGCGGTCACAGTCTTCCAGCGCTCCCCTACCGACAGTTGCAAAGCCATCCCGCCTGACAGCGTCACTTTCAACGCCGAGAAGTCCAGCTTGCGAAACGCCTCGTTGTTGCACAGGGCCACAAACAAGGTGTTAAGGCCAACGAAGCCGCTGAACTTCCACTTCGACAGTTCCTTGACCATCGCCGGAAGATCACGCGGGTTGCTGATCAGCACGTTGTGATTGCCAATCAACATCATGGCCATGCAGTGAAACGTGAAGGCGTAGATGTGATACAGCGGCAACGGTGTAATCAGGATTTCACAGCCTTCATTCAGGTTGGAACCCATCAGCGCCTTGCACTGCAACATGTTGGCGATCAGGTTGCGATGCGTCAGCATCGCGCCCTTGGCCACGCCGGTGGTGCCACCGGTGTATTGCAGCACAGCCACATCATTGCTCAGCGGGTTGGCTTCCTTGACCGACTGACCGCGGCCTTTGCTCAATGCATCGTTGAATTTGACGGCTTGAGGCAAATGGTAGGCCGGTACCATTTTTTTCACGTATTTGATGACGCTGTTGATCAGTACACGCTTGAAGGGCGACAGCATGTCGGCCACTTCGGTGACGATCACATGCTTGACTGAGGTCACGGGCACGACCTTTTCGGCCAGGTGCGCCATGTTCGCCAGGCAAACCAATGCCTTGGCACCCGAGTCCTTGAATTGGTGTTCCATTTCCCGCGCGGTGTACAGCGGGTTGGTGTTGACCACGATCAAGCCGGCGCGGATGGCTCCGAACACAGCGATCGGGTATTGCAGCAGGTTGGGCAACTGTACGGCGATGCGATCGCCAGGTTGCAGGTCGGTGTGCTGCTGCAAATAAGCGGCAAAAGCACCTGACAGTTCGTAAAGCTCACCGTAAGTGAGCGTTTTGCCGAGGTTACTGAACGCCGGTTTGTCGGCGAAACGCTGGCAAGATTGACGCAGTACGGCCTGAATATTTGGGTACTCATCCGGATTGATTTCAGCAGCAATCCCAGCTGGGTACTTATCCTTCCAAAAGCCTTCAATCATGGAAGCCCACTCCTCAGCGTCGCGAATTCTTCACCGCATTTGATGCGGTTATTATTTGTTTGATTTTGTAATGAATAACTCTGGCTTTCACGTGCCGAGACGTCACAAAGCGCGCCGAGAGTAGCAGCTTTGCCAAAGGTCGCCTAGAGCCAACAATGGGCTTTAGAGTAACCAACCTGACTGTAGGACAATCCTAAGTCACCATTAGTACAAATACTCTATTATCGTCAAAAGCCCTCTAGAACAGCCATTTGAGGCCTTAAAGACCTGCTTCAGGAACAAAACCGCTTAAGTGTATATAGACGAATAAAAACGCCCGCGGCTTACGCGGGCGTTTTTAATGCGTTTTCCGGCAGCTTTAAAGGCCGCCACGAATGAGCCTGTCAGGGGTTATCGCGCAGCTCGCGCCGCAGGATTTTACCCACCGGCGTCATGGGCAGTGAGTCACGCAGCACGATCAGTTTGGGCACCTTGTAACCCGTGAAGTTGTCCTTGCAGTACGCCTTGAGTTCCTCAACCGTTACCCCGCCTTCGCGCGCCACGACAAACAGCTTGACCGCTTCGCCAGTACGCTCGTCCGGCACACCAATAACCGCGCAGTTCGCCACTTTGGGGTGCGCCATCACGATGTCTTCGATCTCATTGGGGTACACATTGAAGCCCGAGACGATAATGAGGTCTTTTTTGCGGTCGACAATGCGGACAAAACCATCCGGGTCAATGACCGCAATATCACCGGTCCTGAACCAGCCCTCGGTGTCCAGCACTTCAGCGGTGGCACCCGGGTTCTGCCAGTAACCTTTCATGACTTGCGGGCCTTTGACGCAGAGTTCGCCACGCTCACCCAGGCCAAGATCGTCGCCTGCATCGTTGATCACTTTCATGGCGGTGCCCGGCACGGGCATGCCCACAGTGCCCAACCGAGCCAAGGGGCCACACGGGTTGGCGCTGGCCACCGGGGAGGTTTCCGTCAGGCCGTAACCCTCGACAATCCGACAGCCGGTGATTTTCTCCCACCGCTCGGCGGTGGCCTTGACCAGCGCCGTACCGCCGGAGTTGGTGACCTTAAGGCCGGAAAAATCCAGGTTTTTGAAGTCCGGATGATCCATCAGCGCCACAAACAGGGTGTTCAACCCCAACAACGCCGTAAACCGCCACTCCCCCAGTTCCTTGATAAAGCCTTTGATGTCTCGCGGGTTGGTGATCAGCACGTTGTGATTGCCCATCACCATCATGCACATGCAGTTCGCCGTGAATGCGTAGATATGGTACAGCGGCAGCGGGGCCACCATTATCTCGCTGCCGTCCTTGAGGTAGGGCAGCCCCTGAGCATCGTGCTGCGACAGGCAAGCCCGCACCTGCTGCATATTGGCCACCAGATTAGCGTGAGTCAGCATCGCGCCCTTCGGCAAGCCGGTGGTGCCGCCGGTGTACTGCAATACGGCAATATCATTGAGGGTAACGGCCAGCGGCCGGAGGGTATGGCCAGCCCCGCGGCGCAGAACATCTTTGAACGCGATGGCCTGGGGTACCCGATAAGCAGGCACCAGCTTTTTCACCTTGTCGACCACCAGATTGGTGACCCAGCCTTTGACGGCAGGCATCAGATCACCCATTTTGGCTTCAATCAGGTAGTCGATATCGGTGTCTTCCAGCACCTCCTGCACCCGTTTGCCAAACATGTTCAGGTACACCAGCCCGCGAATACCGGCACTTTTAAACTGATGGCGCATTTCGCGTGAGGTGTACAGCGGGTTGGTATTGACCACCACCAAGCCCGCACGCAGGGCACCAAACACGGCAATCGGGTATTGCAGCACATTGGGCATCTGCACGGCGATGCGGTCGCCGGGCTTGAGGTCGGTGTGCTGTTGCAGGTAGCCCGCAAACGCCGCGCTGTGACGCTCAAGCTGCGCATACGTCAGGGTCACACCCAGGTTGCTGAAGGCCGGTCGGTCCGCGAACTTCTTGCAGGAGCGTTCAAAGACATCGACCACCGACTTGAAAGTCGTCATATCGATATCCAGCGGTACACCGGCGGGACGTTTGTCATTCCAGAAATCGGGGTTCATTATTTTTATCCTCTCACCTGAATGTGCCTGGCCGCACTTGAAAGCCCATGAAACGCAGCGTGATCCGACGTTAACAGTAATGAAGTAGTAGGCAAATACGGCGAACTTCGCCATTAACATCTTGAATCCTATTACTCCGTCGCGCTGCGTAACAGGGTCTCTGCGCCAAAGCGCTATACACTGCTACCACCGGGTACAAGGAAACGTCATGACTTCCACGACTTATTGGCTGGACGCAAATGACCGTAGCGGTCTTTTCGTGCATCAGTGGCTGCCCGCGATCCCGCCCAAGGGCATTGTGCTGCTGGTGCATGGCATGGCCGAACACGCTGGCCGATATGCGCGCCTGGGCCACGCACTGTGCCAAGCCGGTTATGGGCTCTACGCCCATGACCAACGCGGGCATGGCAAAACGGCCGAGCGCGGCACACTGGGGCACTTTGCCGATAAGGACGGATGGCATTCAGTCGTCTGCGATGTGGCCAGCCTGCATCAACACGTCAAACAGGCGCACCCGGGGCTACCGATTGTACTGCTGGGTCACAGCATGGGCAGTTACATCGCTCAAGCGTATGTCATGCATCACAGTGCCAGCCTGCACGGTGCGATCCTGAGTGGCTCCAACTTCCAGCCTGTCGCGCTCTACCGCAGTGCCAGCCTGATCGCCCGCCTCGAACGTTGGCGTCAGGGGCCCAAAGGCCGTAGCCCGCTCATCGAGTGGCTTTCCTTTGGCGCGTTCAACAAAGCATTCAAACCCAATCGCACGCGCTACGACTGGCTCAGCCGTGATCCGGCCGAGGTAGATGCTTATGCCAACGATCCCCTGTGCGGGTTTCGGTGTACCAACCAACTGTGGGTCGACTTGCTTGGCGGCTTGCAGCAAATCAGTAAAGCGTCCAATCTCAATCAGATTGATTGCGCCCTGCCCATCCTGGTGATCGGTGGCAGTTGTGACCCCGTCAGCCAAGGCAAGCGCCTTGAAGACTTGGCCAAGGCATTGCGAGAAGCGGGTAACCGACACCTGCAACTCAACGTGTACGCACAAGCGCGACATGAGCTGTTCAACGAAACCAACCGCGACGCTGTCACCGCAGACGTCATTCATTGGCTGAACCAGTCACTCAGCCGAACGCGCCCGCCACGGACGGAATAAGTCGGTCTTTGTTACAGAAAAACCCTTTAAAATCAGAATATTGAAATCAAACATTCGTCACAGGACATGCGCTAGATGACTCAGGTTACCAACACCCCATATGAAGCCCTCGAAGTCGGTCAGACTGCCCACTACAGCAAGACCGTTGAAGAGCGTGATATTCAGCTATTTGCGGCCATGTCCGGTGACCACAACCCGGTCCACCTGGACCCTGAGTTTGCCGCCGCCACCATGTTCAAGGAGCGCATCGCTCACGGCATGTTCAGCGGTGCTTTGATCAGCGCCGCGGTTGCCTGCGAGCTACCTGGGCCGGGCACCATCTACATCGGTCAGCAAATGAGCTTTCAAAAACCGGTAAAAATCGGTGACACACTGACCGTGCGTCTGGAAATCCTGGAGAAATTACCGAAGTTTCGCGTGCGTATTGCCACCCGCGTGTTCAACCAGCGCGATGAACTGGTCGTCGATGGCGAAGCTGAAATCCTGGCACCGCGCAAACAGCAGACCGTAACCCTGCCCACCTTGCCGGCCATCAGCATCGGCTAACTATCACCGCCCACACAAAAGCGGGCGTGTTCGCGATTCACCCCATCGATGCGCGGTGGGTTGTATCGCAACACGCCCGCCTTTATACAGGGCTAGCGGCTCTCAGTTTGCCCTCAAGCCCGCGCACGAGCCTGATTGCGTAGCGCCTTAACCTTGTCGTGATTCTGTTGCACGCCCAAGTACTGACGCTCAACCAGTTCGCGAATGGCCAGCAGGTTGTGTTTGCTGATTTTTTCCAGTGCTTCTTTGTAAGCCTTGATGGCGTGATCCTCACCGCGCTCGGCTTCATTGAGCACCGCTTCTTCGTCTTTGCCGGTGAACACGGATTTCACATCCAACCAACGGCGGTGCAAGTCACCCGCCACACTGGTGCTGGTCTCCGGATCGCCACCCAGTTCGCGGACCTTGACCTGCAACTCGGCTGCGGCCTTGGCACAATCTGCCGAACGGGTGGAGAAGTAGGCTTTGAGCTCAGGGTGCTTGATGTCTTCAGCGCAGGTTTTAAACCCTTCCTGACCATCTTTACTGGTTTCGATCAGATCGTTCAGGACGCTAATGGCTTCTTTATTAAGGTCAGTCATTGTTCAATTCCTTACAGGGTTGAGGATCGTGCAATAGAGGTTGCATGCCCTGTGCCAGGTTGTTGAATCATTAAAAAACCTTAACTATCAATAACTTGTGTTTTTATTTGAACTTCGGAGTCGGTTTATTTGCATGATCTGTCAATTGGCCTGCATGCAGAATACCTGTATTTTCCAACCCATCGCTAAATGCACTTAAAGGTCACTGCATGAACCCTGAAAAGCTCGAATTGCTGGTGACACGTGAAATGCCGTTCGGCAAATACAAGGGCCGTATCATTGCTGACCTGCCGGGCCAGTATTTGAACTGGTTCGCCCGTGAAGGCTTTCCTCACGGTGAATTAGGGGGGTTGCTGGCACTGATGCAAGAGATCGATCACAACGGCCTGTCAGACCTGCTCGACCCGCTACGCGCCAAACACGCCAAGCCCAAACCTCGCCATTGATGGCGCGGCGCGTATGAGCGCGGACTCAAACACCAGGCAAAAAAAAGGTGCGCCGACCAAGCGCACCAAACACGTAGAACACCCAACGAAATCGTTACATCACACTCAATCCAGCAGCGCCAGGGCTTGCGCGGTGCACTCCTGGATCCGGCCCCAGTCGCCGTTCTTGATCCACTCACTGTCCAGCATCCAGCTACCGCCCACGCACATCACGTTTTTCAACGCCATGTAGTTGCGAATATTCGCCGGACCAACACCGCCGGTCGGGCAGAACTTCACCTCACCAAACGGGCCGCCCAGGGCTTTGATGGCCGCCACGCCGCCACTCACTTCGGCCGGGAAGAGTTTGAAGCGGCGATACCCCAGGCCATAGCCTTCCATGATCCCGGAAGCATTGCTGATGCCCGGCAATAGCGGGATATCGCTGGCCGCGCCAGCCTCAAGCAAGTCGCGGGTGATGCCAGGCGTCACAATAAACTGCGAACCGGCTTCTTCAGCCGCGGCCAGCATATGACGATCCAGAATGGTACCCGCGCCGGTCACCAGCTCGGGGCGCTGCTCACGCAACACGCGAATCGCTTCCAGACCAAACTCAGAGCGCAGGGTGACTTCCAGTGCGGTCAAGCCGCCCGCTGCCAGCGCATCAGCCAACGGCAAGATATCCTGCCTGCGAGCGATGGTAATCACCGGCAGGATGCGCGCCTTGGCGCACAGCTCATCAATTATGGCGACTTTTTCGGCCATCGAAATGTTCGCGGTTTTTATGGTCATGGCAGCTGATCCTTGGCTCATGGGCACCAGTAAATCTCTAACGTGGGTTGCAGAAAGGCACGAATCGGCAAGGCGGCAACATCATCACCGGCCAGCGCTTCGTTCAGAATGTTCAATTTGGCCGGCCCTTGAATCGACAGCACGGTGTGGGTCGCGCTCGCCAGCAGGCTGCGGCTCAGGCTCAAGCGCTGGTGAGGCACGCTGGGGGCCAGCATCGGCCAGCAACGGCGCTCATTGCCCAGGTCCAACGCTTTGTCCAGGTTCGGGCTGTTGGGGAACAGCGAAGCGGTATGACCGTCGTCGCCCATGCCCAACACCAGCACATCAATAGGTGGCAATTCAGCCACTTGACGGTCGGCCTGTTCGGCCGCCTCGTCCAGCGTAGAGGCCACGTTGTACAACCCTACAAACTTGGCCTTCGCGGCCGGGCCTTGCAACAGATGCTTATGCAGCAGGCCGGCATTGCTGTCGGCATGTTCCACCGGCACCCAGCGCTCATCGGCCAGGCTGACGACCACGTTGCCCCAGTCGACAGGCTGCTGGCTCAGGTGCTGAAAAAATGCCACCGGGCTGCGACCGCCCGACACCACCAGCGTCGCAACACCCTGTTTGTCGATAGCCGCCTGGAGCCACGCCGCGACGTCAACCGCCAGCCCATCAGCCAATGCCAACGGGGTTTTGAAAGTGTGCGCCGTGACCCCCTCGGGCAGTTTCACATCAGATATCGCCATACCAAGACCTCCCGTCCCGCGTAATCAATGCAATGGAACTCATCGGCCCCCAGGAACCCGCCGCATAAGGCTTGGGCGCATCACCGGACTTCTTCCAGCCGGCGATCAACTGGTCGCACCATTTCCATGCCGCTTCAATTTCGTCTTTGCGCACAAACAGGTTCTGGTTGCCGCGCATCACTTCTAGTAACAGACGCTCGTAGGCATCCGGAATCCGCGCACTGCGATACGTGTCGGAAAAATTCAGTTGTAGCGGGCCGCTGCGCAGCTGCATGCCCTTGTCCAGCCCTTGGTCTTTGGTCATGACGCGCAAGGAAATGCCTTCATCCGGTTGCAGGCGAATGATCAGCTTGTTGCCGATCTGCAAACGCTGCTCGGGGGCGAAGATATAGTGCGACGGTTCCTTGAAGTGGATAACGATCTGCGACAACTTTTGCGGCATCCGCTTACCGGTGCGCAGGTAGAACGGCACCCCGGCCCAGCGCCAGTTGCGAATATCGGCACGCAGGGCGACGAAGGTTTCAGTGTCGCTCTGGGTATTGGAGTTCTCTTCCTCCAGATAACCTGGCACCGATTGCCCTTCGCTGTAGCCCGCAATGTATTGGCCACGCACCACTTGAGTGGTCAGGCCTTCGGGCGTGATCGGGGCCAGCGCTTTGAGCACCTTGACCTTCTCATCGCGAATGCTGTCGGCCGAGAGGTCCGCAGGCGGGTCCATGGCAATCAGGCACAACAACTGCAACAGATGGTTTTGAATCATGTCGCGCAGTTGACCGGCCTTGTCGAAGTAACCCCAGCGCCCTTCAATGCCGACCTTCTCGGCCACGGTGATTTCCACGTGGGAGATGTAGCGCTGGTTCCACTGGGTTTCGAACAGGCTGTTGGCAAAACGCAAGGCAATGAGGTTTTGCACCGTCTCTTTGCCCAGGTAATGGTCGATGCGGTAGATGCGGTTCTCGGGAAAGAACTGCGCCACGGCGTCGTTTACCTTGCGCGATGAATCGAGGTCCGAGCCAATCGGTTTTTCCAGGACCACCCGCGTGTTTTCAGCCAAGCCGACCGTGGACAGGTGTTCGCAAATGGCTCCGTACACCGCTGCCGGGGTGGCGAAGTAGGCGATCAGCCGCTGTGCCGTGCCTGCCAGCTCCGCCAACGGCACGTAATCGTCAACCTCCAGGAAATCCACATGCAGGTAACTCAAACGCCCCAGAAATCGGGTAATCGCTTCGTCTTCGATCTCTTTGGGGCCCAGGTACTGACGCAATTGGCTGTCAATGTGCGCCAGATGGCTCAGCGCATCGCCCGGTTCACGCGCCAGCGCCAAAATGCGCGTGTCGCTGTGCAACAGGCCTGCACGGTCCAGTTGGTACAAGGCAGGAAACAGCTTGCGCAAGGCCAGGTCGCCCAACGCGCCGAACAAGGCAAAGGTGCACGGTTCAACCGTAATCAAAGACATGATGTTTGTTCTTTTATCAAGTTAAGCTACAAATACCTTTTTTTAAGGCATCACTCAAGGAAAAATGTAGTAATAAACACAACATTTTCTCAAATTGCAGATTGTTGCTAGTGGTCGTAACAGGCCATCAGTAGGATAGGCCTCCTTAACAGGGCCGCTGCAGAGCGTCTCTCTTTGCATCGCTGAACCAAGGATCATAAATGGACCGCGTGCGAAACTTACTCGAACAAATCAAAGGCCGCCTCGAAGAGCTGAACAAAGCTGAGCGCAAAGTGGCTGAAATCATCCTGCAGAACCCCCAACAGGCGACGCGTTTCAGTATTGCCGCGCTGGCTCAGGCGGCGTCGGTGAGTGAGCCCACGGTCAACCGGTTCTGCCGCTCATTCGGTGTCAGCGGCTACCCCGAACTCAAACTGCAACTGGCGCAAAGCCTGGCCAGCGGTGCCGCCTATGTGAGCCGCGCGGTCGAAGCGGACGATAACCCGCAGGCCTACACACAAAAAATCTTTGGCAGCGCCATCGCCTCGCTGGACAGCGCCTGCCAGGCCTTGGACCCTAACCTGATCAGTCGCGCGGTCGACCTGTTGATCCAGGCCCGCCAGATCCATTTCTTCGGGCTGGGAGCCTCGGCCCCCGTGGCGCTGGATGCACAACACAAGTTCTTTCGCTTCAACCTCGCCGTCACGGCGCATGCCGACGTGCTGATGCAACGCATGATTGCCTCCGTGGCGCACACGGGTGAGCTCTTCGTGATTATTTCCTACACAGGGCGCACCCGCGAGTTGGTGGAAGTCGCACGCATTGCTCGCGCCAATGGGGCTTCGGTGCTGGGGCTCACTGCCGAAAACTCACCCCTGGCCAAAGCCAGCACCTTGAGTTTGAACATCCCACTGCCTGAAGACACCGACATTTACATGCCGATGACCTCACGCATCATCCAGCTCACGGTGTTGGACGTGCTCGCCACCGGCATGACCCTGCGCCGAGGCGTGGACTTCCAGCCGCACCTGCGCAAAATCAAGGAAAGCCTCAACGCCAGCCGTTACCCGGTGGGCGACGAGTTCAACTGAAACGACGGCACGGATTGCCCCCGTTCAGGGGCGATATCACGTCAAAAACACTGTCAGATATGACAGGTTACACATGTAGGAATATTCCATAAGCTGAATTCTCCAAGGTACCTTCCCCTGGCAGGAGTTCAGCAATATGACTCAAGAACCACTGAGTGTTTCGACCCCTGCATTGCCTAAAGGCGGTGGTGCCATTCAGAGCATTGGCAAAGGCTGGGGAGCCGTCGGCAGCTCAGGCGCAGCGTCGTGTTCGCTTGCGCTGCCCATTTCAGCCGGCCGCGGCTATGCCCCTTCTCTGGGCCTGAGTTACAGCAGCGCCAGCGGTAACGGCCTGTTCGGTTTGGGCTGGGCCGCCAGTGTGCCCCGTATCGCCCGACGCACCACCAAAGGCGTGCCTGCTTATACACACGACGATGTCATTGTCGGCCCCAGTGGGGACGTCTGGATGCCTGAGCTCGATAGCCAGGGCAAAATCGTCTTCACTGAAGTCAGTGAGTATCGCAAGGAGCCTGTTGGCTCTACGTACCAAGTCACTCGCTACTTCCCTCGTGCCGAAGGGGCATTTGAGCGCATTGAATACTGGAGCCACCCGAGTCATTCGGGGTTTTGGCTGATACATGGTGCCGACGGCAGCCTGGCTGTTTATGGAAAAAGCAAAAGTGCACGTACCGCCCACCCTGATGATGAGTTCAAGGTGGCCGAATGGCTGTTGGAAGAAACGCTGAACGTGCGCGGTGAGCATGTGCTGTACGAATACAAGCCCGAAGACCACGCCAACTTCGACAAGAACAGCCCCCGTAACTACAAGGCTCAGAGTTATCTAAGCCGAGTGCGTTACGGCAACTTCATTGCCCATGACAACCTGTATGTGTGGAACGAAGAGAAACTCAACGCGCTGAAATGGCATTTCGACCTGGTGTTCGACTATGGCGAGCGCAGCACCACCCTGACTGAAAAGCCCACTTACGAGGAACCCGCCAACCACAGCTGGCCAGTTCGCAGTGACCCACACTCAAGTTTTACTTACGGTTTCGAACTGGGCAATTTGCGCCTGTGCCATCAGGTGTTGATGTTCCATTATTTCCCGGAGGAGCCCGCACTGGGTCCAACCCCGCAGCTGGTTCAGCGCCTGCTGCTGGAATATGAAACGGGCGAGCTGTCCTACACCCACCTCACCGCCGCGCACTTTATGGCCTACGATGCCAAGGGCGAACCCGAGTACCGTCCGCCGGTCGAGTTCAGTTACGCCGCCTTCACTCTGGGTGAGCAACGCTACACCCCGTTTGACGCCATGCCGGGCCTCAATGATGGCCAGCAGTACCAACTCTTGGACTTATACGGTGAAGGCCTGCCCGGAGTGCTGTACCGCAACGATAAAAACTGGCTGTACCGCGAGCCTGTGCGGGCCGAGCTTGTCAGCGATCCTGATCAAGTCAGCTACGGGGCCTGGCATGCGCTGCCCGTTATCCCGGTGGCTGACGCCAACAAACCCGTGCGCCAATCACTGACCGACCTGACCGGAGACGGCCGACTGGACTGGATAGTGGCCCAACCAGGGCTCAGTGGTTTTTTCACGCTGAACCCGGACCGTAGCTGGTCGCGCTTCGCAACGTTTTCGGCATTCCCGCAAGAGTTTTTCAGCCCGCAAGGCCAGATGGCCGACTTGATCGGTGCCGGCCTGTCCGACCTGGCACTGATCGGTACCCGCAGCGTGCGACTCTATGCCAACCAGCGAGAACACGGGTTCGCCAATGCGCTGGAGGTGCCTCACAACGCCCCCAAAAACGCTTCTGAGAACGATGATGCGCTGCCCATTCTGAGTGACAGCCGCAGCGAACTGGTGGCGTTCAGCGATGTGCTCGGTAGCGGCCAACAGCATTTGATTCGAATCCGTCATAACGAAATACGCTGCTGGCCAAACCTGGGCCGTGGCAATTTTGGCAAGGGCTTCAAACTGGCCGACCTACCGTTCGACTACGCCGAATTTGATGCCTCGCGCATCCTGTTGGCCGACCTGGACGGCTCTGGAGCGGCCGACCTGATGTACCTGACAGCCGACGCGATCGAGATTTACATGAACCGCTGCGGTAACGGTTTTGCCGATAAGCAAACGCTGCCGTGGCCCATCGGTGTGCGCTATGACCGGTTTTGCCAGGTCAGCACCGCCGACTTGCAAGGGCTGGGCTGTTCCAGCCTGATCCTGACGGTACCGCATAGGTCGCCCCGCCACTGGCGCTGCGACTTTGTGCACGCCAAACCATACCTGCTCTCTGAAACCAACAACAACATGGGCGCGGTGGGCACTGTCAGCTATCGCAGCTCGGCCCAGGAATGGCTGGATGAGAAACGTGAACTGAGCACCCATCAACCGGCCGTGTCCTACCTGCCCTTCCCTATGCACGTGGTCAAGCAACAGACCCAATTCGACGAAATCACTGGCAGTCGGCTGACGCAACATTTTCAGTACCGCCAGGGTTTCTACGACGGTTTCGAACGTGAAACCCGGGGGTTTGGCCTGCTGATTCAAACCGATACAGAAGACACCAGCGGCTTTGACGCCGGCTCGGGTAACACCCCACCGGTGCAGACCAAAACCTGGTTCCACACCGGGCGACTCACGGACTACCCCGCGCGGGGTCAAGACACCCGGGATAGCGCTGCAAAGGGGCTGGGGGCCACTCTGCTCACGCGGTGCGAACCAGACACAACATCCGCCTGCAAAGACCGTGTGATCGTCAAGCCCACCGACGCACAGCAACGCGAACTGGCCCGTGCGCTCAGCGGCTCGACAGTGCGAGTTGAGGTACTCGGCCCCTTGGCGGCGGATAACACGCGCCCTTTGTACTCTGTGCAACACAACCGCTTCATGGTGCGCGAGCTCATCCCCCAGGCCTCGGATAAAGGCCAGCTTTACGCCTCCATGCAGGTGCTGCCACTGGAGTCCATCAGCTACCAGTACGACCGTTTTTACGACGACCCACTGTGCGCGCACAGCATCGGCCTGCGTTGGGACTGCTTTGGCAACTCGACCCATGCCGTGTCGATCAACTACCCACGGCGTAAAAACAGCACCCACCCGGGACCGTTTGAGGAAGAACACCAAAACACCTGGTGGCTGGCATCCCATGATGAAGCGCAGCAGTTTTATTACGTGAATGAAAGCCTGGCCGAAGCCATTCACTTGACCGATGCGCAAGGCTGGCAACTGGGCCTGCCTTATCGCGCACGCAGTAACGCTCTGGTTCTGCCCACTTGCGCATTACCCTCACCGCTGATCAGTTATGAATACCTGATTGACGATATCGAGGGCCCGCTTAAACCCCGCTCCGAACGCGAACTCACAGGCCTGAGTGTGCAGCGTTACACCGACAGGACAAACACCCTTGCGGACGGCATAGCCCACTTTCCGGCACTGATGGATGCCGTTGAAACAGCTGAGCTGGACGCTGTTGCACTGAGCGCCTATGACCGCGTCATGCAACCCGACGAACTGGAAGCGCGCCTGCTGGAGATTGGTTATCAGCGCATGTCCGTCTTTATGCCGCCTGACAACGCCGTTGTATTGTGGTCCGTCAAACGCGGGTTCGCGCAATACGAGGACCTCGACAAGTTCTACACCATCAAGACCTTTCGTCCCACGCTCAGCCAGGGCACAACCAGCGTCAGCTATGACCCTTACTGCCTGACACCGGTCAGCGTCAGGGCACCCGACGGTTGCACTACTGTCGCAGTCCATGATTACCGGACGCTTCAGCCCTGGAAAATTATCGACCCCAACCAAAACACCCAAGAGGCGCTGTTCGACGCCTTCGGCCAACTTCGCGCAACCAGCTTTTATGGCACAGAACGCGGTGAGCCGGTCGGCTTCGATCCTGTCAGCGGCTTCCTGGCCAGTTCCAAAGACCCGGCAGCCGCGATCCAGTCCCCCGAAATAGCGCTGGGACGTGTCGCCTCGGCCAGCTTCTACGACCCCTTCAGTTGGATGGGCCGGGTACCTCAGGCATTTCAAGATAATCCTGACTTGATGCAGCAACATATCGCGGCCGGTGACATCATGCCCACCGGGCACCTGCGCGCCAAAGGCCGCAGGCGTACCTCTATCAATGGCTGGGCTGGTGTTGTCGACAACATATCGCGCGAACCGGTGTACAGCGCCGTGTTACTGGCCGATCGCTACCCGGATGACGCTGAGCGCCAGATCCGTATCAGCCTGGCGTGCTTTGACGGGTTTGGTCGCACGCTGCAGAGCAAGCAGAAAGTTGAGCCGGGGATTGCCTATCACGTGGATGAAGCCGGCAACCTTGAAACAGCGGACGGCCAGCCCATACAGGCACCCAGCCCTCAGCGCTGGCGCGTGAGTGAGCGAGTTGAATACAACAACAAAGGTTTGGCTATTCGGGTGTACCGGCCTTATTTCGCGAGTGAGTTTCGCTACATCAACGATGAGTCCTTTCGTCGGTTCGGTTACAGCGACCAGCAGTTTTACGACCCTCTGGGCCGCCCGACACTGACCGTCACGGCCAAAGGTTATTGGCGCCGCCAGACCTACCTGACCTGGTACACCATCAGCGAGGATGAAAACGATCTGCATCAGGAAGCGCTGGAAACGCTCAAAGCCCCCATTGTGCTGGAAGCCGGCGGCAATCAACTTGACCCTCTGAAAGCCCTCCAGGGCGTAACCGTGCGGGTTGAGTACCTGGACATGCAGCCAGGTGACAACCTAACGCTGACGTGGCAAGGCGTTGCCGGGGCAGGCACGACCAGCCGCACCACAACCCTTGAGACCGCCCCAGAGCGCGTGCTTTTTGAGATACCTGCCACGGTTGTGGCTGCCAATATCGGAAAAACTGTAACGCTCAACTACACCGTGACGCGTAGCACAGGGAATAAAACCTCGGCGTGTTTAACGCTGCAGGTGGCCGAGCTACCGCCGGCGCTACTGGGCTCTCTGCTGCACGTTGAGAAGGATGATAACGGGACAATCTATTTAAAATGGTCACAAAACGGCAGCTATATTGACATTAAGACCTGGCCCCTGGTTGCTGTAGGCCAAAAGGTCTGGCTACTGCTGGAAGGGCAAAAGGCCGATGGCTCGCCGCACAACATCAGACTTTGGGCCGGAGCCAGCGTCAACAGCAATGAAATTCGTCAAGGGTATTTGCGCAAATTAGCCAGCTATAGCTACCTCAAAGAGCTGGCCGAGAACAGCACACTCAAGATCATTTTCAAAGTGGCTTTCTCCGGCAAAGACGAAGCGCAGGCCATGACATTCCCGATCAAAACCTTGAGGGTCATGACGAATAAAGGCTAGGCGGAATGATCAAACAACCGGGCCCGTCTGAACCTGGCCACCACCACCGCACGCCCGCACTCACCGTGACGGACCCGCGCGGTCTGGCGGTGCGGGCCGTTGAGTATCGGCGCAGCAGCGCGGACGCGCAGGCCATCGAACAAGCCACCCGTTACCGCCATGATGCCAGGGGGTGGCCGGTGGCCGAAATTGACCCACGCCTGAGTGACCCCAATCAACGCACAGTCTTCAGTTTGTCCGGCGTGGTGGTACTCCTTGAAAGTGTCGATGCCGGGTGGCGTTTGAGCCTGACAGATGAGAACGCCAATACCGTAGACCGCTGGGACGGCCGATACAGCCATTGGCGAACGGTGTTCGATGACTTGGCGCGGCCGGTGGCGATTTACGAAAAAGGCCAGACTCAAACCGAACACCGCGTGACTGGACGCCTGAGTTATGCCGCTTTTTCAGAACAGGCCGCGCTTCATAACCAATGCGGGTGCCTTATTCGTCAGGACGATGCGGCCGGGACATGCCTGTTTGCAGACTACGCCGTGACGGGGATCTCCCTCAGTGAAACCCGCCACTTTTTGAATCAACTCGATCCCCCGAATTGGCCCTTACCTGTTCCCGCTCCCGTGCAAATCCCCGTACAAGAGCCCGGCGCACGACTGGAGACGGGCAACGGCGCAACCACCCTCTGGCGCTGCAACACCTTGGGTGAAAGGCTCAGCCAGATTGATGCCATGGGTCATCAGCAACTCACCGCCTATACCGTGGCAGGTGAACTAAAAGGCGCTACCGTGCAATTGCAGCACGGCTCGCCAGTTACCGTGATGCACCGTATGACACATGGTGCCTCTGGCCAGATAGAACAGCAGACTCTGGGGTGTGGCGTAACACGTTGTCACTTTTACGACCCGGCCGACGGGCGTTTGAAAAGGCTGGTCTCCCGCCGCCCCGGCAGCACCTTGCAAGCGCTGGACTATACCTATGACCCCGTGGGTAACGTGGTTCAAATAACAGACCTGGCCCAACCCGACCGTCACTTCACCCATCAACACATATCTGCCATCAACACCTACCGCTACGACAGCCTGTACCAATTGATCGAAGCCACAGGCCGTGAAGCCATGGGTGCCCTCATTGGGCCACAGTTGCCCGGCCGAATGCCCAACCCGGGAGACCTGAGCCAACTGCTCAACTATTGCCAAACCTATGATTACGATACGGCTGGCAACCTGATTCAGTTGCGCCACATAGGCCATGAGTCTTACACCCGAACGCTGCAGGTCGCGCCTGACAGTAATCGGGGCATGCCTGCCACGGGGGGCCGCGAGATCGAAAACCGCTTCGATGCCAATGGCAACCTGCAAACGTTACAACCCGGCCAAACACTGGAATGGGACTTGAGCAATCAACTCAGCCGAACCGTGCAAGTGATTCGCTCACAGGGTTTGGATGACGACGAGCGTTACATCTACGATGCCCAAGGCCAACGCCTGCGCAAAATCACGACGCGACACAACAAAGCGGCGATAGATATTTCAGACGTCCGCTACTTGCCGGGGTTGGAAATACACACCCGAGAAGGTCAGTGCCTGCACATTGTCATCGCAGCGGGAGTTCGCTGCCTGCACTGGGAGGTCGGGAACCCTCATGCGCCTGCTAATGATGTGCTGCGTTACTCCCTGGATGACCATTTGGGTTCAAGTACGCTGGAGGTGGATAAAAACGCCGCCATCATCAGCCACGAAGGGTATTACCCTTTCGGCGGAACCGCGTGGTGGGCCGCCCGCTCAGGCGTTGAGGCCGCGTACAAAACCATTCGGTATTCAGGCAAGGAACGCGATGTCAGCGGGCTTTATTACTATGGTTTTCGCTATTACGCACCGTGGCTGGCGAGGTGGATAAACCCGGACCCGGCGGGAGATGTGGATGGGTTGAATCTATTCAGAATGCTTAGAAATAGCCCGATGCGATTCAAGGATGAGAGTGGATTGGATTCCAGTGAAGCTCGCGCGGAAATCAAAACCTTCAAAAAAGCCAAAAAGCTGGCCATTGAGCGCTTGGGCCAGGCCCAGGAATTTCTAAAGAAAGAGCAGAATTCCAGTACAGCCTTACACATCGGTCAGATTTTTTTCGGCGGCACACTTGACGTGTCGTATCTGGATCGCTGGTCCGCGCAAATAGAAAAAGTAAGCGACGGACTCAAACAACTCAAAACGTCAAAAAATATTGAATACAAAAAAATCAAGGCAACCAATGAAGACGCAGCAGCCGAGCTTGATGTATTGAAATACGATAACGAAAACAATAGCCGCCTCAAATACATGACAGCGTACACCCAAAAAATCAAAGAAATCAGTGATCTGCCGCACTTGAGTGTAGAGCATATTGCACATATCGCTATTCACGAACTCTCTCACGGCACGTTGAAGACTGAAGATGTCAAATACATCTTGGTCAAACACACCCCTGGCTATCACAACCTGGTCGACTTGGCCGCCTTGCCTATGCTGGAAGGAGAAATAGCCGGAGAGCCTCTGACACAGGAGCAGAAGGTAAAAAAATCGGCCAATATAAATCTGTCAAAAAACAATGCAGACTCGTTCACTACAGCAACTCGCTACCTTGCCTATGCGCAAAAAAACCCACGCTTTGCCCAACAACTTTTCGACGCACACACTTCATGGGCTCTGTCAGACAAGACACAGCCGTTGCTCATCAAAATAGCGAGCATGTATTAGTGGGCACATTGTTTTCTAGCGAAAAACAGGCGAGGAACGGCCGGGGTCGCGTACGACTTTACGTGGTGTAAATGAGCATTCTGAGCCTGTTTTCAACGCAGCATCACCGAGCGCAGATACATTGCGTACAGAACCTAATGACCTCAAAGACACCTTACTGATTACACCCGCACGTAAATCAGTAAGGTGTAGAGCACGCACTCAAGCCTCCACCAACCTCGCCCGTGCCTGCAAGCTCAGGTGTGCTTGTTCACCCGGGGCCAGGCTCTGGCCGCTGCCCTCCCCGCTGGTGGACTCGACACACACAAAGCCCATCACTTCATTCCAACTGACGCCCAGCAACGGCCGCTTGCCCGGGTGCCAGACTACCGTGTTGCCGGTGTCTCCGGTGTCAATGCCAAGCGCACGCTGCCAGGCATGGTCGTTGAGTTGCATTTCACCTTCGTGCTGAAACACACGCTGGCAGCCGCCCTCAACCCGCAATTCGCCCTGCTGCAAGCACGCTTCGCGGTTGAGCTGATCATAGCCGCGTGCACCGTCCAGGCCGGATAGCGCTACCTCGGCCACGTCACCAATACGCCAATAGGCCCGCAGGGCCTGGCTGACCTGACAAGGCTCATCATCCTGATGTTCGGTGCTCAACCGCAGCTCCATCTCTTCGCCCAGGCGTGCGTGCAAATCCACTTGCCAATCACACAATTGCAAACGCCAATGCAGGCTGACGCCCTCTTCGTCCGCACTGCTGTCCACCAGTTTCCAGTCAATCAACCGTGCCCAACCATGACAGGGCCATGCGTTCTCATGGGGGTGGCGCCCATACCACGGCCAAAAAATCGGCACACCACCGCGAATGGCTCCCACCTGCGGCCACTTCGCAGCGCACCACAGCCAAGGTTTTTGCCCGGTGGGTTTGAAGTGCAACAATTGTGCGCCTTGGCGACTGAAAACCGCCTGACAGTGCGGGTGGTCGATCACCAGCACGTCGCGCTGCTGAAAGCGTTCCCACTGAAAAATCGGTTGCTCGCGCCGGGATTTGAAAAAACGGTGAAGCGGATGCTCATGCATGTGCCACATGTCCTGAAAATCATGCCGGTGTGCACGCTATAAAAAAGCGGATAGCCAAGGCTATCCGCTGGAGGGAACAAGGAGCAAGAAACTTAGTCGCGGATGCCTAGAACGTTGACTGGATTTTCAGGCCCGCGACCCATGCGTTATCCACCTGATCAACGCCGCCCGGGTGGGCGATGTATTGCAGGTTGGGGCGAACGGTCAGCCAGTTGGTCACGTGAATGCCGTAGTTGAGCTCGTAGTTATATTCGGTCGAGCGCAGTGGCGCGTACAGCGGATCACTGTAGTCGGTGACCCCCAGGGCGGCGTTGGCCAATTCAGCGTTTTTCTTCACTTCCCCGTTGACATGAATGCGGGCAGCACCAATGCCGATGTCATCTTTGGGCCGCGCATCGAACGGTCCCTTGTACACCAGCATCAGCGACTGATAGTTGTCGACGATATTGGTGGCCTTGTCGTGAAAGGTGGCGTTGACCGCGATGTTCAAACCACGTGAAGCATCGCCGTTATGGCTCGTGAGCTGTTGCTGCGCCACGATCCAGTAGCCGTGCTTGCTGTGACGAACACGGTAGCTCTGGCCTGTGGTGGCGGCATCGGCTCCATTGATGTCTTCGCGCAGGTCATTGGCGGGCGCGGTGCTTTTGTAGTAACCGACACGGTATTCGCCCGGCAGGTCATTGACCTTCGGCAGCCACACCAGCTCGACCGGCAGCACGGTGCCCTTGGTGCCGCTGCCACTGAGTTTAAAGCCGTTACCGTGCTCCAGTTGCGAAGGGTTCTGGTTGTACGCGCCGATCTGCGCATAGAACTGGGGCGTGATGTTGTACTTCACACGCAGGGCCGCTTGGCTGACCGGCCAGTTGTACCAGATGTTGGTGGCCCAGTTGCCCACTTGCGAACCACAAAACGCCAGGTTTTGGAAGTCGCAGGCGAAGGTGTTGAAGTCTTCACCCTCACCGAAGTAACCGGCCTTGACGTCCAGCTTGCCGTCGAGGAACTGATGCTGAATGTACAACTGGGTCAGGCGCACCATATGACCACGGCCGTAGACTTCCTGAGACGAACTCAGCGTGCCGGCACGCGGGTCGCCGATACGGTCGTTGGAGATGTTCTGGCCGTTACGGTTGGTGAGCTGGATCTTGGCCTGGGTGTTGTCCCAGCCCCATAGCTTTTGCAGGTCCAGGGCCACGCCCAGGCCAAATTGATCGCTGTAGCGCGCCGTCTTGTCATGGTTGTAGCCACCGCCCAGGTTCGCGCCGACTTCACCCACGTAGTCGGCCTTGATGTCGATGCCCTGCTCAATCAGCCGGGTGCGCTCACCGCCCCAGTCGCCCGTCATCCATTTCGAATCGGCACTGAACGCTTCGTCCGCCATCGCATGGGCAGAAAGAAGCAGTGCTGTCATCGCTGACAGTTGGCAAACCCGCCGAGTCGCGCCGTGTTGCTTTTTCATCCCTAGACCCTCGTCTTTTTGTTATGAACCATTATGTCGAGCACGAATTACGTTGATTCCAGAAAACGCCAAGTCCTTGCTGGCGTTTTTTTGTGCGCAGACAGCGCCACAAAACCCTTGCGCGCCGGCATTTAGCGCCCCTTGATCGGGGTCACATTGCCGGCCTGAGTGTGTGCGGGCAGCGCAGCGCCCGTGCCCAGGCGCTCACCCGTGCCGGCGTCAAACAGCAGCACTTTGGCCGGGTCAAACTGCAAGGTCACAGACTCGCCCACCTGCGGTGCCTCATCAGGGGCCAGGCGGCAGCAAACTTTGGTTTCATTGAGCTGAACAAACACCAGCGTGTCCGGGCCCGTCGGTTCAGTGATACGCACGTCGGCACGAATCGTTGGCTGGCCATTGGGCACAGGCAACGCCAGTGTGATTTGCTCGGCGCGGACCCCCAACATCACGTCACGGCTTTCCAGGCCCGCCTCATGCACCGCCAACGGCAACTCGCAACGCGCCTGGCCACTGTCGAGCAGTGCCCACAAGCGAGCGTTACGGCGTTCCAGGCGCGCGGGGATGAAGTTCATGGGTGGCGAACCAATAAAGCTCGCCACAAACAGGTTGGCCGGGTCGTTGTAGATGTCTTTTGGCGTGCCGAACTGCTGAATGATGCCGTCCTTCATGACCGCCACTTTGTCGCCCAAGGTCATCGCTTCGATCTGGTCATGGGTAACGTAAACGGTGGTGGTTTTCAGCCGCTGGTGCATCAACTTCATTTCGGTGCGCATCTCGACCCGCAGTTTGGCGTCGAGGTTGGACAAGGGCTCGTCGAACAGGTAAATCTTCGGCCGCCGCGCCAGCGCTCGGCCCATCGCCACGCGCTGCTGCTGACCGCCGGACAACTGGCCGGGTTTACGGGTCAGCAGGTGTTCGATCTGCAGCAGCTTGGCGACACGGGCTACTTCTTCGTCGATAGCGGCAGGCGTCATTTTGCGAATCTTCAGACCGAACGCGATGTTGTCTCGCACGTTCATGGTCGGGTACAGCGCGTAAGACTGAAACACCATCGCAATGTCACGGTCCTTGGGGTTCATGCCGCTGATGTCGGCATCGTCCACCAGAATCGAACCGCCACTGATGCTCTCCAGCCCGGCGATGCAGTTCATCAACGTGGATTTTCCGCAGCCCGACGGGCCCACCAGAATCAGGAACTCGCCGTCCTCGATTTTCAGTTCGATGTCTTTGAGCGTGTCCGGCAAGCCTTTGCCGTAGGTTTTATTGACGTTGCGTAATTCGAGAGTTGCCATGCCTTACCCCTTGACCGCGCCGGACGTGAGCCCGCGCAGGAAATACTTGCCTGCAAATATGTAAACCAGCAGCGTCGGCAACCCCGCAATCATGGCCGCCGCCATGTCGACGTTGTATTCCTTGGCCCCGGTGCTGGTGTTGACCAAGTTGTTCAACGCCACCGTAATGGGCTGCGCATCACCACTGGCAAACACCACGCCAAACAAAAAGTCGTTCCAGATTTGAGTGAACTGCCAGATCAGGCACACCATCACGATCGGCACTGACATCGGCAGTAGAATGCGCCCGAAAATAGTGAAGAAGCCGGCACCGTCCAGGCGCGCCGCCTTGACCAGTGCATCCGGAATACTCACGTAGTAGTTGCGGAAAAACAGCGTGGTAAACGCTAGCCCGTACACCACATGCACCAGCACCAGGCCCGTGGTGGTGTTGGCCAGGCCCAGCTTGCCGATGGTGAACGAAGCCGGCAGCAAGACGGTCTGGAACGGCAGGAAGCAGCCAAACAGCAGCAGGCCGAAGAATAGTTGCGAACCTCGAAAGCGCCACATCGACAGCACGTAGCCATTCATGGCCCCCACAAAGGTCGAGATCAGCACCGCCGGCACGGTGATTTTCACCGAGTTCCAGAAATAGCCGCCCACCGTGTCCCAGGCCTTGATCCAGCCAATGCCATCAATCACCTGCGGCCAGCTCAACAGGTTGCCGGTACGAATGTCTTCCGGGCTTTTAAAGCTGGTCAACAGCATGACCACCAGCGGGATCAAGTACACCGCCGCCGCCAGGATCAAGGTGGCGTAAATGGCCACCCGGCTAAAGGTCAAGCGCGATGCACCGAAGCGGCGCGTCAGGTCAGTCATGGCGTTTGCTCCTCAGCTCGGAGTACAGGTAAGGCACGAGGATGGCCAGAATCGCCCCCAGCATCATGATGGCGCTGGCTGAACCAATACCCATTTGCCCACGACTGAAGGTGAAGTTGTACATGAACATGGCTGGCAAATCGGACGAATAACCCGGCCCGCCTGCCGTCATCGCCGACACCAGGTCAAAGCTCTTGATGGCGATGTGCGCCAGGATCATAAAGGCGCTGAAAAACACCGGGCGCAGGCTCGGCAGCACGATGCGCAAATAGATGACAGGCAAGCTCGCACCATCCACTTGAGCTGCCCGAATAATCGATTGATCGACCCCGCGCAACCCGGCCAGAAACATCGCCATCACAAATCCGGATGCCTGCCACACGGCAGCGATGACCAAGCAGTAAACGACCCGATCCTGGTCCAGCAGCCAATCGAAACGAAAGCCTTCCCAGCCCCAATCACGCAGCATTTTGTCCAGCCCCAAGCCGGGGTTGAGCAGCCATTTCCAGGCCGTGCCGGTAACGATCATCGACAGTGCCATGGGGTACAAGTAAATCGTGCGGATAAATCCTTCTTTGCGAATTCGCTGGTCAAGCAGCACCGCCAGAAACACGCCAATCACCAGGCTGATCACAATAAACAGGCCACCAAACACCGCCAGGTTCTGGCTCGCCACCCACCAGCGATCATTGGCCATCAGCCGGGCGTATTGCTGTAACCCGACCCATTGGTAGCTGGGCATAAAACTGGAGTTGGTGAACGACAGCAGGAACGTCCAAAAAATGTAGCCATAAAACCCCACCAGAACGATCAGCATGCTCGGTGCCAGCACCAGCTTGGGCAACCAGCGTTGCAGCGCGTCAAACGGCGAGGCCTTGCGCAATACCGCCACAGCACTCATCGAAATGCTCCCACAGGGGTTCGCCGGCCTCTGCACCCGCAGACACCGCCTGAACCGAAAGATAAGGGGCCGCGCGAACGCGGCGAGAGAATGAGGCGTTACCGGGCGGCTTTGATCGCCGACGCCAATTGTTTACCCGCCTTGGCCGGGTCGGCATTTTTGTCGCTCATAAAGTTGCTCACGACATCAAAAATGGCCCCCTGCACGGCCAGCGATGTGGCCATGTTGTGGGCCATGCTCGGTTCCAGCTTGCCGGCCTTGTCGGCGGCGGCAAAATCCTTGGCAGAGGCCTGGCCACAGCTGTCGAAACGGGTCATGTCCAGATCATTGCGCACCGGGATGGAACCTTTGTTTTCGTTGAACACGTATTGGAATTGCGGTTCAAGCACGACCTTGGCCAAGTCATTCTGGGCCGCAATATTACCGGGGGTGTTCTTGCTACCGGCCAGCTTGAACATGGCCAGGGAGTCGATGTTGTAAATGAAGCTGCCTTGGGTGCCTGGGAACGGTACACACTCATAGTCAGTACCCGCCTTTTTCCCTGCGGCGGTCCACTCGCTTTTGGCCCAGTCCCCCATGATCTGCATACCCGCCTTGCCGCTAATCACTTTGGCGGCTTCCAGGTTCCAGTCCTGGCCGGTGCCATCGGGGTCCATATACCCCTGGAGTTTTTTCAGCGCCGTGAAGACTTCCGCCATCTGCGCGCTTGTCAGCGTGGTTTCATCCAGGTCGACCAGAGCCTTCTTATAGCCATCGGTCCCCATGATGCTCAGCACCAGGTCTTCAAATACTGTGCTGTCCTGCCAAGGCTGACCGCCGTGTGCCAACGGAATAAAACCGGCGGCCTTAAGTTTGTCACCCGCGGCATACAGTTCCTCAAGGGTGGCCGGTGCTTTGTCGATCCCGGCTTTCTTGAACACCTGCGGGTTGATCCACAGCCAGTTAACGCGGTGAATGTTCAGTGGCACGGCCACGTAATGGCCGTCCACTTTCATGATGTCGGACACGGTTTTGGACAACAGCGAGTCCCAGTGGTTGGCGCTGGACACGTCATCGAGCGGTGCCAGTAACCCCAATGCGCCCCAATCCTGCAAGTCGGGGCCTTTGATTTGAGCGGCTGAAGGCGGGTTGCCCGAGACGGCGCGGGTCTTGAGGACGGTCATGGCCGCTGCACCGCCGCCACCGGCTACCGCACCGTCTTTCCAGGCGAAGCCATCTTTCTCCATCAGGGCCTTAAGCACACCGACGGCTTTGGCTTCACCACCCGAGGTCCACCAGTGCACCACTTCAACTTCGCCTTTGGGGGCGGTATCAGCGGCATAGGCATTCAGGGGCAGTAATGAAACGAGAGAAATGACAACGGCGAGGCGATTGAACGAATTCATGTCAGAACCTTTCTTGTTGTTATCGCGGTGCAAGTCTGTTGCTTGCGCTTGCCATGAGTCTATCCATCACTGTCGCGCCTCACGTCACGAAAAGACGCGCATTTGTCACGAAACGGTGACATTGAGCACCGACTTGTGTGAGTTCCGATGATTATTCGCCAGGCCCAAGCCCTGTGTTCTGACTCGTGTTTGGACTTGCACCCAACTCCATGTAAAGCTTTTTCCGCATTCCCTGTAGGACACATCCCGAAGTCGTTTTCCCACGTTGTACCTGCAAAAAACTTCAGCGAGTCTGCTATTCATCACCCCTTCTTAAGAACGGATGCTGACACTATCAGGAGATGTGCACCATGCAGAAAAAAAGCCTGACACCTCGCAATCATTGCTTCATTTACGCCGCCAAACACCCTGACGGCCAACCCTACGCCTGGAAAGTCGATGTCCAGCACGCGGGAAGAAACCATGTGCACCTCTTCAATTTCGCTGAGTACGGTGGCGAATCGGCCGCGTTGGCAGCCGCCGAGGCCCTGCGTGATGAGCTGGCACTGAAAGCCCCGCTCTCGTTTTCATATGAATGCCGCCAGCGATTGATGCCTCACAACACCAGCGGCCACCCGGGGGTGTACCGGGTTCAATCCAACCATATTGAATACTGGCGGGCGACCACCCGTATTCATGGTTACAACTTGAGCAAAAGCTTTCGCATTGACCGCTATGGCGATGACGAGGCCAAGCAACTGGCGTTGCAGGAGCGCGAGCGGCAATTGACGCTGTGCAACGAGCCCTATGACGTGGCCATGGAAAAACTGCAGCAGCATTTCAGCCAAACCAGCCGACGCGTGCGTGAAAACCGCATCAAGGCGGCCATGAATAAGCCCCGCGAACTGAAGACTGCGCTAGAAGACAGCACCAAAACCCATTTGGAACCGGTACTGCCCATCAGTGCCGAACAGGCCCGCCAGTCGATCAATCGGCATTTCGAGGCAAATACAAAGTAACGCGCAAGCCTTTGACGCGCAGGTTCTGCAAGCTCACTTCGCCGCCATGGCTGTGGGCAATGCTACGCGCGATACCGAGCCCCAGGCCGTAGCCCTGTTGCTGTCCAGCCAGGCGAACATGAGGTTCAAAGACCTGTTCAAGACGCTGCTGTGGCACGCCCGGGCCTTCATCATCAACGGTCAATACAAAGGCGCGTTCATGGTCCACAACGGTCAAATGCGCCTTATGACCGTACTTGAGCGCGTTATCGATCAGGTTGCCCATGCACCGGCGTAGCGCCAGCGGTTTGCCTGGATAAGCCTTGAGCGCCTGCCCTTGCACCGTCACGCGGCCATTTCCATGGGGTAACAGATACGGCTCGATCAGGCAGTCCAGCAACAGGTTCAGGTCCACCGGCTCGATATTTTCGTGGATGTCTGTGTCTTTTACGCATTGCAGCGCGCCTTTGACGAGCATTTCCAGCTCATCCAGATCGCGGCCGAATTTGTGCTGCAGGGCCTCGTCTTCAAGCAGTTCCACGCGCAACCGCAACCGCGTGATGGGGGTGCGCAGGTCATGGGAAATAGCACTGAACAATTGGCCGCGCTCGGTCAGGTAACGGCTGATACGCGCCCGCATGGTGTTAAACGCCCGTGCCACCTCCGCCACTTCACTGCCACCGCCGATTGCAACCGGTTTGGCCTCGTCTTCGCCCAGCGACATATCACGCGCCGCCCGCGCCAAGCGCTTGAGCGGGCGGCTTTGCCAATGCACCAGCACACCGATAAACAACAGTAAAAACAGGCTGCTCAACACAATAAACCACAGTTGCAAGGCGGGCAGCCCTTCCTCTTCAAGGCTGGTGTAGGGCTGCGGCAACAGCGAGGCGATGTACAGCCATTCGTCCGTGGCCAAGCGGATTTGTGTCACCAGCACCGGCGGGTTGACCGGCTCAAGGGTCAACGCGAAATGCGCCCACGAACGCGGCAGCTCATCGAGTTTCAAGCCGGCATTGAAGATACGCAGGTCCTGGGGGCTGACAAACTTCACCGAGAGGTCCACCTGCGGGCCCAGGGAGTGGCGCAACACTTGATCAACCGCCTCCAGCACGGCCTGCTTGCGCTGGGTCGGGGCCAGCACCTGCATGTCCAGTGGTTTGTCGTTGAGGCTTACGACAAAGCGCGTACCGCCCATGCTGCGCAACTGGTCGAGCACCAGCGGGCGATAGGCCAAGGGCAACGAGCGCAAGTACGTCACGGTGGCATTCATCGAGTACGCCAGGCTGCGAGCGCTGTTGACCAGGCCTTCCAGTTGCGTGGTGCGCAACTGGGACAACCAGATCAGGCTGGACAGCGTTTGCGCCAGCAGTATGGCCAACAAGGTGAGCAACAACATGCGGCCCAGCAATGACCGGGGCAAACGGGGTTTGCGCAGCCCTTTAAAGACCATGGCTGATCACGACGTCAGCGGCCAGTTGATAGCCGCTGCCACGGACGGTGCGAATCAGCCGGGGCGGTTTGCCCGTGTCTCGCAGGCGCTGGCGCAAGCGGCTGACGGCCATATCGACGATACGGTCCAGGGGCATCAGGTCGCGGCCACGTGTGGCGTTGCCGATGGTGTCGCGATCAAGAATTTGTTGCGGGTTGTCCAAAAACAGTTTGAGCAGGGCAAAGTCGGCCCCCGACAAAATCACCTCTTCACCGTCACGATGAAACAGCCGATGAGTCACGGTGTTGAGCCGCCACTCATCAAACACCATGACGTCATGCCCCCCCGCCACGCCCACACTGGCAAATTGCGAACGGCGCAACAGCGCCTTGATCCGCGCCTGGAGCTCGCGAGGGCTAAAGGGCTTGCCCAAGTAATCATCCGCGCCCAGCTCAAGGCCAATCACGCGGTCAGCCTCATCAGAGCTGGCGGTGAGCATGATGATCGGGGTTTGAGCAAAACGCGGGTGTTGCCGCACCCAGCGGCACAGGCTGAAGCCATCTTCGTCGGGGAGCATGACATCCAGGATCAACAAGTCGCTGCTGCCCTGTTCCAGCGCCTGCCGCAACCCTGCGCCATCTCCCACGGCCCGCACCGCAAAACCGGCGCGACTCAGATAAAGATCAAGCAGGTCACGAATTTCCTGATCGTCATCGACCAGCAAAATGGATTTGCCGAGTGCGCTCACAGCGGTATTCCTTATTGTTTTTAGGCACCCCGTGGTAGGGGTATGAGCGTTTGGTGACTTTGCGCTTTCAAAGCAACACGGCGTAAAGCCGGAACCTTATGTGGCCGTTATCGCAGCAATGGCTAGGGTTACCGCGCAACAGCGCGGCGTCGAAGACGGGAGGCCCCGCCCACGAAGCGCGGTCAACCAAACGCTTGTTGCAACGCTACGCCCGCCCCCATCAACCCCGAATACGGTGCCGTGACCAGCCACACTGGAATCCCCTTAAGGTAATCACTCATGCAGCCTTTGTCCGTGAAGCTTTTGGCAAAACCGCTGGCCAGGAAAATATCCGCAAAGCGCGGCACCACGCCCCCCACGATGTACACCCCGCCACGGCCGCCGACGGTCAGCACGTTATTGCCCGCCACGCGCCCCAACCAGCAACTGAACTGCTCGAGCACTTGCAGCGCCACCGGGTCACCTGCCAGGGCCGCAGCGGTAATGGCACGGTCGCTGTCGAGCACCGGCGTATGACCCTCGACGGCGCAGATGGCCCGATACACACGCGGCAAACCGCTGCCGCTCAGAATGGTTTCCGCACTGACATGGCCGATGTCGTTGTAGATGTGTTGCCACAATTGCACTTCGCGCGGGTTGCTCACGGGCAGGTCAACGTGGCCGCCCTCCCCCGGCAAAGCCATCCATTGGCCCTCACCCAGATTCAGCAGAGTGCCCACGCCCAGCCCGGTACCCGGCCCGATCACCACTGCCGGCCGCTCGGGCTCCGCGAGGCCGGGGCACACTTGGCGTACGTCTTCGGGGGCCAGGCAGGTCATGCCCAGCGCCATCGCATTGAAGTCGTTGATCAGCAGCAGGTTGTCCACCTGCAGATCATGGCAAAACACCGAACGGCTCAAGCGCCAGTGATTGTTGGTGAAGCGAAACTCATCGCCACTCACAGGCCCGGCCACCGACAGGCACACAGAGCCCACCGTGCCCAGGGCTATGTTGAGGTCATCGAGGTAGTGCCTGACAGCCGCCTGCGGGCAGGCGAAATCGGCCGTGGCCAGGACGCGGACCGAACTTAACTGCCCGTTGTCCCACAGGGCAAAACGCGCGTTGGTACCGCCGATATCACCGACAAGGGCGAGCTTCATTTGAGGGTTTCCAGCGACGAAGTGAAAGTACTCGCGCCCTGCTCGGCCGAACTGAAGGCCTGGCGCATAAACGCAAACAACTCACGCCCGGTGCCGACCGCGTTGCTCAAGGTACCGACGGCCGGAGTGCGAGCGGCAAACGCGGCCTCGTCCACCAACAGTTGCAACGTGCCTTTAACGCCGTCGACCCGGATGATATCGCCGTCCAGCACGCGCGCCAGTGCACCGCCAATAGCCGCTTCGGGGCTGACATGAATGGCCGCCGGAATTTTGCCTGAAGCCCCGGACATGCGCCCGTCGGTAATCAGCGCCACCTTAAAGCCGCGGTCTTGCAGCACGCCCAGAAACGGCGTCATTTTGTGCAACTCCGGCATACCATTGGAGCGCGGGCCCTGAAAGCGCATCACCGCCACAAAATCGCGCTCCAGCTCACCCGCCTTGAACGCATCGGCCAGTTCTTGCTGGTCCTGAAACACCCGCGCCGGGGCTTCGACAATTTGATGCTCGGGGGCAACCGCCGACACTTTCATGACACCGCGCCCCAAGTTGCCCTCCATGACCCGCAAGCCCCCTTCAGCCGAAAACGCGCGCGCCACCGGGCGCAAAATCGACTCATCGAGGCTTTCAACCGGGCCATCGCGCCACACCAGTTCGCCGTCCACCAGGAACGGTTCGCGGGTGTAGCGGCTCAGGCCAAAGCCCGCCACGGTGTTGACGTTTTCATGCAGCAATCCGGCTTCGAGCAGTTCGCGGATCAGAAAAGCCATGCCACCCGCCGCCTGGAAGTGGTTGATGTCGGCCTTGCCGTTCGGGTACACGTGGGACAGCGTCGGTACCACCTCGGACAGGTCGGCCATGTCTTGCCATGTCAACTGAATACCCGCCGCCATGGCAATTGCCGGCATGTGCAGGGTGTGGTTGGTGGAGCCACCGGTCGCGTGCAGGGCAACGATAGAGTTGACCAGCGAACGCTCGTCAACAATCTCGCCCAGCGGCGTGAAACTGCCATTTTGCTGGGTAAGACGGGTCACTTGGTGCGCCGCTTCGCGAGTCAGGGCATCGCGCAATGGCGTGTAAGGGTTGACGAAAGAGGCCCCCGGCAAATGCAGGCCCATGACCTCCATCAGCAACTGGTTGGTGTTGGCCGTGCCATAAAACGTGCAAGTACCCGGGCTGTGGTAAGACTTCATCTCTGACTCCAGCAGCTCTTCGCGGCTGGCCTTGCCCTCGGCATAACGCTGGCGAACGTCAGCCTTTTCCTTGTTGGAAATACCCGATGGCATCGGCCCGCCCGGCACAAAGATCGTCGGCAAGTGACCGAAGCGCAACGCGCCCATCAACAGACCCGGCACGATTTTGTCGCAGATGCCCAGCATCAGGGCCGCGTCGAACATGTTGTGCGACAGCGCCACAGCGGTCGACAAGGCAATCACTTCGCGGCTCAGCAAGCTCAGTTCCATACCCGCTTCGCCCTGTGTCACGCCGTCACACATTGCTGGCGTACCGCCCGCAAACTGCCCCACCGAGCCAACTTCGCGCAGGGCTTTTTTGATCTGTTCAGGAAAATGCTCGTAAGGCTGGTGCGCCGAGAGCATGTCGTTATAGGACGAAACAATGGCCACGTTAGCCGCGTTCATCAGGCGCAAGGTGTTTTTATCTTCCGTGCCACACCCCGCCACGCCATGGGCGAAGTTGGCGCACTGCAACTTGCCGCGTTGCGGGCCGTCACTGGCGGCACCGCGAATAAGCGCCAGGTACGCCTCGCGGGTCGCTCGACTGCGGGCAATAAGACGCTCGGTCACTTCAAGAACGCGGGGATGCATGTGTAGAACTCCAGGCTAACGGATGTGGCGACCTGCACGTGTCCTATGCTGACCGAAGCGCGACGCGGCGCGACTTCAATCATTCGGACCCGTTGATTCAGGTCACTCGTTGTAGATTGAACAAAATATTGCCACTTAAATGGCTTGTTTTCTATTTTTATGAGAATAATCTTGTAATTCCAACAACAAATCGATGGCAGGCGCTTTCCATGACACTACGAATTGCAATCAATGGCTTTGGCCGTATCGGCCGCAACGTCCTGCGTGCACTGTATACCCAAGGCTACCGTCAGGACTTGCAGGTCGTCGCCATCAATGACCTGGGTGACAGTTCCATCAATGCTCACCTGCTCAAATATGACACCGTTCATGGCACCTTCGATGCCACTGTCGAGCATGACCAGGAGAGCCTGACCGTCAACGGTGACCGTATTGCTGTCACGGCCATTCGCAACCCGGCTGAACTGCCGTGGGCCGCCTTGAAGGTTGACGTGGTGTTCGAATGCACGGGCCTGTTCACCGAGCGCAGCAAGGCCGAGGCCCATATTGTGGCCGGCGCCCGCAAGGTCATTATCTCTGCACCCGGTAAAAATGCCGATGCGACGGTCGTCTACGGCGTGAACCACGACATTCTGCGCCAATCGCACCAGATCATCTCCAACGCCTCGTGCACCACCAACTGTCTGGCTCCGGTGGCGCAAATCCTGCACCGCGAATTCGGCATTGAAAACGGCCTGATGACCACCATCCACGCCTACACCAATGATCAGAACCTGACCGACGTTTACCACAGCGACCCTTACCGCGCGCGTTCGGCCACCCAGAACATGATCCCGAGTAAGACCGGCGCAGCCGAAGCGGTAGGCCTGGTGCTGCCGGAACTGGCGGGCAAACTGACCGGCATGGCGGTTCGCGTACCGGTGATCAACGTGTCACTGGTCGACCTGACCGTGGAACTCAAACGAGAAGCCACGGCCGAGCACGTCAACGCGGTGTTCAAAGAAGCCAGTCAGCATTCCAGAGTGCTGGGCTACAACACCTTGCCGCTGGTATCGAGCGACTTTAACCACAACCCGCTTTCGTCGATTTTCGACGCCAATCACACCAAAGTCAGCGGCAGGCTGCTCAAAGTGCTGGCCTGGTACGACAACGAGTGGGGCTTCTCGAACCGCATGCTCGATAACTGCCTGGCGCTGTGCAACGCGGAGTAACGCGATGATCGGTATCAGCTTCACCACCGCCACTCTGGCGGCTCGCAAGCGCATCGCGCTGGTGGCCCATGATCACTGCAAGGGTTTCTTGCTGGACTGGGCCGAGCGTCATAAATCGGCCCTCAGCCAGCACGACTTGTGTGCCACCGGCACCACGGGCTCGCTGTTGAGCCAACGCCTGGGGTTGCCGATTGAGAGCATGATCAGCGGGCCTTTGGGGGGCGATCAGCAAGTGGGCGCGCGCATCGCCGAGCAACAGGTCGATATGCTGGTGTTCTTCTGGGACCCGTTCGAGCCTCAGCCTCACGACCCGGATATCAAGGCGCTGCTGCGGGTGGCGGCCGTGTGGAATATCCCGGTGGCGTGCAATGAATGCAGCGCCGACTACCTGCTCAGCAGCCCGCTGATGAGCCAGCCGCACGCTCACCGCATTCCTGATTACAGCGCGTATTTGAAGGGGCGCGTGTAACGCGCGATACACCTGCATAAACCACGCAGGCTAACGCCTGTAGGAGGGGCCGCCCCGTCTTCGACGCCGCGCTGTCGTTCAGCAATCCTGTCCATTGCTGCGGTCACGGCCACTGAAGGTTCCGGCTTTACGCCGTGGGCCTCCGCGATCGGCCAGCGTGGTTTAAGGGGAGGCTTTAAATCAAAAGCCAGATCAAAAGATCACGAGCAAGCTCGTTCCTACAAACGCTGCCATCCGTGATCCGTAGGAGCGAGCTTGTGCGAAGGCCCTTTGCAGGATGCTTATTCAGGTCATTTTGAAACATCACTTGACCAACGGCACAGATGATAAGCATTATCATTCGCTCAAAATCGGTCGGGTCGCCCTGTGAGTCACTCCCACTTCAATCAAGTCTTCCTCACTCAGCGGGTAACGCTGCTGCGCACGCTTGAGCGCATGGTGAATAACCACAGTACCGCCGAAGACTTGCTGCAAGAGACCTATTTGCGCGTCACCCGTGCCCTTAACGAGCGCACCGTGGAGCATCTTGAGCCGTTTGTGTACCAGACTGCGCGCAATCTGGCGCTTGATCATCTGCGCGCGCGCCGTATTCAATCGCGCACGGTGGTCGACGATGTGCCGACGGAAATCATTGAAGGGGTCGCTTCACCGCTCAGCACCCCTGAAGAAGCCCACCAGGCGGCGCAATTACTGGAGCGTTTAAGTGTGAGCCTGAGCCAGTTAAGCGCCCGCCAGCAACGGATCTTTATCCTTAGCCGTCTGCATGGCTGCAGTTATCAGGAGATAGCCCAGGAGTTGGACGTTTCATTGAGCACCGTTCAAAAGGAACTGAAATTGATCATGGCCATTTGCATCGGGGTAGCCGACAGACTGAATCAGCCTTAACCTTGACAGTCGATCGATGCCGCGAAAATGCCTGAGACTGCCAAGGAACATCTGTGACGGACACTCACACCTCTGCTCAAGACGTGCTGCAAGACAGCGCAATGGATCAGGCACTGGACTGGCTGATTACCCTTGAGTGCGCGAATGAAGAACAACAGCGCGCCTTTAATGCCTGGCTTAATGCCGACCCTGCTCACGCCCTGGCCTTCGCCAAGGCTAACGCCGTGTGGAATGGTGAACCGGTGCTGGCGGCCGCGCACGCCCTGCAAACCCGGCGCGCCCCCCACCTGTTGCGCCGCCTCGCTCGTCACTGGAAACACCTGGCCACGGCCGCTGTACTGGTGCTGACGGTAGGGGCTTACAGCAATGTGCCGATGCGCCTGCAAGCCGATCACCTGACCGTGGTTGGCGAGCGCCAGCACCTGCAACTTGAAGACGGGTCAAAGGTGTTACTGAACACCAACTCCGCGTTTTCCAGCCACCTGGTCAACGCACAGGGCACTGCGCGGCTGTATCAGGGCGAAGCCTTTTTTGAAGTCCCGGCCAACCTGGAGTTGCCGTTGCAGCTCGACGCCGGCCCGGTTCGCGCCAGCGTGCGTGACACCGCTTTTGCCGTGAGCTACCTCAATGGCGAAGCGCAAGTGCGCGTGCAACGGGGCGATGTTGAATTGAGGGTAAAAAGTGCGGGCGCACAAATGCGCTTGTCGGCGGGTAACAGCGTCAGTATCGGGCCTAACGGATTTGGCCAGCCGGTCAAGCTCAACCCTCAGACCGACCTGGCCTGGGTGCAGGGCCGTCTGGTGTTCGAAAACTGCCCGATGGGCAAGGTGCTGGACGAAGTGCGTCGCTACTACCCTGGCTGGATCATCAACAACAACGAAACGCTGGCCAATGTCGCAGTCACCGGTAATTACCGCCTCGATCAACCGCTGGACATCGTGCGCTCACTGGCTCACATCACTTCGTCAAACCTCTCGGAATTCCCCGCGCTGGTCATCCTGAATTAATTAAACTTTTTTTACGCGATGGCCTTTGGTAATTCGTCTCGTTGTAGTCAATGCAACTGATTCGCATTTTGAGTCAGCTTTGCAACTAACAAGAGTCGTTCACCACGGAGCGCTATCAATGCCCACTTGTTTCAACAGCCGGTCCTCTTCCAACGCCCGCACAGGCGGTTTGCAGCAGTGCACGTTGTCGTTGTTGACCGTCGCCATGCTCTTGGCCGGCGTCCAGGCGGCCCCGGCCATCGCGGCCACCGAAGACCAGCCCGCCACCCGCTCCGTGGGCAATTACAAGTTTGCGATTTCCCAGCAACCCCTCGCCTCGGCCCTGAACGACTTTACCGCTGTGACCGGCTGGCAGGTCGGCTTGCCGGCAGAACTGGCACAGGATGTGTCGTCGCCGGGTGCGCGCGGCTCGCTGTCCCCGGAGAAAGCGCTGGAACGCCTGCTCACCGGCACCAACCTGACCTACCGCAAACTGAGCGCCAACAACATCGTGCTCGAAAAACGCAGCGCGACTTCCGGCACGCTGGCCTTGCAACAAGTGACCATCAGCGCCACGCGTAACGAGCAGGACGTCAGCGCGGTCCCCAGCACCGTGACCGTTCATGATCGCCAGGCACTGGACCGCCAGAACGTCAATACCATCAAGGACCTGGTGCGCTATGAGCCAGGCGTTTCGGTAGGCGGCGCGGGTCAGCGCGGCGGTATCAGCGGCTATAACATCCGGGGTATCGATGGTGATCGGATCCTCACCCAAATTGATGGGGTGGAAATCCCCAACTCATTCTTCAACGGGCCTTACGCCAAGACCCAGCGTAACTACGTTGATCCTGAGATTGTCAGAAGCGTTGAGGTTTTGCGCGGCCCGGCGTCGGTGCTGTACGGCAGCAACGCCATTGGCGGTGCGGTCAGCTACTACACCCTCAATCCGGATGACATTATCAAGCCGGGGCAAGATGTGGGTGCCCGCTTCAAAACTGGCTACAGCTCAGCTGATCGCAGTTGGCTCAAGTCCGGCACCGTGGCCGGGCGCTCCGGTGAGTTCGACGGTTTGCTGCATGTGAGCCGTCGCGACGGTCACGAAACAGAGTCCTATGGTGATCACGGAGGTACGGGGTTGAGCCGTACTGCGGCCAACCCGGAAGTTATTCGCACCACCAACGTACTGGCCAAGGCAGGCTGGAACTACAACGACAACGACCGACTCGCTTTCACCTACGAAAACTACAACGACAAGCGCGACATCAATCAAAAAAGCGTTATCGGCGGTATTTTCATGAACGGTCGCCCCTTTAACATGTACCGTTCACGTAACGGTACCGATAACGTGAAACGCGAGCGTTTTGGCCTGGAAAACACCTTTGCCTTCGACAGTGCGTTGGCCGATCACGGCAAGTTGAGCTTGAACTATCAAGTCGCAAAGACCCATCAGAGCAGCGAAGAGCATTACAAAGCATCCCGAGATGTCTATCGCACCCGTGACACCCTTTACAAAGAGCAGCAATGGGTATTTGACGCTCAGTTCGACAAAGCGTTCGCTATCGCCAGCACTGATCATTTATTGACCTACGGTGCCACTATCAAGCATGAGAAAGTCACTGGATCGCGTGTAGGTCAAGGCACATGCCTCGCCGCCAGCCCGAAAAAAGAAGATGGTTGCCCAGCAGCCGGAGCACCCGCCGACAACCTTACTGATACATTCTCTAAACTCAGCGACTTCCCAGATCCGACTATCAACACCTACAGCCTATTCGCTCAGGATGAAATCAGTTGGAACCAGTGGACCTTTATGCCTGGTGTTCGCTACGACTACACCAAAATGAAGCCTAAAATGACGGAGGCGTTTTTGGCTACGGTCAATCCGGATCCGGATCCGGCGAAACAAGACCCCGTCAACAGTGCTACCAAGACCTGGCATCGCCTCTCACCAAAACTGGGCGTAACCTACTCGTTTAACGATAACTACACGTGGTTCGGCCAGTACTCGGAAGGTTTCCGCACCCCAACAGCCAAAGCGCTTTTCGGCCGCTTTGAAAACCTGCAACAAGGCTATGTGGTTGAACCAAACCCAAATCTGGAACCGGAAAAAAGCAAAAGCTACGAAACAGGCTTGCGCGGTAATTTTGATGAGGGCTCATTTGACGTAGCGGTGTTCTACAACAAATACCGCGACTTTATCGACGAAGACAACCTGAGCCCAGGCTATGGGATAGAGGCCTTCAAAAGCCGTAATATCAAGCACGCGACCATCAAGGGCATTGAGGCCAAAGGCAAACTGCAGTTGGATGCAATTGGGGCACCGCAAGGTCTGTACACCAAAGGCTCTATTGCTTACGCCCACGGCCAAAACAACGACTCAGGCGAACCGCTCAATAGCGTTAACCCGCTAACCGGTGTTTTTGGACTGGGATACGAGCAGGACACTTATGGTGCCTTGCTGAGCTGGACGTTGGTAAAAAGCAAAAACCGGGTGGACGAAACTTCGTTCAAGTCCCCTGACATTGCAGGCAAACAATTTAAAACCCCAGGCTTCGGCACCCTGGATCTGAGCGGGTTTTACAAGGTCACTAAGGACGTCACCGTCAGCGCCGGCATTTATAACCTGACTGACAAGGAATACTGGCTGTGGGATGACGTTCGCAGCTATGACGCGGTGGGTGAAGCCGCCGTTGTTAACCCGGCCAATCTGGAGCGCCTGACGCAACCAGGCCGCAACTTCGCAATCAACCTGATCTGGGAAATCTGACCCAAAAACCTCACTGCGTAGCTTTTATTACTGTGCAGTGAGGATTTTTTACTGTGATGCGTCATCTGGTTCGTCTAGTTACAAAGCGCATCTCATTCTCAAGGACTTTTGCATGACCACTCCAGAAACCGCCTCGCGCCCTGCCCTGCGCTCACAACGGATAAACCAGATCACAAACGAGCCGCATCAAAAGCTCGACGCCCTGGTAAAAGCGCACAAGCCCTTCGACACCCGTGAAAATTTCGCCCGTTTTGTCGTGGCTCAGTACCTGTTCCAATCGGAACTGCAAGCGCTGTACACCGACGCTGCCTTGAAGGAAATCGTTGCTGATCTGCCCGAGCGCTGCCGCGCAGAACAAGCCAAGGCTGACCTGGCTGACTTGAACACTGAAGTGCCTGCTGCCGTTCCTGGCGCGGTAAACTCGCCGAGCAAAGCCGAAGCGCTGGGCTGGATCTTTGTTTCGGAAGGCTCCAAGCTGGGCGCAGCCTTCCTGATCAAGCGTGCCGTTGCGCTGGATCTGAGCGAAACGTTCGGCGCACGCCACCTGGGCGAGCCTGCTGGCGGCCGTGCGGAAGGTTGGAAGAGCTTCATCAGAACCCTCGACGCACTGGAACTGAGCGCCGAAGAAGAAGCCGACCTCGACAAAGGTGCTGTAGCCGCCTTTGAACGTTTCACTGTATTACTGGAACACGCTTACGCTGGCGAAACCGCAGAAGCTTAAGCGTGATCTGCCCGGCCCGCCTTGCGCGGTCGGGCATCCTTTTCAGCGTCTTGAGCTTATGACCCGCCAAACCCAATCGTCGTCCAAAATTGCTCGCATCCTGTTCGGCCTGCTCGCTTACGTCAGCTTGGGCATTGGCCTGATCGCTATCGTGATTCCCGGTTTACCGACCACCGAATTCATTTTGCTCGCGGCCTGGGCGGCGACCAAAAGCTCCCCGCGCCTGAGCGCCTGGCTCGAAAACCACCGTTTGTTTGGCCCGATCCTGACCAACTGGCGCAACGGTAAAATCATCAAACGCAAAGCCAAAGTCAGCGCGACCATCAGCATGGCGCTCTGCGCAGGCTTGATGCTGTATGTGCTCGACCATGACTGGCCGGTTTATCTCGCCATTGCCGGCATGAGCATGGGCAACCTGTGGATCTGGTCACGGCCGGAACACCTGCCGTTGACCAGTGAATGACCGACGGTAGGAGCCAACTGTCTTTCGCTTCCCCACGACCAATGCGCCTATCAGAGTGGGTCGCAGCCTTCGTACCTCGTCAGCGGCACAAAAGAATGCAGTCGCTGCCGAAGGCTGCGATCGATTGCGTAGCGCTCGTAGACCCTGATTTATGGTTAAAAGATCGCGAGCAATCGAGCGTCGACCGGCTGTTCCTACGCGTGAGCGGCTACCCCCTTGAGCCACGCGGGTCTCGCGCTGGTTTTACGCAGCGGGACCATGAAGCAAGACCTGTAGGAACGAGCTTGCTCGTGATCTTTTGATCTGGCTTTTGATCCAAGGGCCCCCGTCAACCATGTGTCCGGTCTGTACAAGATCAAAAGATCGCGAGCAAGCTCGCTCCTACAGAGCATGCTTTTGATCTAAAGGGCCCCCTCAAACCACGCTGGCCTCACACCGGTTTTGCGCAGCAGGACCACGAAGCAAGACCTGTAGGAACGAGCTTGCTCGTGATCTTTTGATCTAGCTTTTGATTTAAAGGCCCCCCCTTAAACCACGCTGGCCGAACGCAGGTTTTACGCAGTGGCCCCTCCTACCGATTGAACCTGTGGGCATGAGCCCTAAAGCGTCAGCGCCCCGCTATACAAGCCATACGCGGCCCCCAGCGCCGTCACGATCACCGCCCCGAAAATCACTTTTTCCCACGGTTTGAACAACGGTTGGTGTTGTTCTCGTTTGGCCTTGGCGAAAAAAATAATGCCCGGCGCATACAGTAACGCTGACAGCAGCAGGTACTTGGGACCGGCCGCATACAACAGCCATATGGCGTAGATAAGCGCAATCGCCCCCATCAGCAGGTCCTTGACCCGCCGACGGTTCGCCCCCGTGTACGTCTCACCTCTCACGCACAGCAACACCGCGTAGGCGGCCGACCACAAATAAGGCACCAGAATCATCGACGACGCGAGGTAGATCAGCCCGGTGTAGGTGCCAGACGACACCAGGGTGATGATCAAGAATGCCTGGATCATCGTGTTGGTCAACCACAGCGCGTTGACCGGCACATGGTTGGCGTTTTCCTTTTTCAGGAAAGCCGGCATGGTGTGGTCTTTCGCCGTGGCATACAGGATTTCCGCGCATAACAACGCCCACGAGAGCAGCGCGCCGAGCAGTGAAATGGCGAGCCCGATGCTGATCAGAATCGCCCCCCAATCGCCCACCACATGCCGGAGCACGCCCGCCATCGAGGGGTTTTGCAGTTTGGCCAACTCCGGCTGGGTCATGATGCCCAACGACAGCACGTTCACCAGCACCAACAAAGCCAGCACGCCAAGAAAACCGATCACCGTGGCCTTGCCCACATCCGAGCGTTTTTCGGCACGCCCCGAGTACACGCTGGCCCCTTCAATGCCGATAAACACAAACACGGTCACCAGCATCATGTGGCGCACCTGGTCCATCACACTGCCCAGGCTCGGGGTTTGAGCGCCCCAAAAGTCTTGCGTAAAAATATCCGCCTTGAAGGCCACCCCCGCCAACACGATAAACATCACGATGGGGACGAGTTTGGCGACCGTGGTCAACTGGTTGATGAACGCGGCTTCCTTGATGCCTCGCATCACCAGAAAATGCACCGCCCACAGCAACAGCGAGGCGCAACCGATGGCAATCGGTGTGTTGCCCTGGCCAAATACCGGAAAAAAGTAGCCCAAAGTGCTGAACAACAACACAAAGTAGCCGACGTTGCCCAGCCAGGCACTGATCCAGTAACCCCAGGCGGACGAAAAGCCCATGTAATCGCCGAAACCAGCCTTGGCGTAGGCATACACGCCCGAGTCGAGTTCCGGTTTGCGATTGGCCAGCGTCTGGAAGACAAATGCCAGCGCCAGCATGCCGACGGCCGTGATGGCCCAGCCAATCAGCACCGCCCCGCCCGACGCACGTTCGGCAATATTTTGCGGCAACGAAAAGATACCGCCGCCAATCATTGAGCCGACGACCAACGCAATCAACGCGTTAAGCCTTAGTTTTTGTGGCTGTTGTGACATCACGACCTCTGCGTCCGATCCATGGTTAAGCCTGGGTGTGTAAGGGCAGCGGCTAAATAAAAGCCCACTTCACGCGTTTACTTAATTGACGAAATAAGCGATCCCTCTTTATAGAACAACATGTTCTATCAAGCCGTCATTAACAGGGCTCAGACAAACGGCAGTTTTAAGGTATGCAAGCGTAGATGAAACATCGCAATTGCATTTGCAAATTTGAAAATAGTGGCTAGTTTCAATCCCCATAACACCGTAACCCACCCTTCTCAATACTTGAGCGCAAGCGCTCTAAAGTGGGTATTCGCACGCACCTGAAAAAGACGTAAATGCGACATCCCTGCACAACAAACAACGGAATGTAGATATGCCCTGACCCATATCAATTGGCTAAAAAAAACAACGGACTAACCTTTTAAGCCTCACTTCTCCCGGATGGAGTCACTGCAAATGTCTGATACTCCTGGAAAACTACGATTGGGTGCGTTGGTTGCACTGGTCGTTGGCTCAATGATTGGCGGCGGTATCTTTTCGTTGCCACAAAACATGGCCGCCAGTGCCGATGTAGGGGCCGTACTCATCGGCTGGGCCATCACGGCCGTCGGCATGCTGACCCTGGCATTTGTCTTCCAAACCCTGGCTAACCGCAAACCCAACCTCGACGGCGGCGTTTACGCCTACGCCAAAGCCGGGTTCGGCGATTACATGGGTTTCTCATCCGCCTGGGGCTACTGGATCAGTGCCTGGCTGGGCAACGTCGGCTACTTTGTGCTGCTGTTCAGCACCCTGGGCTACTTCTTCCCCATCTTCGGTGAAGGCAACACCCCCGCCGCCATTATCGGGGCCTCTGTCCTGCTGTGGGCCGTGCACTTTCTGGTACTTCGCGGGATCAAGGAAGCGGCGTTCATCAACCTGGTGACCACCGTTGCCAAGGTTGTGCCCCTGATTCTGTTTATTCTGATTGCCGTGTTCGCGTTCAAACTGGATATCTTCACCAGTGACATCTGGGGCCTGAAAAACCCGGACCTGGGCAGTGTGATGGACCAGGTGCGCAACATGATGCTGGTGACGGTGTGGGTGTTCATCGGTATTGAAGGGGCGAGCATTTTCTCGTCCCGCGCCGAAAAACGCTCGGATGTCGGCAAAGCGACGGTGATCGGCTTTATCACTGTGCTGCTGTTGCTGGTACTGGTGAACGTACTGTCGCTGGGCATCATGACTCAGCCTGAGCTGGCGAAACTGCAGAACCCGTCAATGGCCGCCGTGCTTGAGCATGTGGTGGGGCATTGGGGCGCGGTGCTGATCAGCGTCGGCCTGATTGTGTCACTGCTCGGGGCCTTGCTCTCGTGGGTGCTGCTGTGCGCCGAGATCATGTTCTCGGCCGCCAAAGACCACACCATGCCGGCCTTCCTGAAAAAGGAAAACGCCAACCACGTGCCGGTCAACGCCCTGTGGCTGACCAACGCGATGGTGCAGGTGTTCTTGATCATCACCCTGTTCTCGGCCAGCACTTACCTGTCACTGATCTACCTCGCGACCTCAATGATCCTGGTGCCTTACCTCTGGTCGGCGGCCTACGGCCTGCTGCTGGCGGTGCGGGGCGAGACCTATGAAAACGCGATGGCAGAACGCAAAAAAGACCTGATCATCGGCTCGATTGCCCTGATCTACGCCGTCTGGCTGATCTATGCCGGTGGCCTCAAGTACCTGCTGTTGTCGGCCCTGCTGTATGCCCCCGGTGCCATCCTGTTCGCCAAGGCCAAACGTGAAAGTGGCCAGCAAGTGTTCACCAGCATCGAGAAAGTCATTTTTGCCGCTGTAGTGATTGGTGCCTTGTTTGCGGCCTATGGCCTCTATGACGGCTTCCTGACCCTGTAACACCCTGTTTATGTACTTTGGAGGATGACGGTAATGACCACGGAAAAAGTGAAGTTCGGCGTGCATTCTGAAGCCGGCAAGCTACACAAGGTTATGGTGTGTTCCCCGGGGCTGGCTCACCAGCGCCTGACCCCGAACAACTGCGATGAACTGTTATTCGATGACGTGCTATGGGTCAACCAGGCCAAACGTGACCACTTCGATTTCGTGACCAAAATGCGCGATCGTGGCATAGACGTCCTGGAAATGCACAACCTGCTGACCGATATCGTTGCCATGCCCGAGGCACTGGACTGGATCCTGGACCATAAAGTCACACCCAACCAAGTGGGTGTGGGTCTGGTGAACGAAGTCAAATCCTGGCTCAAAAGTCTGGAACCGCGCCATGCGGCCGAGTACCTGATTGGCGGTGTGTCCGCCGACGATCTGCCGGACAGCTTCGGCGGCAAAACCATCCAGATGTTCCGTGATTTCCTGGGCCACACCAGCTTTATCCTGCCGCCACTGCCCAACACTCAATTCACCCGTGACACCACGTGCTGGATCTACGGGGGCGTCACGCTGAACCCGATGTACTGGCCTGCACGCCGGCAGGAAACCCTGCTGACCACGGCGATTTACAAGTTCCACCCGGAGTTCACCAACGCCGAATTCCAGGTCTGGTACGGCGACCCGACAGTGGATCACGGCAACGCCAGCCTTGAAGGCGGGGACGTGATGCCTATCGGCAACGGCGTTGTACTGATCGGCATGGGCGAGCGCTCCTCGCGCCAGGCCATCGGCCAACTGACACAAAACCTGTTCAAGAACAAAGCGGTTGAGCGCGTCATCGTGGCAGGTCTGCCCAAGTCCCGCGCTGCCATGCACCTGGACACCGTGTTCAGTTTCTGCGACCGCGACCTGGTGACGATTTTCCCTGAAGTCGTGAACCAGATCGTGGCGTTCTCCCTGTACCCGGACGAGAGCAAAGCCGACGGCATCAACGTGCGCCGTGAAGAAGCCAGCTTTGTCGACGTGGTCGCCAAGGCCCTCAACCTCAAGGCGCTACGCGTTGTAGAAACCGGCGGTAACTCCTTTGCCGCAGAACGCGAGCAATGGGACGACGGCAACAACGTGGTGGCGCTGGAGCCGGGCGTGGTGATCGGTTATGACCGCAACACCTACACCAACACGCTGTTGCGCAAGGCCGGTGTCGAAGTCATCACCATCAGTGCATCCGAACTGGGCCGCGGCCGTGGCGGCGGTCACTGCATGACCTGCCCGATCGTGCGTGACCCCATCGACTATTGATTCATTTATTTGATTGCGGCGCCCGCCCCCACGAGGGGCCGGCGCAACTGACCCGGCATACCCCAGGAGATCCCCATGGCGTTTAACATGAAAAACCGCAGCCTGCTCAGTTTGGTGCACCACACCCAACGTGAACTGCATTACCTGTTGGACCTGTCCCGTGATCTCAAGCGCGCCAAGTACACCGGTACTGAAGAGCCGCACCTCAAAGGCAAGAACATTGCACTGATCTTCGAAAAAACCTCGACCCGCACCCGTTGCGCGTTCGAAGTGGCAGCCCACGATCAGGGCGCGCACGTCACCTACATTGACCCGGTGTCGTCGCAAATCGGTCACAAGGAAAGCATGAAAGACACCGCCCGCGTGTTGGGCCGCATGTTCGATGCCATCGAGTACCGCGGCTTCGCACAGGAAATCGTCGAAGAGCTGGCCAAATACGCCGGCGTACCGGTGTTCAACGGCTTGACGGCTGAATTTCACCCCACGCAAATGATCGCTGACGTGCTGACCATGCGCGAGCACAGCGACAAGCCGCTGCACAACATCAGCTACGCCTACCTGGGGGATGCCCGCAACAACATGGGTAACTCGCTGCTGTTGATCGGTGCAAAACTGGGCATGGACGTGCGTATCGCCGCGCCCAAAGCGCTGTGGCCGGAAGAGTCGTTCGTCAAACAGTGCCAAGCATTCGCCAAAGACAGCGGGGCCAGAATCACCCTCACCGAAGACCCGAAAGAAGCCGTCAAAGACGTGGACTTTATCCATACCGACGTGTGGGTATCGATGGGCGAGCCGGTTGAAGCCTGGAACGAGCGCATCAAACTGCTGCTGCCTTATCAGGTGAACATGGGCTTGATCAAAGCCAGCGGCAATATCCGCGTGAAATTCATGCACTGCCTGCCCGCGTTCCACAACTGTGAAACCAAGGTCGGCAAGGATGTGGCCGAGCATCATCCGAACCTTAAGGACGGTATCGAAGTGACAGAGGAAGTGTTTGAGTCGCCTTACAACATTGCCTTTGAACAAGCCGAAAACCGCATGCACACCATCAAGGCCATTCTCGTCGCAGCGCTGGCTGATATCTAAGGATGTGCCTCTGTGGGAGCGACCCTGCTCGCTCCCACAGCTCCCGGCTTTTGTGACATACCCTTCTATAAGGACATTTTTTATGCGTATCGTCGTTGCACTGGGCGGTAACGCCCTCCTGCGTCGCGGCCAGCCCATGACCGCAGAGAACCAGCGCGAAAACATCCGCACCGCCGCCACCCAAATCGCCTGCATCGCCCACGGTACCGAGCTGGTCGTCGCGCACGGCAATGGGCCGCAAGTGGGCCTGCTCTCGCTGCAAGCTGCCGCTTATACAGCCGTCAGCCCTTACCCGCTGGACGTACTGGGTGCAGAAACCGAAGGCATGATCGGTTACATGATCGAGCAGGAACTGGGCAATCTGTTGCCACAGGATGTACCGTTCGCCACCTTGCTGACTCAAGTGGAAGTGGACCCCAAGGACCCGGCGTTCCAGAAGCCGACCAAACCGATTGGCCCGGTGTACAGCGAAGCTGACGCCAAAAGCCTGGCCGCTGAAAAAGGCTGGAGCATCGCGCCCGACGGCGACAAATTCCGCCGCGTCGTGCCCAGCCCGAAGCCCAAACGCATCTTCGAAATTCGCCCGATCAAATGGCTACTGGAAAAAGGCACCGTTGTGATTTGCGCAGGCGGCGGCGGCATTCCGACCATGTACAACGAAGACGGCAAGCTTGAAGGCATCGAAGCGGTGATCGACAAGGACCTGGCGTCCTCGCTGCTGGCTCAGCAGTTGGCCGCTGACTTGCTGGTGATCGCCACCGACGTCAACGCCGCCTTCATCGACTGGGGCAAACCGACCCAAAAAGGGATTTCACACGCTCACCCGGATGAATTGGAAAAACTCGGCTTTGCCGCAGGTTCCATGGGGCCCAAGGTCGAGGCGGCCTGTGAATTTGCCCGCAAGACCGGCAAGACTGCCGTGATCGGCGCACTGGCGGATATCGAAGCTATTGTTCAAGGGACTGCAGGTACGCGCGTCAGTACCGAGAAACCTGGCATCACGTATTTCTGAACCCCGGGGCGGGCCTTGCGGTCTGCCCTTTTACCTTCATCGCCCAAGGAGTACCCCTATGGCCTCGTTCGAACCCGGTCACCTGCATATTCACCGTGAGCCGCTGCAACCGGGGGATTTTGGGTATGACATCAAAATTGACTACCAGGTCGTTCAAGATCCCAAGGAGGGCAAATCGATGCAGTTCGAGATGCATGGCCAGGTTAAAGGCCGCAAAGGCGTTCAAGACTTCAAAGAGACCTTTGTCCTGCCCAAGGATCAGTTCTACAACTTCGCCAGTAAAGGCTTCGAAATTGCGAAAAAATACGGCATTCCAGCCCATGCCGACCTTCGTTCAATGCACAAGTACTACGACATGATGTTTAAAGACGTCCGCGAACAACTGGGCCACAACCTGGGTGACCCGATCAAACCCGAACACCTCGAATAACCTGCCCCGGCAGGTGCGAGAAAACTCGCGCCTGCTGTTGCCGATTTCACCAATCTGCCCCGCCCGGTCATACTGGCCACCCGCAGGCCAGAAGTGTTTATCGTCCCCATGCGTATCCATGTCAGTTTTATCGACCGTGTCGGCATTACCCAGGAAGTTCTGGCGTTACTGGGCGGGCGTAACCTCAACCTGGATGCGGTGGAAATGATTCCGCCCAATGTGTACATCGATGCGCCGACCCTCAGCGCGCAAGTCCTTGATGAGTTGCGCGAGGCGTTGTTCAACGTCGAGGGCGTGCAGGCGGTCACCGTCGTCGACATCCTGCCCGGGCAGCGCCGCCACCTGCAGCTTGACGCGCTGCTCGCCGCCATGACCGACCCGGTGCTGGCGCTGGACAGCGCCGGTCATGTGTTGCTGGCCAACCCCGCGCTGATTGCCGTGTATGGGCGCGAGCCGACCGGCGAAAGCATCGACGACCTGTTTACCGCCCCGGGGCTGCTGGCAAGCCTGCTGGAGAACGGTTTTCGCCTACCCCTGCGCGAAGTCACGCTAAACGGGCACCCGCTGATGCTCGACGCCACCCCGATCACCGATGCCGGAGCCCTGCTCACCTTCTACCAACCGAGCCGAATCGGTGAGCGCCTGGCCGCACTGCACCACGACCACGCCGAAGGCTTTGACGCCCTGCTCGGCGACTCGCCCGCCATTCGCACCCTCAAAGCCCGGGCGCAGCGGGTAGCCGCCCTGGACGCACCGCTGCTGATCCAGGGCGAAACCGGCACCGGCAAAGAGCTGGTAGCCCGCGCCTGCCATGCCATCAGTGACCGCTTTAACGCCCCGTTCCTTGCGCTTAACTGCGCCGCATTGCCGGAGAACCTGGCAGAAAGCGAACTGTTCGGTTATGCGCCAGGGGCCTTCACCGGGGCACAACGCGGAGGTAAACCGGGGCTGATGGAACTGGCCAACCATGGCACGGTGTTCCTGGATGAAATTGCGGAGATGTCGCCGTACCTGCAAGCCAAACTGTTGCGGTTTTTGAGTGACGGCAGCTTTCGTCGGGTGGGTGGCGAGCGCGAGGTCAAGGTCAATGTGCGCATCCTCAGCGCCACGCACCGCAACCTCGAAAAAATGGTCAGCGAAGGCACGTTTCGCGAAGACCTGTTCTACCGTTTGAACGTCCTCAGCCTCGAAGTGCCGCCCCTGCGCGAGCGCGGCCAGGATATTTTGCTGTTGGCCCGCACCTTCATGCAGCAGGCCTGCACCCAGATTCAGCGCCCGGTCTGCCGGCTGGCACCGGGCACCTACCCGGCCTTGTTGGGTAACCGCTGGCCAGGCAATGTGCGCCAATTGCAGAACATCATTTTCCGCGCCGCCGCGATTTGTGAAAGCAGCATGGTCGACATCGGTGACCTCGACATTGCAGGCACATCAGTAGCCCGGCAAAGCGACACCGATGTCGAAACCCTGGAACAGGCAGTCGAAACCTTCGAAAAAGCCTTGCTTGAAAAGCTCTACGTCAACTACCCCTCCACGCGCCAACTGGCCAGCCGCCTGCAAACCTCACACACGGCCATCGCTCATCGACTGCGCAAGTACGGCATTCCTGGAAAAACCTGATCCTGTGCAGGAGCGAGCGTGCTCGCGATCTTTTGATCTGGCTTTTGATTTAAAGGGCCCCCTAAACCATGTGTCCGGTCTGTACAGCTTTTCAAAGTGGCACGGCGTAAAGCCGGAACCTTAAGTGGCCGTGACCGCAGCAATGGATAGGATTGCTGAACGACAGCGCGGCGTTATTGCGCTTTTAAAGATCAAAAGATCGCGAGCAATCGAGCGTCGACCGGCTGCTCCTACGGATCACGGATGGCAGCGTTTGTAGGAACGAGCTTGCTCGTGATCTTTTGATCTAAAGGGCCCCTAAACCATGTGTCCGGTCTGTACAAGATCAAAAGATCGCGAGCAAGCTCGCTCCTACTCCGGGGTTGACGTATTGAATTCATTCCATTGGAACGATATCGATACAGTCACGCTAATCCGCAGCCGCCCAAGGCTTTGATCCGCTTGAATTTTTAATTACGCCCGCACTGTAGCGATTTCATTACAGCACGCGCAAAACTTTGCCCAGCAAAACAACATAGCTAATTGATATATAACGTTTTTTACAAACTGGCCGCCATCTTGCAAAGAACACTGCAATAAGCTCGCCCTGTCGAGCGTTCAACTGTGACCACCAGACCTGTCTGGCCTTGAGGAGTTTCCATGAGCGAATTGCGTTTTACCGAAGATCACGAATGGCTGCGGACCGAAGCTGACGGCACCGTCACCGTGGGCATTACCGCGTTTGCGCAAAACGCTCTGGGCGATGTGGTGTTTGTGCAATTGCCCGAGTTGCAGGTTTACGACAAAGGGGCAGAAACCGCGACTGTAGAGTCCGTCAAGGCCGCCAGCGGCGTGTACATGCCATTGAACGGTGAAGTGATTGAGGTCAACCCGGCCCTTGATGACAGCCCGGAGCTGGTCAACGAAGACCCGCTGGGTCAAGGCTGGTTCTTCCGCTTCAAGCCAGCGGATGCCAACGCCGTTGCTCAATTGCTTGATCAAGACGCTTACGAGCGCCTGATCAAAGCCAACGCCCAAGCCTGAGGAGCCGCCATGACCATCACGCTCAGCACCGCCAATGAATTTATCGCCCGCCACATCGGCCCGCGCCAGGCCGACGAAGAGGCCATGCTGGCCCTCCTGGGCTTTGACTCGCTGCAAGCCCTCAGCGCCAGCGTGATCCCGGACAGCATCAAGGGCACCAGTGTGCTCAACCTGCCGGCCGGCCAGAGTGAAGCCAACGCCCTGGCCTCAATCAAAGCCATCGCGGCCAAGAATCAACTGTGCAAGACCTATATTGGCCAAGGCTATTACAACTGCCACACGCCTTCACCGATCCTGCGTAACCTGCTGGAAAACCCGGCCTGGTACACCGCTTACACCCCGTACCAGCCTGAAATCTCCCAAGGCCGCCTGGAGTCTTTGCTGAACTTCCAGACCTTGATCAGCGACTTGACCGGCCTGCCGATTTCCAACGCGTCGTTGCTGGATGAAGCCACCGCCGCCGCCGAAGCCATGACGTTCTGCAAGCGCCTGAGCAAGAACAAATCCAGCCACCGCTTCTTTGCCTCCAGCCACTGCCACCCGCAAACCCTCGACGTGCTGCGCACCCGCGCCGAACCGCTGGGCATTGAGGTGGTGGTAGGTGACGAACACACCCTGACGGACGTTTCGCCGTTCTTCGGAGCCCTGCTGCAATACCCGACCAGCAACGGTGACGTGTTTGATTACCACGACCTGGTTGAGCGCTTCCATGGGGCCAACGCGCTGGTGGCCGTCGCAGCTGACCTGCTGGCCCTGACCCTGCTGACCCCGCCGGGCGAATTCGGAGCCGATGTGGCTATCGGCACCGCCCAGCGTTTTGGCGTCCCCCTGGGGTTCGGCGGCCCGCATGCTGCTTACTTCGCCACCCGCGATGCGTTCAAGCGCGACATGCCTGGGCGCTTGGTCGGTGTGTCGGTAGACCGTCACGGCAAACCGGCACTGCGCCTGGCCATGCAAACCCGCGAGCAACATATCCGCCGCGAGAAAGCCACCAGCAACATCTGCACCGCGCAAGTACTGCTGGCCAACATCGCCAGCATGTACGCCGTGTACCACGGCCCTAAAGGCCTGACGCAGATCGCTCAGCGCACTCACCAACTGACCGCGATACTGGCCAAAGGGTTGAGCGAACTGGGGCTGACCGTCGAGCAGGAGCACTTCTTCGACACCCTGACCCTGAACACCGCTAGCCGCACCGCTGACCTGCACGCCAAGGCCCACACCCAGCACATCAACCTGCGTGCAATTGATGAGCAGCGCCTTGGCCTGTCACTGGATGAAACCAGCAGCCCGGCCGATGTGACCGCCCTGTGGGCACTGCTCGCCACAGACGGTCAGGCCCTGCCCGACTTCGACACCCTGGCGGGCACCGTCACCGGCTCGCTGCCGACGGCCCTGCTGCGTCAATCGCCGATCCTCATTCACCCCGTGTTCAACCGTTACCACTCGGAAACCGAGTTGATGCGCTACCTGCGCCGTCTGGCAGACAAGGACCTGGCGCTGGACCGCACCATGATTCCACTGGGCTCATGCACCATGAAGCTCAACGCCGCCAGCGAAATGATCCCCATCACCTGGGCTGAATTTGGCAACCTGCACCCGTTTGCCCCGGCTGAGCAAAGCCTGGGGTATCAGCAACTGACCCACGAACTGGAAGCGATGCTGTGCGCCGCCACCGGTTACGACGCCATTTCGCTGCAACCCAACGCCGGCTCCCAAGGCGAGTACGCGGGCCTGCTGGCCATTCGCGCCTATCACCAGAGCCGTGGCGAAGAGCGGCGCGATATCTGCCTGATCCCCTCTTCGGCACACGGCACCAACCCCGCCACCGCCAACATGGCCGGTATGCGCGTGGTGGTCACGGCATGCGATGCTCGCGGCAACGTCGACATTGAGGACCTGCGCGCCAAGGCCATTGAACACCGCGATCATCTGGCGGCACTGATGATCACCTACCCGTCCACCCACGGCGTGTTCGAAGAAGGCATCCGCGAGATCTGCGACATCATTCATGACAACGGCGGCCAGGTGTACATAGACGGTGCCAACATGAACGCCATGGTGGGCCTGTGCGCACCGGGCAAGTTCGGCGGCGATGTGTCCCACCTCAACCTGCACAAAACCTTCTGCATTCCTCACGGTGGTGGCGGCCCGGGCGTTGGCCCGATCGGGGTCAAGTCTCATCTCACGCCGTTCCTGCCGGGTCACGGCGTTATGGAACGCAAGGAAGGGGCCGTGTGTGCGGCACCGTTTGGCAGCGCCAGCATCCTGCCCATCACCTGGATGTACATTCGCATGATGGGCGGCGAAGGGCTCAAGCGCGCTTCGCAACTGGCTATCCTCAACGCCAACTACATTGCCCGTCGCCTCGAAGAGCACTACCCGGTGCTGTACTCGGGCAGCCATGGCCTGGTGGCGCATGAATGCATCCTGGACCTGCGCCCGCTCAAGGACAGCAGCGGTATCAGCGTGGACGACGTGGCCAAACGCCTGATCGACTTCGGCTTCCACGCGCCGACCATGTCGTTTCCGGTGGCCGGCACGCTGATGATCGAGCCGACCGAAAGTGAATCCAAAGAGGAACTGGACCGCTTCTGTGAGGCCATGATCTGCATCCGTGAAGAAATCCGCTGTGTCGAAAACGGCACACTGGACAAAGACGACAACCCATTGAAAAACGCCCCGCACACCGCGGCTGAAATGGTCGGTGAGTGGGCTCACCCGTACAGCCGCGAACAGGCGGTGTACCCGGTTGCGTCGTTGATCGAAGGCAAATACTGGCCACCGGTCGGCCGTGTCGACAACGTGTTCGGCGACCGCAACCTGGTGTGTGCGTGCCCGTCCATCGAGCTGTATGTTTAAGCCGCTATAAGTCTCTAGCCGCAAGCTGCAAGTTAAAAGCCGGTTGGCTTCAGCTTGTCCCTTGCGGCTTGTAGCTTGCCACTTGGAGCTCCCATGTCCTTAAGCGTGTTCGACCTGTTCAAGATTGGCATTGGTCCCTCCAGTTCCCACACCGTCGGCCCGATGCGCGCCGCCGCGCGGTTTGTCGAAGGCTTGCGCCGTGATGAGCTGCTGCAACACACCGCCTGCGTAAAAGCCGAGCTCTACGGCTCCCTCGGGGCCACCGGCAAAGGCCACGGCAGCGACAAGGCCGTGTTGCTAGGCCTGGAAGGCAAACACCCGGACACCGTTAACACCGACACCGTGGCGCAACACCTGGCCACGATCCGCAGCAGTGGGCGCCTGAACCTGTTGGGCGAACACAGCATCGCATTCAATGAAAAATCGCACCTGGCGATGATTCGCAAACCCCTGCCTTTCCACCCCAACGGCATGATTTTTCGTGCCCTGGATGCGGCCGGCATTCAGCTGCGCAGCCGCGAGTATTACTCGATCGGGGGCGGCTTTGTGGTGGATGAAGGCGCGGCGGGCGCTGACCGCATCGTTGAAGACAGCACACCGCTGCCCTACCCGTTTAAAACCGCCAAGGACCTGCTGCACCATTGCACCCGCCATCACCTGTCCATCAGCCAGCTCATGCTGGCCAATGAAAGTGCCTGGCGGCCTGAGAGCGAGACACGCAGCGGCCTGCTGAACATTTGGCAGGTCATGCAGGACTGTGTCAGCGCCGGCTGTCGCAACGAGGGCATTTTGCCGGGAGGCCTGAAGGTCAAACGCCGCGCTCCCGCGCTGCACCGCCAACTGTGTGCTCACCCGGAGGCCGCCTTGCGCGATGCGCTGTCAGTGCTCGACTGGGTGAACCTGTATGCCTTGGCCGTCAACGAAGAAAACGCCAACGGCGGCCGCGTGGTCACCGCACCGACCAATGGCGCGGCCGGGATCATTCCGGCCGTGCTGCATTACTACATGCGGTTTATCGCCGGAGCCAATGAAGACGGCGTCGTGCGCTTCCTGCTGACCGCCGCTGCCATCGGCATCCTGTACAAGGAAAACGCCTCGATCTCGGGTGCCGAAGTGGGCTGCCAGGGGGAAGTCGGCGTGGCCTGTTCCATGGCCGCCGGCGCGTTGTGCGAAGTACTGGGCGGCAGCGTGCAGCAAGTCGAGAACGCGGCTGAGATCGGTATGGAGCACAACCTCGGCCTGACCTGCGACCCGATTGGCGGGCTGGTTCAAGTGCCGTGCATCGAACGCAACGCCATGGGCTCAGTCAAGGCGATCAACGCGGTGCGCATGGCATTGCGCGGCGACGGCCAACATTTTGTCTCGCTCGACAAAGTGATCCGCACCATGCGCCAGACCGGTGCCGACATGAAAAGCAAATACAAAGAGACCGCTCGCGGCGGTCTGGCCGTCAACATCATTGAGTGCTGACTTTCAAGGAGTCACGAATGACCACCGAACACCTGAAAAAAACCCCGCTGCACGCCCTTCACCTTGAGCGTGGCGCTCGCATGGTGCCGTTCGCCGGTTATGACATGCCCGTGCAATACCCGCTGGGCGTGATGAAAGAACACCAGCACACCCGTGAACACGCCGGACTGTTCGATGTGTCGCACATGGGGCAAATTCGCCTGACCGGAGCCGATGCCGCCAAGGCACTGGAAACCCTGGTACCGGTCGACATTATCGACCTGCCAGTGGGCATGCAACGTTACGCCATGTTTACCAACGAACAGGGCGGCATTCTGGATGACCTGATGGTCGCCAACCTGGGTAACGATCAACTGTTCCTGGTGGTCAACGCGGCCTGCAAGGACCAGGACCTGGCGCATCTGCGCGCGCATTTGGCGGCCCACTGCCAGATCGAGCCGCTGTTTGAAGAGCGCGCACTCCTGGCCCTGCAGGGGCCTGAAGCCGTTACCGTACTCAAGCGCCTGGCCCCTGAAGTGGCCGACATGACGTTTATGCAATTTGCCCCGGTCACACTGCTGGGCATTGAGTGCTATGTCAGCCGTTCGGGCTATACCGGGGAAGACGGCTTCGAGATCTCCGTGCCCTGCGACCACGCTGACGCCCTGGCGCGTCGCCTGCTGGCCGAACCGGAAGTGGCCGCCATTGGCCTTGGTGCACGCGACTCACTGCGCCTGGAAGCCGGCCTGTGCCTGTACGGGCATGATATGGACGAACACACCACACCCATCGAAGCAAGCCTGCTGTGGGCAATCTCCAAGGCCCGCCGGGCTGATGGCCCTCGGGCCGGAGGCTTCCCGGGGGCCGAACACATTTTTGCCCGCCAACGCGACGGCGTTGCACGCAAACGGGTCGGCCTGCTGCCCCAGGAACGTACACCCGTGCGCGAGGGCGCTGACATTGTTGATGCGAGCGGTCAGATTATCGGACGCGTCAGCAGCGGTGGTTTTGGCCCAACCCTGGGTGCACCGCTGGCAATGGGCTACCTGGACAGCGCTTTTACTCCCATCGACACAGACGTTTGGGCCATCGTACGTGGCAAGCAAGTTGCGATGAAAGTGTCAAAAATGCCGTTTGTTGCGCACCGCTATTACCGGGGCTAAATGCGTCAAAAAGTTGCATGACGCCTGCACTAACGTGTCATGCAACTGCCACATACCAGTGCGATGTTTCGATAGCGAAAAGCGATTATAAAAGTCGAAAATAATTGAACATTCCTATAACTGAATGTGCGTACAAAAAACCCCAAAGTTATATATAAAACAAGCCCTCCGGGTCACACTTAAGGGACTTGTTTTTGCATCCTTAGTTGTCGTAGAGTTTGCCCACTGTGTTTGCATGGGTCGCTGGAATCGTGACCTGGGCAGTAGCTTCAGGATTGCTACATCCCGTTCTGCGTCTCTTACTTTCCTGCAACCCAGCACCAGTCCTCTTTAAAGGTAAAGAGGCTGTCATTCATTGTTAGCGTCAAGGAATTAAGAAATGTCCCAACGTCAGAGCGGTACCGTCAAGTGGTTTAACGACGAGAAAGGTTTTGGTTTTATCACTCCAGAAAGCGGTCCAGACCTGTTCGTGCACTTCCGTGCCATTCAGGGCAACGGTTTCAAAAGCTTGAAAGAAGGCCAAAAAGTGACCTTCATCGCAGTTCAGGGCCAAAAGGGCCTACAGGCTGACGAAGTTCAAGCAGAAGCTTAAGCTTTCTCGCTCAAAAGCCTCTGATGGTGACATCAGAGGCTTTTTTATGGCCGCAATTCCGTAAGATGGCGTTTTTCATTGACGAGACCCTGTCATGTCGAAACAACCACTTAGCCCTCAAGGCGAGTTTCCCGCCGTGGGTTTGGGGCGCCGCCTGGCAGCCATGTTCTATGATTTCTTGCTGTGCACAGCGCTGCTGATCGTGACCACCTTTATCTACAAGCTGATCATGATGGCTTTTATTGGCGAAGCTAAACTGCGCGCCCTTTCAGAATCCGGTGCGCTGGACGGTGACCCGTTGCTGTCCACTCTGCTATTTTTTGTGTTGTTTGGTTTTTTTGCAAAATTCTGGACCCACTCCGGGCAAACCCTGGGAATGCAGGTGTGGGGCATTCGCGTGCAGAACGCTGACGGTACCGCAATCAGCCTGTGGCAAGCCTTACTGCGTTTTATTGTGTCCATCGGCTCATGGCTGTGCCTGGGCCTGGGGTTTTTCTGGTCGGTGTTCGACAAACAAAAGCGGACATGGCACGACATGTACTCCAACACTCAATTAGTCCGTATTCCCAAACCTAAAAAATAAAACAACCTGTCGTTGACGCGCTTTGCGAGGCTAGGTCCGGCACCGAAGGCGTCGTGAATCTAGGCAGCGCGGTGTGCCTGCCTGATCCGGGATTCAGGTTTTACGATTGCTGCGCAATCGATCGCAGCCTGCGGCAGCGACTACACCTGTAGTCGTTGACGAGTAGAACGAGGCTACGAAAGGGCCACACAGGTGCCCCGTCAATGCGCCTTCCCACCTCTAAAAATCAAAAAAGCCCGTATCTCGCGATACGGGCTTTTGGGTTACTGCAATAGGTGGCTTAGCAAACCTTGCTGGAAGATCCTGCGGACCTTGTCGCAGCCTGCGGCCGCCACATCACAGGCTGAAGGCTTACTCCGCCAGCTTAAAGGTAATGAAGCTGGCACGGCCCTGACGCAGTACCCGCATTGAGACCGAGCGGTTTTTCGGCAGTGCCTTGGCAATTTCAGTGAACTGCTTGGCATCACTGATAGCCTGGTTGTTGAGGTGAGTAATCACGTCACCCGGTTGCAGGCCAATCAGGGCGGCAGGCCCCTCCTGCACGTCCTTGATGATGACGCCGCCTTTGATGTCGTTGGCTTTCTTTTGCTCTTCGCTCAAGTCGACCACGGACACACCCAGGCGGTTGCTGCTTTGCTCAGCGCCAGCCAGTGAACTCAACTCTTTCCCTTCATCAGGGATAGCACCCACCGTCAGGTCCAGGGTTTTGCGCTTGCCGTCACGAACCACTTCAAGGGTTGCTTTGCTGCCGGCCTTAAGTGCGCCGACCAGATGCGGCAAATCGGCGGACATAACAATGGGCTTACCGTTCATGCTCAGAATTACATCGCCCACTTGCAGGCCACCTTTGGCAGCCGGACCATCATCCAGTACCTGTGCTACCAGCGCACCGGCCGGTTTTTCCAGGCCAAAAGATTCAGCCAGGTCCTTGTTGACCTCTTGAATCACTACGCCCAACCAGCCACGGCTCACCTTGCCACCCGCTTTAAGCTGATTGGACACGTCCATGGCGACATCGATTGGAATCGCGAACGACACGCCCATGAAACCACCGGAGCGGGTGTAGATTTGCGAGTTGATGCCCACCACTTCGCCCGCCAGGTTGAACAACGGCCCACCCGAGTTACCCGGGTTGATGGGCACGTCCGTCTGGATAAAAGGCACGTAGCTTTCATTCGGCAAGCTGCGACCAATGGCACTGATGATGCCTTGGGTCACGGTATGGTCAAAACCAAACGGTGAACCGATTGCCACAACCCATTGGCCCGCCTTGAGGTCCTGAGATTTCCCAAGTTTGAGCACGGGCAGGTTTTTGCCATCAATTTTCAGCAACGCCACGTCGGAACGCGGATCGGTTCCCACCAGCGTGGCTTTCATTTCGCTACGGTCCGACAGGCGCACGATGATTTCATCGGCATCCGCCACCACGTGGTTATTGGTGAGGATGTAGCCATCCGGGGAGATGATAAAACCTGACCCCAGGGACTGGGCTTCCCGTTGACGGCCACCCTGCCCGCCGGGTCCACCGCGGCTTCCCGGTGGCAGGCTACGTTCAAAGAAGTCGCGCAACCCGGGTGGCAGCCCTTCCAGATCAGGCATCTGCCCCATGCTGGATGCTCTGCGCTCAGGCAGCTTTTGCGTGGTGCTGATATTCACCACAGCCGGAGAGGCTTGCTCGACCAATTGTGTGAAGTCAGGCAACTGCGCTTCAGCAAGGGCCGGCACGGCTTGGCCCAGCATCAGCACGGCAGCAAAAATGGGTAAGTAAGATTTCAATCGAGGCATCGATATACAGCTCCCGTGAGTAGCAAGCAGAGTTAAGCGACAGGCACCAAAAACTTAAGCCAGCATAGACTCATTTCAGAGTCCTAAAGCAAAGCCAGCCCAGCACCTTCACATGTGCCGGGCTATAAAAAGATAAAAAATGGATGTTTCAACACCCCGATTCATCATTTCGATCTGTTAGTTCTCATGAGCCGCAGGCTCCGGTTCGGCCTCACCCGAGCGCATTGAAAGCGCAATACGTTCCGCCGTGCCCATCGGAATTTCACCGACCACCGTCGCCAATATGTCGCCATCTGGTGAGGTGAGATGCCTTGACACGGCGACCGTCGGCCCAAGCTGTAGCCGTGTATCACTGGCAGCAGCGCCCTTCAACGGTTCGAGAAACACCGAAAAGCGCGTCAAACCATCGTCATATAACAGACTGGTAATTTCAGAGCGGGTTTTCGGGTCGCGGCGAACAGTGCTACTGACGATCTCAAACCCTGGGGGTAACCAGTCAGAGTGCCAGGCATGAGCCGCATGACTCGAAGGTGCTCCTTCAATCTTCTGAGGGACAGATCGGCATTGGCTTGTAGGCATGAGCTGGCTGTCATCAGGTGCAGTCGTGTCGAGACGCACAAACTGAAAGCGCTCCAGTAATTGCCCTTTGTCATTGAGCAACAAGGATTTGAGCGGCAAACCGGTGTCGCGATCCAGGTACAACTCGACGCCGTAACGGTGTTGATCGCGAGGCGTGAGGGCAATGACCGCAACAGGTCGGCCTGCAACCCGCGTAGTCCCGGTTTTGGAGATGGTGTACCAATCATCCAGCCGATCGACTTCCAGTTGCCGCACCGTGGCTGCACTCACATCTGCAATCCGTGGTGCAGCATTGCCGCTGACACATTCAGTATGTCCATCGGCACGTACCACTTCATGCGCTGCACCATCCAGTTGCATCAAACGCTCACGAACTTTTCCATCCTGCACGCGGTGCCAGATGTTATGGGTAGAAAAACTACCGTTACGCTCGTAAACGAAAGTGCCCTGATAGCTTTGCTGCTGCTCGGCCTGCCCAAGACGTTTGAGCCAATCCCGGGCTTCATCCGCCTGGGCTGGAACGACAAACCATCCACTGAGCAACAGAGGTAACAAAGGTAGGACGCGCATGAGGGTCCTTAACGGTTTTCCAGGCTAGCAGCGCGCGCATACGGCAGAGGGCTTTCAGTGCCTTTCAACGCCGCTTGCTGAGCGTGCTGGCGCAAGTACCCGGGCAAACGCTGATCCTGCCAGCCGGGCTGGCCTTGCAGAACCCTGTTGGCCATCGGGCCGGTGGCCTGATCACTGCTCTCGCTGTAGTTCGCCAACACCGCCGGGCCTTTGACCATCGGAGCACTCAACGTCTGCTGAGCGGCTTGTTGGGCCAGTTGATCACCGACGATGTCATCCTGGTTATACAACCTGACCCCAGCCAGTACGGCAACGGTCACCGAAGCAGCCACAGCCAGACGACCAATGCTGCGCCACGGCCCACGCACGACCTTCGCTGGCGTCTGTTCTTCAGCCAACGCCGCCGAGACGGCAGAGGCGATGTCCAGGCGCGGAACCAGCAACTCCTTGTGCATGGCCGCACGTGCCACCTGATAGCGGGACCAGGTGTCACGGGTTTGTGTATCGTCAAAGGCATTCAATACCCGACGCAGTTCCAGTTCGTCCGCTTCGTTATCCATCACTGCGGACAGCGATTCCTGCAGGGCTTCACGACTCATGGCGTTCCTCTCTTGGCTGTCGCCGCTGTCTCAAGTGTCCTGCAACAACGGTTGCAGGGCTTTATCAATGGCCTCCCGAGCGCGGAAAATCCGGGAGCGCACGGTGCCTACCGGACATTGCATGACGCTCGCAATGTCTTCGTAACTCAGACCATCGAACTCACGTAAAGTTAAAGCGGTACGCAAATCTTCAGGCAATTGCTGGATAGTTCGATGGACAGTGCCTTCGATCTCATCCCGGAGCAATGCACGCTCCGGCGACTCAAGATCCTTGAGGCCATGATCGCCATCGTAGAACTCAGCATCTTCAGAACTTACATCGCTATCCGGTGGCCGCCGTCCGCGAGACACCAGATAGTTTTTCGCCGTATTAATGGCGATACGGTACAGCCACGTATAAAACGCACTGTCGCCGCGAAAATTGCCAAGTGCACGGTAGGCCTTGATAAAAGCCTCTTGTGCAACATCCTGGGCTTCATGGGTGTCGTGCACGAAACGCACGATCAACCCGAGAATTTTGTGTTGATACTTCAACACGAGCAGATCGAAAGCTCGCTTGTCACCGCGCTGAACGCGCTCGACCAGCTGCTGATCCTCTTCCTGGGTTAGCATGAACACTCCTCGATAAACTCGGAGGAAGCTTGCATGGCTAAACGACCGGACTTGCAAACATAGACTCGGGCTTTTCGCAAAAGTTCTCCCCCTCCAAGCAAGTTTCCTGCGGGCTCTGATTTGGCACGCACGAAAAACGCAGCGCGGGATAAACCGGCTGCGCGAATAATCTTTTCATCGGCTCGCCGGCTAGAACCCAACCGCAGGTTCCGCATTGAAGCCGACACTGTCCCTTGTTTCGGGCAACTGTCTATTGATCTTGGGCCTCTGGCAAAAGTTCCAAATATTTATAGACGGACCGCGCCGACATTGGGCAACCGTGAGCGGAAAAAGCATGTTTCATCTGCGATACAGTCGCTTTTTCCCAAAACCGGCGGAAAAATCTTCCGACAAAGCGTCGGCATTTCACCGTCACAGTAGTTTCACAATGCCATATCCACCCGGCTATTGTGCCGCCCCACCCCTCTATATACTAGTGGGCTGTGTGGCTGTCTCGACTCGCCCATCCGCCTGTCTTGCGCCAACCCCGACCCGGGTCGCATTGAGCGGAATCCTGAAATGAGCCAACAGTTTCAACACGATGTTCTGGTGATTGGCAGCGGCGCTGCCGGTTTGAGTCTCGCGCTGACCCTGCCCGGTCACTTGCGCATCGCCGTACTGAGCAAGGGCGATCTTGCCAACGGTTCGACTTATTGGGCCCAGGGTGGCGTC
>NZ_JASLGE010000017.1 GCF_030150285.1 Pseudomonas sp. | reverse complement strand
GTCCCCTTCGTCTAGTGGCCTAGGACACCGCCCTTTCACGGCGGTAACAGGGGTTCGAGTCCCCTAGGGGACGCCATATTGCGGGAATAGCTCAGTTGGTAGAGCACGACCTTGCCAAGGTCGGGGTCGCGAGTTCGAGTCTCGTTTCCCGCTCCAAATTTTGTTTTTTGGAGCGACGCGGTTTCAAAAAACACACAGAAAGCAGCCTTAGGGCTGCTTTTTGCGTTGTGAGGAAAAATACAGGTTCGCGCTTAGCCTGTTAGTCGTTCTGGGTTCATCGCGGTAGTAGGTGCGCGCGTAGTGGGTGCTGCATAAAAAAGGCCCGCCCTGTGTTGCACCGGGCGGGCCTTTTACGACGGGGCTTAGCACTCAGTGCTGGGTGCTTTCCTCGGTGGGCGGCATGGCCAGGAATTGTTTTTCCTGGTTCCAGTCGAACGGCTCGTCGTTTTCTTGCGCTTCGTGACGACGCTCTTCCAGGGTCTGGTACATGTCCAGTTCCTCGTCGGACAGGAAATTGAAGCACGCGCCGCCGAAGTACCACAGCAGGTCGCGGGGTACCAGGTGGGCGATTTGCGGGTAACGCTCAATCACCTGGCACATGATGTCCTGGCCCAGGTACTGGCTATTGATAGGATCGACTGGCAGGGAAGCGCGCATGTCGTCGAAGCGTTCCATAAACAGCGCGTGGCTTTCCTCGGGGATTTGTTCCGCGTCGCCCACAGCAACCAGGATGCTGCGCAGAATGTCGAGCAACACAAGGTTGTGGTTGAGATCGTTGGTGGCCATTGCGGTGTCCTCTTGAGCAAAACGGGCGCGAGAGTATAAAGCCCTCAACGCCCGCTGTCGTGCTAGCGAATTTTTCCTTCGGTGGCGGTAAGCGCCTGTTTGTCGAAATCATCCACATCAATCACCTTGCGGCGGGCTGTTTCAGCCTCGTGCAGGGTCTGGGCCTCGGCCACTTGCAGTACGCCGGCCTCTACCGCGGCATCGATGGCCGGTTCTCCGGGAGCCGGCTTGATTTGGCCACTTTTGAGCGCCTCATGGAGTTTTTTACTGAGCGGTCTGGCCGTTGCCAGCAGGTCGCAGGCCTGTTGCAGCGCACCCACTGCGTCGTCCGGGGATTGCGGGCGATAGCAGCCTTCCAGCAGGGCTTCCAGGGCCGGATCGCCTTTGGCACGGCCCAAGACGGCCGCGACTTCGGCATCCAGTGCGTCCGAGGGCCCGGTGTGGCGGCGGCCAAACGGAAACACGATAACGCGCAATGCACAGCCCAGAATGCGGTTGGGAAAGTTGTTCAGCAACTCATCCAGTGCCCGCTCAGCATGGCCCAGGCTTTCTTCCATCGCCCAGGTAAACAGCGGCGTGAGCGAAGAGGGGGCACCAAGGTCGTGATAGCGCTTAAGCGCGGCGGAGGCCAGGTACAGGTGGCTCAACACATCGCCCAGGCGGGCTGACAAGCGCTCACGGCGCTTCAACTCGCCCCCCAGCAGCATCATGCTCAAGTCGGCCAGCAGCGCAAACGCTGCCGCCTGGCGGTTGAGGGCGCGGAAGTAGCCTTGGCTTAGGCTGTCACCGGGAGTGTGCTCGAAGCGACCAAGGCCCAGGTTCAACACAAACGTACTGGCGGCGTTACTCACCGCAAAGCCGATGTGGCTGAGCAGCAAGCCGTCAAACTCCTTCAGGGCTTGATCCTTGTCCTCACGGCTGGCGAGAGCCATTTCCTTCAGTACGAAGGGATGGCAGCGAATGGCACCCTGGCCGAAGATCATCAGGTTGCGCGACAGGATATTCGCGCCTTCAACGGTGATGAAAATAGGCGCGCCTTGCCAGTTGCGGCCCAGGTAGTTGTTGGGCCCCATGATGATGCCCTTGCCGCCGTGGACGTCCATCGCATGGCTGATGCACTCGCGGCCGCGTTCGGTCAGGTGGTATTTGAGGATGGCTGAGAGGACCGACGGTTTTTCGCCCAGATCCACGGCATTGGCGGTCAGGATACGGGCACTGTCCATTAGCCAAGCATTGCCGCCGATACGCGCCAGGGCTTCCTGAATGCCTTCAAACGCCGCCAGCGGCACATTGAACTGCTCGCGCACCTGAGCGTATTGCCCGGTGACGAGGCTGGTGAACTTGGCGGCACCTGTGCCTACGGCGGGCAGCGAAATTGAACGCCCGACCGACAGGCAATTCATCAGCATCATCCAGCCCTTGCCGAGCATTTCCTGGCCGCCGATCAGGTAGTCCAGCGGGATAAAGACGTCTTTGCCCGCATTCGGGCCGTTCATGAACGCAGCCCCCAGCGGCAAGTGACGGCGGCCGATTTCTACGCCCGGTGTATCGGTGGGGATCAGGGCCAGGCTGATGCCCAAGTCGTGTTTGTCGCCCAGCAAGTGGTCCGGGTCGTACGCTTTGAACGCAAGGCCGAGCAAGGTGGCGACGGGGCCGAGGGTGATGTAGCGTTTTTCCCAGTTCAGGCGCAGGCCCAGCACTTCTTCACCGTGCCATTGGCCTTTGCAGATGATGCCGGTGTCGGGCATGGCTCCGGCATCCGAACCCGCCAGCGGGCCGGTCAGGGCGAAACACGGGATGTCATCGCCCCGCGCCAGCCGCGGCAGATAATGGTCGCGTTGTTCATCCGTGCCGTAATGCAACAGCAACTCGGCGGGCCCGAGGGAGTTGGGGACCATCACCGTCGAGGCCAGGTCGCCGCTACGGGTGGCAAGTTTCATGGCCACTTGTGAATGAGCGTAAGCCGAGAAGCCTTTGCCGCCGTAAGCTTTGGGGATGATCAGGGCAAAAAAGCCATGGGTCTTGATATGCGCCCAAGCCTGGGGCGGTAAATCCATGGCCTGGCCGATCTCCCAATCGGTGACCATCGCGCACAGTTCTTCGGTGGGGCCGTCGATAAAGGCTTGCTCTTCTTCGGTCAACTGCGCCTTGGGGTAGGCCAGCAGTTTGTTCCAGTCGGGGCGACCGCTGAACAACTCGCCGTCCCACCACACCGTACCCGCATCAATGGCGTCGCGCTCTGTTTGAGACATGGGCGGCAGGGTTTTTTGAAACCAGCGGAACAGCGGGGCGGTCAACTGTTTGCGGCGTAAATCCGGTAGCAGCAACAGCGCGGCCGGTGCCGCCAGCAAGACCCAGAACAGCACCATTAACCAGACCGGCGCGTGGCTGTAAATGCCCATGATCAGCAGGTAAACCGCGATCACGCCAAGGGCTGCAAGGGGGGCGGTGCGGCGATGAGCCAGCCAGGCACTGCCGATGATCAGAACCAGTATCCACAACAACAGCATATTCAATCCTCCGAGAAGCCAGGGGCGGGCACCGATGAGAGCTTAGTCGCAACTCTTGAATACGGTGGTCGGGCTGTAGCAATAGTGACCTCGTACTGCGCGCGTAGTTCGTCGCTCGGAGTTAGACTGCTGCGGCGTCTATCAATCAGGAGTCCGAACATGTTGAAGGTGTGGGGTCGCAAAAATTCGTCAAATGTCAGAAAAGTGCTCTGGTGCGCCGAAGAGCTGGCGCTGCCTTACAACCGAGAAGAGGCGGGTGGGGCATTTGGTGTGGTCAACAGTGCAGAGTACCGCGCGTTGAACCCCAATGGCCGTGTCCCGATGATCCAGGATGGCGATGATTTTGTACTCTGGGAGTCCAACGTTATCGTGCGTTACCTGGCCGCCCAATACGGCGACGACACGTCCTGGTACCCGACGGATGTGCGCGTGCGGGCGCAGGCCGAGAAGTGGATGGACTGGACCACGTCGTCATTTGCCAGCCCGTTTCGCGATGTTTTCTGGGGTGTTTTGCGTACTCCTCGTGAACAGCAGGATTGGCCGAAGATCCATGCGGCGATCAAGGAGTGCGGCGAGCTGCTGGCGATAGTTGATCAGGCGTTGTCCGAAAAACCCTATTTGTCTGGTGATGAAATCGGCATGGGGGATATTCCGCTGGGGTCGTTTATCTACGCCTGGTTCGAAATGCCCATCGAGCGCCCGTCATTGCCGCATCTCAACGCCTGGTACGAACGCCTTAAGTTGCGCCCTGCTTACCGTAGCGCTGTGATGACCGCGTTGACTTAATACTCACTATTAATACGGGCGACTGTACTTGTGCGGCAAGGCCAAGCACCATGCGCGGTGTTCGATGGCCTTGTCGGACTTGTCTTACGGACAGTTCGCCCTTATTGAGTCATCCCTATTCCCCTTCTTGGTGCGTAATCCGATATGAGTTCCGCTCTGTCCATACGGCAGCTAACCAAAACCTACGGCAACGGTTTCCAGGCCCTGAGTGGTATCGATCTGGATGTTGCTGAAGGTGACTTCTTCGCTTTGCTCGGCCCCAACGGTGCCGGCAAATCCACCACCATCGGCATTCTCTCGACCCTGGTGAACAAAACCAGCGGTACGGTGAATATCTTTGGCCATGACCTTGACCGTGAACCGGCCGCGCTCAAGCGCAGCATCGGTGTGGTACCGCAGGAATTCAATTTCAACCAGTTTGAGAAGACGTTTGATATCGTCGTCACTCAGGCGGGCTACTACGGCATTCCCGCGAAAGTCGCCAAGGAGCGTGCTGAGAAGTACCTCACTCAACTGGGGCTTTGGGACAAGCGCGACACCCCTTCGCGTTCGTTGTCGGGTGGCATGAAGCGCCGGCTGATGATTGCCCGTGCGCTGGTGCACGAGCCGCGCCTGTTGATTCTCGATGAGCCGACGGCAGGCGTGGACATTGAGCTGCGCCGCTCGATGTGGACGTTTCTCACCGAACTGAATGAGCAAGGCACCACCATCATCCTCACCACGCACTATCTGGAAGAGGCTGAGCAACTGTGCCGCAACATCGGCATCATCGATCACGGCACCATTGTCGAAAACACCAGCATGCGTCAGTTGCTGGGCCAACTGCACGTCGAAACGTTCCTGTTGGACTTGAAAGCGCCTCTGCATGTGGCTCCCCACTTGATGGGTTACCCGTGCGAGTTGGTCGACGCCAGCACACTGGCCGTTCAAGTGGACAAAGCGGTGGGCATTACCGGTTTGTTCACCCAGCTGGCTGCGCAACGCATCGAAGTCGTCAGCTTGCGTAATAAAACCAATCGCCTTGAGGAGTTGTTCGTGTCGTTGGTCGAGAAAAATCTGGCGAAGGTGGCGATATGAGCTCGGAGTTTCGCCCCAACCTGGTTGCGTTGAACACCATTATTTACCGTGAAGTACGCCGTTTTATGCGTATCTGGCCGCAGACCTTGCTGCCGCCAGCCATCACAATGGTTTTGTACTTTGTGATCTTCGGGAACCTGATTGGCCGACAAATCGGTGATATGGGTGGTTTCACCTATATGGAGTACATCGTGCCCGGCCTGATCATGATGTCAGTGATCACCAACGCTTACGGCAACGTGGTCTCGAGCTTTTTTGGGGCCAAATTCCAGCGTTCGATTGAAGAATTGATGGTTTCGCCGGTCTCGCCCCACACCATTTTGATCGGCTTTACCGTCGGCGGCATTTTGCGCGGGTTGATCGTCGGGTTGATCGTGACCCTGCTGTCGCTGTTCTTCACGCACCTGCAAGTCCACCATTTGGGCCTGACCATTGTGGTGGTGGTGCTGACGGCGACGATCTTCTCGTTGCTGGGCTTTATCAACGCGGTATTTGCACGAAACTTCGATGATATTTCGATTATTCCGACGTTCGTGCTGACGCCGCTGACTTATCTGGGCGGCGTGTTCTACTCCATCAGCCTGCTGCCGCCGTTCTGGCAGAGCGTGTCGCTGGCCAACCCGGTGCTGCACATGGTCAACGCCTTCCGTTACGGCATTCTCGGGGTGTCTGATATCAAAATCAGCGTGGCGCTGACCTTTATGGTGGTTGCAACGGTGGTGCTGTACATCGCCTGCGCCCGCTTGCTGGTCAGTGGGCGGGGTATGCGTCAGTAAGCGTCAGTCATGCAAAAGGCCCCGTCGGGGCCTTTTTTTATGCGCGCTTTTTCTGTCGACGCTTCCATTGGTGGCTCACCCACCAGCGCCAATACAGCATCGTCAGGCAGTAGGCCAGCGCCCCAAGTACCACGCCGCAGACCACGGAGCCCAGCAGGAACGGTTGCCACACGGTGGAGAGTTGGCTGCTGATCCATTCCCAGGTCAGTGTGTCGGGGAGGGTGCGCGCCGGCACACTCATGAGCCACGCCCCGATTTGGTAGGTCAGGTAGAACACTGGCGGCATGGTGATGGGGTTGGTCAGCCAGACCAGCCCGACAGAGATTGGCATGTTGCTGCGCACGGTAATGGCCAGAAAAGCGGCCAGCAACATCTGAAACGGCATCGGGATAAACGCCGCGAAGATGCCGACCGCCATCGCCCGGGCAACGGAGTGGCGATTGAGGTGCCAAAGGTTGGGGTCATGCAGCAAGGTGCCCATGAAGCGTAAGGACTTGTGTTCCCTGATGCTCGCCGGGTCTGGCATATAACGTTTGAATAAACGCTTTGGCATGGGCCTCTCCCTAGGATCAATCAGGCAGTATGCCCAAATCGCGCGGTATGCCTATTCAGACTTTGTGACAATTAATAAAGCGCCACGCCACGGTTTCAGCTAATCCGAAGGGAAGGACTTTTTTGGGCTGGCTATGCATACAGGGATGTTGGCGCTGGCGTCGGGCTTGCTTGCCTTGCGTTTTTTACCGGTATTGCCGCCGGTGTGGTGTGTGTGGCTGCTATGGGTCGCGGGTGGGGGGCTGCTGGTCTTTCGCAGGTACCTGGCCGGGTTGTTTGTGCTGGGTTTTGCCTGGGCCTGTGTGCAGGGGCAGTGGGCAATCGATGATCGTTTACCCAGCACGATGGACGGTCGAACCCTGTGGGTTGAGGGGCGTGTCATCGGGCTGGCGCAGCACTCGGAGGGCAGTGTGCGCTTTGAAGTGAGTGACGCTTATTCGCGGCATACCCGATTACCCAAGACCTTGCGGTTGAGTTGGTATGGCGGCCCGTCTGTAAACAGTGGCGAGCGCTGGCGCTTGGCGGTCAAACTCAAGCGCCCCAGGGGGTTGCTCAACCCTCAGGGCTTCGATTACGAAGCCTGGTTGCTGGCACAGCGTATTGGAGCCACCGGTAGCGTCAAAGATGGTCAGTTGTTGGCACCGGCCCGTTACGCTTGGCGAGACGGTTTACGCCAGCGGTTGTTGCACAGTGGTGCCCATGACCGGGCCCCCTGGCTGGCCGCGCTGGTGATGGGCGACGGGTCCGGCTTGAGCCGCGACGACTGGGCGATATTGCAAGCGACGGGCACCGTGCATTTGTTGGTGATCTCGGGGCAGCATATTGGCCTGTTTGCGGGGCTGATCTACGGCCTGGTCGCACTGCTGGCGCGTTATGGGTGGTGGCCGCAGCGGTTGCCTTGGCTGCCTTGGGCGTGCGGGCTGGCTTTTGCGGGCGCAACCGCCTACGGCCTACTGGCGGGCTTTGAAGTGCCCGTTCAGCGGGCTTGCATGATGCTTGCGCTGGTGCTGGCCTGGCGATTGCGCTTTCGCCATTTGGGGGCCTGGTTGCCCTTTTTGGTGGCACTCAATGCGGTTCTTGTGATTGAACCGCTGGCCAGCCTGCGGCCGGGCTTCTGGTTGTCTTTTGGTGCTGTGGCGGTGCTGATTTTTACCTTTGGCGCGCGACTGGGGCCTTGGGGGTGGCGTGCGGCCTGGTTGCGGCCCCAAGGGTTGATCGCTGTGGGGCTGCTGCCGCTATTGTGGATACTCGGCCTGCCAATCAGTCTCACCGGGCCGTTGGCCAATCTGGTGGCGGTGCCCTGGATCAGCCTGGCGGTACTGCCGACAGCGTTGTTGGGAACCTTGCTGTTACCCGTGCCCTGGCTTGGCGATGGGTTGTTGTGGCTGTCGGGCGCTTTACTGGATGGGCTGATTCGTGTGCTGGCAGTGTTGGCCGAGCAGGTCTCGCCCTGGCAGCCGAGCGATGTGCCGATCGGCGTGTGGGGCTTGAGTGTGCTGGGTGTTCTGTTGCTGCTGTTGCCGGCGGGTGTTCCCCTCAGACCGCTGGGTTGGCCGCTGGTCTTGCTCGCGGTGTTTGCGCCGCGCGCTTCAATCCCGCACGGCCAAGTTCAGGTGTGGCAACTGGACGTCGGGCAGGGGTTGGCGATGGTGCTGCAAACCCGTCATCACACGTTGCTGTATGACGCCGGCCCCAGGGTTCGGGATCTTGATTTGGGTGAGCGGGTGGTGGTGCCTGTGTTGCGTTCATTGGGCGTTGATAAGCTCGACATGATGGTGATCAGCCATGCCGACTCGGACCACGCGGGTGGCGCGCTCGCGGTACAGCGTGAACGGGCTGTCACACGGGTGGTCAGTGGCGACGTGGCTGGATTGCCTGCTCAATTACAAGCGCAACCCTGTACGACGGGGGAGAACTGGGAGTGGGACGGGGTGACGTTCACGCTGTGGCAATGGGAGGGCGCGACCGATAGTAATCAGAAATCCTGCGTGCTTCAGGTCAATGCCAACGAGGAACGGTTGCTGCTGACGGGGGATATTGACGTTCAGGCCGAGCGAGCGTTGCTGCAAAGCCCGTTGGCGGTGCCGACACAATGGTTACAATCACCGCATCATGGCAGCCGCACGTCATCGTCAATGGTATTTCTCAAGGCGTTGTCGTCTACTTCAGTCTTGATCTCCCGGGGGCACGGCAACAGCTTTGGCCACCCGCACCCGCAAGTGATGGCGCGTTACAACGCATTGGCGATGACTGTGTGGGACAGTGCCGTACACGATGCGGTGCAGTTTCGTTTAGGGGCTTTTGGCGAGGCGCAAAGCCTGCGTGACCAGCGCCGGTTCTGGCGCGGCTAACGCGTGTTGGCTCGCCTGTACGGGCGAGTGAGCGCGCATTCGTGTGGTAGAGTGGCGCACTTTTTCGAGGGGATTGTCACTGTGTGGGAACTGGTCAAATCCGGCGGCTGGATGATGCTGCCGATCATTCTGAGTTCTGTTGCCGCGCTGGGCATTATTGTCGAGCGCCTGTGGACCTTGCGTGCCAGCCGCGTGACCCCACCTCATTTGTTGGGGCAAGTCTGGGTCTGGATCAAGGACAAGCAACTGGACAAAGACAAACTCAAGCAATTGCGCGCCGACTCCCCGCTGGGGGAGATCCTGGCGGCAGGCCTGGCCAACTCAAAACATGGCCGCGAGATCATGAAAGAGTGCATCGAAGAGGCGGCCGCCCGTGTCATCCATGAGCTGGAGCGTTACCTCAATACGCTGGGTACGATTGCGGCGATGGCCCCCTTGCTGGGCTTGTTGGGAACCGTGCTGGGCATGATCGATATTTTCAGCTCGTTCATGGGCTCGGGCATGACCACCAACGCGGCCATTTTGGCCGGTGGTATTTCCAAGGCACTGATTACGACGGCTGCTGGCTTGATGGTGGGGATCCCGGCGGTGTTCTTCCACCGCTTTTTGCAACGCCGTGTGGATGAACTGGTGGTCGGCATGGAGCAGGAAGCGATCAAGCTGGTCGAAGTGGTACAGGGCGACCGCGAAGTCGACATGGTCGGGAGCAACGCGTGAAATTTCGCCGCAAGCCGCGAGAAACGGTCGATATCAACCTCGCGTCGTTGATTGACGTGGTGTTTATCCTGCTGCTGTTTTTTGTTGTAACCACCACGTTTACCCGTGAAACCCAGTTGCGGGTCGACTTGCCGGAGGCCGTCAGCGGCTCGCCCAGCGAAGATCAGAATGCCAAGCAACTGGACATAGCAATCAGTGCCGACGGGGTGTTCTCAGTGAACAACCAAGTGTTGCTGCAAAGCGATTTGACCCACTTGATGGAAGCCTTGCAGAAAGAGTCTGGCGGCGACACGTCGTTGCCGTTGTCGATCAGCGCCGATGGCAACGCCCGACATCAAGCCGTGATCACTGCAATGGATGCGGCCGGTAAACTCGGTTTCAGCCACTTGCGCATGACCACGGTCGAGGCGCAGGCGACTCCCTGATGGCTATGTCTGATCGTTTGTTGCGCGCCTGGTATGCCGGGCATCCGTTGCTGGCCCTGCTGCGCCCGCTGGAGTGTTTGTACCGGCGGGTGGTTGAGCGCAAGCGGGCGCGGTTTGTGGCCGGTGAAGGCACTATTTACCGTGCGCCTGTGCCGGTCGTGGTGGTCGGCAACATCACTGTGGGCGGCACCGGTAAAACGCCGCTGATTTTATGGTTGATCGAACACTGTCAGCGCCAAGGCCTGCGGGTCGGGGTGGTGAGTCGTGGCTATGGTGCCAGGCCACCGCAGTTTCCCTGGCGTGTTCGGGCTGAGCAGAGTGCCGAGGTTGCGGGCGATGAGCCGCTACTGATTGTGCAGCGCAGCGGCGTGCCCTTGATGATTGACCCGGACCGTAGCCGAGCGGTGCAAGGCTTGCTGGCCAGTGAGCCGCTCGACCTGATTTTGTCGGACGATGGCTTGCAGCATTACCGTTTGGCCCGTGACCTTGAGTTGGTGCTGATCGATAACGCCCGGGGGTTGGGAAACGGTCGTTGCCTGCCCGCTGGCCCGCTGCGTGAGCCGGTTGAGCGTCTACAGAGTGTCGATGCCGTGTTGTATAACGGTGCGGCCAGTGACCCGCTGGCAGGCTTTGCCTTTCAATTGAAACCGGCGGCACTGATCAACCTGCTCAGTGGCGAGCGTCAGCCGCTGGACCATTTCCCGCCGGGGCAAGCGGTGCATGCGGTGGCCGGGATCGGTAACCCGCAGCGTTTCTTCACCACCCTTGAAACGCTACACTGGCAGCCAATCGCCCATGCTTTTGCTGACCATGCGCCTTACAGCGCTGAAGTCTTGAAATTTACGCCGCCATTGCCCGTGGTCATGACGGAAAAGGACGCGGTGAAGTGCCGTGACTTTGCGTCACCTGACTGGTGGTACCTGACGGTGGATGCGGCACCATCAGAGGCTTTTGTGCTTTGGCTTGATCAACAGCTACAGCGTCTTTTGCCCTAATTCATCTTTATCCAGGGGAACCTACATGGACACCAAATTGCTCGATATCCTCGCTTGCCCTGTTTGCAAAGGCCCACTCAAACTCAGTGCCGATAAAACCGAACTGATCAGCAAAGGTGCCGGCCTGGCTTACCCGATTCGTGATGGTATTCCGGTGATGCTTGAAACCGAAGCTCGTACCATCAGCACCGATGAGCGTCTGGATAAATGACCGCGTTTACCGTCGTTATTCCGTCGCGCTTTGCCTCGACCCGGCTGCCGGGCAAGCCGCTGCTGCTGATTGCTGGCAAGCCAATGGTCCAGCACGTTTGGGAGCAGGCCTGCCAAAGCAGTGCGCAGCGGGTGGTGGTTGCCACCGACGATGTACGAATTGTTGAGGCTTGCCAGGCGTTTGGCGCTGAGGTGCTGATGACGCGCATGGACCACGAGTCCGGCACTGATCGTCTGGCTGAAGTAGCGACGCAATTGGGTTTGGACAGCCAGGCCATTGTGGTCAATGTGCAGGGTGATGAACCCATGATTCCGCCGCAGGTGATCGATCAGGTTGCAGCTAACCTGGCCGCGCATGCCGAAGCGAGCATGGCGACCCTGGCGGAGCCGATCGAAGACATCGACACACTGTTCAATCCCAATGTGGTCAAGGTCGTCAGCGATATTAATGGACTGGCGCTAACCTTCAGCCGGGCGACATTGCCGTGGGCCCGTGATGATTTTGCCCGCCAAACGGACGTGCTGCCGCAGGGTGTGCCATACCGCCGGCACATTGGTATTTATGCGTACCGCGCAGGTTTCTTGCACGACTTCGTCAGTTGGGGCCCGTGCTGGCTCGAAAACACTGAGCGCCTGGAGCAATTGCGAGCGCTGTGGCATGGCGTGCGCATCCATGTGGCTGATGTGCTGGTAGCCCCGCCTGCGGGGGTTGATACGGTTGAAGACCTTGAACGCGTACGGCGTTTGTTGGAGGCCTAATGCGCGTCCTGTTTGTTTGTCTGGGCAATATTTGCCGTTCGCCCACCGCCGAAGGCGTATTGCGCGCCAAGTTGCATGAAGCGAGATTGACCGAGCAGGTTACGGTGGCCTCTGCGGGCACGGGCAATTGGCATGTGGGTAAAGCGCCGGACTCGCGTAGCCAGCGAGCGGCCAAACGGCGCGGCTATGATCTGTCTACGCAACGCGCTCAGCAGGTCAGCGCCGCTGACTTCGATCGCTATGACCTGATTCTGGCGATGGACCATAGCAATCTGCGCGACCTTAAAGCCTTGCAGCCTGCCAGTGGCAAGGCCGAACTGGACCTGTTCCTGCGACGTTACGCCGGCATGAAAGATGAAGTTCCCGACCCTTACTACGATGGCGAACACGGGTTTGAAGAGGTGCTGGATTTGGTCGAGCGTGCATGTGACAGCCTGGTTGTCGAGCTAAAGGGACGTGTATGAGTTTGCAGTTGCAAGTGAATGCATCGCTCAAACCCTTTAACAGTTTTGGTGTCGATGCGCGGGCCCGTCTGTTTGCCCAGGCTTACACGGATACCGACGTACGGGCAGCGTTACAGTGCGCGGTTGATCGGGCATTGCCTTTGCTGGTGATCGGCGGCGGCAGCAACCTGCTGTTGACCGCTGATGTGGATGCATTGGTACTGCGAATGGCCAGTCGTGGCATTCGTGTACTGGAAGATGATGGCGAGCGTGTCATGGTCGAAGCCGAAGCGGGTGAAGTCTGGCACGACTTTGTGCTGTGGTCCCTGGCGCGGGGCTTCTGCGGGCTTGAAAACCTGAGCTTGATCCCCGGCACAGTGGGGGCTGCGCCGATGCAAAACATCGGTGCCTACGGGGTTGAGATCAAGGATGTGTTTGCGGGGTTGACGGCGCTTGACCGTCAGACCGGCGAGTTGCGTGAGTTCAGTCTGGAACAGTGCTGCTTTGGCTATCGTGACAGCGTATTCAAACAGCAGGCCGGGCGCTGGCTGATCTTGCGGGTGCGGTTTGCACTCAGTCGAGTGGAGCATTTGCACCTTGAATACGGCCCGGTACGCCAGCGATTGAGCGAGCAGGGTATTGAGCGGCCGTCGGCCAGTGATGTGAGCCGTGCAATCAGCACTATTCGCAGCGAGAAATTGCCTGACCCGGCGGTGCTGGGCAACGCCGGCAGCTTCTTCAAAAACCCATTGGTGTCAGCGGCGCTGGCGGCCGATTTGAAGGTGGCGTACCCCGGTCTGGTGGGTTATCCGCAGGCCGATGGTCAGGTCAAACTGGCGGCAGGCTGGTTGATCGAGGCGGCGGGCTGGAAAGGCTTTCGTGATGCCGATGCGGGAGTACATTGCCTGCAGTCATTGGTTCTCGTGAACTATGGCAAGGCCACCGGCTTGCAGCTGCTGGCATTGGCACGACAGATACAGGCTGATATCGAGCAGCGTTTCAGTGTGAAGCTGGAGATGGAGCCGAACGTCTATTAAAGAGGGGGGGTTGAAACCCGTTCAACGGCCGTAAAAAAGCCCCGCCAGTGCGAACTGGCGGGGCTTTTTAGTGGCCTTCGGAATTAGGCGAGGGGTTTAGGCTCGTGTTCCTTTTCCTGGGCTACGGCTTCGTTCGCAGTGGCTTGGGCGGCTGCGGCAGCTGCTGCAGCTTCTTCGCGTTTGCGACGACGGACTTCACGCGGGTCGTTAGGGGCACGACCGTTGCTTGGCAGCGAGGGGGCGGCGGGTGCCGGCTCGGGTGCCGTCACAACGGCGGTCTCGACCACTTCAGCAGCAACCACGGTTTCAACCGCAGCAGGCTCTACTGCTACAACGGTCTCAACCACGGCTTCAGTTACCACGACTTCAGCTGCAACCGGCTCTGCCGCAGGTGCAGGCGCTGTTGCCGCCACGGCTGGCTCAGCAACGGACTCACGTACAACGCGAGTTTCCTTGACGGGCTCACGTACAACGCGAGTTTCCTTGACGGGCTCAGGTGCTTCTTCGACGGCCGGTGCTTCGATGGCCGGTTCCTCAACAGCAGGGGCTTTGATCACCGGCTCTTCTACCGACGGCGCTTCGACAGCAGGCGCGTCAACTGCAACCTCAACCACCGGCTCAGCGACAACAACAGGCGCTTGTGCCACAGGAGCAGGTTCGGCAGCGGCCTGGACTTCAGGTTGGGCTTCTGGTGTTGCTGGAGCCTCAGGTGCCTTGACGGCTTCGGCCTGAGCCACGACTTCGGCTGCTGGCGCTTGAGCGACGGTTGTTTCTACGACAGGTGCCTCAACAGCCGGTGTCGGCACGAGGGCGACTGCAGTTGTTTTAACCTCTTCAACCGCTGTTTCAGCCTGGGTCGACTCCTCAATAGCCTGGGTCGCACGTTCAGCCTGTTGATTGGCCTGGGCTTCAGCAGGAGCGCTGATGACCGAGCTGGCAACGGCTTCAGTGACTGCCAGGCCTGCAGCCAGTTCAGCAGTGCTGGCGGGTGTGTTGTCGGCGTTGGCTTCTTCGCTGTTTTCTTCCGAGCCTTCAATCACATTGCCATTGGCATCGCGTTGACGTTCACGGCGGTTGCTGCGACGACGCTGGCCACGGGAGCGGCGACGAGGACGATCGCCTTCGGCGTTATCCTGCGTGTCGTCTTGTGATTGCTCTTCAGTTGACAGCGCTTCTTCGTCTTCCGGGGCAGCAACAGGTTGGGTTTCACGTGGTGCACGTTCTTCGCGCGGCGCACGAGGCTGGCGCTCTTCACGCGGTGGGCGAGCCGGGCGTTCTTCTTCGTTGGACACTGCTGCGACGGCGGCAACCGCCGGGGCTGCATCAAGAGGCTCGCGCAATTCGCGAACGCGCTCTTCACGGCCTTCGCCGCGAGGCTTGCGCTCTTCACGCGGGGCACGAGGCTGACGCTCTTCGCGCGGTGGGCGCGGAGCGCGTTCTTCACGAGGTGCGGTGGCAACAACCGGCGTTTCTTCGCGGGTTTCGCGCACTTCGCGAGGCTCGCGTGGTGCGCGCTCTTCACGAGGTGCACGCTCTTCGCGTGGCTTGCGCTCTTCGTCGCGGCGACCGTTACGGCTGCGGGTTTGCTGGCGGCCGTTGCGACGTTCTTCGTTGCGTGCAGGGCGTGGCTCAGTCGCAACCGGTTTTTCAACCACGGCAGGGGCTGCAGGCTCTTCCTTGCTGGCGAACAGGCTGACCAACGACTTGACCAGGCCCTTAAACAGGCTTGGTTCAGCGATGGTAGCGGCCGGGGCCGGGGCCGGTGTGGCTGCCGCCTCGGTGGGAACCGGTGCCGAGGCGCGTGGTGGTGCGGCTTTAACGGCGGCTTCCTGGCGGACCAGAGTGCGCGTCGCGGCGGCCGGTTGAACTTCTTCCACTTCAGCAGCAGCGGCAGCGATTTCGTAGCTGGACTGATTGGTGTGGGCTTCCGGGCTGTCATCACGCAGACGCTGCACTTCGAAGTGCGGTGTCTCGAGGTGGTCGTTCGGCAGGATAACGATACGAGCACGGGTGCGCAGTTCGATTTTGGTGATCGAGTTGCGTTTTTCGTTGAGCAGGAACGCAGCGACCGGAATCGGCACTTGAGCGCGTACTTCGGCAGTACGGTCTTTCAGGGCTTCTTCTTCGATCAGGCGCAGAATGGCCAGCGACAACGATTCGACATCACGGATGATGCCAGTGCCGTTGCAGCGCGGGCACACGATGCCGCTGCTTTCACCCAGGGATGGACGCAGGCGCTGACGGGACATTTCCAGCAGGCCAAAGCGCGAGATACGACCCACTTGTACGCGGGCACGGTCGGCTTCCAGGCATTCGCGGACTTTTTCTTCCACGGCGCGCTGGTTTTTGGCAGGGGTCATGTCGATGAAGTCGATGACGATCAGGCCGCCGATGTCGCGCAGGCGCAACTGACGGGCGATCTCTTCAGCCGCTTCAAGGTTGGTTTGCAGGGCGGTTTCTTCGATATCGCTGCCTTTGGTGGCGCGCGCCGAGTTGATGTCGATGGACACCAGGGCTTCGGTCGGGTCGATCACGATGGAGCCGCCGGAAGGCAGTTCAACCACGCGCTGGAAGGCGGTTTCGATCTGGCTTTCGATCTGGAAGCGATTGAACAGCGGAACGCTGTCTTCGTAGAGCTTGATTTTGCTGGCGTACTGCGGCATCACCTGGCGGATGAAGGTCAGGGCTTCGTCCTGGGCTTCAACGCTGTCGATCAGCACTTCGCCGATGTCCTGGCGCAGGTAATCGCGGATAGCGCGGATGATCACGTTGCTTTCCTGGTAGATCAGGAAGGGCGCGGAGCGATCAAGGGAAGCTTCTTTAATGGCGGTCCAGAGTTGCAGCAGGTAATCCAGGTCCCACTGCATTTCTTCGCTGCTGCGGCCAAGGCCGGCAGTGCGCACGATCAAGCCCATATCGGCAGGAGCGATCAGGCCGTTCAGGGCTTCGCGCAGTTCGTTGCGCTCTTCGCCTTCGATGCGACGGGAAATGCCGCCAGCACGCGGGTTGTTCGGCATCAGCACAAGGTAGCGGCCGGCGAGGCTGATGAAGGTGGTCAGGGCTGCGCCCTTGTTGCCACGCTCTTCTTTCTCAACCTGCACAATGACTTCCTGGCCTTCGCTCAGGACGTCTTTGATGTTGACGCGGCCTTCAGGGGCTTTCTTGAAGTACTCGCGGGAGATTTCTTTGAGGGGCAGAAAGCCGTGGCGCTCAGAGCCGAAATCGACAAAGGCAGCCTCAAGGCTTGGTTCGATGCGAGTGATGCGGCCTTTGTAAATATTGGCTTTTTTCTGCTCGCGTGCACCTGACTCAATGTCCAGGTCGTAGAGGCGTTGGCCATCTACCAGTGCAACACGCAACTCTTCAGGTTGAGTTGCGTTAATCAGCATTCTTTTCATGTTGTACCGTCGGTTTCCGGGCTACCGGAAACGGCGTTCGGCACACACGACTTCTCATGGTCGGTGTCAGGTGCGTCAGGAGGAATACTCCAGTGTCCAGCGAGGTTCGACCAATGGGGGCGAAGTCGCGACTTACGCTTCCTGCTTGCTGTGGTGACTTAAGTTAAGCACTCAGTCAGGAGGAGGAATCAACCAGCGGCTGTGGACGAGATGAAGCGTCTTGATAAAGCCTAGTGCTACACAGTCCGACGGTTGTGCATCTCCACCCTACACGTATCCTTGATAATTCGGGTGCTGCCGCGCGCAGAATCCGCAGCGGGTTGGCATTTACCGTGTTCTCCAAAAGGGGAGTTCACGCATCATGGCTAATAAAGGCGATGTTTCCGAAACATTCGCTCGACATACCCGTCGATGACTGCACTTTGTGAACTGGCCGTGAATATCGGCGTAAAAGGCGAGTTTGCACTCTGCTTTCCAGGCTCGCTTCAGGCCTCATGTCACCTGCGCTTGTTACAACTCCAGGTACCTCGTGTATAGCAAAAGCCCCGTAGGACGGCCTCGCGTCCTCGTGAAGAGCGTTGGTCAGGGTCGGCGTTTTACCGTTATTCCGCTGTCCAGGCCGTTTTTGGCGGCGTTCGCGACTATAGCAGCAATGATTAAGTGCTTCAAATCCATAAAAATTGTTATGATCCGCGGCATGACGACTACAACCCCCCCGACCCCCAGCGTCCAGCTGCTTGAGGTCTCGCCGGAATATGCCGGCCAGCGCATCGACAATTTTTTACTTGCCCGGCTCAAGGGTGTTCCCAAGACCTTGATTTACCGCATTTTGCGTAAAGGCGAAGTGCGTGTGAACAAGGGGCGGATCAAGCCTGAGTACAAGCTGCAGGCTGGCGATATCGTGCGCGTGCCGCCGGTTCGCGTGCCTGAGCGCGATGAGCCGGTGCCGGTGGCGCAAGGTTTGTTACAACGGCTTGAAGCTGCGATTGTCTACGAAGACAAAGCGTTGATTGTGTTGAACAAGCCCGCCGGTATCGCTGTGCATGGCGGTAGCGGTTTGACGTTTGGCGTGATTGAAGCCTTTCGTCAACTGCGTCCGGATGCCAAAGAGTTGGAGCTTGTGCATCGCCTGGACCGTGACACGTCCGGGCTGTTGATGATTGCTAAAAAACGCAGCATGTTGCGCCATCTGCACGAAGCGTTGCGTGGTGATGGTGTTGATAAGCGCTATATGGCGCTGGTGCGTGGTCGCTGGGAAACCTCGGTCAAGCAGGTGCGTGCGCCGCTGATGAAGAGCAATCTGCGTTCCGGCGAGCGCATGGTTGAAGTGAACGAGGAAGGTAAAGAGTCGGTCACCGTGTTCAAGGTGCTGCGTCGTTTTGGCGATTTCGCAACCATGATCGAAGCCAGGCCGATTACCGGGCGTACTCACCAGATTCGTGTGCATACGCTGCATGCGGGGCATTGCATTGCCGGTGATACCAAGTACGGCGATGAAGATTTTTCCAAAGAAATTCGCGACCTGGGTGGCAAGCGTCTGTTCTTGCATGCCTATATGCTGACGGTGCCGTTGCCCGAGGGTGGCGAGATGAAATTCCAGGCACCTGTTGACGATATGTGGGCCAAGACCGTGGAGCGCCTGAGTGCGGAATGAGTACAAGCTGCTGATTTTTGACTGGGACGGCACGTTGGTCGATTCCATTGGCCGGATTGTGACCGCGATGCAAGTCGCGGCGCAGCGTGCGGGTCGCCCCGAGCGTGATGCAGAATCCGTGAAAGGGATTATTGGGCTGGGGTTGCCTGAGGCCATTCTGACGCTTTATCCCGATATGGCTGATGAGCAGGTAAAAGCCTTTCGTCAGCACTATGCGGATGTCTATATCGACCTTGATGCTGAGCCGTCCCCCTTGTTTGCCGGTGTTATGGAAGCGCTTCAGGCATTTCGTGCTGAAGGCTATCACTTGGCTGTCGCAACGGGTAAGGCGCGCAGAGGGCTTGATCGTGTGCTTAAGGCGCATGGTCTGGAAGATTTCTTCGATGTCACGAAAGCCGCCGATGAAACCGCAAGCAAGCCCGATCCGTTAATGCTCAACCAGATCCTGGCCCATTGTAAGGTGAGCCCTGCCGAGGCGTTGATGGTGGGAGATGCTTCCTTTGATTTGCTGATGGCACGCAATGCGGGTATCGATTCCGTTGCAGTGGGCTATGGTGCTCAGTCAATGGAGCGTTTGTTGGCGTTCGAGCCCTGTTTGGCGATTCACAGTTTTCCTGAGTTGCGTGCCTGGCTGGGTCAGCCGGTTAATTAAAGTCTTTGCTGGGGTTAAGCATGGTTGATCAATGGAAGGCACCCGCTGAGTCTGAGCCGATTGCCGGTGATGACAAGAGCTGGAAGTTGCTGGAAAAAACCTTGTTGGCGGGGGTCCAGGAGCAGCGTCGCGCGCGTCGCTGGGGGATTTTCTTCAAGGCGCTTACTTTCTGCTATTTGATTGCAGTGTTGTTTTTGTTTACGCCGCTGTTGGGCGTGGAGCGCAGTGCAACCAGTGGTGCGTACACGGCGCTGATAGATGTGCGTGGCGTGATTGCTGATAAAGAAATGGCCAGTGCCGATAATCTGGTCACCAGCCTGCAGGCGGCGTTTGCTGATCCGAAGGTCAAGGGTGTGGTGCTGCGCATCAACAGCCCGGGTGGCAGCCCTGTGCAGTCTGGCTATGTGTACGACGAGATCCGTCGTTTGCGCGGTTTGCATCCAGATACCAAAGTGTACGCGGTGATTTCCGATCTTGGGGCTTCGGGTGCTTATTACATTGCCAGTGCCGCCGACGAAATTTATGCCGATAAAGCGAGCCTGGTTGGTTCGATTGGTGTGACGGCGGCCGGGTTTGGTTTTGTGGGGGCCATGGAGAAGCTGGGCGTTCAGCGTCGTGCTTACACGTCAGGTGAGCACAAGGCTTTCCTCGACCCGTTTGAGCCTGAAAAGCCGGATGAAACCAAGTTTTGGCTGGGTGTCTTGAATGTGACGCATGAGCAATTTATTGCCAGTGTGAAGCAGGGGCGCGGAGACCGTCTGAAGGACAAAGAGCACCCGGAGTTGTTCTCGGGTTTGGTCTGGACGGGCCAGCAAGCATTGCCGTTGGGCTTGATCGACGGGCTCGGAAGTGCGAGTTCGGTTGCGCGTGATGTGATCGGTGAAAAAGAGTTGGTCGATTTCACGGTGCAAGAATCGCCTTTTGATCGCTTCTCGAAAAAGCTCGGTGCCAGTGTGGCTGAGCAGTTGGCCATGTGGATGGGCTTTCAAGGCCCGACACTGCGTTGATCGATAAGCGTTAATAAAACCGGCCTGAATGGCCGGTTTTTTATGCGCGATCACAAAGGTTCTCTAGTAGGCGGGCTGTCGTAGGGCAATCCTATCCATTGCCGCGGTCACGGCCACTTGAGATTCCGGCCTTACGCTGCGTTAATTTGATGGGGTCCTTTGGATTAAAAGCCAGATCAAAAGATCGCCAGTAGGAGCGAGCTTGCTCGCGATCTTTTGATCTTTAGAGCGGTCGCTCTTGCCGGGGGTCAGGGTATTGCAACGCCTTGCGCCAGCAGCATGTCGACCAGGCGTATCAAGGGCAGCCCGACCAGGCTGGTAGCGTCGTCGCCTTCGGTGCGCTGAAACAGGCTGACGCCCAAGCCTTCGGCTTTAAAACTGCCTGCGCAATCATAAGGCTCCTCTGCATGCAGGTAGCGCTCTATCTGTTCGGCGCTCAGGTTGCGCATGTGCACAGTGAACGGTACGCAGTCGGTCTGGTAGAGCCCTGTCTGGCTGTTGAGCAGGGTTAGGCCGGTCAGAAAGCTCACGCGGGTGCCGCTGGCGTTTAATAGTTGCTGGCGGGCCTTGTCAAACGTGTGTGGCTTGCCGATGATCTGATCGTTGAGCACGGCGACTTGATCAGAACCGATGATCAAATGGTTTGGGTGCGTTGTCGCCAGTGCCTGGGCTTTTTGCAGGGACAGGCGTTTGACCAGCTCAATGGCGGATTCGCCGGGGCGATGGCTTTCGTCGATATCTGGCGTGCTGCACGTGAAAGGCAGTTGCAGGCGTGCCAGTAAATCGCGGCGATAAACCGAGCTTGAAGCAAGTAATAATGGCAGCATGCGTGGCTCCTGAAGGTGGTCGCCGATTCTAGCGGGCATGCGGGATGTCGCACAGGCACAATTTCCTTTGACAGGTGAGGGGGGCATCCCTAGAATGCTGCGCCTATGTTGAATGACCCGATTCCACCTCACGTTGACCCGCGCAAATTAGCTGATCGTGGCACTACCCTTCAAGGTGAAGTGCTGCTGGCTGATTTGGAGAGACTCTGCGACCCGCTTTCCGACGATGTCGGTACGGTCCAGGCTAAATTTGTTTTTGAACGCGACGAGCGAAGATCTGTAGTAATTCACAGCTCCATCGACGTTGATGTCAAAATGGTTTGCCAGCGTTGTCTTGAGCTGGTCACCCTGCCGATCCACAGCGAATGCAGTTACGCTGTGGTGAAAGAGGGTGCGAATACCCAGTCGTTACCGAAAGGTTATGACGTGCTGGAACTGGGCGAAGATCCATTGGATCTGCATGCACTGATCGAGGAGGAGCTTTTGCTCGCCTTGCCCATTGTGCCTGCTCATCATCCGGAAGAATGCCAGCAGCCGGCGGGTCTCGATGAGCCCGAACCAGGCGAGGACGAGGTAACGCGGTCCAACCCGTTCAGTGTATTGGCGCAGTTAAAGCGTGACCCAAACGTTTAGGAGTTAATCAATTATGGCTGTTCAGCAGAACAAAAAATCCCGCTCCGCCCGTGACATGCGCCGTTCGCAC
>NZ_JASLGE010000001.1 GCF_030150285.1 Pseudomonas sp. | reverse complement strand
GTGTACTCGAGCTTCCTGCGCCACGCCGAAGTCGCGGCGGCCAAGTACGGCCTCAAAACCCTCGACATTCTGGTCGAACTGGGCAAGCGCCGGATGGTCGGCGGCCAGGAAGACATGATCGTGGACGTGGCATTGGATCTGTTAGCCGCCCGCGGGCGCTAACGAAGGCGCAGCAGCACCGCTCATCCTGACTTATAACTAAAATAATATGGAGCTTCGCCGATGGAAGTTGTTGTCATCCTTGCCGCTCTGGCGTTTCTGATATTTATGGCCTACCGAGGCTATAGCGTTATTATCTTTGCCCCCATTGCCGCCTTGGGGGCCATCCTGCTCACCGAACCCGCCGCTGTTGCACCGGCTTACTTCACCGTCTTCCTGGAAAAGATGGCCGGGTTTATCAAAACCTTCTTCCCGGTGTTTTTGCTGGGAGCCGTGTTCGGCAAGATGATTGAGGTGTCGGGCAACTCCCGCGCCATCAGCGGGGCTCTGATCCGGTTGGTGGGCGGGCACCGCGCCATTTTGGTGATTGTGCTCGCCTGCGCCATCCTCACGTATGGGGGCGTGTCCCTCAACGTGGTGGTGTTTGCGGTGTACCCGTTTGCCGCTGAACTGTTCCGCCAGGGCCAGATCCCCAAGCGTCTGATCCCCGGCACAATCGCGCTGGGTGCCTTTACCTTCACCATGGATTCGCTGCCCGGCAGCCCGCAAATCCAGAACATCATTCCCACCACTTTTTTCCAGACCAGCACCTGGGCCGCACCGTGGTTAGGCACCATTGGCGGGGTAATGATTTTCGCCGCCGGCATGCTGTACCTGGAGTCGCGCCGCCGCGCCGCCTTGCGCGCCGGGGAAGGTTACGGCACGGGCCACATCAACGAACCGGAACCGGCCGATCCGAATGAAAAGCTGACCCACCCGCTGATTGCGCTGTTGCCGTTGGTGGTGGTGTGTGTGGCGAACTTCTACCTGATCAAGCTGATCCCTCAGCTGTATGGCAGCCAATACAGCCTGTCCATTGGCGGCATGACCGCGCCGGTGGTGATCGACATTAAAACCTACGCCGCCGTGTGGGCGGTGCTCGGTGCCTTGATGGCCGGGATACTCACGTTGTTGCTGACCCGCGGCCACGTGATCATGCCCAAGTTTATGGAAGGCAGCCGGGCTGCCGCCAGCGGTTCGATCCTGGCCTCCATGAACAGCGCCTCCGAGTATGGTTTTGGTGCCGTCATGGCGATTCTTCCAGGCTTCGTCGTCGCCGCAGCGGCCCTCAAGGCCATTCCCGACCCGCTCTTTAACGAAGCTATTTCCATCACGGTGCTGGCGGGGCTCACCGGTTCTGCCATTGCCGGCCTGAGCATTGCGCTGGGGGCCATGGCCGATACCTTTGTTGCCTCTGCCCATGCGGCCGGCATTCCGCTGGAGGTGTTCCACCGTATCGCATCCATGGCCAGTGGTGGCATGGATACCCTGCCTCACAACGGTGCTGTGATCACGCTCTTGATCGTGTGCGGGCTCAGCCATCGACAGTCGTATGGCGATATTTTCGCCATCACCATCATCAAGACGGTCGCGGCCGCCCTGGCCATTGTGCTGTTTTACACCACCGGTATTGTCTGACCGACAGCGCCGCTTGCATCAGCCGCCCAACTCGCGGCCGATGCAGGTGGCGCAGTGCTGCACCACCGCAATCAGCGCCAGCCTGCGCGCTTCATCCATGTACTGCACCGTGCTCGATACGCTGACCGCGCCAACAATTTGCTGGCTGGCATCACGGATAGGCACGGCCACGCAGCGGATCGACTCATCATCTTCACCCAGATCGAACGCATAGCCCCCCGCCGCATAACCGCGCATCAGCGCCAGCCATTGCGCCTCGTCATAGCTGACACTAAAACCACTGGCCGCATCCTGTCGGAATACCTCAACCCAACGCGCTTCGCTGGCATCCAGCAACAACGCTTTGCCCACCCCGGTGCTGCACAGCCGCTTGCGCCCGCCAATCAACGAACTGATCTGAACGGCCCGAGAACCGGCAACTTTGTCCAGGTACACCACTTGGTCATCGAGCATGGTTGCCAGGTGCACGGTGTCGTGGGTCTGGTCGGCCAGAGCCTGCAGGTGCGGTCGGGCACGGGTGGCCAGGTCTGACTGGCGATGGGCCTTGAAGCCCAGTTCGATCAAGTGCGGCCCCAGGCTGTAGCCCTTTCGCGCTTCAAAACGCAAATAGCCAACCTGCACCAACGCCGAGGCCAGCCGATGCGTGGTACTGGTTGAGAGCCCCAGGTGGGCACTGATTTGCGGCAACGTGGTGAGGCCATCTGCAACGGCATCGACGACTTCCAGCCCGCGAAAGAGGGTCTGGCTAGCGAGTTGGCGAGGAGGTTTCATAAGCAGGCGCAGTCAACGGTTGGGGCAGGCATTCTACCCTGCTCCGCCCTCGGGTAGCAGCCCAATGCCTTCAGCGCACACAGGGGCGCTGAAGGCGCGGGCCTTGCGCCCGCCCGTTAAGCGTCCGGCAACACTTTGCCTGGGTTCATCAACCCGTGCGGGTCCAGCGCCTGCTTGACCAAGCGCATCACCTCCACGGCGGCACCGTATTCAAGGGTCATGTATTTGCGCTTGCCGCACCCTACGCCGTGCTCGCCGGTGCTGGTGCCGTCCAGCGCAATGGCGCGCTCCACCACGCGCTCGTTGAGTGCTTCAGCTTCGGCCATTTCGACCTCGTTATCCGGGTCGACCACCAACGCCAGGTGGAAATTGCCATCCCCCACATGCCCGACCACGCCCACAAAGAACGAAACCTTGGCGGCATCTTCCGCAGTTTCAGCGATGCATTGGGTGAGCGCTGAAATCGGCACACACACGTCGGTGCTCCAGATGCGGGCATTCGGGCGCATGGCCTGCATCGCGTAGTGAACATTGTGCCGCGCCCGCCACAGGGTGTTGCGGGCATCCGCATCAGCAGCGGCCTGGAAGCTCAGCGCACCGTGGCTTTCGACAATTTCCCGGGTCAGCTCTACCTGTTCCGCCACGCTGGCCGCCGAACCGGCGAACTCAAAAAACAGCGTTGGCGTTTCGACCAGCCCCATGTGCGAAAAGTTATTCACCGCCTGCACCGTGCGCGCATCCAGCAACTCCACCCGCGACACAGGAATGCCGTATTGAATGATGGACACCACCGCACTCACAGCCTCGGCAATCGCCGGGAACGTGCAGACCGCCGCCGAGGTGGTTTCCGGGATGCCATACAGGCGCAAGGTCACTTCTGTGATGATCCCCAGCGTACCTTCCGAGCCCACAAACAAACGGGTCAGGTCGTAGCCCGCGGCTGATTTACGTGCACGGCCGCCGGTTTTGATCACCTGACCGTCAGCGAGTACCACGGTGAGGTTCAGCACGTTCTCGCGCATAGTCCCGTAGCGCACCGCGTTGGTGCCCGAGGCGCGGGTCGCCGCCATGCCGCCCAGGGTGCTTTCACCTCCCGGGTCGACTGGAAAGAACAACCCGGTGGTACGCAGTTCGGCGTTGAGTTGCATGCGCGTAACACCGGCCTCGACCGTCACATCCAGGTCGTCGGGGCGCACGCAAATAATCCGTTGCATGCGGCTCAGGTCGATGCAGATCCCGCCCAGCGTCGCGCCGACATGGCCTTCCAGCGAGGTGCCGCCGCCAAACGCAATGATTGGTACACGGTGGGCGGCGCACAGTTTGACAATGGCCGACACCTCTTCGGTGGTGTGGGCATAGCACACCGCATCCGGCGGTAATGTCGCGTGGTAAGACTCACCACGGCCATGCTGCTCGCGTTCGGCGCGGCGGGTACTGACGCGGTCGCCGAGCCGTTCGCGCAGCGCCTCGATCAATAAAGGCAAAGAAGGTGACTGAAGCGCTGGGGTAGAAGCCATGGAGACGTCCATATTATTGTTGGAGGGCGAATCTAAGGTACAACAACTAGTATACAATTTAAAGGCATCTATTTCCGCTATCATGACGCCCCACAAGCCTTGAGCGTCGACTCGGCACTGACAAAACTGCGTAAATCCGATGAGTAAACCCGTAGAGAGATCCCTCGCCGTACGCCTGGCCGCTGACATCCGCGAGGCCATTGTTTCGGCTCGTCTGGACCTTGGCGAAGCGCTGTCCGAAGAGAGCTTGGCAAGCGCTTTTGCGGTGAGCCGTACGCCGGTTCGCGAAGCCTTGGCCATGCTGCAGACCGAAGGGCTGGTGAACATCGTGGCCAAATCGGGCACCTACGTGTTCAGCCCCACCGAAGACGATATCGTCGAGCTGTGCGAGCACCGTGTGACCTTGGAAGTCGAAGCCTCGCGCCGAGCCTTGGAACGCAACCCTGAAGCCACGTTACAGGCCATGCAGCAGGCCCTGGCGGACATGATCAGCGCGCTGGAACAGGACGACCGCTTGCGCTATGGCGCGGCAGACACTGCGTTTCACTTGAGCCTGTTCACGTTCAGCGGCAATCGTTACCTGATGGATGCCTACGAACGCAACCTGGGCCGTGTCGCGGCGTTGCGCACGCACTTGGCCCGCCGCGCCCGGCATGAGCCGGACCGGTCATTCATGGATCACCGACGCATGATTGAACTGGTGCAAGCCGGCAAGCAGGCGGCCTTGGCCAAGCTGCTCAGCCGGCATATCCTGCGCACCCGCGAGGTTTACATCGCCACGTTGCGCGAACGCCTGGAGCAACAGAACCAAAGCGGCGACCGTGTGGAGAAAATGCGCCGCAAACTGCGGTTGCAATAGGCGCAAGCGGGAACGTCACCGGGCGGTTTCGCTCCCTTTATCGGGTACCGAGGCTCAGGCCCTGTTCAGCGCGCCCAAGTCCAGACGCCCGTCCTTGAGCGGTGGGCACCAGTAATAGCCGCCATTCAACGGCCGACTAAAGCGGTACAACCCATCGACGATGCCGTCTTCAAGGCCGCTCATGCGGCGCAGTTGCACTTCAAAGGCATTGAGGGTGCGGCTGAACGACACAAACATCAGGCCCGACTTGCCGTTTTCAGTCCACGGCAGGGAACGCCGCACGGTGAAGGCTTCAGGGCTGAAACTCTCTTGCGCCGTGCGTTTAACGTGGGCCGATTCCGGTGCATCCTCCAGCTCTTCGTTATCGCTCTTGCGCCGGCCGATGATGTTGTCCTGCTCGGCTTGTGGCAGCGCGGCAAAACCGTTCAAGTCATGCTGCCACTGCTGGACCGCCACAAAGCAACCGCCATCCAGCCCGGCACCGGCATTCGTGACGATCGCCGCTTCAACCGCTGCCTCATCCACCGGGTTTTCGGTGCCATCTTCGTAGCCGGTCAGGTCGTGGTCGACGTTGTAGCGAAAGCCTTCCGTCACTTGCAGCAGGTTGAAGGCCGGTGCCAGCGCCGTTTCGATGGCCTGGCTGCGATGCAACAGTTCCCCGCGGTCGGTACCCAGCAACCACAACCACAGGGCGTGCTGGGTCGACGGGTTCTCGACCATTGCGTTGAGTGCAGGGAACACGCGCAGCCCAGGCACTTTAGCGCCCAGGGCCAATACCAGCGGTGACCCGAAACCCGCCACTACGCTTTTGCCATCGGCCCACTGCGACAACGTGTCGAGTGCCGCCGGCAAGGCTTCTACCGACTTGATTGCAAAAAACATATAGCGCGCCTGGGTCGGCACGGGTTTGGCGAGGATGCCAGGCTGGTAGAGGCTCATAAAAACTCCTTTGGAAAGCCCCGAGTTTACTCCTAACCGTACTTTTTCCGTCATCAAGCGACTAAATTCTTACGCGTCTTAGTCGTTTAAGGTCACTCAAGATGCCAGTTGGTTGGCAAACTGGCCGACCGCGCTGACCACTTTTTGTGCGCCGTCCTGAATTTCGACAATCACCGTCCCGGCCTCGGCGGCCAGCGCCAGCCCTTCCTCGGCTTGCTCCTTGCCTTCCCCCATCAATTCCACCGCACTGCGGGCCATGTCCTGGTTTTTGCGGACCACGCCGATGATTTCTTCGGTGGCCTTGCTGGTGCGCGAGGCAAGCTGGCGCACTTCATCAGCCACCACGGCAAAGCCCCGGCCCTGCTCACCGGCACGCGCCGCTTCAATCGCGGCATTGAGCGCCAGCAAGTTGGTTTGTTCAGCAATCGAGCTGATGGTTTTAACAATGCTGGCGATCACCATCGATTGCTCATTCAGCGCTTCAATGCCGTCACTCGCCTGCTGCATATGCCTGGCCAGGTTCTGCATGACCTCTACCGCCTGCGTGACCACCTGCGTGCCGCGCTGTGCGCTGTTATCGGTTTGTAACGACGTGCTGTACGCGATACCGGCGGCCTCGGACACGGCCTGCTCCCGATGAACCTGGTCTGTGATCACCGTGGCAAATTTCACGACTTTGTACAGCGCGCGGTTGGCGTCAAGCACCGGGTTATAGGTGGCCTCAAGCCACACATCCCGCCCCTGGCTATCCACCCGCTGAAAGCGCGCGGCGACAAACTCACCCGCGTTCAAACGCTTCCAGAACGTTTGATACTCAGCGCTGTTGTATTCCTGCGCGGAGCAAAACAGACGGTGATGTTTACCCTGAATTTGCGCCAGGCTGTAACCCATCGCCTTGAGGAAATGCTCATTGGCAGTAAGCACTTCACCGTCGAGGTTGAATTCGATGACGGCCGTGGAACGCATCAGCGCGCTCATCAGGTTTTCATGCTCACGCGAGGTTTCGATGGTGCGCGTCAAGTCACTGGAAATGATCGAAAGGCTCAGCACGCGGCCACTTGAACTCAGAATCGGCTGCATGATCGAGCGCAGCCAGGCTTCCTGCCCATTGCCACGCAGCAACCGCACCGTGCCGCTGTAATGTTCGTGGCGGGTCAGGGCCGCGTTGAAGCGCAGGTAATGCTCATCGCTTCTCAAGTGCTCCGGCACCAGTTCATCAAGGTGGCGGCCCAGCAGTGCAGCGCCGGTGTAGTGCATCTGCTGAGTGAAGTTGTCATTAGCCGTTTCGATGCGCCCATCGGTTGCGAGGGACAGCACCAGCATTTCACTGTCGAGACTCTCCCGCACTTGCTGCAGGCTGGAAATTTCTTCGCGAAGAGCCGCAAGCTCTTGCTTCAAGCGTGTGTTGAACATGGAACACCTGGATGAGGAGGAGTCAGCGTGAAACAACATCGGCTCTGGGCGATTTTTCTGGAGCCTTGGAAATGACCGTTCATCGAAAAAAATCTGGGGGTGTTCACCTGACACGGCCTTGTCGATAAAGCCGACATACCGGCCGTGATAACCGGCTTACCTGCGTCGAAAAAAAACGACACCTGGCATGGGCCAGCGAAGCCTCAACCCGACCGATCGGGCTGAGGGCATTGGATCAGACCGGTTGCACCGGCCTCAGGCGATACTGCGGCGGTAGCTGGTCAAGGCCGCTGATGGTGGTGTTCAGGCTCTTCCAACGACCGTCCTTGATCCCGTAAATGCAACCATGCACCGACAGATTCTGCCCGCGATGCCAGGCGTTTTGCACAATGCTGGTGTGCCCCACATTGGCCACCTGCTGGATCACATTGAGCTCGCACAAACGGTCCACTTGTTCTTCTTCGGTCGGCAACAGCGCCAACGCCTCGCGGTTCTCGTAATACAGGTCGCGAATTGAACGCAGCCAGCCATCGATCAGGCCCAGTTGCTGGTCCTTCATCGACGCTCGCACGCCGCCACAGCCATAGTGGCCGGTGACCAGAATATGTTTGACCTTCAACACATCCACCGCGTACTGAATCACCGACAGGCAGTTGAGGTCCGTGTGCAGCACCACGTTGGCCACGTTGCGGTGAACGAACAGGTCGCCCGGCAACATGCCCACAATCTCATTGGCCGGTACGCGCGCATCCGAACAGCCTATCCACAGGTACTCCGGCGTTTGCTGGCGGGCCAGTTTGGCGAAGAAATCAGGATCTTCCTGTTTGATCGCATCGGCCCAGCGCTCGTTGTTATCAATCAGATCTTGTAATTCGTTCATCAGGTAAGGCCTCAAGAGTTGATGCGCAGCTTTGACTGTCGACCGACGGTCGGGGTCACGCGGGCTAATGCCAATTCCAGTGGTCGGGTGGGTGGAATTTTCAGGATTGTCTAGGCTCCACCCTATCAAGGACCGACAACATGAGGAATGACCATGACTGATTCACGCCGCCCGTTTGGCGCAGATGAGCCTGCAGAAATCGACGACACCGAAGACCGTATGGGCTCGCTCGAACCGCTGGACTTTGATGACGATGACGGCCATGAGCCGTTGACTGACCTGCTGAGCGATGAAGAGTACCACCGCCATGTCGCCGCCCATCGCCCGCGTAACCGCGAACTAAGCGGCGCAGCGTTGCCCGGCCGGGACTCAAGCCCGGACGACCTGGATGCCGACATGCTGACGCCTGAAGACGGTGCGCGGGATGCTCAGGAAGCCACCCAATCGCGCGGCGGTGCAGCCGATTGGGACTTGAGTGTCGTCGATGAAGAGGAGATTGGTGCAGGCCACGGTCTGGATGAGGCGGAACTGGCCGAGATTGACCCGGTGGGCCGTAAAGGCACGGATTAAAGTAGGTTAAAAGATCGCGAGCAATCGAGCGTCGACTGGCTGCGCCTACGAATGGCAGCGTTTGTAGGAACGAGCTTGCTCGTGATCTTTTGATCTGGCTTTTGATCCAAGCCCCCCCTTAAACCACGCTGGCCTCACACCAGTTTTGTGCAGAGGGTAACCCGGCAGGACGCCGGAACCTTAAGTGGCCGTGACCGCAGCAATGGATAGGATTGCTGAACAACAGCCCGGCACCGCTTTTAAAGATCAACAGATCGCGAGCAAGCTCGCTCCTACGCGCGCCCCTTGAACCACGCGGGGCTCGCGCCGGTTTTACGCAGCGGGACCACGAAACAAGACCTGTAGGAACGAGCTTGCTCGTGATCTTTTGATCTGGCTTTTGATCCAAGCCCCCCCCTTAAACCACGCTGGCATCACACCGATTTTGCGCAGTGGGTAACCCGGCAGGACGCCGGGTTAGCCGCGACACGGCCAAGGATGGCCGATCGCGGCGTGCCCAATGGATAGGATTGCTGAACGACAGCGCGGCACCGTTTTTAAAGATCAACAGATCGCGAGCAAGCTCGCTCCTACGCGTAAACTGATGTGCGGCCCCAGTTCTTTGCGCGACAGCGCGGCGCCTCTTGCAGGCGTCAGTACGTCTGCAAGAGCGCGTGGTCAACGTGGGTTAATCCACCAGCGTGCAGGCCATGACCACAGCGTCTTCGCGCCCGCCTACGGCCGGGTAGTAGTCACGGCGGCGGCCGATTTCGTTAAAACCATAACGCTCGTACAACTTGAACGCGGCCGTGTTGCTGTCGCGCAGTTCCAGGAAGCACTCGCGGGCCTCGTGCTGATAGGCAATAGACATCAGGTGCTCGAGCAATTTGAGCCCCAGGCCACGGCCCTGACTCTCGGGTTTGACCGTGATGTTGAGCAGGTGTGCTTCATCCAGAATGATTTGCACCACGCCGTGACCCACTTGCTGCTCCCCTTCAAACATCAGCCAGATATGGTATTTACCCAGCCCGTCAAGAAAGATGCCCCGCGTCCACGGGTGGCTGAAGGCGGCGTATTCGATCTTCAACACCGCATCCAGGTCCGCCTCGGTCATCGGGCGAAAGCTTACCGCGTCACTCATTGCTTGGTTTCCAGCGCGCCATCAGCCGGCGCATGGCTTGCCACACATCCGCTTTGCGGTGCGGCTCTTCCATTAACAGTTCCAGGCCCGGCAGCGCCCAGGCGCAACCCAGCCCTTCAATTTCAAGTTCACGATTGAACGACTCGGCATTGGCCTCACCGGCAAACCGCACTGCGGGCAAGCCAATCAACCACAGGCAGGCGCACTCGGCCTCTTCCAGACGCGCCATCAAGAAGCCCTGCACAAACTCCTGCGCGGCGTCCGGGCCCTGGTCAACGTTGCCACGGCGCAGCAACGGCCAGCGTACCGGCTCGCCGATGATTTGCGGGCTGTCGGGCAAACCGGCAGCCCGAAGCATGTCTTTCAACAACAGATACGCCGGGTCACGGCTCTGGAACGCGCTGCCTGTGGGTAACTCCACCAGCACCAGACAGCGCCCGGCACGCAGTAACTGCAACGCAAAACGCGGCGGTGGCAAGGGCACTGCCTTGGCCACGACAGGCGCGGCGTCGACCGTCACCACAGGCTGGGTGCCCGGGCGCGGGGTCACCGTTGGCCGAGGAATATTGACGCGTGGCCGTTCGGCCGCCGGCGTCGGCGCAGCCGTCGGTTTGGCCACAGGCCGCTCAATCACCGGCTCTGCGGGCGGTTCAGGAAGCACCAGCAGTTCAGGCCGCGACGGGGCGGCGAACGGCAATTCAGTGCGCGGTAACCAATTGACCACCTGCATGGCAGTCAAGTAAGCGCGGCGGCGGGACTCGTCTAACAAGGGTCGGCCATCTGTGGATAACGAAGAGAGCGGCGATTCTACCGCCCTTCTGCCCTTCTCGCCCGCAGTTGATCGCTAAACGGTTGATTGACGCCCGCGGCCTGCCATCGCCAAGTAATGACTCAACGACGCGTTGCAGTACAATCGCGACCTTTCATTGCCAATCGACCGGCCCTCCCATGATCGAACCCAAGCGCGTTTTACGTGCCCTCGCCGAACACTGGGCGCTCCTTGAGCCTTTGTGCGAACACTTCGACCAAGGCACCTTGAGCCTCAGCGAATTGCGCCTGCAACTGGCCGCGCATCAAGTAGACAGCACCGCACAGGACATCACCTCGGTGCTCGACAGCTGGATCCGACTGGACATTCTGGTACCGGTCGCCAAAAGCCCGAACCGCTTCGAACTCAATGCCCAGATTCACGACTTTCTGGCCTACCTGAGGCGCGAGCACCGCTTGGGCCTGTGCCTGGAAATCGAAGCCTACCTGCACCATCTGGAGCGTTTGGCCGGTTACATTCAGGATGCTTTCGACACCCGTGACGGCAACGACCTGGCGCGTCAGTTACGGCTGCTGGACATGCGCGTGCGCGATGTTCTGAAAAAACTCGCAAACGATGAACAGGCGTTGGTCGCCGTGGCCGAGCGGGCCAAGACCAGCGACCGCCAGATTCCCTTGCGCCAGCGTTACGCCGAAGTACTGGCCACCTGGGACGAGTACGTCGAGCCAATGATTCAACTGGTCAATGCTGACGGTGCCTTTGAGCAGGGCGTGCGCAAAGTCGAGCAGGTGCTGCTGCGCTTGCTCGGTGAGCAACAACGCCTGGGCCACCTGGTGGATGACGACAGGCTGTTGCGCACCCACGCCCGTATCCTTGAAATGCAAACCAGCGCTCAATTGACCTTGCGCCATGCCCGCGAACTGCTGCTGCCGCTGCGCGAAGAGGCGCGCCGCCACAACGCGGTCACGCGCGGTGCCGCCCTGGCGCTGGCCGCAATCCGCCGCAAAGGGCTGGACGCCGTGCCGCAAGCCGCCATGCCGATGTTCACTCGCGCGCAAAGTACCTTTTTGGGCAGCGCCAGCCAGGTCGAGGCCTACGTGTACGCCCTGGCCCGGTTTGAGCCCAAGCCCGCGCAGTTCCCCAAAGCCCATAAAAACCAGAGAGGCGAGGCCCCCAAAGCCCCGCGCACGGTCAGAGAAATGCTCGACCGTTGCAGCGACGCGCTGCCCCTGCCCGACCTGATGAGCTGGCTGCTGGAACAGGAACCCAACGGCGACACCGACGAGTTGCTGTACTGGTTCTCTCGCCTGTCCCGCGAAAAACGCTTCGTGCGCGAGCGCCTTGAGCGCCGCGATTACCACACCCACGAACATCAGGTGAGCCTGCGCTCCTTCGCCCTGCTGTCCCGCCGCGAAGGCACCGCCGAACCGACTGCGAGCCCACACCATGCATCTTGATTTGTCTGAACTGCCCCAACTGGCACCGATTTTTCGTGAACTGTTCAAGGGCTATCACATCAGCCGCCGCGACCCCGAGCTGTACACGCAACTGTCGAACTTCCAGGACGCGTACCGCACCCTCTTCAAGGCACTGGGCTTTGAGCTGGTGTGTGACACCCGCGGCTTTTATTACTTCGTGCCCGACACCGCCACCGCGCAGGTCAACAAGACCGCTCAACGCTTGGCGCTGTTCACCTTTATCATCGTCGAGCACCTGGCCGATCAGGGCCGCGACCCGATTGCCGTACTCGATGGCGGCAGCCTGGGCCGTGACGAATTGCCCGCCCTGCTGGATAAATACCGCGACCTGTTCGTGCAAGCGGAAGTCACGACCCAAGACGAACTGGAAGAGAAAATCATGCGCCGCATGACTCAGCTCGGGTTCGCCAGCGAAGAAAACGGGGTTTACCGCTTTCTGCCGCCCATGCACCGGTTTCTCGATGTGTGCCTGTCGGTGCAGCAAGACCGTGACCTGGCGGCCAGCCTGCACAGCATCTTGCCGTTACCGACGCCGGTGCTGGTGGATGACAGCGACGAAGACGCCACGCTGGCCCGCGCCATTGCCGATGAGCAACAGGAGATGGACGCATGAGCCAGGAACGTTACGGCATCCGCCGTTTTGCCTTGCTGAATACCGCCGGTTACAGCTTGGGCCTGTTCCCGCTGGAACACCCGCTGTCGGTGTATGGGGCCAACAACCTGGGTAAATCCGCCTCCATCAACGCCTTGCAGTTTCCGATCCTGGCGCGCATGTCAGACATGAGTTTCGGCAAGTACAGCCTTGAACAGTCGCGGCGCTTTTACTTCGCCTCAGATACCAGCTACATCCTCGTTGAAGTCTCCCTGCCCCACGGCCCCCACGTGATCGGCGTGGTCGGGCGCGGGCCGGGGGGCGGTTTCGGGCATCAGTTCTTTGCCTACGCCGGCACACTGGACCTGGCCCATTACCAGAAAGACGACACCTGCCTGCGGCAAAAAGAGCTGTTCAACAACCTTGAGCGCAACGGTCTCAAAGCCTATGAACTGAAACCCGATGAACTGCGCCGCTTGCTGGTAGGCGGGCACACGTCCATCCCGCTGGACCTCACGCTGATCCCGTTGCGCTCCACCAGCGAACAAAGCCTTAAAACCTTCCGCGCGCTGTTTATCAACTTGCTGCACATGCGTGAAATCACCGCCGCCAAACTCAAGCAGTTGTTTTTGGATGCGTTCGAACACAGCCTGCGCTCCGGCAGCGTGGATTACATCGCTGCGTGCGAAGAAGCGTTCCGCGATGTTCGGCGCATGGAGCAAGATTACAACGCACTGGTCGGCGCGGGGCCTTTGGTCGAGTCATTGGCGGCCGGTGTGCGCCAGCGCGACCTGTTGCGCGGCAAGCTGCATCGCCTGTCGCCCTTGCTGGACTCGTTGCTGGGCACCTGGCAGGACTACGCCGGGGCCCGCAAGGAAGAGCTGCTGAGCCAGTCCGAGTTCTACCGCAGCGAGCAGGATGCGCTGCAAAACGATCAACGCAGCAGCACCCAGGAACTGATGCGCCTGGAACGTGAAATCTCTGGACTCCAGCGCTGGCTGGGCGAGCTGTCGGTGCTCAAGCATCGCTTTGCGCTGGTGGATGACGTAAGAGTGCTGGAGCAGCAATTGCTGGCCGCCAAGGATGCCCACGACGAACTCGCCGGTGCCCTTGCGCAGTCCCGCCAGTTCAGCGTCGAAGACCTGGACGAACGCCTGCGCGACCTGGAAAAACGCCTGAAGTCGGTGAAGCAACAGCTCGATCACGCCGACAACAACAGCTATGCCCGCCTGCGCGAAGAATTCTCGCAGCCGGATGTAGAACGCCTCATGCGCCTGTTTAACAGCGCGCTGTTCAGCTTGCCGCTAGGCGAGCACGGTATTGCGTTGGATGACAGCGACGCGTGGGTCAAATCCCTGGAAATGATCCTCGATGGGTTTAAAGGCGAACGTTTTGAAGCGCCGGGATTGTCCATCGACCTCAGTTCCATCGAACCACCCGCCCTGCAAGCGCTGGCCGATCGCGCCGCGTTGCGCGAGCAAAAGGAGCGGCTGGAAAAAGAACTCAAACAGCTAAAAACGCAACAAGCCGTGACCAGCGACCGCACCGCCAGCAAAAGCGAAGCCGAGGCGCTGTACCAGCAGGTGCTGGATGCGCAAAAGGCCCTGGAGGACTTCCGCCGCGCCCAAACCTTGAGCGCCGAGGAGCACGAAAAACTGGAGCAACTGGCCCAGGCCGAAGCTGCACAGGATGAGTTGAAGCGCTCAAGCGACGCCTTCACTGAGCGCGTGCAACAGTTGTCGGCCAAATTGCAGCTGGTCGGGCGCCAGATTGGCGACATGGAAGCCAAACAACGCACCCTGGATGACAGCCTGCGCCGCCGCCAGTTACTGCCCGCCGACCTGCCCTTCGGCACGCCATTCATGGACCCGGTCGACGACGCCATGGACAACCTGCTGCCGCTGCTCAATGACTATCAGGACAGTTGGCAAGGTTTGCTGCGCTGCGACGGCCAGATCGAAGCACTGTATGCGCAAGTGCGTTTGAAAGGCGTGGCCAAGTTCGACAGCGAAGACGACATGGAGCGCCGCCTGCACCTGCTGATCAACGCCTACGCGCACCGCAGCGAAGAAGCACTGACCTTGGGTAAGGCACGCCGCGCGGCCGTGACAGACATCGCCCGGACCTTGCGCAACATCCGCAGCGACTACGACAGCCTTGAACATCAATTGGCGCTGTTCAACCGCGAGATCAACAAACGGCAGGTGTCCAACCTGCAAAGCTTCCGTATTGTGCTGGCCCCCAACAAGGAGGCGCTCAAACATATCGATCAGATTATCCACAGCGCCGGGCAGTACGAAGAAGGCGAAACCTTATCCGTGTTCGACCTCAGCCAAAGCGCCGAGCAGGACAGCAAGAACGAAGAAGCCAAGGAGTACCTGGCGCGACTGGTGGCCGCCAACCATAACCAGTTGGGCCTCAAGGACTTGTTTGAGCTGGCGTTCGAGATCACCAAGGTCAACGGCCAGCCGGTGATTCACACCGACATCGACGGCGCTGCGTCCAACGGCACGACCATGACCATCAAGGCGCTGACCAACATGTATTTGTTGTTGCACTTGATGGACCGTGATCTGGCCGGGCGCATCCGCTTGCCGTACTACCTCGACGAAGCGGCCGATATCGACGAGAAAAACCAGACCGCCCTGCTCGAAACCAGCCTGCAACTGGGCTTTGTGCCCATTCTGGCCAGCGTAAAACCGCAAGTGTGCGCCCATGTGGCCATCGACCTTGAAGGCGGCAGTGGCCCCAACGGGATTTACATCGATGAGGACGATTGGAAGTACATTCGCCGTCATGACGAGGCAACGCCCGACGCGGCGGCTTCGGCTCCCCCACTCGCAGTTGAATGAAGCTTAACGCCTCCGCGTTAAACCTAAGGCCGTGATCATTGATCACGGCTTTTTTATTTTCACGCCACTGACTTCCATAACGTAGGAATAATTACCTCCCCGCAAGAAAATATAAAAAATCTTTGTTAATCAAATAATTAGATAACATTATTTTTATATTATTTTTCAGAAAATTCCTACCGCTATAACTAATGATGAACGACATACTTGACACTGCGATCGCATCCATTGAGGCGCTTAATGTGAGTCAGGGCCATGAATAATAATCCACCACAACCCGCCCTCGGTAATCGTCAGGCTCCATCGTAATGGGGAGTTAAGCGACATGACGAACGACACTCAATTAGTTGATTGGCCAGTCGACATAGAGCATAACGCGATCGCTACTCCAGCAAATCACCCTTAAGGATACTCCGTCGCTGCCGATGAACTACCCGGACGTGCATGCACTGATTAAAGCCCCTCTATGGGCACCTCCCAGGACTGCTTATCAAAACCGTTCATACACTCCGGTACGGCAGATAAAAACTGCCGCCGTCAGAGGTCATTTTCTATCACGCGAGACATGCCTATAAGAATAAAACACTGATACCTGAAGACTAAACAGAAGGCGCTTTGACCCCCGTATTTTTGATGATTAAAGCCAGCGACCTGCAAAGCGCTACCTTCATGCTGTAGGAGTAATCATGCGTAAGGCTCTGATCGTAGACGACCACCCCTTCATTCGAAAAATAGTTCGCGCGGTATTGGAACAAGCCAACTTCCATATTGCTGCTGAAACCGACAATGGCGTTACAGCACTTGATCTGGCCCGATCTCATCGACCGCACTTGATCGTGCTTGACCTGTCGATGCCCAAGCTCGACGGCTTTGAGGTACTCAAACGCCTGCATATTATGGGCTTGCCCATCAAGGTACTGGTACTGACCTCCAAAGGATCTGCCTTTTACGCAGACCGTTGTATCAGGGCGGGAGCGATTGGTTTTATTGAAAAAACCGAAGATGTCGATGCTCTGACCAAAGCCATCAATATCGTTATGAGCGGACGCATTTATATAAATGATATTGAGGTGGATGTGCCGACCGAGGTAAGTTGCTGCAAAAGTGATCTGCAATTGATTAAGACGCTCTCTGACCGGGAACTCCGAACACTGCAATATTTAGTAACTGGTTTTTCCAACAAAAAAATATCGGAAGCCATGCTCCTGAGTGAAAAAACTGTCAGCACCTATAAAACCCGCGTCTTAAACAAACTGAATATAAAATCAGTGGTTTACCTCGCTGAATTTGCCAAGCGCAATAATTTAATCGAATGATCAGAACGCTTGTAGCGCTAAGTTATGCGTGGGGGGTGTCGCTGTGCCTGATGTCAACCAGTTATGCCGAACCTGTGAATCTGCAATTACTGGCCCGTTCACAGGCAGGCATCCCGCCCTTGAACGTGAGTGAGGGTGACAGGCAGTGGTTAAAAGCCAAAGGGTCATTGATATTGGGCACCTCGGCCCCTGATTACGCGCCCTTTGATATCTCTGCCGGCAGTGAGGACTTTGAAGGTTTGACGGCCGACTATGCCGGGCTGTTGGGACAGCTATTGCAGGTTGAAATAAAGGTACGTCGGTACCACTCCCGTGCCGGGGTGATCGCAGCACTTAAAAACGGTGAAGTCGATCTGTTGGGCACAGCCAACGCCTACGAAATGACCGATCAGGCCCTGGCGTTTTCATCAGCTTATGCGCTGGACACCCCTATTCTGGTCACACGCGTGGGCGATCCGAAAGTTGCAGACGCAATGCCCCCAGGGTTACGGCTGGCCATGCTCTATCACTATCAACCGCTTGAGGTGGTGAAGGGGCTGTACCCTGACGCCGACATCCAATTGTATGCCTCCACCCTCAGCGCCATTGGCGCTGTCGCTTTCGGCCAAGCCGACGCGTATTTGGGCGACTCGATCAGCACCAACTACCTGATCAATAAAAACTACCTGAACAACGTTTACCTTAAAGACTTCTCCCCGCTTGAAGGGCAACCCTTTTCCTTTGCCGTGCACCATCCGAACCCGCGCTTGTTGCGCCTGATCAACACCGCCCTGGCCGCCATATCCGCCGATGAGGGTTACGCCATTCTTAGCCGCTGGGGAGCCAATGGTTTGAACTTCGAAGGCCGGGGGCCGCTGCGCTTCACGGCGTCAGAGCAAAAATGGATTGACCAGCACCCGCGCCTCAGAGTGGCGATTATTGACGACTTTCTGCCATTCACCTTCTTCGATGACCATGGCCTCTTCAGCGGTATCGCCGCCGACTTGCTGGTTAAAATCGGCCGACGCACCGGCCTTAAGATTGAGCTGGTACGCAGCCAGTCCGTGCCCGACTTGATCAACTCCATCAAACAGGGCCGCGCTGATCTGACGCCCTCCTTCACCCCCAGTATCAGCCGCGAACATGAACTGCGCTTTACCAAGCCTTACCTGTCGACGCCCTTTGTGCTGGTGACCCGTCTGCAGCCCGGCAGCGCCACGACGCTGGATGGGCTCAACGGCAAACGTGTTGCACTGGTGATCGACAACATCGTGCGCCCTTACCTTGAAGAGCACTTTCCGGAAGTGGAGCTAATTGCCGCCAAGAACTCGGCGCAAGCCTTGGCCATGGTTGCCAACGGTGAGGTCGAAGGAGCAATCAACTCGTTGATCAGCGCGCGCTACCTGATCCAGCAACAGCACACAGGGCAATTGCGCATTCGCAGCACGGTCGGCGTTTTACCCGCTCAGTTTTCCTTCGCCGTTGATGACCAATCACGCGAACTTCACTCGATCCTGGGCAAGGCACTGACCAGTATTTCGCCCGAGGACATGGACAATCTCACCAACCGCTGGCAAAGCGCCGTGGTGCTGGATAACCGTTACTGGGTACGTCATCGCGGGGCCATTCTCAGAGTGTCGGTGATCGGTGCCGGTATTTTACTCTTCGCCATGGTGTGGATTCTGTACCTGCGTCGGCTGATCCATAAACGCGACCAGGCCGAGCGTGCGCTGAATGATCAGTTGGCCTTTATGCGCGCGTTAATAGACGGTACCCCGCACCCCATTTATGTGCGCGACCGCCAAGGGCGCTTGCTGATTTGCAACGAGGGCTACCTGGACACATTCGGGGTAACGCGTGAGTCGGTGCAGGGCAAAACCCTGCTGGAGTACACCCTCAGCTCACCCACGCAAAACAAGGCTTACCACGCGGACTACCAGCAGGTGATGCAAGAGGGCCGCCCGCTGATACGCGATCATCCCTTGCAGTTGCCCAATGGCAAGACCCTGACCAGCTTGCTGATGTGTTTCGAGCTTGATCCGCATATCAACACCGATGTGCTCATCGACCCCATGCGCTTCAAGCAGGTGCTGTCGAACCTGCTGAGCAATGCCATCAAATTCACCGATAATGGCCAAGTCCTGTTGCGTGTCCGAGCCATCAGCGCCGAAGGTGGCGAGCGCTTGCATGTGTGCGTCGATGTCGAAGACACCGGCATCGGGATTTCGCCCGAGGACCAACAGCGCCTGTTTAGCCCGTTCACCCAGGCAAGCCCCCAGAACAAGCGCCCGGGGGGCTCCGGCCTGGGCCTGATGATCAGCCGTCAATTGTGCGAAATGATGGGCGGCACCCTGACCCTGGAAAGCACCTTGGGCAAGGGCACACGCATACAGATGAAATTCAACATTGCGACGCTGCTGTCACAAACGGTGCCTGCGCCAGCACAGGCGCTGCAAGCCCCCCCGGTGCGTCGCCTGACCCTTCTGGTGGTGGATGATTACCCGCCCAATCGCCGGTTGCTGGCTCAACAACTGAATTATTTGGGGCACTCGGCAATCGAGGCCGAGAATGGCGCACAAGGGCTGAAAGCCTGGAGAACCCAACGTTTCGACATGATCATGACCGACTGCGCCATGCCGGTGATGGACGGCTATGAACTGGCACGGGCCATACGTGCTGAAGAGGCGGCCAGAAACCTGCCAGCCATCCTGATCACCGGTTTCACAGCCAATGCTCAGACCGGTGAGGTCGAACGCTGCATGGCTGCCGGCATGAACGACTGCCTGTTCAAACCCATCAGCCTGCAACACCTTGAGGCACGGTTGGCCTCTACCGAACTCGCCCCCCTGCAACAAGGTGAAATACCCGAAGCGATTGCCACGGCACCATTGATCGAGTTGGATGCTCTGGAGCGTTTAACCCACGGTGATGCCGACGCGCTGAAGCATCTGATTGAACCCTTGATCACCAGTATGGAAGACGATATGGAGGCGCTGCTTAAAGCCTTTACCCGGCATGACTTGCCGGGCATGAGCGAGGTCGCGCACAAGGTGAAGAGCGGCGGTCGAATGATCAAAGCCAGGCACCTGGTGCAATGCTGCGAAGACCTGGAGAAAGCCTGCCTGAACCCAGACTGGAGTCAATTGGCGCAGCGGGTCGATGAACTGTATGAAGGCATGGCACAGGTGCTGGAAGTGATCGAGGTGTATCGGGTATGAAAACGCTTATTGGCGCTGTAGGAGCGAGCTCGCTCGCGATCTTTTGATCTTTAAAAGATCGCGAGCGAGCTCCTACAGGTTTGTTCTTTAAATAAAGCTTTGGATCAAAATGATCGTTTTGGAAAAAGGCCCTGGGCTGGCCGCTTTTTCAGTGAGCGTCGAGGCTATCCTAAGGGTTGAGGTCCCCCCAGGCAGGTTGATCATTTGCCCTGCTGACACACCATTTACCGTAATGGCGCTGCTAATGCCGTTTCCGAGGTCAACCGGGTTGCTTGCCGACACAATGTAACGGACCGAGGCGCTGCGGGTACACGTCACTTGGCGAGTGGCCTCCTTTCTGGCACCCGTGATTGACCCCTTTTTCAACTGGCCATGATCCAGTTTCACATCCCCACCGGTGACGTCACAGCGGTTGGCCGGAATGGGCGGGCGCGCGCACGTATCAGTCCCTGCAATCACAGCGTATCCCGTGCCAGGTGGCCCATAGGCTGCCCAGGCCGCGCATATTTGCGCGGTCGATCCAGGGTCAGTTGAGTAAACATACCCATAGGTTCTACTGACGGTGGAACCAAACCGTTGCCGCCAGGCTGTGATTGCCTGGTCCCAGGTCATGCTGGTATTAACCGATACGTTTGTATCCGTGATTCTTGATGCGCAGTTGTTATTCGACGTGCAGCCCATAACCGCAACTGTGCGCCTGCCATCAATCAGAAGGCTGTAAGCAATTGGCCCAAAAAAACAGCTCGACCCACTCGAGCATGTGACCTTGCCGGGATACTGGTTTGGGTTGCCGGAGACATGGGAGCTGGCCGTACCTGAGGCGGACACATCAGTCGGTAAACCACCAGGCAATTGACGGGCATCCGCATTGACCTTATTCACCAGGTGCCAAGCATTTACATTCGATGCTGCTGCCATCAGTAAGAAGGTCATCGATAATGATTGAATTTTCATAATTTCCTCATTACGGATAAAACTGTGAAACGTTAGTGGCCAATGCCTCGGCCTGATGTTTATCCCCTACATAAAGGTCTGTATCAACACCACAGCCATTGAAAAAGTGCCCGGTGTGGAATCTGTATCAGTGAGAGTGGAGGTGATGCCCCAAGATGAATTACCCGCTAGCAGGTTGGTCACTTTCCCAACTGAGACACTATTATCCGTGATGGCGATTTTAATGCAGTTTACGAGCTAAACCGGGGGGCTTGCCGACACTCTGTAACGAACAGAGGCGCTGCGGGTACACGTCACTTGGCGAGTGGCCTCCTTTCTGGCACCCGTGATTGACCCTTTTTTCAACTGGCCATGATCCAGATTCACATCCCCACCGGTGACATTACAGCGGTTGGCAGGGATGGGCGGGCACGTGCACGAATCCGTCCCTGCAACCACCGAGTATGCAGTGCCAGGTGGCCCATAGGAGTGGTGGTTCGCCGTCAATTGCCTGGCAAGCTGTAAGAGATAAGACATAACCGGCGCGGTGAAAATCAGCGCTGCCAATGGCAGTACTCGGTTGAGTTTTTTATGACATCACCTGTACAGCTCATTTGAGCAGCGCCTGTTGATACCTGCGCAAGCGGTTTACAAAATGTTTTGTATCAGCACTACCGTTTTAGAGAAAGGCCCCGCCACTGCGCCTTGGTCGGTCAAGGTTGAAGCGATTTTCAAGTTGGAGGTGCCGCCCGGCAGCTTGATCGTTTGCCCCGCATTGACGCCGTTGACCGAGAGGGTGCTGCGAATGCCGTTGCCCAAATTCACCGGGTTGCCGGATGCCACGGTGTAGGTGACAGAGGCTTCACGGGTGCACTTCACCTGGCGAGTGACCTCCACTTTTTTGCCAGTGATTTCACCGACCTTCAACGTGCCGTGATCGAGCATTACCGTGCCACCGCTGACGTTGCACTGGTTGGGCGGAATCGGTGGCGGGCCGCAAGAGTCTGCGCCGGGCAATAAATAGCTGGAGCTGGCTCCGTTGCTTGCAAAGGTCGCCCAAGACGTGCACATACGGTAGATCATGTTGCTCGGATAGTAATAGGCGTTATAGCGGCTCACGGAGTTACCGAAACGCGCCCGCCAAGCACTGATTGCCTGATCCCAAGTCATATTGGTAGTGACGGTAACCGAGGTATCGTTGTTATTGGCACAATGGAGACCGTCATAAAAATTGGTGCAATTCATCGCGGTGACGAAGCGGTACCAGGTATTCAGGATGGGGCTGGCAACCGGCCCAAACTTGCAGGGAGTTGTTGCCCCTGGACACAACACTTTGCCGGGGTACTGGTTTGGGACGCCGTTGTCCGTGGCCGTGGCCGTGCCGGACACTACCATCGTATCGCTCCCAGAAGGGATGGGTGAAGGGCGTGGGTCGTTGTTGGCGTGGGTCGACAACAGATACGCGTTGGCCGCGGGCATAACTATCCACAGGGCGAGTGCCAGTAACGGTCGACAAAAAGAATGGCTCAAAGTCATGAATGCCTCTGGTGCTGGGTGAAATCAGGTTTTAGATGAACGTCACGGGTACGCCAGGGTGAACGTCGAGTTCGCCACGAAGCGGCCTTTACGGATTGATTCATTGGCAATGGCCTTGGGCTCGCCCCGCACGTAGGCCTTGAGCGAAATAACGTTATCACCCTCGTTCAAGGCCTGTTCGGGGCTGGGTGCGTTAAGGGGTAATAGCTGGTCGGTGGCGGTTTCAAGACCGATAGCAATGCCTCGGGCAACACTGCCGGTGCCCAACGCCAGCAAGCCCGGCAATTCGGCATTTTCAGCGCCGCTAAAGGTGACCGTCACCGAGTCGGCGATATGGGTGTCGCAGTCTTGCAGGTGAATATAAAAAGGCTCTCCGGGGGTACGGGTGTTCAGGTAAAGGCTGGAGGTGGAGATATCGCTGAACTTCACGGGGATCAGTTCGTCGCCAGGGCGAATAGTGCAGGCCTGCGCAACCAGCACGCCCTTGAAGCTCAGGTTGTCTGCTGCGTGCACTTGGCAGGCCAGCAGGCACGCCATAATGGTAGTGAACGCGAGGGTTTCAATGACTGATCGCATGCTGCGGCTCCTCATTGGTAGTTCGCCAATAACGTGGCTGACGCGGTGAAGCCACCGGGGGCCAATGTCGAACCCGGGCGTTTGACCGGCACGGCCTCAAGCACAGGCGGTGAGCTGGGGGTAATCACCAACGGTGTGTTGAGTTCCATGGGCTTGCCGTTTTGCAGCAACTTGATGCCGAGGTCGACCACACTCGATTGCACGGCTGACGGCTCGAAAGTGGTGGCGGTGCCACGCACGGTGAGGATCATTTCCCAGGGCAAGGTGTCGGTTGAACAAGTGATGGTGTAATTCACCGGCTGGCGGTAATGCTCGCCATCCACTTTGCTGATACCCACTTCCTTGAAGTCTACTTCTATCGTGCTGCCGCCATTGATGGTGCACGGCGGCGGCTCGATCAGCGTTCCATTGAACACCACGTTAGCCGTCGCAGTGCTGCACAGGCCCAAGGAGAGCATGGTCAACACTACGGACGATGGCCAGAATGTCATCAGGCGTTCCTTCCTCATTGCAGTACCACCACCAAAGTTGCAGCGGCTGTGAATCCGCCGCCGGTCAGGGTGCTGCCAGGGCGTTTAACGGGCACCGCTTGTACGCCGGGCAAGGTCGGGTAGGTGAATTTCACGGCTGTATTGAGCGGCCAGTCGGTGCCGTCGACGAACAGCTTGACGCCCAGATCAGCCTTGCTGGTGGCCAACGATTTAGCGTCGAATGCAGCCCCTGTCCCTTTGAGTTCCAGAGTCATGGCATTGGAGGATGGATCACTGCACGACACTTCATAGTCCACCACACGCTGATAGTTGATGCCGTCGATGCGGGTGGTTTGCAGTGCATCGCCAAACGGGACGTTAAGCGTTGTCCCTCGGTTGATCTCACACGGTGGCGGTGCTTGCACCACACCGCTGATGGTCACGTTGACGTCTGCCTGCGCGCCCTGACTGAGCGCCCAAAATAAGCAGCCGCTAATCAGGACGGTGGGTAAGCCGGGGCTGAGCATCGTAGGTTCCTCAGTCATAGTTGAGCCTGAAATCCACAACAGCGCGAAATGCACCGTTGGTCAGGGGGGCAGGCGTGCGGGTGGCCTGGACGTACCAGGTCACGGTGTCGCGACCGTGTACCAGAAATAAGGGCTGGCCCCATGACCCCAGGCGTACGTCCCGACCGAGGGCATCGGTGAGGCGCAGCCCCATTCCGGTGACGCCCTGCACTTTCACCAGCCGCGGGTCATCGGGGTCGGCCTGGGCCACAAAGGCCACCGACACAACTGGCTCATAAGGGCTCCAGACCAGACGGCCGGTACGCTCGTTAGGCAGCCCACCGGCAATGCGCCGACAGTCCTGAAATCTCAGCTGGAAAGCCACTGGCTCGGCCATATCGCCGGGCTTGAGCAAGTCGGCGCGCGCGACGTTATTGAGTTCAACGGTCTGGTAGGCCGAAGACATTTCCAACACGCAGGGGGCATGGTTGAGGGAGCCAGTGATGTCCAGCAAACCGTCGCTGTCGATGATGGGCTCTTCGGCCCGGCACAAGTTGGCTGACAACGCCAGTATCAGGCTGGTCAGCGCTAGCACCCGGGCCAGGGGCATGACGCTATTCATGGCGCGAAGAAGCCTTGAGGTCGACGCTGCATTCATTGCCGGCACAGATGAAGGCCAGGGTTGGGCGGCCGCCGTAGTCATTGATATAGGTCAGGTACGGCGTGTTGCCCAGCGCTGCAGCGGTCGGCCCCAGTGTAAGGGCACCTCTGGGCGGGACCATCAGCGGCTCGAAGCCGTCTGCGGTTTTACCGTCCTTGCTGTTGCGCGCATCCACCAGCGTCACGTAATACGGGGTCGGATTATTGACTTGGTAATAATCGCCCTGACGGGTCAGGGTCAACTTTTCCTGCCAGGGGTTAGCCTGTTGCTGCTGGGTAGGGATGATCGACGCCGGGCGGTAGAACAGTTTGATGCGCGTCTGCAACGCAATTTGCAGCGTATTGGTTTTGTCGCTACGCGGCGGTATTTCACGCAGATTGAAGTAGTAGACACTTTCGCGGTCCTGGGGCAGTAACTTAGCTGCTGGTAGGGCCTGGACCTTGACCTGACTGTTCTTGCCTGGCTCAAGGCGTTGCACAGGGGGCAATACGGTCAGCGGGGTGCTGATTTTTTTACCGGACTCGTCTTCGATCCAGCCCTGGGCAAGGTATGGCAGCTCGGTGTTGTTATTGGTGATGTTCATGCTGACGGCGTCTTTGCTGCCGTCAAAAATCACCCGGGTGCGGTCCAGGCCGATGGCGGCCTTGCTGGTGTTGATCAGGCACATCGCCAACAGGCCCAATGCAAAAGGGGCAAAACGGGGGTTGAGGCTCATGAGGCTTTTTTCTCCAAAACATCAGGCAATACTGCCGAGGCGGGTGTGCTGTCAGCTTTGATAGGCTGGCACAGCAGGTTCATGGTCGAGGCCAGCCCGTCGACCGGGAGCACCTCAGGCAAGGTCAGATTGCAGCGCTCGGTCCCTCCCCAACTCACGATCATGTGTGAGCTGGGCTGAATGCCGCTCAGGTACACGCTGCCTTCGTCATTGACGATGCCGGTATCCTGTTGCTTTTCATTCTTGACCAGGGCACCGAACGGCGGGACGCTGCCATCGGGCAGGCGCAGCATGGCCATGGCTTTCTGGCCGGAAATCACCGCCAGGGTGCGATAGCCGATGGCACCTTCGGTAAGGGTCAGTTCGGTGACCGATTGGGTGGCTTCGATGTTGCTCGGCAGGCTTTCCAGATCAACACTGGCAGAGGTGCGGTAGAAGCTGCTGATGTCCGATATCACCGCTTTGCCGAAGCCGTTGCTGCGGGTCGGCGCGCCGTAACCCCGTATCGGTACATCTGCCACGCCACTGGTGTCGACCATCAGGCGGGTCCCGCCCATGCTGGAGCTGCGGTGCAATGCCGCGCCGTCTTTGGTCAGCGTGCCGCCACCACGGGCAGACAGGCTGAGGTTTGAACGGCTGCCTTTCTCGATACCTGCGCTGAGGTCTATATCGGCTCGATCACCGGCGTGGCTCAGGAAACCACTAACCGAGGTGTCGCTTGCGGCCAACTGATAGTTGTTGCGCTCATTGATACGGTCGCTGTAGCGCGTCGAATAATTGTTGGTGTTCTGGGTTCTGTTGAAGGTGCTGGACAGTGAGCCCGAACGGCCCAGGGGCATGCTGAAGGTGAGGAACATACCTTTGCTGGTGGGCGCTTGACGCTGCTGGGTCTGGAACATGTTGAGGGACATGCTGAGACTTTTGACAGAGCCCACATCGAAGTAGCGCGACACAGAGAGGTTCCAGCGCTCGCTGTCGGGCCGGTCCCAATAGGACTGATTGCTGTAGTCCAGGTAGACCGATACACCGGCATCGCGAAATTGTTTGTTAAAGGTGGCCGTATACAGCGATTTGCTGCCGCCTACTTCGCCGCCGTAGTGACGAACATCGAGGTACTCGCTCATGCTCAGGTAGTCTTTTTGTGAAAAGCGATACCCTGCGAACGAGACCTGGCTATCGTACTCTTCAAAACGTTTGGAATAACTCAAACGGTACGAAGCCCCGGAGTACGTGCCGTCGCGCAACGTGGTGCTGGCTCGGGTGGTGTCCAGTGAAACCGCACCGAAGGCCATCAGGTCGCGGCCAACACCCACTGAAAAAGCGCGGTAATTGTTGTCGGTGATGGCCCCGCCAAACAGTGACCAGCCGTTACTGACCCCCCAGGAAAATTCTCCAGTACTGAATACGTTGCCGTCATCGCCCTCTTGCAGGTTGGAAGGCCTGCCCGCCGCCACTTTGAAACGTACGCTCCCCGGCCGGGTGAGGTAAGGAATGCTGGCGGACTCGACCTTGAAGGTCTGTACCGAGCCGTCTTGCTCCTCCACCCGTACGTCCATCGAGCCGCTGACGGCATCGTTGAGGTCCTGGATGCGGAATGGCCCTGCGGCCACCAGCGCTTCATACAGCACTCGCCCTTGCTGGCTGATGACGACTTTGGCATTAGTACGGGCGACACCCACAACTTCCGGGGCGTAGCCGCGCAAGTTGGGCGGCAACTGGTTGTCGTCTGAATTGAGCGACACACCGGTAAACCGAAAGCTGTCAAATAGGTCGGAGTACAAGTAGTTTTCGCCCACCGACAAACGTGCCTGCAGGGCTGGCAATGCGCGGTAAGCATAAAAGCGGTTCCACTCCAGACGCTGAGTGCGACTGCTGTCTTCGGCATCGACACGCCCTTGCCAGTCTGCACGCACCCGCCATGCCCCTACGTTGGCACCAAGGGTGCCATTGCCGCTGAGGTTATTTTTGGCACCATCGTTATTGGCACGAATGGATTGGGCGGTGAGGTTATAATCAAACAACAGGCCCGGCACGCCGTCATCCCACCGCGAAGGCGGGTCCCAGTTTTGCGCGGTGTATTGCAGATAGGCTTGCGGCAACGAGATGCGCAGGGTCGAGGTGCTTAGATCGCCCGCGACTTCCATGCCGGGCAAACTGCGAATATTCAGGCACTCATTGTTTTTCCACCAGGTCAGTTCAGTTCCCTTACCCTCTTTGAGCCCCAGTAGCGCAACCAGTTCGGGCGACAGGCAGGCCTCACTGCCTTTGGGGTCATCCTCGGGAGGGGTGAAAACGATGCGCTGCTCGCCCAGGCTTTGGGCGTTGATGTGCACGTTCATCGGGTAAACTCCGGGCAGGATGAAGCCGCTGCGCGAGAATTGCGACAGGTCGATATTGGAGCGATCGTTAAGATCAAGAATGTCAGTGTTGAACTGGATATCGCCGGCTGCAATTGCGCTGCCAGCCACGACCATCAGCCCGCTCATGACACAGGGCGGCCACACGGCTTTTATCGTTGACGTTTTAAGCATGGAGAACAGGCCAACCATATCAGTAATACTCCAGCCTGAAGCGCACCGCCGCGCGGTGACTGCCTACAGAAAGAGGCTGGTCATTTCCGACCAATTTGAGGGTGTAATGCAGCACTTGGTCCCTGGCGCTGGAGAGCGGAACCATGGCCATGGGCACGCCCGGAACGCTTTCGTGGCCTTGGGCATCGATGATATGGAAGGCCACACCCTGTGAAGAACCATTGGCCGCGAAAGAACGGCCTTGACGGTCCGGTACACCGTCAAAGGTCACGCGTACGTGTTGCCAGTCGGGCAACTTCTCACCCGGACGATTTGGGTTGTTACGGGTGAGTGAGCAATTGGTTAAACGTAAGGTGAATGAATGAGGGTCGCCCTCGCCCAGCCGAATAAGTCGGCCGACGGGCATGGGATCCATTTCAATAACTTGATAAGCGCTGCTCGTATCTATGGCGCAGGCCGTATCAAGAATCTCGCCGCCGAGTGTCACAACACCATTGGGTTGCCCAGCCGACATGACGCTATTAAAAGGAGCCATTAAAAGTGCGAGCGAAGAAGTAATAGCCAACTGCATTATTACATTCACGAGCATGTTCTCATTTTCAATTTACCCTGCCACCTCGCGGCGGCAGGGTAAAGAACTTATTGATAAGCCAATGAGAAGTTAGTGATGGCAGTAAACTCACCAGGCACGACAGCATCTTCTGCGGCTGCGCCTTTCAGGAATGCACCAAACTGCAGATTAGTGTTTGGGCTACCGAGAGCCGTTTTGCTCGTTGGGGTACCTAACACAACCGCTGCACCCGCGCCGTCTGTCATCATAATTCCCGCACCATTTGCAGTACCGACAATGCCCAGTGCGCCCGGTACCGTTGAGGACTCAGCACCTGTAAAGGTAGTCGTCACACTTTTAAGTGTCGTGGTGTCGCAACCTACCAGTTTGATATAGAACGTTTTTGGCGCACTGGTCCCACCTTCATCAAGTTGCGACTTCGCTACTTGCCCCAAGCCTACAGTTTGATCAACGCTTTCTGGACTAATAGAGCAGGCTGCCTCAATAATTGAGCCTTCAAAAGTAACAGTACCATGCCCTGCACTAGGCGCAGCCTGAACCATTGAGGCAGAGCCTGCCAACATGAACATGGAGACCAAAGCAGTTTTGCTTGCAAACTTCATTTTAAATTTCCTTTAGATTATTAAGTTTCGGGAACCACCCTTTAAATTCAACTTGTTTTCAGGCGCAACCTTGCGCACCTTCAACCCAAGAGCTTCATCCGTGAGCCATTCAAATAGTGTCACCCAAACGTTTTGCCGCATTATTATTGGCCACACCCCTATTATTTAACTCCTTAAATAGTGACCTGACCCAAACGACGAAACTGGGAAAAAATTAACTTACCCTAGGCAAATTCAACGTAAGAATTATCTGAAGTTTTTGAAATGGTTGGGATTGAAAGGCGTGCGGCTTGCCGAGGGGGAGAATGAGGAGGCGAAAAAAAACCGCGATCAATGATCGCGGTTTTAAGTGAGCGTGCAGCGAGCTATTTAGCCAACGGAATCTTCGGTGCCCATTGCAGCCATTCCTCTTCGAATTTGTCGAACAACGGGAAGGTTTGCTCTGGCCGAGCCGGGTTGCCCATTTTATCGCCCTCTGGCGTGGCGAAGGCAATCCCGCCTTGAACCAGGGTTTCAAGGGACTCGGTACGAATTGTCGCGCCTTTGAACAAACCAAAATCGACACCGAACCCACTGGTGTTCCAGAAACGGCTGCCGCTGCGCACCAACGGCGCATAGCGCGGTTCGATCAGAATATGTACCAACACACGGTCTGCAGTGCTGCCCAGTTCATAGCTCGTCACCTTGCCAACCGTAACTTCACGGTAAGTTACCGGGACGCCCTCCTTGAGCGAACCACGCCGGGCCGCACTCAATACCAGGCTCAAGCCCTTTTGAGCAGCCACTGCATCAGGTGCTTGATCCAGCGCCACAAAAGCGGTTTGCGGGCCACGGTCTTTTATGGCTGGCTGTACTTCCAGGTACTGCCCCGTGACCAGCGTTTCGAGATTGGCAGTCTTCATCAGGCCCAACTCGGGTTTGACCACCCAGAACTGGCTCCCTGCCCGCGCAATTCGCTCAGGCATTTCAGTGATCAAAGCCTTGAGCACGACCGATTGAAGGTCATCACTCAACCCGACGCTCTCAATGCTACCGACATCCACGCCCTTGAACCGAATAGGTGCACCGCTACGTAGTCCATCGGCGCGAGCCACCTTGATCGTAACTGCAACCCCTTGTTGCATGGCTGAATCACGGTCATTGAAGAGACGAAAACGCGGAATACGCTTTTGCAGAGGGGCGACAGCCTGCGGGGTTTCAAAGGCAATTCCGCCCGCCATCAAGCTTTGCAGGGATTCACTTTTAACTTGGATACCGCCCGTCAATCCCCCCGTGAGCGTAATGCCACTGGCATTCCAGAAACGGGTAGACGCGTTCACCAGATTTTCGTATTCCTTCTCAATGTGCACACCAATCACCAATTGTTTCTTGGTACGGGAGAATTGGTAGCTCTGGACCGAACCGACTTTCACCTGTTTATAGAGAATCGGACTGCCAACCTCCAGCGAGCCCAGGTTGTCGGTGAAAAGCACCATGTGCAGACCCGGGGAGCGCAGGTCCAGCGGCGGAGCCTTGGGGCGGGCCACAAACTCGCGTTCAGGAGGGCTGCCTTTATCGCCCGGCCGAATGGCGATGTAATTGCCTTTTACAAGGGCCTCCAACCCGGTAATACCGGCCAGTGAGATAGAAGGCTTGACCACCCAGAACTGAGTGCCTTGCACCAGATAATCTTCAGCGAGCGGGTCGAGGGTTAACTCGGCGCTGGCGCTGGTCAGGTCCGGGTCCACTTTCAAAGCCTTGAGGCTGCCGACCTGGATACCCTTGTACATCACGGGTGTGCGACCTGCTTGCAGGCCTTCAAAGTCACTGAGTTTGACCTTCACCTTGATCCCGGCTTGTGCCGCGTCGAAGTCCTCATATAGGCGGAACGGCAAGCTCGGATCCGTCGGTGGGCTGTCCTTGCGGTTCTCCGGCGTGGCGAATGCGATACCCCCGGCGACGATACTGGCCAACGATTCGCTGCGCAGTTTTACCCCGGAGAGGTTGGCATCGATACTGATACCGCTGGCGTTCCAGAAGCGCGTATGTTTACGAACCAGATTGGCGTAGGTCGGCTCAATGAAGACTTTAATTTCAACCGTGTTCTGGTCTTCAGACAGCACGTAACTTTTGATCTGGCCGACCTGGATCTGCTTATAAAAGACCGGGCTACCGCGGTTCAGTGAACCCAGACGATCGGCTTTAAGCGAAAGGTGTAAACCCGGCTTGGCGTCCGAGAGCGGTGGCTCTTGCGACAACGCTTTGAACTTGCGCATTGGCTCGCCATCGCCCGGGCTGACGGCAATATAATTACCGGACACCAACGTTTCGAGACCGGTGATTCCGGCCAATGACACACTGGGTTTGACCAGCCAAAAACGGGTATTGGTCTTGAGGTATTGCTCGACGTCCTTGTCCATTTCGACGGTGGCAATCACACCCTTGCTAGGGCCTGTCTCGTCGAGAGCCAATGTCTTGACCTTACCGACTGGCATGCCTTTGTAAACCACTTCGGTCTTGTTGGCGACAATACCCTCGCCACTCTCAAAACGTACCTGGATGTCTATCCCGGTCTGGCTGTAGGCGCGCCATCCCAGCCATCCACCGATGATCAGTGCGATGAGGGGGAGAATCCATATGGCCGACCAATTGGACGCCGGACGGGTTTTAGCGGTAGGTAAATCACTCATGGTCGTCGTCCGACTCCGTGTTATCCCAAATCAGCCTGGGATCGAAAGTTACAGCAGCAAGCATCGTTAGTATCACCACACTGGCAAAGGCAACAGCGCCAAAATTGGCCTCAACGCTGGCAATGCGACCAAAATTCACCACCGCGACCAAAATGGCGATAACGAAAATATCCAGCATTGACCAGCGGCCAATGAATTCGATAAACCGGTACATGATAATGCGCTGGCGAGCTGAGAGTGGCTGATGGCGCTGAACTGAGAACAGCAACAAGCCAATGCCCACCAGTTTGAACGTGGGCACTAGAATACTGGCGATAAACACCACCGCCGCAATTGGAATCATGCCGTGTTGCACCAATTCGACAACACCCGACATGATCGTGCTGGGCTCGCCCTGGCCCAACGCGTTGATCGTCATGATCGGTAACAGGTTGGCAGGAATATAGAGAATCGCCGAGGTCAACAGCAACGCCCAGGTACGCATCAGGCTATTGGGCCGTCGTGCGTGAACCCAGGCACCACAACGGGTGCAGGTTTGCTCATCGGTGTCAGGCGCTTGCCTATTGAGTTGATGGCACTCCGTACAAGTCAGAATGCCCGCATCAATCGCCCGCATGAAGATCCTCCCCGGAGAGTGCCTGCCAAATCTGGTGGGGTGACATGACCACCTCCAGCGCTATCTGAACCAATAGCAGGCTGACGAAGCAGATCAAGCCAAGCCCAAGGCTCAGCTCTGCCAAATCGACCAGTTTAACGATCGCGACCAGCACGCCCATCAGGTAAACCTCAAGCATGCCCCAGTCGCGCAGATGGTGGTAAATCCGATAAAGAAGCAAACCGTAGCTGCGCCCGATATTCCACCGGATGCTCAACAGAACCGCTAATTGGCAAAGCAACTTAAGCAACGGAATGCCCATGCTACAGAGAAAAACGACCACGGCGACGCCTTGCATGCCGGTGTCGAATAAACCGATCACACCACTCCATACCGTGTCTTGCGAGACCTGGCCCAGTAGATTGAGCTGCATGATCGGTAAAAAGTTAGCCGGCACGTAAAGCAGCAACGCCGCAATCACAAGTGCAAGGCTACGTTCAATGACGTTATGACGGTGAGCGTAGAGTTCGTAACCGCAGCGGGGGCATTGGGCTTTTTCACCGAGGGCAAGATGCGGTTTACGCATCAACAAATCGCACTCATGGCAGGCCACTAACTCATCCAGCGGTAACTCTGACACCCGTAGGGGGTCAACCGGATCTGGCATAAAAGGAGTCTCTGGCTCAAAAAATGACTGACCTATTCTAGGGCCCGCCCAACAAAATAACTGTGTCTTATTTCAAGGTCATCTGAAGGTGGATGAGTAGCCAGCCTGCAGGATGTCTCTTGAAAAATAGCCGTCTTAATTTTCGAGCCCAAAAACAAACCCCCTGTCTGCGTGAGCAGACAGGGGGTTTGGAATTTAATCTTGACGATGACCTACTCTCACATGGGGAAACCCCACACTACCATCGGCGATGCATCGTTTCACTACTGAGTTCGGGATG
>NZ_JASLGE010000086.1 GCF_030150285.1 Pseudomonas sp. | reverse complement strand
GGAAGATTTCTCTGGCCAGTTCAACAAGGGCGATAAAATCTCCGGCACCATCAAGTCGATCACCGATTTCGGTATCTTCATTGGTCTGGACGGCGGCATCGACGGCCTGGTTCACCTGTCCGACATCTCCTGGAACGAAGTGGGCGAAGAAGCCGTACGTCGTTTCAAGAAGGGCGACGAGCTTGACACCGTTATCCTGTCGGTTGACCCAGAGCGTGAGCGTATCTCCCTGGGTATCAAGCAACTGGAAAGCGATCCGTTCTCCGAGTACGTACAAGAGAACGACAAAGGCGCAATCGTTAAGGGCATCGTGAAAGAAGTTGACGCTAAAGGCGCCATCATCACTCTGGCCAACGATATCGAAGCAACTCTGAAAGCCTCCGAAATCAGCCGTGACCGCATTGAAGATGCGCGTAACGTTCTGAAGGAAGGCGAAGAAGTAGAAGCCAAGATCATCAGCGTTGATCGTAAAAGCCGCGTAATCCAATTGTCCATCAAGTCGAAAGACGTTGAAGACGAGAAAGAAGCAATCCAGAGCCTGCGCGACAAGCCAGCTACCTCTGAGATCGCTGCTGGGCCGACCACTCTGGGCGACCTGCTGCGTGCACAAATGGAAAAACAGAACTAAGTTCTGATTGACCATAGAAAAGGGCAACTTAGGTTGCCCTTTTTTGTGTCTGCAGTTTGGGTGTACGGGTAATCAGAAGCAGGCCAAGCGGTGATGAGTGTTGAGCGATACTCAGAGTGCTTGCTGCATTTTGTATGTTTGTGTCCTGTGCGCTAAGGCGATAAGTCGATTTCTGGGCTGTTCAAATTCTTCCGATCATGCTAAAACCTTTGAAGCACTGACCTAGCTGCTTGAAAAAGAAGGGAAAAATATGACGAAGTCGGAGTTGATCGAACGAATTGTCACCCATCAAGGGCTGCTCTCATCGAAGGATGTTGAGTTGGCTATCAAGACTATGCTTGAGCAAATGTCTCAGTGCCTGGCGACTGGAGACCGAATCGAAATTAGGGGGTTTGGCAGCTTTTCACTGCATTACCGGGCTCCCAGGGTGGGTCGCAACCCCAAGACCGGCCAGTCAGTGAGTTTGGATGGTAAGTTTGTACCTCATTTCAAGCCAGGAAAAGAACTCAGAGATCGAGTGAATGAGGATGAAGAAGTCGATATTTAACGCTGAGTATTCAGGAGTTGCCGATGCATAACTTTAAGCGTGCAGTACTCGTCGTGTTTGCCTTGGCGCTTACCTTCGGGACTGTGATTTTTATCCTTGAAAATCAACAGCCCACTTCGTTGACGTTTTTAGGTTGGCACTCACCTGAATTACCTGCATCAATCTTCTTTTTAGGGGCTTTACTCTTGGGTATGGCGATTGGGCCGGTGTTAGGTTTTATTGCTTACCGGCGTAAAGCTGTCCGATTAAAGCGCAGTCTGTTGCAGTCATAGCATTGACTTGCACTGCGCGAGGTGTTTGAACGGCTATGCTTCGTCAGTGAGCGCGGTGCAATAACCTGCTTAAAAGAACTCTTATAGGCGAGGCTTGGTTTTTCAATGCTTTGTGCAAACGATGCTTGCCCAGTACGAGCTTCATTTTTATACCTCCAAGCACTAACCCTCATTTTTGCGGCTTAACAATCGCAGCCGTCCCAGCAGATTTAAGCTTTTCTGGCACAGCGTTTTTTCGGTGCTCGGAAGAGCGCTCCCCTTTTGTGCATTCAATTATAATCTCCGCTCTCAGATTCCTTTGAATCGGAACTCGATCGCCTTTGAAAGGGTCTATCCCAGCATTGCTTTTGCGACGAGCATAAAAGACTTTTCTCAGCGGGTAAAAATGCCCCTCTTCCGCGTAAATTATGCTGTTATTGGCAATGAAACAGAGTATTGCGAGTCGATGGTCGGCGTTCTTTGCTGCTGATTCTGATTCGAAGCGCTCCAGTATTTTATAAACTTGTGCACTCCGCGAGCTTGTCAATCGATTGGCAACGGTGTTCAGGGCGGTTAATACAGTGAGCTTATGCTGAGACTGCGGTTTCATAGTAAATTTTTTAGAGTGAAGAGTGGCTATCTGTATATAAACGTATTTTTGATGCGTCTTTGGCCAGCATGTCGTCGGGGAAGCACTAAAAAATACGAGCTGTACAGCAGACTTCTTGAAATGAAGGGTGAGGGCTGTATCATTCGTACCGTTGTGGTGGCGTCGTATGGCTTAAAGTACAGTAAACACACACCGGCATTCGTGACATTAGGGCGATATCAAGCCCTGCAAAGCTTGTCATCGTACAGAACCTAGCCTCCCGCCTGTGATTCGCTGCCACACCCTACAGAGCAGGCTGGAAAAACACGGAAGAGCCATTAATGAATGATCCATGCATATGACAGATTCTGCAGTAACCCAAGAGCCCGGTGAATCAAGGTCGGGTGATTGGTACCTGGTGCAATGCAAGCCCCGACAAGACGAGCGAGCCGAGGAAAACCTCTTGCGCCAAGGCTATCAGTGCTCCCGCCCGTTGTGTGCGCGCGAAAAACTTCAGCGTGGCCAATTGCAACGTGTACAAGAGTCTTTGTTTCCGGGTTATTTATTTATTCATATGCCGCCAGGGTCCAATTGGGCCCCTTTGCGCTCTACTCGTGGTGTTGCGCGGGTAGTGTCATTTGGGGGGCGCCCCTTGGCAGTCAGGGGTGAGTTGATTACTCAACTTCAGGAACGGGCCAGTACCCATGTCATCGCAACATTCAATCCAGGCGATAAAGTCACCATCCTTGATCGGGGCTTTGCTGGTATTGAGTCGATATTCATGACGATGGATGGTGATGAACGAGTTATTTTGCTGATCAACTTAATGAACCGTCAGCAACAGGTCAGCATGCCTTTAGCGAGTATTACGCCTGTCTGAGCCACACGAAGGCCGCGTAAAGGGCAATCAATGAAATCTGTTCTCGGGAAATTGACGATAAATCCTGGGGCGGTAGCGTGCCTAAAGGGCGCACAGTTCTACATCTGGCGTTGTTACGGATGTGGTACCTGAACAGTTAAGGAATAATTGCGACATGACCACTCTCAAACGTAAAGGCATCATCCTTGCTGGCGGTTCTGGTACGCGTTTACACCCGCTCACCTTGGGTGTGTCGAAGCAGATGCTGCCCATTTACGATAAGCCAATGATTTTCTATCCGTTGTCCGTATTGATGCTAGCGGGCATGCGTGAAATTCTGATTATTTCGACGCCTGAAGATTTGCCTTGCTTCAGGAAATTACTGGGCGACGGTAGTCAGTACGGTATTGAGTTGAGCTACGCGGAACAGCCTAGCCCTGATGGCTTGGCGCAAGCCTTTATCATTGGTGAAGAATTTATTGGTAAAGACCCGGTCTGCCTGATCCTGGGTGACAATATTTTTTATGGCCAGCATTTCTCGGATAATTTGCGTTCGGCTATGTCCAAACCTGCAGGTGCTACTGTTTTTGGTTATCACGTCTCGGACCCAGAGCGCTTTGGCGTCGTTGAATTTGATAGCACTGGTTGTGCGTTGAGCATCGAAGAAAAGCCCGTAACACCCAAGTCGAATTATGCTGTGACGGGACTGTATTTTTACGATAACCAGGTTGTGGAAATCGCTAAAAAAATCAAGCCCTCGGAGCGGGGTGAGCTTGAAATCACAGACGTTAACCGTGCATACCTTGAGCAAAACACTTTGACCGTTGAACTCTTGGGCCGTGGGTTTGCCTGGTTGGATACCGGAACCCACGAGTCATTGTTGGAGGCGAGCCACTTTGTGCATACCATCGAACAACGGCAGGGTTTGAAAGTCGCATGTTTGGAGGAGATTGCATTTAATCGCGGGTGGATTACGCCGCAAGAATTAGCCCGGCAGGCCGATAAATTTAAAAAAACTGGCTATGGACAATACCTGGCCAAGTTATTGGCTGAGAGGTCGGTGTTATGAAGTTTGAGGCCACTGAGTTACCGGGTGTAGTGATTATTGAGCCAAGTCTCTATGCGGATGAGCGCGGTTGGTTTATGGAGAGTTTTAACCAGCAGCGCTTCGAAGAGGGCTTGGAGAGTTTGGGGTTAGCGCTTGCGAAACCTTTCGTACAGGACAACCACTCGTGTTCCGCCAAAGGTGTGCTAAGAGGCCTGCATTTTCAAGCCCAACCCTTTGCCCAAGGAAAATTGGTCAGAGTTGTGAAAGGTGCGGCATATGATGTGGCGGTTGATCTACGAAAGGACTCACCTACATTTATGCGTTGGTTGGGAGTGGAGTTGAATACAACCAATCATCGCATGCTATGGATACCGGAGGGTTTCGCCCATGGTTTTGTTGCTCTGGAAGATGATACGAATTTTCTATATAAAACAACCGATTATTATCACAAAGAGTCAGAACGTACCATACTGTGGAATGATCCAGCCTTGGCAATTACTTGGCCTGATGTTGGGGGCTATAAGGTTAGCGAGAAAGATGCGAGTGCTTCCGTATATGATGGCGTTTCGGCCTTCTGAGTGGCATCCATAGAGTTGATTGTTAATTTGCGTGAAGATATAGGTTATTAGTGTTGATGATACAGCTTGCTCAAGCTGTAGTAAGTTATATAAATTAGTTTCATGATTTGCGTTGAGTACCTAATTTGTCCAGTTTTAGTAACATGGCACTTACATCATCTGCGCATCTTGTACGGATGCTCTTCGGTCTAGTTCTAATTAAGATAATATTCAGTTACTTGGGGCCGGAGGGCTTGGGTAAGTTAGGACAGTTTCTGAGTTTTGCGACCATTCTTGCTCTGCTGGCAGGAGGGGGTATTATAAATGGAGTTATTAAGTTTGTTGCTGAATACAAGGATGACACGAAAAAGTTACAGGAGTTCATGGTTGAAGCTGTAACTTATACCGTTTTTTGCTCTGTCATAATATTGGTGGTTTGTGTTTCTTTCTCCAGACTTCTGGCTGAGTTTCTTTTTAAAGATCCAAATCTTTTTTGGGTGTTTATTGTCGTAGGTTGTCTGCAATGTGGGTATTCGTTCACTTATCTTGTAGTTGGCGTTGTTAACGGTTTAAAGCAGACGAGAAAATATGCGCTCATTCAAATTGCCGGCTCATTGATATCGCTGCCAATAGCCTATTTTCTAGTAGATATTGGTGGTTTTCCAGGGGCGGCGATTGCCGTCGTGGCTGCAGTATTCGTGAATGTTATACCAGCGTACTATGTTTACAAAACACTGGCTGTTAAATTTTCTTTTTCGTTTGTTAAAATTACTAAACTTAGATTTGGGAAATTGCCTAATTACTCATTGATGCTGGTAAGCAGCGCTATCGCGCTTCCCGTTGTTGAAATGGTTGTTCGGCAATGGTTGATTCAGGATTCGGGTTATGTTGGTGCCGGCTTATGGCAGGGTGCGACCAAGTTGTCTTCAGCCTACTTGGGTTTTTTTACTATATTTATAGGTTATGTATTCTTGCCTATGATTTCGGAACAGACTTCGAAAAGTGTCATTCTTAGGCTTGTTGTTAAGTATATGGCATTGATTGCGTGTTTGTTTGTAGTGGGTGCTGTGATTCTTTATGCGGGGCGATTTTATTTTATCAGTCTTCTGTTCTCAGATGAGTTTAGTTCGTTAGGTAATGTTTTGGTTTATCAGTTGATCGGGGATTTCTTTAAGATTTGCGCTTGTGTAATTAGTTTTGTGGGTATTGCCAAAGGGTCGGCGTCACTTTATATCGCCTCTGAATGTCTTCAAGCGGCACTTTTTGTTGGGCTTGTGTATGCTCATGGTCCTCAGGGTGATGGTTTGAAAACTGTTCTTGAAAGTTATGCGATGGCATATTTTTTGTATTTTTTTGTTTGTTGTTTGGCACTGTTTTTCTATATCAAGAAGAAGCCGGCAATACAAAGCCAAACCTCTTGATCCTGTTTGTGTCTGGAGTTTGTATATGCCAGTTCTTGGCTTTTAGGTGAGCGCTAAGGTACTTGTTTTTTACAGGTTATAATCGTATGGGTTTGTTTTGTAATCGCATGTATTATTTGGGTTTATTATGATCAGTGTTCTAATGGCAACCAATAGCTTTAATGATTATTTAAGGTTGGCCTTGCAGAGTATTATTGCTCAGACATTTACTGATTTTGAGATTTTACTTGTTGCGAATGGGCCTGAAAGTAACGAGATAGAAAATTTTGTTAGGTCGGCCTTTCCTGAGGAAAGGCGAATTAGGATAATTAAGAGTATAATTCCGCAGCTATCTTATGCTTTGAACTTGGGGATTGATCATGCTCAGTATGACTATATAGCCAGGATGGATGCAGACGATATTGCTCACCCTGAACGTCTGGAGCGACAGCTTGCTTACCTGCTAGAGCATGATTTGGATGTTGTGGGTACTGCAGTTAATATCATAAATTCATCTGGTAAGCTAATTGGCTTCAGGTCTGTACCAGCAAAAAATAGCATCAACAAATCATTGCCATTTAAAAATGCATTTGTGCATCCGTCAACCATGATCCGCAAGGCGGCATTGATAAAGGTCAGAGGGTATAATGCCGGATTTAACTCCGAAGATTATGATCTTTGGTTAAGACTTAAGAGACTGGACGCAAAATGGGACAATATGCCAGTTGCATTGTTGGACTACAGAGTGCATCAGGCGGCTACTCAAGGGCGTTTATTGGGGTATGCAGAAACTTCGGGTGCAATGCTGAGGGAGTTTTTGCTTTCCAAAACGCTGACCAATGCTCTATCAGTTTTTATAAGTATTTTAAAGGCTTTGTTCAAAGCGCGTAAATAGCGCAGGTTGTATTATAAAAACGTAAGGTATAATGTGAATATTTTAGTAACTGGCGGTGCAGGCTATATTGGTTCACACACAGTCGTTGAGTTGCTCAATGATGGTCACGAAGTGGTGGTCGTTGATAATCTTGATAATAGTGCTGAAAGGGTGTTTGAGCATATAAGTGAAGTGTGCGGACGAGCACCGGTGTTTGTGAATGCGGATGTCGGTTCATATGATAGCCTTAAACAGGTATTTCTGAAGTATTCATTTGATTGTGTTATGCATTTTGCTGGCCTGAAATCCGTCGCTGAGAGTGCAGCAGATCCCCTGCGATATTACAGGGAGAACGTGGGTGGCAGTATGAATTTGCTGACTGTTATGGACGAGATGGCAGTTCGAAGTATTGTCTTCAGTTCGTCCGCAACGGTATACGGTGAAGCAGACATACTGCCGATCAATGAGTCATCGCCTTTGAAGCCACCCTGCAGCCCTTACGGTGAGTCAAAGTTAGTCGTGGAAAATATGTTGCGTTCGCTTGTAGCAAGCAGGCGTGATTGGTCTGTTGGAATATTGCGATACTTCAATCCGGTGGGTGCCCACGCCTCAGGTCTGATAGGTGAGTCTCCATGCGGTATTCCGAATAATCTAATGCCTTACATTAGTCAGGTTGCTACGGGCAGGCAGCCATTTCTATCAGTGTTTGGAGATGACTATAATACAGTTGATGGGACTGGCGTGCGCGATTACATTCATGTCGTCGATTTAGCTAAAGGCCATTTGGCGACACTCTTATATTTGCAGGCGCATAAAGGGTGCCATGTATGGAATCTTGGCACGGGTATTGGCTACTCCGTATTGCAAATCGTGGCTGCTTTTGAAGAGGTGTCAGGTAGATCGATTCCTTATAAGATTTTACCTCGAAGAGCCGGTGATATAGCCAAGTGCTGGGCTGATCCGCAGAAGGCATTCAACGAACTGGGTTGGAAGGCCCAGCTGGATTTAAATGATATGGTTCTGGATGCATGGGTATGGCAAACTCGAAACCCTGAGGGCTATCGCTAAGTAATTTTTTCTTGAGTGCTCTGGAACAGGAATCTGTGATGTCTTACGTGGGGCTTTACACAATAAAAGTGTACGTTGTATTGATGCTTATCTGGCTAGGTATTTTTCTCAAGCATGAATATAGCGTTTCACTGCATCGCAGAGTTGTCTGTTCATGTGAAGTGGGCATCCTACTGATATTGGCCGGCGTGGTTGCTTATGATCTTAGTATAAGGCCCATTTCTACTGTTGGCGATACTTCAGCCTACTTTGATTTTTATCGAGATTTGGCAGCTTGTGGTTTTGATGACGGGCTTGAAGCGGCATTTATTCTTCTTTCAAAATTTCTTATTTATTCGGACTTCACGTATACCGCTCTTTTTTGGATTGTCCCATTCGTCGTTATTCTTAGTTACTACGTGCTGGCTAAAGTTGTTTTCGGTAAAGAATCTATTGTTCCTGTTATTTTGGTGTCTGTACTTATTTTCTACCCTTTCTTTTGGTCGTTTTCTGCAAATATACTCAGGCAAGGATTTGCAGTTTCATTTTTGTCGTTGTCTTTTTCAGCGCTTTTGCTTGGTAGGCAATGGGTTGCGTGTTTGTGTCTTGTTTTAGCTTGTTTGTTTCATAAGTCAGCACTGATATTTCTACCATGCGTCATCTTTCTTCCCATGTTTGCAAGCATCTCATTCTTCAAGGTGTGTGCAATGTGGGTCGTCGTATCATTGCTCTCATTTACAGGTATGTTTAGCGCATTATTAGGTTTTATCTTCGGTCAGCTCGCAGAGTTTAATATTGCTGCAAATTATAGTAATTTTGCAGAAGAAGCCTACGTGACTGGATTTAGGTGGAAGTTTTGGCTGTTCTCATCTTTTCCCGTGATGTGTATTTTGCTCTATATGAAAATTTCAGTGATGCCCTCTGACAAGGCTAAAACATTTATCAATTTCATAGCGTTCTTAGGGGTCGTTCATATAGCTCTTTTTGATATTGCCTTTAATGATCGCTTTGGTATATATGCGTGGTTTTACTATCCGGTAATTGTAGCTTTGATCGTTCGTGTTTTGGTTGAAAGACTAAGAGGCACCCATAAGGTCGGCGTAGTGTCTGTCGATGCTCCCTGATGCAGGGCTTTATAAAATTCAGGATTCTCGTGTGCGTAAAAAAATCTTTATCGTAACTACTGTCCCGGAAACGTTTACGAGTATTCTTAAAGGGCAGCCCCGTAGTCTTAATGAACACTACAATGTAGAGATTGTGACATCACCCGATGAGGGCGCTAGAGCTATTGATGAGGGTGTTAAAGTCCATCGGGTGCCGATGGTTCGCGGTATCAATGTGTTTCGCGATATGATCTCCGTTATGAAAATGGTTGCTCTGTTGTACAAGGAGTCTCCTTTTGCTGTTCATTCGTATACTCCTAAAGCGGGGCTGGTATCCATGTTGGCCGCCTGGATCTGTCGTGTACCGGTGAGGGTTCACACATTTACAGGGCTGATTTTTCCAACCCAGACGGGGTTCAAAAAAGCGCTGTTGATCGGGATTGATCGCCTGATATGCGCTTGTGCGACGCGGATAGTACCTGAGGGTGAAGGTGTTAAGAATGATTTGATAAAAGCCGGTATCACCAAAAAAGCATTGTCCGTCATTGGTCATGGGAATGTTGCGGGTGTAGACGTGTCCTACTTCGACCCGGATCTGCTGGAGGTCAAACAGACTTCAGTGTCACTATTCGAACAGTTGAATATTCCAGCTAATAGTTTTGTCTTTTGTTTTGTGGGCCGATTAAACAAAGATAAAGGGCTTAAGGAATTGGTGATATCTTTTTCACAAATGCCTGATTCAACTCACCTTGTTATCGTAGGCGATACTGACACAAGCGCGCCCGTCGACACCGCGTCCATGATGCTTCTTGAGTCCAATTGCAGAGTTCACATGCTGGGCTTCCAAGGCGATATACGTCCTGCTTTATCTTGTGCTGATGTTTTAGTACTACCCAGTTATCGTGAAGGGTTTCCGAATGTGGTCCTCCAGGCCGGGGCGATGAAACTTCCAGCCTTGGTAACGGACATTAGTGGCTGCAATGAAATTATCCAGCCTGACATAAACGGATGGTTGGTCCCCCCACGACAACATCATGATTTAACCGCAGCTATGCTGCGCATCATGACTTTACCTCCAGAGACACGGGTGCAGATGGGTGTTAACGCCAGGAAGCGCGTTACCAGTCGTTTTGATCGCAAGGACCATTTGGCGAGGATGGTGCAATTTTACAAGGAAGCACTCGATGTTTAAGCGTTTGTTTGATGCGTGCCTGTCATTTTTCGCTTGCTTGATACTAATGCCTGTTATGGCTGCCGTAGCGGTTCTGGTTGCCATACGTTTGGGACGGCCCATCTTATTTTCTCAGGTACGCCCCGGACTTCATGGGCGCCCTTTCAAGATGTACAAGTTTCGCTCCATGAGAGATGCCGTGAATGCTCAGGGGGAGCCTTTGCCTGATGCGCTGCGGATGACTTCATTCGGCTCGTTCCTGCGCGCATCTAGCCTGGATGAACTGCCTGGGCTGTGGAATGTGCTCAAAGGCGATATGAGCCTGGTCGGCCCCCGGCCGCTGTTAGTGGAATACTTACCGCTTTACAGTCCTGAGCAACAGCGTCGACATGATGTCAGGCCTGGTATTACGGGCTGGGCTCAAGTGAATGGGCGAAATGCCATAAGTTGGGAACAGAAATTTCAGTACGACACCTGGTATGTCGATAACCAATCATTTTGGTTAGATATAAAGATTCTCGCTCTTACGGTCAAAAAGGTGTTCGTCCGCGAAGGCATCAGTGCTGCGGGCGAGGCGACCATGTCCAGATTCTTGGGTGAGAAACCGGTTAGCAAGCTTGCCATTCTTGGGGCGGGTGGGCATGCGAAAGTGGTAGCGGACACTGCGCAATGCTGTGGCTGGAGCCATATAGAGTTCTTTGATGATAGCTGGCCAGTGACCCACTCTATTGGCCACTGGGCTGTGGTCGGCGATACAAACGCCTTGATAGCGCGTCTAGCGGAGTTTGAGGGTGTCGTCGTCGCTATTGGGCGTAATGATATTCGTCGCTCTAAACTGACCGAGTTGGCCGAGATCGGTGCTCCGTTGGTCTCGTTGGTTCACCCGGCGGCAACTATCAGTCAGTACGCCTCGATAGGCACCGGGTGCGTTGTGTTTGCAGGTGCGATCGTGAATATGGGGGCTGTTATTGGTGTTGGGGCTATTCTCAACACGGGATGTAGCATTGATCATGATTGTTTGCTGGATGATTATGTTCATATCTGTCCCGGAGCCAGAATCGCTGGCAGTGTACAAATCGGTCGCTTGAGTTGGATCGGGATAGGGGCATGTGTGAAACAATCACTTAGTATTGGCAGGAATGTCACAGTAGGCACGGGCGCAGCCGTCGTAAATAATATTGCTGACGACATGACCGTTATTGGTGTTCCTGCAAGAGATATCGCTCTTCGCTAACGTATGTGCCGCCTACTTGGTGCCAAAGAGCTTTTATTGTCTGACGTACATGGGCTATTTTTTATGATTAAAACCTCAGGTAATCAATTGTGCTGAATACGCCATTTTCTTCTTGGCCCTCCTTCACGGAAGAAGAGGCCGATGCTGTTCGTGCTGTCATTTTATCCAATAAAGTTAATTATTGGACAGGGCAGGAGGCTCGCACTTTTGAAAAAGAGTTTGCGCAATGGTCAGGTACGCAGTTCGCCGTTGCGCTGGCCAATGGTACGGTAGCGCTCGATCTGGCACTTAAAGCGCTGGGTGTGGGGCCGGGTGACGAAGTTGTTGTTACATCGCGCACTTTTCTTGCTTCGGTTTCGAGCATTGTTAACGCGGGTGCAGTGCCTGTTTTCGCAGATGTCGATCCTGACTCGCAAAATTTCACGGTTGAAACCATCCGCGCTGTTCTGACCTCTCGTACTAAAGCATTGATTTGTGTTCATTTGGCGGGTTGGCCATGTGATATGGATCCCATCATGACGTTGGCAAATGCTAGAGGCCTCAAGGTCATCGAAGATTGTGCTCAGGCTCACGGCGCTCAATATAAAGGGCGTCCGGTGGGCTCTATTGGTCATGTGGGTGCCTGGTCCTTTTGCCAGGATAAAATCATGACCACGGGAGGCGAGGGCGGCATGGTCACCACCAACGACCGTCAACTCTGGGCTGATATGTGGGCCTACAAGGATCACGGCAAGAGCTGGGAGGCTGTTTATGAGCGCGAGCATGCGCCGGGTTTCCGCTGGCTGCATGAGAGCTTTGGAACCAATTGGAGAATGCTCGAAGTTCAGGCAGTTATTGGCAGAATTCAATTGCGCCGTATGCAGCAGTGGCACGCTAAACGTCTAGTAAATGCAGCGCGGATCTGGGACACAGCTTCACAACTCCCCTCTCTTCGTGTACCTGCGCTTGCGGCCGATCAAGTGCACGCAGCGTACAAGTGCTATGTGTTTGTGCGCCCAGAGTGTTTGAAACCAGACTGGTCTCGTGACCGTATTCTGACTGAAATAGTGTCCCGCGGCGTGCCTGCATTTTCTGGCTCATGCTCGGAGGTCTATCTTGAGAAAGCCTTTGATAATACTGGCTGGCGGCCCGCACAGCGTCTTGAAACTGCTAAGGAATTAGGTGAAACGAGCCTGATGTTTTTAGTTCACCCGACCCTGACCGAATCTGAAATTGATTTGACGTGTCAGGTGCTTTTTGACGTCATTAAAGAAGCTTCATTGGCTTAGGGTGTGACCTTTGCGCCATAGTGTTGTGTGCAAAGTATTCAGACGGTAATGGTTTTAGTGTACTGGGTGTCATAAAGTTTATGGATAAAACTCGATCGTTCTTGCTCAACCTTTCGCGTCGCAAAAAGCGCATTCTTCAGGTCGCGACCGATGTCGTCCTTGTGTGGTTTGCTCTCTGGCTGGCGTTTGTCGTTCGGTTGGGTATAGAAGATATGGTTAACCCCATCAGAGCGCATGCCTGGTTATTTTTGGCTGCGCCACTCATTTCTATTCCTTTTTTTGTTCGCTTTGGTATGTACCGTGCGGTGATGCGGTATTTTGGCAACGATGCGCTGATTGCAATTATTAAAGCAGTCAGCATGTCTTCGCTTTTTCTGGGGCTCTTTGTCTATCTCTATAGCAATCATGAGAATGTGGTACCTCGTTCTATTATCTTTAACTACTGGTGGCTGAGCTTGATTATGCTGGGCGGTCTGCGGCTCGCGATGCGCCAGTACTTCTTGGGCGACTGGTTTGACGCGGTCCAGCATGTGCCATTCGCCAGTCGTGATGATCACTTGGCGCGCGTTGCTATTTACGGTGCCGGCTCCGCTGGTAATCAGTTGGTAGCGGCATTGCGCATGGGTCGGATCATGCGGCCTGTGGCTTTTATTGATGACGACGAAAGTATTTCCGATCGTGTTATTTCCGGGCTTCAGGTATTCAAGCCGGAACACATGCAGCAGATGATTGACAAAACGGGTGCGCAGGAACTGCTACTGGCTATTCCCTCGTCGTCCCGTGGTCGACGCCGTGAAATCCTTTCGCTTCTGGAAGGGTTTGCGCTTCATGTGCGCAGCGTGCCTGGCTTCATGGATTTGGCCAGTGGGCGCGTCAAGGTAGACGATATTCAGGAAGTGGATATTGCGGATTTGCTGGGGCGCGATGCCGTGCCTGCGCAAGAGGAGTTGTTGGAACTCTGCATTAAAGGGCAGTGCGTGTTGGTCACCGGGGCGGGTGGTTCTATTGGTTCGGAGTTATGCCGCCAGATAGTGTCGTTGAAACCGACGACGTTGTTGTTGTACGAACACAGTGAGTTCAATCTTTACAATATTACTAGCGAGCTAGAACAGCAGGTCCAGCGTGCGTCGCTTAACGTGAAGACTATACCGATCCTGGGGTCGGTTCGTAATCCGCAGAAACTGCTGGATTTGATGAAAACCTGGCAGGTTGACACGGTCTATCATGCGGCTGCTTATAAGCATGTGCCCATGGTTGAGCACAATATCGCCGAAGGCGTACTCAATAACGTCATGGGCACGTTGAATACCGCCCAGGCGGCTCTGCAGGCAGGCGTAGCCAACTTTGTCTTAATCTCCACAGACAAGGCCGTACGCCCAACGAATGTGATGGGTAGCACCAAGCGTCTGGCCGAAATGTCGCTTCAGGCATTAAGTCGTGAAGCGGCACCGGTGCTGTTTGGTGATACGACTAACGTACCGCGGGTTAATACAACCCGTTTCACGATGGTTCGTTTTGGCAATGTGCTGGGCTCGTCGGGGTCCGTTATTCCACTGTTCCACAAACAGATCAAGGCAGGCGGTCCGCTGACCGTCACGCACCCTAAAATCACCCGTTACTTCATGACCATCCCGGAGGCTGCGCAGTTGGTCATTCAGGCCGGCTCCATGGGGCAGGGCGGTGATGTCTTTGTACTGGACATGGGGGAGCCAGTGCGTATTGTCGAGTTGGCAGAGAAGATGATTCACCTCTCTGGGTTGAGTGTGCGTTCCGACAAAAATGTACATGGAGACATCGAGATAGAGTTTACGGGATTGCGCCCGGGTGAAAAGCTTTACGAAGAGTTGCTGATTGGTGACAACGTTGTGGCAACCCGCCATCCCATGATCATGAGCGCCAATGAGGACATGCTCACCTGGGCGGAATTCAAAGTCAGGCTCTCGCAGTTGCTGGAAGCTGTTGAGCGGGATGACTATTTGCGGGTTCGCCAATTGCTGCGAGATACCGTCAGTGGGTATACCCCCGAAGGTGAGATCGTTGATTGGATTCATCAGCAGCGTCGAACTGACCGGTCATGAGTACACACTCAGAAATGCAGTGATTTTTGACAGTGCTCCGCCATCGCCTAGGTTTTGAATACAGCTCAGGAAAGCTGTTTTCACTTAACGATGTTTTGGAGTACTACTTATGCGTTTTGCCTTTCTTTCTTCGTTGTTTTTGGCTTTATTGGTGGGCGTGTCGAATGTTGCTCATGCGGTGCCCGTGGCGAGTAATGTTGAGCCCGGCGGTAGTGGGCAAATCGCAGCCGATGCGCAAGTGCTTACCATCAACCTCAATACGGCAGATGAGGCCACACTGCAGCGTGAGCTGTCTGGTGTAGGTGAGGCCAAAGCAAAGGCCATAGTGGCTTACCGTGAATCAAATGGGGACTTTGCCTCGGCCGATGAACTGCTTGAAGTGAAAGGCATAGGCAAAGCCATTTTCGACAGGAATCGCGACAAGATTGCGGTTAACTGATTATTAGCGTTAACAGTGAAAAGCCAGTCGTCGTTGACTGGCTTTTGTGTTTCAGGCGAGAAAAAACGTTGGCGCTCATATTGCCGCTGCATCTTCCGCGCCTGGGAATACCCGTTCATCCTGCTGACGGGCGCGGCCTCTCGTATAGGTTTAAGAGTTTAAGCCGGGCGGCCCTGGCCACAGCCGTAGTGAGCCCCCCCCCCCCCGCTTTGCTACTTGATGGGCTCAATTATCGATCCTTGGACTCTTTAGCATCCATCTCGGCATTTCTTTCTGCGATTCGCCGGCGCTCTTCATCAGTGAGTTCAACTTTATGGGCGGTGTCACGCAGGGTCATCAGCGCACCCAAAATGGCACCAATGGCAACAATCAAAATTAGCCAAGCATACCAAGGCATAATGTTCTCCTTATTGAGCATATTCCGGTGAAGGATTTTTGCAGGGATATCAGTGATCCTATTGTAGGCCGGTTATTTCTGCCCGTGATTTATAAGCTTCAATCACCCCAAAAATATGAAATTGCGATCATCGGGTGCCGGGAGGCAGCTGGTTCCGCTACAATGCGCGCCGATTTCGACCAGCCTGAGAACCCACTAATGTCCGATTGCCAGACTCCCATCATCGTCGCCCTGGATTTCCCGACACGCGATGCCGCACTGAAATTGGCTGATCAGTTGGACCCCAAGCTGTGCCGCGTGAAAGTGGGTAAGGAACTGTTCACCAGTTGTGCTTCAGAGATCGTGGGAACCCTGCGTGATAAAGGGTTCGATGTGTTTCTGGACCTTAAATTCCATGACATTCCCAACACCACGGCGATGGCCGTTAAAGCCGCAGCCGAAATGGGCGTGTGGATGGTCAACGTGCATTGCTCAGGAGGACTGCGCATGATGGCTGCGTGCCGTGAGGTGCTTGACCAGCGCACAGGCCCGCAGCCGCTGCTGATCGGTGTGACGGTGCTGACCAGTATGGAGCGTGAGGACCTTGCCGGGATTGGCCTGGACATCGAGCCGCAAGAGCAGGTTTTGCGCCTTGCAGCCTTGGCGCAGAAGGCCGGTATGGATGGTCTGGTGTGTTCAGCTCTGGAAGCGCAAGCGTTGAAGCAGGCGCACCCTTCGTTGCAACTGGTAACACCGGGTATTCGCCCTGCAGGCAGCGCGCTGGATGATCAGCGCCGTATTCTGACCCCGCGTCAGGCGCTGCAAGCAGGTTCCGACTATTTGGTGATTGGTCGTCCGATCAGCCAGGCTGCTGATCCGGCCAAGGCGTTGGCAGACGTGGTTGCTGAGTTGGCGTGAGGCCTGGCGGCGCTCTTGCAGCCCTCTGCAAGAGCGCGCATGCATATGCCTGGCTACCTGGCCTTGTAGTTCAAAACGATTAACGTCAGCACCCCCGCCACAATGCCCCAAAAAGCCGAACCGACCGAGAACAGGGTCATGCCCGAGGCTGTGACCATAAAAGTGATGAGTGCGGCTTCACGCTCCTTGGGCTCGTTCATGGCAAGGCTCAAGCCGTTGATGATTGAGCCAAACAAAGCCAGAGCGGCAATCGACAGCACCAACTCTTTGGGAAAGGCGGCGAACAAGGCCGCCAGGGTGGCCCCAAAGGTGCCGGCAATACCATAGAAAATGCCGCACCACATGGCTGCCGTATAGCGTTTTTTCGGGTCTTCGTGGGCATGTGGGCCCGAACAGATGGCCGCACTGATCGCTGCCAGGTTAATGCCATGGGAGCCGAAAGGGGCAAGCAGCATCGAGGCCACGCCGGTGGTTGTAATGAGCGGCGATGCAGGCACGTTGTAACCATCGGCTCGGAGTACGGCGATGCCCGGCATGTTTTGCGAGGTCATGGCGACCACAAAGAGCGGGATGCCAATGCTGATAGTGGCGGCCACTGAAAAAGACGGTGTGGTCCACACAGGCACTGCCACTTCAAGTGCGAAGCCGCTGAAGTCCAGCAGCCCGAGCAGGGCCGAGAGTGCAGTCCCTACCAGCAGCGCCCCGAGTACGGCATAGCGCGGGGACAGGCGCTTGACGATCAGGTAGGTCAGGAACATCCCTACCACCAACCCCATTCGATGCTGGGCGGCGACAAAAATTTCACTGCCGATCTTGAATAGAATCCCTGCCAACAAAGCGGCTGCCAATGATGCTGGAATGCGCTTGACCAATCGCTCGAAACTGCCGGTCATACCGCAAATGATCACCAGCACGGCGCACGTGATGTACGCTCCAATGGCTTCGCCGTAACTGACCGTCCCCAGGCTGGTGATCAACAAGGCAGCCCCGGGGGTTGACCAGGCAATGGTGATCGGTGTGCGGTAGCGCAATGAGAGTCCGATGCTGCAAATAGCCATGCCAATGGACAACGCCCAGATCCACGACGAAATTTGCCCACTGGTCAAGCCGGCGGCCTGTCCGGCCTGAAACATCAGCACCAGCGAACTGGTGTAGCCGGTCATCATCGAAATAAAACCTGCAACCACTGCTGATGGCGAGGTATCGGCCAGCGGGTGCAAGCGGGGCTGGGTGGCATCGGTCATGAAACACTGTTCCTTGTACTGAAGGGCGTTCTACAAAAAGTCTCTCTTCGGACATAAAGCCTAAACGCAAACGTTACATTTCATTGCTATACAGCAGTCAGCGCAAACGACCGTACAGTCGTACTGGCATTCTGCTTTGTGTACAATGCGAACTGTTTCTATTGCATTAACTCTTTGTCAGCGCTGGTCGTTAACGTATTAACCTTACAGCACGGCCGTTTCCCCACACGAGTTCCCATGAACGAACAGTTGCAGCCTCTCAAGAAACAATCTCGCCCCACTAACGCTGGGCGCAGTGGAACCCAGGACGATATTGTCTACGCGCATATTTTCGAGGCGATCCTGGAGCAGCGGCTAGCGCCTGGTACAAAACTGAGCGAAGAAGCGCTGGGTGAAATTTTTGGGGTCAGCCGCACTATCATCCGCCGCGCCTTGTCGCGCCTCGCTCATGAGGGGGTTGTGCTGCTTCGCCCTAATCGCGGAGCGGTGGTGGCGAGCCCGAGCGTAGAGGAAGCGCGTCAGGTGTTTTTTGCCCGCCGCCTGGTTGAAAAGGCCATCACTGAGTTGGCCGTTGTGAATGCCGGAGCTGACGACCTCGCACAATTGCGCAAAATGGTGCAAGACGAACGCGACAGTTTTTCGCGGGGGGATCGTGGGGCTGGGATTCGTTTGTCCGGCGAGTTCCACCTGAAGTTGGCCGAAGCCGCCAAGAATGCACCCTTGATAAGCTTCCAGCGCAGCCTTGTGTCGCAAACGTCGCTGATCATCGCCCAGTATGAAAGCGGCAACCGCTCGCACTGCTCCTATGACGAGCATATGCAATTGATTGATGCCATTGAGGCGCGTGATGCCACGCTTGCTGTACACCTGATGATGCATCACATGGATCATATCGACAGCAAGCTCAACCTGGACGAAGAAAGCGCCTCAGACGATCTGCATGCCGTGTTCTCTCATTTGCTGCAGACCAAGGGCAAAAGCCCGAGGTTGCCTGCAAAGATTTAATGTTCGCTTTCATTGTGCTGGCAGCTTCTACCCGGGCTCGCGAAGATCATAGTGTCCATAGGTTGAAGTCTTCGCGAGCATCGCGCAGATGCCCTTGCCGATCAGCGCTGATGAACGCTATGGCCCGCCGCATAGGTCTCCAGGATTGTGCGGTCATCACCTAGAGTCATCAGTACAAACAGTGTTTCAGCAATGTCCCTGGACTGCTTGATGCGATAGTTCATCAAGGGTGTCGCGGTATAGTCGAGCACCACAAAGTCGGCATCACTGCCCGGTTGCAATGTGCCGATCCTGTCCTCAAGGCGCAGCGCGCGCGCGCCGCCCAGCGTCGCCAAATACAACGACTTGAACGGATTGAGGCGAGCGCCTTGCAGTTGCATCACCTTGTAGGCTTCGTTCAGCGTATTAAGCAGTGAAAAACTGGTCCCCGCTCCCACATCTGTTCCCAGGCCGACATTGAGTTTGTGCTTTTCGGCCATTGGCAAATTAAACAGGCCGCTGCCCAGAAACAAGTTGGACGTAGGGCAGAAAGCCACTGCTGAGCCGGTCTCGGCCAAACGGGCGCATTCGTCATCACACAGATGCACGCCGTGGGCAAAGACCGAGCGCTCACCCAGCAGTTGGTAATGGTCGTACACGTCCAGATAGCCCTTGCGCTCTGGAAACAGTGACTTGACCCATGCGATCTCCTGAAGGTTTTCGCTGATGTGGGTATGTAGATACACGTCCGGGTATTCACGCAGTAACTGGCCTGCGAGGGTGAGTTGCTCGGGGGTGCTGGTAGGGGCGAAACGTGGGGTGACGGCATAGTGCAGGCGGCCCTTGCCGTGCCAGCGTTCAATCAGGGCCTTGCTCTCGTTGTAGCCGGTCTCGGCGGTGTCGGTCAGGTAGTCGGGAGCGTTGCGATCCATCATCACCTTGCCCGCAATCAGGCACAGATCAAGGCGTTCGGCGGCTTCGAACAGGGCGTCGACCGACTGTGGGTGGACACTGCCGAACACCAGCGCTGTGGTGGTGCCGTTGCGTAGCAGTTCCTTGACGAAAATAGCGGCGACTTCGTCAGCATGTGATTTGTCGGCAAACTGGCTTTCGCACGGGAATGTGTAGGTGTTCAGCCAATCCAGCAGTTGTTCGCCGTAGGCACCAATCATACCGGTCTGCGGGAAATGGATATGCGTGTCGATAAAACCGGGCGTGATCAGAGCGTCACTGTATGTCGTGATTTCAGTCTCGGCGGCCAGGGTCGTGAGCAGTTCACTGGCCGGCCCTACCGCTTTGATCTGGCCGTTATCGACCACCAGCAAGCCGTCTTCAAAGTACTCATACGAAGCCTCGACACCCACTTCGGCAGGGTCGGCGATGCTGTGCAAGATTGCGGCACGGTAGGCTTTACAGGTCATCAGGGTTCTCAACTCGTAGCGTGGCGGCGTCGTGAGGACAGCCGCCATCGGATAATGGGAGGCGCACCAGCGCCGTGTTGGCCAGCGTGAGTGCGACAGGTGGCGATTGGCTAGTCATGCTCAAACCCAAGTGCCTGCCAGCAGAACCCAGCAAGCGGGATTGAGCCAGCCCAGGCTGTGTTCAAGATCCAGTGAGCAATTATGCGTCATGCTGATGCCGTGGCAACCCTGCTGCGTGTGCAGGGATGGCATTCGGAGGGCGACCGCTCGCAATGTACTTTTCTAAATTGCCTGGGGCTGGAGCCGTCGTTGTCGGCCTGTATGGCGGTTTTTTGAGTAAATCCTTGCTCGATAATGAGCGTCATGAGCGAGCCGAAAGTAAAGGGGGCCAGTCCTTGATGCCCTTGCGACAGCATCCGTGATTTTTTTGCTTGAGTTGTGCCAAATTCTGCACTGGAGGCATCTATCTGTACCGATCAAGTGCGTTACACTGCACCGCCTGTACTGATCAAAGATTTTGAAGGTAAAACATGACGTTCAAGGCGCCGGATAGTCTCGCCGAGCAAATCGCTCACCACCTCGCCGAACGCATCATTCGTGGCGAGCTCAAGCCCGGGGAGCGCATTCAGGAACAAAAAGTGACGCTGGCACTCAATGTCAGCCGCGGGTCAGTACGCGAAGCCCTGTTGATTCTCGAGCGCCGACACCTGATCGCCATTCTTCCACGGCGGGGCGCACATGTGACTGAGCTCACCGCGCACAAGGTGCAGAGCCTGTGCACGCTGATGAGCGAGATGTACATTCTGCTCGGCAATGCGGTTGCCCAGCGCTGGGCGGTACAGGCCGATCTGGGGCCGTTCCTGCAAATTCAGCAACGCCTGATCGCCAGCTATGAACGCCAGGACATCAGTGCCTTCGTAGAAGACAGCTTCAATGTCATGCGCGCTGCTTATCCGTTTGCGGATAACCCCTACTTGCAGGAAACCGTCGAGAACCTTCACCCGGCCATGAGTCGCGCCTATTACCTTGCCCTGGAGCAACGCAAGGCTGAAATGAGTGAATTTCTGACCTTGTTTGCGCAACTGCTCGACGCAGTGCTGGCGCGTGATCTGCCTGAAATTCGTGTGGTGTTGAGCCGCTACGCTCAACGCAGTTGTGAACTGGTGCTGTCTGCCCTGGCGGTTGCCTAAGCGTGCGGCTCAAGTGCATCAAACTCGCAGGCTTCAAGTCTTTCGTTGATCCGACAACCGTTAACTTTCCGAGCAACATGGCGGCGGTCGTGGGGCCGAATGGCTGCGGCAAGTCGAACATCATTGACGCCGTACGCTGGGTGATGGGCGAAAGCTCCGCCAAAAACCTGCGCGGCGAGTCAATGACGGACGTTATCTTCAACGGTTCCACGAGCCGTAAGCCCGTCAGCCAGGCGAGCATTGAGCTGGTGTTCGATAATTCGGATGGCACGCTGCTGGGTGAGTATGCGGCTTATGCTGAAATCTCTATCCGCCGCAAGGTCACCCGCGAGAGTCAGACCACTTACTACCTGAATGGCACCAAGTGCCGCCGTCGTGATATCACCGATATCTTTCTCGGCACAGGGCTTGGGCCGCGCAGTTATTCGATCATCGAGCAGGGCATGATCTCCAAGCTGATCGAGTCCAAGCCTGAAGACCTGCGTAACTTTATCGAAGAGGCGGCGGGCATCTCCAAATACAAGGAGCGTCGCCGCGAGACCGAGAGCCGGATCCGTCGTACCCATGAAAACCTTGCACGGCTGACCGATTTGCGCGAGGAGTTGGGGCGTCAGCTTGAGCGTCTGCACCGCCAGGCACAGGCTGCCGAGAAGTTCCAGGAATACAAGGGCGAAGAGCGCCAGCTCAAGGCTCAGTTGTCAGCCTTGCGCTGGCAGACATTGAACGAGCAAGTGGGGCAGCGCGAAGCCGTTATCGGTAATCAGGAAGTCAGTTTCGAGGCATTGGTTGCCGAGCAGCGTAACGCCGATGCCAGTATTGAGCGCTTGCGTGACGGGCACCATGACCTGTCCGAGCGTTTCAATCTGGTGCAGGGGCGTTTCTATTCGGTCGGCGGTGACATTGCCCGCGTAGAGCAAAGCATTCAGCACGGCCAGCAGCGTTTGCGACAGTTGCAGGACGACCTGCGCGAAGCTGAACGCTCGCGCCTTGAAACCGAATCGCACCTGGGGCACGACCGAACCTTGCTCGCCACCCTGGGTGAAGAGCTTGAAATGCTGGTGCCTGAGCAGGAGCTGACCCAGGCGGCGGCCGAAGAGTCAGCGGCGGCACTGGAAGAATCCGAACAGACCATGCGCGGCTGGCAAGAGCAGTGGGACGCCTTCAACCTGCGCTCGGCCGAGCCGCAGCGCCAGTCTGAGGTCCTGCAAGCCCGTATCCAACAGCTGGAAACCAGTATGGAGCGCCTGGCTGAACGCCAGCGCCGGTTGGCTGAAGAGCACACCTTGCTGGCGGCAGACCCGGAAGATGCCGCCATTCTGGCGCTGAGCGAAGAGCTGGCTACCCGTGAGTTGACGCAAGAAGCACTGCAGTCCAGTGAAGAACAGTTGGTTGAGGCGCTTGAGCAAGTGCGTCATGACTTGCAAACAGCCACTCAACATCAACAGCAGGCGCAAGGTCAATTACAGCGCCTCAATGGCCGGTTGGCCTCGCTTGAAGCGCTACAGCAGGCCGCCCTCGATCCGGGTACGGGGGCTGCCGAGTGGCTACGCGATCAGCACCTGTCCGAGCGTCCGCGCTTGGCAGAGGGGTTGCGCGTAGAGGCGGGTTGGGAGCTTGCAGTAGAAACCGTGCTCGGTGCCGATTTGCAGGCGGTGCTGGTCGACGATTTTGCAACGCTGGACCTGGCCGGGTTTACTCAGGGTGACTTGCGCCTGTATAGCTGCGCCGCTCAAGTGGGTCATCCTGGTGACAGCCTGTTGAGTAAGGTCCAGGCTGATGTTGACCTGTCGCCATGGTTGGGGCAGGTCAAGCCGGTTGAGTCCCTTGAGCAGGCGCTGGCGATGCGCGCTCAATTGCCCGAAGGCGGCAGTTTCATCTGTCGCGAGGGCTATTGGGTAGGGCGTAACTTTTTGCGTGTGTGCCGCGCCAGTGAAGCGCAAAGTGGCGTCCTTGCCCGAGGCCAGGAAATTCAGCGGCTGGCTGAAGAGCGCGATGAGCACGACGCGATACTGGCGACACTGGAAGAACAATTACAGGTTTTGCGTGAGCAACAGTTGACGCAGGAAGAGTCACGCGAGCAGGTTCGTCGTCGTTTGCAGGACGAAGCGCGTCAGCAGGGTGAGATCAAAGCTCGGCTCTCGGCCAGCAAAGCCAAAGTCGAACAATTGACCTTGCGCCGACGTCGTCTGGATGAAGAGTTGGCCGAGTTGGGTGAGCAGCGGGCACTGGAGCACGAGCAGGTCGGTGAGTCGCGCCTGAACTTGCAAGAGGCGCTGGATGCCATGGCCACCGATACCGAACAGCGTGAGCTGTTATTGGCTCGGCGTGACAGCTTGCGTGAGCGACTGGATCGCGTGCGCCAGGAGGCGCGCCAGCACCAGGATCACGCGCATCAATTGGCCGTTCGTCTGGGCTCGCTCAGGGCCCAGCACGACTCGACCCGCCAGGCGCTTGAGCGGTTGGAGTTGCAGGCCGAGCGTCTGGCTGAAAAGCGTGAACAGCTCACCTTGAACCTGGAAGAGGGCGAGGCTCCGCTCGAAGAGCTGCGACTCAAGCTTGAGGAGTTACTCGACAAGCGCATGAGCGTGGATGAAGAACTCAAGATCGCACAGGTCGCTCTGGAAGATGCGGACCGTGAGTTGCGTGATGCTGAAAAACGACGTAATCAGGCCGAGCAGCAGTCCCAATTGATACGCGGCCAACTCGAGCAGCAGCGTATGGAGTGGCAGGCACTAACGGTCCGTCGCACGGCGTTGCAGGATCAGTTGCTTGCCGATGGCTATGACTTGCACGGCGTGCTTGCCACCTTGAGTGCTGAACTCAACGAGCAGCAAGCTGAAGAAGAGCTTGAGCGCATCGCAGCGCGGATTCAGCGTCTGGGTGCGATCAACCTCGCGGCGATTGATGAGTATCAACAGCAGTCAGAGCGCAAGCGTTATCTGGATGCCCAGGATGCTGATCTTGTTGAGGCGCTTGAGACGCTGGAAAACGTGATTCGCAAGATCGACAAAGAGACCCGCAGCCGTTTCAAGGACACCTTTGATCAGATAAATGATGGATTACAGGCGCTTTTCCCAAAAGTTTTCGGGGGAGGAAGCGCTTATTTGGAACTGACGGGCGAAGATTTACTCGATACAGGGGTGACGATCATGGCGCGCCCACCGGGCAAGAAAAACAGCACGATCCATTTGCTGTCCGGTGGCGAGAAAGCATTGACTGCCCTGGCACTGGTATTTGCCATTTTCAAGCTCAACCCCGCACCGTTCTGCATGCTCGATGAGGTTGATGCGCCGCTTGATGACGCTAACGTAGGCCGTTATGCGCGCCTGGTGAAAGAGATGTCGCAGACGGTGCAATTCATCTACATCACGCACAACAAGATCGCCATGGAAATGGCGGATCAGCTGATGGGGGTGACCATGCATGAGCCGGGCTGTTCACGTCTTGTTGCGGTTGATGTGGAGGAGGCAATGGCAATGGTCGATGCATGAGCTATAAGCAATTAGGAGCTTTTTTCTTTCGTAAGAAAAAACTCTGGTGATTGTAGGAAATGACTTGCGAGTCATGAGGCCTTAAGGCCTAGCTCAATGCGACAGACGGTGTAAAGTTATCTTTGGTCGTGTTAATTTAACGTCTAATTTTTTTGTACGTGGAAAAACGCCATTCAGAACATAGAGTTGGTGCCGCGTTTTAAAGGGCTTTAGGCTCTTCTTTATAGAATCATTTTTTAGGGGCAAGGGATTACATGGAAATCGGTCTGCGCGAGTGGCTGATAGTCATCGGCATAGTGGTTATCGCCGGTATTCTTTTTGATGGCTGGCGCCGTATGCGCGGTGGCAAGGGCAAGCTCAAGTTTCGCCTTGATCGCAGCTTTTCCAACGCGTCCGATGAGGAAGAGACCAGTGCGGAGCTGTTGGGCCCCTCACGTGTTCTGGATACGCCTGCGCACAAAGAGCCACAACTGGACGAACATGATTTGCCGTCGGTGAGCATGCCGGCGCGGGACAAAGGGTCCAAGCGCGGCAAACGTGCTGGTGAGCCAAGCCAGGGTGACTTGAACCTCAACCTTGATCTTGACGACAACGTACCGAGCCTCAGTGCGCGTGACGACGATTTCCCTGCCGAAAGCAAACCACCGCGTGGCCGCTCAAATGCCAGCGCCGCGATTACGACTGCCGAAGACAAAGAGCCGCAAGCGGCACAGGAAGTGTTGGTCATCAGTGTGATCAGCCGTGATCCGAATGGCTTCAAAGGCCCGGCGCTGCTGCAAAACATTCTTGAAAGCGGTTTGCGCTTCGGTGAAATGGATATTTTCCATCGCCACGAGAGCATGGCGGGTAATGGTGAAGTGTTGTTCTCCATGGCCAACGCCGTGAAACCGGGAGTGTTTGATCTGGATGATATCGACCTGTTCACCACGCCTGCCGTGAGCTTCTTCCTGGGCCTGCCGGGCCCGCGCCATCCCAAGCAAGCCTTTGATGTGATGGTGGCGGCGGCGCGCAAGTTGTCCCAGGAACTCAATGGTGAGTTGAAGGATGACCAGCGTAGCGTTTTGACGGCCCAGACGATCGAGCATTATCGTCAACGCATTGTCGAGTTCGAGCGTCGTGCCCTGACTCAGAAACGCTGATAACAGTGCTGGCAACTAGGCTTGCCTGCGCTGAATGCAAGACGAACTAACATGTGGAGCAGCCTCGGCTGCTCTTTTGCTTTGTGAGAGAACACCCCCCATGACTGCCGCCAATACCCGCATTCTAGCGCTGCGCGCTGAACTGGATCAGCACAACTATCGTTACCACGTACTCGACGAGCCGAGCATCCCGGATGCCGAGTACGATCGCTTGTTTCGTGAGTTGAAAGCGCTGGAAGCGCAGCACCCGGAGCTGGTCAGTGCCGACTCTCCGACCCAGCGTGTCGGCAGTGCTGCGCTGACGGCCTTCACACAAGTGCGTCATGAAGTGCCGATGTTGAGCTTGGGCAACGCCTTTGATGAAACAGATATGCGCGAGTTTGACCGGCGTGTGACCGAAGGGCTGGATTTGCCGGTGGGCGATCTGTTTGGCGCTGGCGCAGAGGTTGAATACAGCTGCGAGCCCAAGCTGGACGGGCTGGCAGTCAGTTTGCTGTATCAGGACGGTCACCTGGTGCGCGGTGCCACGCGGGGGGACGGCACCACGGGCGAAGATATCAGTGTCAATGTTCGGACTGTGCGTAACATTCCGCTCAAACTCAGTGGCAGCGGTTGGCCTTCCATATTGGAAGTGCGAGGCGAGGTCTTTATGTCCAAGGCCGGTTTTGAGCGGCTCAACGAAGCTCAACTGGCTGCTGGCGGTAAAACCTTTGCGAACCCGCGTAACGCGGCGGCGGGTAGTTTGCGGCAGTTGGACTCAAAAATTACGGCCAGCCGTCCCCTGGAATTTTGTTGCTATGGCCTGGGGCGAGTGTCGGCGGAAATTGCGCCGACGCACATCGGCAACCTCAAGCAGTTGCAGCAATGGGGTATGCCGATCAGCCATGAGTTGAAACTGGCCAAGGGCATCGCGGAGTGTCTGGATTATTACCGCGATATTGGAGAGCGTCGCGCCTCGTTGCCATACGAGATCGACGGTGTTGTGTTTAAGGTCAACAGCCTTGAGTCGCAGGCCATACTGGGCTTTCGCGCGCGTGAGCCGCGCTGGGCCATTGCCCATAAGTTCCCGGCCATGGAAGAACTGACCGAACTGCTGGACGTTGAGTTTCAGGTCGGGCGCACGGGGGCGGTTACGCCGGTGGCGCGCCTTAAGCCGGTCAAGGTAGCCGGTGTTACGGTGTCCAATGCCACGTTGCACAACATGGATGAAGTGGCACGCCTGGGCTTGATGATTGGCGACACCGTGATCATTCGTCGCGCTGGCGATGTCATCCCGCAAGTGGTTCAGGTCGTGCTGGAGCGTCGCCCGCAAGATGCGCGGCCGGTACACATCCCGCAGAGCTGCCCGGTGTGCGGTTCACACGTTGAGCGCACGCAGTTGATCAAGCGCAGCAAGGGCCGCGAAACAGTTAGCGAAGGGGCTGTATACCGCTGTGTAGGGCGGCTGGCCTGCGGGGCGCAGCTCAAACAGGCGATTATTCACTTCGTTTCGCGCCGCGCGATGGACATCGAAGGCCTGGGCGAAAAAAGTGTTGAACAGTTGGTGGATGAAGGGTTGGTGAGTTCGCCGGCCGACCTCTACACCCTCAAGTTTGACGATATCGTCGCTTTGGAAGGGTTTGCCGAGCTGTCGAGCAAGAACCTGCTGCAAGCGATTGCTGACAGCAAGCGCCCGACATTGGCGCGTTTCATTTACGCATTGGGTATTCCTGATGTAGGGGAGGAGACCGCCAAGGTGCTGGCACGCTCATTGGCATCCCTGGAGCGCATTCAGCGCGCCTTGCCGCAAGTGCTCACCTACCTGCCGGATGTCGGCCTGGAAGTCGCGCATGAGATTCACAGCTTCTTCAGTGATGCGCACAACCAGCAGGTGATCGCGCAATTGCTGGAGCGCGGGTTGGCGTTGCAGGATCAAGGCGAGTTGGGGGCGGAGTTTGCCGCCAGTACGACCCTGGGTAGCCTGATCGATAAGCTGCACATTCCCTCGGTTGGGCCGGGTGGGGCGCAGAAACTGGCTGATAAATTCGACACGCTGGCGCGAGTCATCAGTGCGGACTGGCTCGATATGCGCCAGGCCCTGCCTGAAAAACAGGCCAAGGCAGTGCGCGACTTCTTCGACAACCCTGAGAATGCACAAGCTGCGTTAGCGGTCGAGGCGCAACTGCGTGACTTCGGCATGCATTGGCAAAGTGAGATAAAGATTGTTGAAGGTCTACCACTGGCGGGCCAGACCTGGGTTCTGACCGGGTCGTTGGAACTGATGAGCCGCGATGTGGCCAAGGAAAAGCTCGAAAGCCTGGGTGCCAAGGTGTCGGGCTCGGTGTCGGGCAAGACCCACTGCGTCGTGGCTGGGCCGGGTGCCGGCTCAAAACTGGTCAAAGCCAACGAGTTGGGGCTTAAAGTGCTGGACGAAGAAGCCTTTGTGGCTTTCTTGGCGCAGCAGGGCATTGCTCTGTAGTCGCTGACGAGTAGAACGAGGCTGCGTCAGGCGTGACGCGGCACGCCGACGAAGTCGTCGTGAAGTCTGGTCCTGGGGTGTCGCTGCCTGATCCAGGATTCAGGTTTACGACGCCTTCCGCCCTGGCCGGCATACAGAGCATCGACACAAGGTGGGTCCTTTCCAAGAATCCAAGTGCTTGACCCTGCTCATATTTTTTTCTTGTCGCGGCGGTTGTAACTTTTCCTCAGACAGGTACAATAGCGCCGTTCGCTGCTAGGCGGATGTTGTTATGGTGACCCTATCGGTCCCTCCGCAACGATTACCCGTTAACCTGGTCAGATCCGGAAGGAAGCAGCCACAGCGGGAACATTGTGTGCCGGGGTGTGGCTGATGGGGTTGCCTCCATTCTTTAAGTCCTTGATTCTACAAGGATTTTCGCGTCAAAAATCTCGAAGTGTGACAGCTCTTAGTGACACCAAAGTGGTGCGCTGTGCTGGCAATCTTACATCGTTAATTTTTCTCTCGCTATCAAAGCCATTCAGGCTGCTTCGCCATCGATGCTGGTGGGGTGCGGACTCCTGCATAGTGGTTCATCTCGTGATCAAATTCACCACTCGTCGCAGATAGAGGCGCAGCAGGAGACGTCTCGGATGTCGTATGCCTATGGCGACTGCGGTAAGAGTGGGTGATGAGCGTCGTCCGGCAGAGTTGCCAATAGGGTAGTCAGTACTGTTAATATGCCATCACGGCTGTTTTTGCAGAGCTAACGGTTCCTAGTAGATGTCAGTCGCGCCTTCGCATGAATTAAACGAGCGAAGGATCATAGCTTAAAGTATTATTTAGGAGAGATGCTTGTGGCATATAGAAACGGAAATTACTGCGCGTTTTATGTCTCTGAACCCTTCAATGCTAGTGCGCTAGGTGCAAATGCGACAAGAGATTTTAATTATTACAATTTACTAAAGGCATGGAAGGCACAGGATGCGTCCTATCCCTTTAACGACTCGCATGCCAAAACATATAACGTTCGAGATGATAGCAACTGGGAAACAACGCTGAAACCAAGGTTGCGTGAGCGTTTGCAGTGTTCAAAGAACATCGTTCTTATTCTCAGTAGCAAGACTATTGAGTCGAGGGCGGTCAAGGAAGAAATCGAGTACGGAATTAGTAATCAGGGTTTACCAGTTATTGTGATTTATCCTGAGTACAGCGAAAAGTCGGACTTGGTTGCGGATGGTAAGCTGAGAGCGCAAGTAAAGAGTATGTGGGATAAACTTCCTACCTTTAAATTGTTAAAGGGTGAAGTTCCTGTTTTGCATGTTCCAATGAATAAGTTTCTTATAAAGAAAGCACTGGAAGATAGTGATCTCACGCTCGGAGGAAAGATTGCTCCTTCTAATTACTGGTATTCAGTCTGATTTTTCGTAGAAGGTGTTGGTGTGACTGGGGGGTGAGTGGTGAAGGTAAAATTTACTGACAGAAATTTATGGGTGAGGTTTAAGGAGAGGGTCTCGTGGGTCAGTACGATTGTTTCGTTAGTGCTGATATTTGTGAACATTCCAGAGCAGTGCAAATATATTGCAGGCTTTTTGTTTCTGCTCAGTCTTCTTATATATTATCTTATTAGTTGGTATGCGGCGAATCGCCTGAAGGTGGTTGACCTAGATATTGAGGGTAGTACTGTTACAGTGAAGGCGGGGGATTTATTTAAAGAACCGGACTTTAAAGTTATTGCGTTTAATGAGTATTTTGATACTCAGGTAGATAACAAAATCATATCCGACAAGTCGCTAAACGGAATATTCATTAAAGAGCATCTTCCGGGGACGCTGGATGATCTAGAGCGGTGCTTGGAAGAAGCTCAGTTCGAGGATGCCGATCTGGCCCAGCTTAATGAAGGTAGGCGTGCAGGTAAGAAGCAAAAGTACGAACTAGGTACATTGTGTGTTTACGAAGATTTTATCTTGGCGGCATTTGCTAAGTTTGATGATACCAATAAGGCTGTGCTCACAATGCCAGAGTATCTGGGGTTTCTAATAAGATTCTGGGATAAAATTAACGTTGTTTATGCTCAGAAGAGCGTTTCCGTCCCGGTGTTTGGTTCGGGTATTACTCGCATAAAAGAGCATAGGCATATTACTGACGAAGATTTGCTAAAAATTATGCTTTGGACTTTTAGAATTAGTGAGATGCGCTTCAATTACCCTGCCAAACTTACTATTGTTGTCCATGAAGACAAGATAGATCAAGTAAACCTACTAGATTTCAGGATGGCTAAGAATGGTCTTTAGTTTTGGCTGGGATTGAGGTTTTAGATTTTTAGGTCCAGTCTGAGGCGCTGTTCTGGGTGTCTCAGTACTTAATACCCCCCCCCGTTTATTTTTCCAGTTGGCACTCTCCAATCAGTCTTGTGTATCGTCAGGGCAGAATCCCTGCGGGATAGGAACCTTGTCGAACCCCTACGTCATATTTTGGGTATTGGAAACCGCAGGATCGCAGAAATCCCCCTGATAGCAGCTCAATACCCGCCGTTCCCTCTGCTGTACACACTAGGAGCGACGTTCGCCATCCAGCCTAGGCTGACCCATTGCCTAGGCCTTATCGAGGCTAGATGAGAGTTGTAGCCTTACACTGCCTCTTTCATGGCTCGCTGTACTGTACTCAATGCGCAACCAACAATTGTTTTTGTCTTGCGAAGGCTGTTGCCTGATGCCACACATGCCCTAATGCGAGCGTGTAGTTCGTGGTCAGTCTGTCGGCCTTTGTAAGTTCTACCTGCCTTGTCCAGCGACTTGTCCTTGGCCTTTTCTCTCTCAATGCCTTGTGTCTGGCGACGGCGGCGATCCTCGTAGTCCTTACGAGCTACCACAGCCAACATGTCGAGTAGCATTCCGTTGACAGCGGCAATCATTCCTCTGGTGAAGTCATCCATGCCGTCTGTGGCCTTCAATGCTGCATGGCTGGTAGATAGGTCGAGCGATACAACTGTCACCTTCTTGGCTGCAATGATGGCCTTGAGGCTGGCCCAGTCCTCTTGTGACAGGCGAGACAAACGATCCACGCCTTCAATCAGCAGCACGTCACCTTCGTGGCTGTCTTCTAGCAGCCGGAACAGCTCAGGGCGATCCAACTTACTGCCTGACTCATTCTCAATGTAGAAGGCGGCAATCTTGTGGTCATGCTTAGCAGCGAAGTCGATTAGCGATTGCTTGGCACGGCTGGCGTCTTGTGAGTCTGTACTGGCGCGAAGGTAAGCTCTGATAAACATGATGGCGATGCCTGTGCTCGTTTGGGTGTACCGATTGTATGTGTACTCGATAGGGTTGTAAATCTATTTATATCGGTACAGTCTGGGTCATCTGTAGGGGGCTTGTTGTTGTACTCGATGGCCTATACCCAAATCGGTACAGGTCAAAGGTAGGGGCAGGACGCTCATTTGCTGGCGCTGGAATTCAGGGAGGGCTATTGGCTGATTGCCAATGTCGTAACTGACGTATATGGAAAGGGTGCTGTACGGGGATAGCGTGGGCTGGTGCTAGGAGTGGGGGGATTCAGTGTTAACTAGACTTTCTACGTCGCTGACGAGGGCTGAGGGGGTGCATCCCAATGCTTTGGCGAGCTTGAATATTATCGTTATGGTGGGTTGATTTATGCCTCGCTCGATCAAGCTGACATAATTCCGCTGTATCTCAGCCTCCAGTGCCAGCTGTTCTTGGGTGAATCCTGCTTCCTTTCGCCTCTGGCGAAGAGCCTTTCCGAATGCCAACCCCGTATCCAAACCCCATCCCTCTTTGAAATAGGGGAATGTCTGCTGTAGAGCTTCTCACGTCTTCACAGTATATTATGAATATTGCGGCTGGCATGGCATCATCTGGCTGGTTTGAGAGAGGTGCCATGATGGCTTTTCGGGATCGTATATGGAGTATTTATGAAGGCTGTTAAGTGGATTCTTGTTGTGATAGTGCTTATTCCGGTTGTGATTATGGTGAGTTCTTTCATTAGAAATAAGGCAGTTGGCCCTGAGGGCTGGGCTCGGGATGATGTTGAAAAAGCCCTTAGGGGGAAGATGAAAGATCCGGATTCTATGGTGATTCGATCCTCTTACGTTGTAAAAAGGGTGGTAGGGGATCGGACGGAAATATCTATTTGCGGGATAGTTGATGGGCGAAATAGCTTTGGTGGTTATGCTGGCGGGATGAAGTTCGCATCTATGAGCGTTTCAAATACGGAGTTAGGTGTCTTTGATACCTACACAGTAGAGCTTGAAAACCCAGCCAATACAGCTGATGCGAGAAGTGTGAGCAGGTTGTCGGGATTTGAGAGTGTTTACTGGAATCAGTTTTGTGTTGATGCGAATCATCCTGCTTTAACTGTAGCTGATTGATATGGGTGAATGTCTTCACTAAAGCATCCGCACAATATTGATAGATTGTGTGGGAGCAAAAGGCAGGACTAACCAATAACGCTTGAGCCCTAATGAAAATCAGGGCTTGAGTAGGCCATTCACTGGAACTCGAAAAGCTTACAGTAAAGTCGTGCCTGCTTACGCCGTGCTTACGGTCACTCTTATTCTTCAGGGAACTCCAGCGGATTATAGCAATTGGCCACTTCTTTCTGTAAGCGTGCCAGTAACTTCTCCTTCGCTGCATCTGCCGCTTTGGCCTGCTTCTGTTCCTCAGCTTGAAGTAGCTGCTCAAGCAGGAGGTTTTGATACTTGGCGTGATCAGTCTCAAGTTCAGCTTTGTAAGCAGCCCTTACATCATTGTTGATGATGGCAATATCAGCTTTCTGCATTGCTGGGGGCTTCACCAAGTGAGCCGAGTAATTTAAAGATTCCATAGTGATTGGGTATTTTGAGCTGAGTTCGTATCCGGCGTTAATCTTTTCTGCTATGACAGAAAGGAAGTTAAATGGAATTGCAGCTCTGACTAGTTCACAGCATTGGCTGGTCTGGGTATATGCGTATTGTGACTGTTGTTGGCGACGTTCCAGCTCGTTTGGATCAAACTTCGCTGGGATGCCTTGGATGCTGGTGATTTTAGTACTGGTCATTAGATAAGCTCCTTCTTCTGTTTGAGTTTTGTCAAAGCCAATGCAATGATGCTTGCTTGGTATTGAGTCATCGAAATTTGTTGTTTGGGCTTCGTATTGGTTGTGGTGGTGATGTTGAGTTTGTTGCGTGCAATGGCTTGCGCCATCATTTCTTGAAAGTTCATTGATTAACTCCATATGTGAGATTGTTTTAATGCAGGCTGAGATAAGGCGAAATTACGATAATTTACGGCTCTAGCACGCGGGTTTCAGGCCGATGAAAGTGCGACCTGATAGGGTAGCCAGGGTTCAGCGTTTTTTATCGTTCTCGATCAATGAATCCAAGAAGGCGTGGGAGATTGCTGCCAGTTCGCCAACATCCACCAATAAGCCTTTCTTGTGAGCTTTACTCAGCAGCCTGTAGTACTTATTGATTGTTGGCTCACCAACCTTGATGAATAATGTCTTGCCTGTATCGGTGGGTTGTACTGGCGTTGTAACTACTCCCTTGATCAAATTGCTCTGCTTATCGATAACAATGAAGTTCATAAACTCAAGCCACCAGAAGCACTCATAGCTTTGCTGATAATGAACTGATTGATCAATAGGTTGGTGCTGTCAGCTTGACTCTTGAGAGTGTCAAACTGAGGTTTTGTTAGTTTCAACTTTACCGAGATTGACGGGGTTTGCATTGCCCTCCATGTTTTCGATCTACAACTATGCGAACAATGCCTTGCATTGCCGTATTTGCCAGCTAGACTCTTTCCACATTGTTTACAAATATGTGTATTCGACACGATAAATTACCTCCTTTGGATAGGTGATTGTTTGGTTTTTCGATTAGATTTTCTTACAGGCGAAAAAAAAGCCCACGATTTTAGGTGGGCTTATTCAAGAGGGATTAGTGAAGTGGATGATAAAGCTTAAGGAGAAATATCAACCTCAACTAATCAAGCAGCGAACTAGAAAGCGCTGCGTGGTTAGTTTCTTCTCTAATGTGTTAAGTATACAAAATAATCGCTGTTTTGTCAATCAAATCTGCAAATAAAAGTCAATAAATAGTTGTCGATTTGTCGATAGAAAACTCTTGCCGAACACAACAATCTGGATCAAGTGCAGTACATTTATAATTGATTGAACACTGTATGTATATTCTGTGCATAGTGCACAGGAAGATAATGCTCGTGATCTGACGTCAGTAAAACCACCACCGCTCTTAAGCTCTTGCGCTTTACCAATCATCTGTCGATACAGACAGAAGGCTTTTAAGCTTTTGCTCTTTGCTTGATAGTGTATGGCATACATGTGCTCGGCACATAAGTAGAATCAGGGCTTAAAAGCGAAGCTTTGATTTGTGTTAATCATTGATTGTTACTGTGTTCGACCGTCAGGTCGGTGGTGGTGGGGTGGCCCGTAAGGGCATGGGCTCACATGCTATAGCATGTAATACATGGTGTAAGGGTAACGCGGGCCAAACGCCCACCCGCTCCCGCTGTATATATATGGTGGGCGTGACTGGGTGATCCCTCTATCAGTACCCAGCCGATGAAATCGCGAGCTCAACTTCTGGATAATGATCAGGGTGCAACCAACCCTGTCCTTCGCAGTAATCCAAGAATGCATCATTCCCTTTTGGTTCGGGATGGTGGAGCTTGATCACTGTAACCCTCACGCCGGGAGCATCTGGAGTTCCTGCGAGCTTATTGACCTGATCCAAGGTTCGCTCCTGTAATCTTGCAACAGGTTCATTGGATAGCCCTTTGACTGCCAGCTTAAGGATGTGCCGACGTGCTGCAAACTCTTGCTTGTTCCTAGCCACTGCAAGATCAACTCCTTCTTCAGCATGCTGCATTCCAAATGCCAGCATGAAATCATCGACAGCATCTTGAATAGCATCTTGTAGATTCAAGGCGCATTGCGTGATTTTCGTGTTCGACTCAAATGGTGCGTCAGCATTGATCCAGTCCATCACGAAGATAACCGAATGTCCTTCTGCTGTAGCGCGCTCACGAATCTTTTCCCTCACTCGCTTGAGATGGTCGGCAGTATATCGTCCTTTGTACTTGCCTTTTTCGGTGTCCCACTCAACGCCATAGCATTCATTCATTACCGATCGAAGCTGGTGGTCCATGATTCCGGTGCGACGAATCGCTAATGGGTAGCACTGTGCGACTGCTCGCTCGAAGGGAGATGTTGGGAGTTTGTCAGTTACAGGTACGCCCTTGGTGACTCGACGAACGAAGTGCTCGGTTTCACCCGCAGCCTCCATGATCTTTCGGCGAGACATGCCCATCGCATGGAGAACGAGGACTTTGTTTTCGCGCGGATCTAGTAGGGCTGTCGCCTTGCAGGGGGCATCATCATTTGCAGCGTGGTTGGTGGTGTCGGTCAAATTTAAGGCGAGTGCGTGCTGCATTGGAAAATCTCCTGTTCAAGTTCAGTTCATTGGCGTTACCTCGTGGCATTGCCGATTATTTGGGCAAATCGCAGACATAAAAAAAGCCTCAACTGGCAAGGCACTGTTTGAGCAGTGGTCGCGGGGGAGGCTTAAGGATGTCTGTCGCAGTTTAATGCGATCAATAACTATATGTGATAATTATTCTCTTGGCAACAACTATTTAAGGTTTGCCGATGTGCTGCAAGGCTTCTTTCATAGCTTTCAGTGGAGTCCTGCTGCCGTAGACGCCGAAAGTGACGGCATTGTCCTCATGCCCAACGATTCTTTTGATCAGCGAGTCTTGCACGCCAGCATCCCGCAGATCATCAATAAGCGTGTGTCGAAAACTGTGGAATGTCTTCTTGCTGTCATCAATCCCGCGCTTAACCTTGTACCTCCCAAACCACTTGGAGGGAGCATGCCCCAGCTTTCCCCGTACAGGTTCAAGCTCAGGGAACAATCTATGGGTTCCAGTGGCTTTGGCTGACTCAACATGCCGCAGTAACCCCAACTCAACCAGAAGCGGGTGTACTGGCAGCATGCGTCGGCTGCTTGCATTCTTCAGCTTCTGACCTTCGCTGCTGTCATCTACGCGGATGCATTGAATGCCTTGTTGCTCAACAAAGTCATCGACTCGTAGCTGACACAACTCTTCCAGTCGAGCGCCGGTGTAGCGGCCCAGCAATGGTATCCAGTAGCGCCAAGGATGTTTGCGAGCTTCAGTTTTCAGTGCATTCAGGTCGAGAAGGGCGGTCAGGTCACGCTGTTCAAATGATAAACGTGCTTCCTTTGCAGAGCCCGTCATCATCTTGAGCCCGGTCAAGGGATTGTCTTGAATGTACCCGTTGGTTTTGCACCAGTTCATAAATGCTGAGAGTTTGCGCAGACGATTGTTCACCGTAACTGCGGTGACAGCTTTGTAAGTGCCACCAGACTCAACCACCTGAAGCAAAGTTTTACCAGCGAACTCGGGCTTTAGTCCGAAGTATTGCGGGCAACGGCTCAAGCGATCTTTCAACAGCCGGGCTTGGTGAACATCAAATGCAGCTATTGGCATGTCGCCCATCAACTCAAACAAATCTCGCAGTGAGCGTTCCACTTCGTGTGTGCTCACTTCACGCCATGTGCCACCACGTTTACCTTCCTCGATGTATCGCTTGGATAGGGTGCCAAGGGTAGGGCTGCCGCTGACTTGCTTGGGTGTAATGGCTGAGGGGCGCTGTATGACAGATTGAATTGCTGGTGCAGGTGTAGCGTCTCGCCACCCGACACACAGCGTACGGAGCGTCTGAAGGTCTGCTAGGGGATGTTCGAGCAAATGCTCGTGCACCTTCTGAGCAATGTGGCTTGCTGTGAATAATGCGGACTGACGCTCTCGCAAGTTGAGGCTGAAGCGCAAGGTGTGGCGTTTGGGGAATAGGTGCTTGGGCAGCCGCAGATTCATGTAGTAAATGGAGTTGCGGCGGACGATGTAGGCCATAAGTGGTACACCAAAGTGGAACAGTCGAGTGGAACAATGCTGACTGCACCCCGGATGTTTGACTGCCCGTGTGACGTGTTGGCACGGGTGATTGGAAGCAACCTCAAAAGCCTGAAACCCTTACCCCATATGGCTTGCAACGATTACCGAGCATGCTTGCATGCCACATGGTCAGATCCGGAAGGAAGCAGCCACAGCGGGAACATTGTGTGCCGGGGTGTGGCTGATGGGGTTGCCTCCATTCTATAACTCCTTGATTCTACAAGGATTTATCAGTAAATAATCTCGATATGTGACAGCGTTCAGGACACCTAAGTGCTGTGCTGGGTACCACAATCGACGATACTCCAAGCCTTAAAGCTTGTCGTACACCTCACATCGATAATCCTCCTGAAAAAAGTACTGCTGCAGTAGTAGAAGATACTAATGGACGAAGTTTTAGCCTTGCCGCGTTCAAGCTGGGGAGACGGCACACGTGACCACGCCTGCCAATAAACCGAAGCGGTATTTCTGGCGCTGGGTGATGGCGCTATTGCTCGCCCCCTTCGTCTTTTGGCTTGTCGCCACTCCTCAAGTGAGCTTCCATTTCTCTGAAAAGGGGCAGGGGCGTCTCGGTTACATTCTGAATGTTCAGCACGATATCTCAAAAGGTGAGATTTACCCGGGTGAAGCCACGGGTGGCGCAGGGCACATCTTCCCCAGCAAGCAATTTTTTATGGAGTTCGACTGGACTAACGGTGGAAAGTCGCACTGCATTCGGGTTAAACCGAAGTGGCCGAATACCGATGTGTACATCGGGGCAGCGGGTGATGTCGATAGCCGTACTGATGGCAGGCTTATTGAGGCCTGTGGGCCATTGCCACAATAGGGCACTCCGAGAATCTGTTCCTTTGTACGACGCGGTAGCTCAGATCCATGCGACTGCCGCCCCTCCAGTTCCAACTTAAACTGACGGCTTTGGGAGCCGACCTGCGTCTACACGTTTTTTGCCCCATTTAGCGCTTCAACGCGTGGCACGTCAGATTAGGCGAGCGCATCGGATGCAATTTTGCCCCTGCTCCGCTAGCATTAGCCCCCTCTGCTTTTCAGACGCGACGGTTATCAATGAGTTATCAGGTTCTTGCACGTAAATGGCGTCCGCGCTCGTTCCGCGAAATGGTCGGCCAGACCCATGTGCTCAAGGCTTTGATCAATGCTCTGGACAGTCAGCGCCTGCACCACGCGTACTTGTTCACGGGCACGCGCGGCGTCGGTAAGACCACCATTGCGCGCATCATTGCCAAATGCCTGAATTGTGAAACAGGTATCACCTCGACCCCGTGCGGGACGTGTTCGGTGTGCCGCGAAATCGATGAGGGGCGTTTTGTCGACTTGATCGAAATCGACGCCGCGAGCCGTACCAAGGTCGAAGACACGCGGGAACTGCTCGACAATGTGCAGTACGCGCCAAGCCGTGGGCGCTTTAAGGTCTACCTGATCGACGAAGTGCACATGCTGTCCAGCCATTCGTTCAATGCGCTGCTTAAAACCCTTGAAGAACCACCGCCCTACGTCAAGTTCATCCTGGCGACCACTGACCCGCAGAAGTTGCCGGCAACCATTCTGTCTCGGTGCTTGCAGTTCTCGTTGAAGAATATGACGCCTGAGCGTGTGGTCGAGCACTTGACCCATGTGTTGAGTGTTGAAAATGTACCGTTTGAAGATGATGCATTGTGGCTGCTGGGGCGCGCTGCCGACGGCTCGATGCGGGATGCGATGAGCCTGACCGATCAGGCGATTGCGTTCGGTGAAGGCAAGGTACTGGCCTCGGATGTGCGGGCCATGTTGGGTACTCTGGATCACGGCCAGGTGTTCGACCTGCTGCATGCCTTGATTCAGGGCGATGCGCGAGGGTTGCTGGAAGCCGTGGCTCATTTGGCTGAGCAAGGCCCTGACTGGAATGGCGTGCTGTCCGAAATCCTTAACGTGTTCCACCGCGTGGCGATTGCGCAGGCGCTGCCTGAGGGTGTGGATAACGGTCACGGGGATCGGGACCGGGTGCTGGCACTTGCTAACGCGTTGCCTGCTGAAGACGTGCAGTTTTATTACCAGATGGGTCTGATTGGCCGCCGTGATTTACCGTTGGCCCCCGACCCGCGAGGCGGCTTCGAGATGGTCCTGCTGAGGATGCTGGCTTTCCGCCCAGCAGACACGGCAGATGCGCCGAGTCAGCCGCTAAAGTCGGTGGGGATCAGCCAGGCCACAGTTGATTCCGCCCGCACCGTGGCTGCTCCAACGGCGGTTGCGCCAGTGCTCGAATCGCTCCCGCAGCCAGCGCCTGTCGTTGAAGTGGCCAGGCCGCCGGCGCTTCAGGCTGCTCCTGCGCCTGCGCCGGAGCCACCTGAGGTGGACTTGCCCTGGAACGAGCCCGCTGCGCCGCGTGTTGACGCTAACGCCGTAGCTGAGCCGGTGCTGGATACCCTGGGCGAGCCGCCAGCGCTTGCGCCGATGCCGCTGCCGGTCCCTGACAGCGTGGTGCCAGATGCCCCGGAATGGGTGGCAGCACCGGAGGTTGAGCCCGCGCCCGCGCAAGTCGATGCCGCTGCGAGCGGGATGGATCGCGATGACGAACCGCCACTGGATGAAGACTACATCGAGCCCGACATGGACTCGGCGGCGTATAGCTACCTGGACGATCTGGCCAGTGAGCACACCGCTGAGCCCGCGCCTGAGCCCGAGCCGCTACCGGCGGCAATGCCGGCAACGGGGCTGGCCCTTGAATGGCTGAACATGTTCCCCAAATTACCGGTGTCGGGCATGACGGCAAGCATTGGTGCCAACTGCACCCTGATCGCTGCCGAAGGTGATGATTGGTTACTGCACCTTGACCCGGCCCATAGCGCACTGTTTAACCCGACCCAGCAACGCCGTCTTAATGATGCGCTGAACCAGTACTTGCAGCGCACACTGAAAGTGACGATCGAACTGGTCCAGCCGGAGCAGGAAACGCCTGCACAGGCTGCCTCCCGTTGGCGGGCCGAGCGCCAGCGCCAGGCCGAAGCGTCCATTTACGCTGACCCAAGGGTTCAGCACATGATGCAGCAGTTCGGCGCGGTGGTGCGTGACGACACCATTCAACCGGTTGACGTTGCTCAAGCTCAGGCTTCGTAGCGTCAACCTGGAAACTTACAGCCCGGGGTTATCGTGATCGCGGGTGCATTGTCCAAATAACGTTTGAGGTGATTCCCATGATGAAAGGTGGCATGGCCGGCCTGATGAAGCAGGCGCAGCAGATGCAAGAAAAGATGGCCAAGATGCAGGAAGAACTGGCCAATGCAGAAGTGACCGGCAAAGCCGGTGGCGATATGGTGACGGTGGTCATGACCGGTCGTCATGACGTCAAACGCGTCAGCATCGACCCGACACTGCTGGAAGGCGTGAGTGAGGATGATCGCGAAGTACTGGAAGACCTGTTCGCGGCCGCCGTGAATGACGCTGTGCGTAAGATCGAAGCTAACAGCCAGGACAAAATGTCTGGCGTGACCGCCGGCATGCAACTGCCGCCGGGCATGAAGTTGCCTTTCTAAAGCGCGTATCAAATGCCAGGTGAGAGCCTGGCATTTTTTTGTCTGTTTGCCGGGCATTTGACGCTGACCCGGCCCACGGGTATAAACCGCCTCTCGTTGTTTTGTCGGACCTTTCCCTATGAGCTTTAGCCCCCTTATTCGCCAATTGATCGATGCCTTGCGCACTTTACCGGGCGTAGGCCAAAAGACGGCACAACGCATGGCCCTGCAACTGCTGGAACGTGATCGCAGTGGCGGCTCACGGTTGGCGCTGGCGCTGAGCCAAGCAATGGAGGGGGTGGGGCATTGTCGTCTGTGCAGAACCTTGACCGAAAATGATTTATGCCCGCAGTGCCTGGATGTGAAGCGCGATGACACGTTGCTTTGCGTGGTGGAGGGGCCGATGGATGTGTATGCCGTGGAGCAGACCGGCTATCGTGGCCGTTACTTTGTACTCAAGGGGCATTTGTCGCCGCTTGATGGCCTTGGCCCTGATGCTATTGGTATTCCGCAATTAATGGAGCGGATTGCCACTCAAGGCACCTTTCGCGAAGTGATTCTGGCGACCAACCCGACGGTCGAGGGCGAGGCCACTGCGCACTACATTGCCCAGTTGCTGAGCAGCAAGGGGCTGATTGCTTCGCGTATTGCTCACGGCGTGCCATTGGGCGGGGAGCTGGAGCTTGTGGACGGCGGTACCCTTGCTCATTCGTTCGCCGGGCGCAAACCCATCGTGTTGTAATGCCCGCGCTGTACGGGGGCCGCACCCCGCGCCCCCGTACAGCGGCAAGTTGCGCTTAGGCTTCTTGCGAGCCGCCAGCCAGGGCGCACAGCTTTATGGGATCAATAATGTGCACTTCCTTGCCTTCAGCGGTGATCAAGCCATCCGCTTGCAGCCGGGTGAACACACGGGAAACGGTTTCAACCGCCAGCCCCAGATAGTTGCCGATTTCATTGCGCGACATGCTCAGGCGGTACTGATTGGCCGAGAAGCCCCGTGCACGGAACCGCGCTGACAGGTTCACCAGAAAGGTCGCGATGCGCTCATCGGCGGTCTTTTTCGACAGCAACAGCATCATTTGCTGATCATCGCGAATTTCCCGGCTCATGATGCGCATTAACTGGCGACGAAGTTGCGGCAACTGTACGGAAAGTTCGTCCAGCCGTTCGAAGGGGATTTCGCAAACGGGCGTGGTCTCCAGCGCTTGAGCTGATACGGGATAGCTTTCGGTGTCCATGCCGGACAAACCCACCAGCTCACTTGGCAAGTGGAATCCCGTAATTTGTTCTTCGCCGGCACCGCTCAAGCTGAAGGTTTTGAGTGCGCCTGAACGGACTGCATAGACCGAACCGAATTTGTCGCCCTGGCGGAACAGAAACTCACCTTTTTTCAAAGGGCGACCGCGCTTAACGATTTCATCCAGCGCATCCATGTCTTCCAGATTCAACGAAAGTGGCAAACACAGAGGGGCCAGGCTGCAGTCCTTGCATTGGGCCTGGCTATGGGCGCGCACTTTTACTGGCTCGGGCATTTCTTCGATCCTTGTGGGAAAACACACATAAGATGCAAGGGTAACTCAGCAAAGGAGTCGAGGCCAGCGCGCGAAACAGGCGCAGCCGCCCCGGCCACCCGCTTGAGCAGGGCGTTAAGGGGCGTTAAAAAGAGCATCACCGTTTTTTCGTCGCCGAGGATAACGGTTAGATCACACGTGAAAACCGTTGCCGGTTTTGTTGCTCGAGATAGGCATCGAACACCATGCACACGGAGCGCACCAGTAGACGGCCTGCTGGCAGTACGGTCAGTTGCTCGTTGTCCAGTGTAATCAGGCCGTGCTCAGCCATGGTCAGCAGTGTGGGCCATTGCGCTGCAAAATAGTCCCGGAAGTCGATATTGAAAGCCTGCTCGATGTCTGCAAATGACAGGTGTAAATGGCAGATGATTTGCTGGATAACCTCGCGTTTGATCGTATCGTCGGCACTGCACAGTACACCGCGAACCGTCGCGAGCTGGCCGCTGGCTATCACTTGCTGGTATTGCGTCAGGTCACTGTTGTTCTGGCAGTACAGATCACCGATTTGGCTGATGGCCGACACGCCGAGCCCGATCAGGTCGCAATGACCGTGGGTGGTATAGCCCTGGAAATTGCGCTGCAATGTTGACTCTTCTTGGGCTATGGCCAGTTCATCGTCTGGCAGGGCAAAGTGGTCCATGCCGATGTACCGATAACCGGCGGCGGTGAGCTGATTGATGGTGCGTTCAAGCATTTCGAGCTTTTCCGCAGGCGAGGGCAGGTCGCTCGTGTTGATGCGGCGTTGAGGCATAAAGCGCTCTGGCAGGTGCGCGTAATTGAAGACGGACAGGCGATCCGGTTGCAGGCTGATGACCTCTTCTACCGTGCGGGAAAAAGCCTCAGGTGTTTGCTTGGGCAAGCCATAGATCAGGTCGATGTTGATGGAGCGAAATTGCAATGTGCGGGCTGCATCAATGACGGCGCGGGTTTCTTCCAGGCTTTGCAGGCGATTGACTGCGCGTTGAACGGTCGGGTCGAGGTCTTGCAGGCCGATACTCACGCGATTGAAGCCCAGTTCGCGTAACAACCCCATGGTCGACCAGTCAGCTTCGCGCGGGTCAATTTCGATCCCGTAATCGCCCGAGTCGTCGTCCAGCAGATTGAAGTGCTCGCGCAGTGTGGCCATCAGGTGTCGCAGTTCATCGTGGCTGAGGAATGTCGGCGTGCCGCCCCCGAAATGCAGCTGCTCGACCTGTTGCCGAGGGTCGAGATGGCAGGCTACACGCTTGATTTCTTCTTCCAGGCGCTGCAAATAGGGCTGGGCCCGTCCGCGGTCTTTGGTGATGACCTTGTTGCAGGCGCAGTAGTAGCAAATATTGGCGCAAAACGGCACATGCACATACAGCGACAGTGAGCGCAGGGCCTTGCGGCTCTCGCGCAAGGCGTAGAGCAGGTCGAATGGGCTGACCTGATCATTGAATTGCATCGCTGTCGGATACGAGGTGTAGCGCGGCCCCGCCAGATCGTAACGGCGAATTAAATCTGAGTCCCAACGAATGGCGTCGAGCATGCGGGTACTCCCCTAAAAGACTGACAATGCGCAGGAGTCTAGGGGCTCAGAATTTGCAACGCCTTGATTTGCATCAACGGTGGGCGGGGCGGCGGGTCAATGCCCCATGAGCCAGTGCTGATGCGGGCCGGGCAGGGTCCAGAGGCCAAACAGAATCACCAGTACCCCGCCGCTCATTCTGACGCTGCGTTTGCGCAGCAGGGCCGTGACGCGCTCAGCGGCCAAGCCTGTGGCCAGCAGTACCGGCCAGGTACCAAGACCGAAGGCCAGCATCAGCAAGGCGCTGTCGATTGCACTGCCCTGGCTGGCGGACCAGATCAACGTGCTGTACACCAGCCCGCACGGCAACCAGCCCCACAGGCTGCCCAATAACAGGGCGCGGGGCAGGCTCGACACCGGCAGCAGGCGGGTGGCCACGGGCTGAATATGACGCCATAGACCACGGCCCAGACCTTCTATACGGGTTAAACCGCTCCACCAGCCCGCCAGGTACAGCCCCATGCCAATCAATAGCAAGCCTGCCAGTACGCGCATAAACAGCGCAGCCGGGCTGTTGGCCACTGCCCAGCCCGCCAGCCCCAGCAGCAAGCCTGCCGTGGCGTAGCTCAGCACGCGGCCCAGGTTGTAGGCCAGCAGCAGCCTGAAGCGTCGACTGCGCTGTTCTTTGGGGATGGCGAGGGTCAGCGCGCCCATCAGGCCGCCGCACATGCCCAGGCAGTGGCCGCCACCCAGCAGCCCCAGGATGACGGCGCTGACCAGCAGCGGTGCCAACTCAAACATGAGGTGGCGCTTTAGGGTCGGTGTCTTTGGCCGGCTCGGCGTGCGGGTGTCTGGCTTCTTCGACGGCTGCCGTGTGCTGCGGATCCTGATCGTCAAACAGGATGCTGTGGGCCGGGCTGTCAAGGTCATCGTACTGGCCACTGTCCACGGCCCAAAAAAAGATAAAAATGGCAATGGCGACGATCAGTAGAGCCGCAGGAATCATGACGTAAAGTGCTGGCATATCAACTCCATGCGACCGGTTCAGGCCGGTAGCGGGCGGGTTTCTGGCGTCAGTCGGGCTGGCACCTGAGCCGGCATGCGGGTGAGGCGCAACGCGTTCAGCACCACTGTGAGCGAAGAGACTGACATGCCAATGGCGGCCCAGATCGGTGTGATCCAGCCCAGTGCCGCAAAAGGCAGCATCAGGCCATTGTACAGGCCGGCCCACAAGAGGTTTTCAATGATCACCCGGCGCGTGCGACGCGCCAGGCTAAAAGCGTGAACCAGCGCGTCCAGGCGGTTGGACAGCAGTACCGCATCTGCACTGGTTTTGGCCAGGTCTGTGGCCGAGCCCATGGCGATGCTGATGTCGGCGGCGGCCAGCACCGGTACATCGTTGACGCCGTCGCCCAGCATCAGCACCTTGCGGCCCTGGGCGTGTAATTGCTTCAGCACTCGCAGCTTGTCATCCGGGCGTAACCCTCCCTGGGCTTCATCGATGCCCAGTTCGGCGGCAACGCTGGCCACCATCGGCGAGCTGTCACCCGAGAGCAGTAGCGTGCGCCACCCGCGAGCCTTGCAGGCGGCCAACAAGGCTGGGGCGTCGGCGCGCAGGCGGTCGTCAAGTACCAGCCAGGCGAGGGCACCTTGGCTATCGCCCAAGAGCAGCCATTGACCAGGTTCGTCAGGCATGTCGGGCACTTCACAACCGCTCAGCGCACACACGAAGCCGGGCTGGCCGATGCGCAAGCGCTGCTGGCCGATGTTCCCCTCAAGGCCTAGCCCGGGTGTGCTGTGTACGTCATCGGCGGCTTGGGGCGCACGGCCGAAGGCGCGGGCGATCGGGTGTTCCGAGCGGTTTTCGAGAGCAGCGGCCAGGCTCAGGCAATCATCGCTGTTCAGGTCAGCCAAGGGGCGAATCGCGCGTAACGCCAGACGGCCCTCGGTGAGGGTGCCGGTTTTATCGAAAATCACCGTGTCGATCTGGTTCAGCCCTTCGATAACGTGGCCTCTGGTCAACAGCAGCCCCAGCTTATGCAGGGTGCCGGTGGCTGCAGTCAGCGCGGTCGGGGTTGCCAGAGAAAGGGCACAAGGGCAGGTAGCGACCAGCATGGCCAGCACGATCCAGAAAGCTCGTGTGGGGTCAAGCTGCCACCACAGCAGGCCGATGCCGGCTGCGGCTACCAGGGAGAACAACAGAAACCACTGGGCCGCCTTGTCGGCAATTTCGGCCAAGCGGGGTTTTTCGGTTTGGGCGCGATCCAGCAAGCGGACAATGGCGGACAGTCGCGTGTCCTGCCCCAGAGCCAGCACCTCGACGGTCAGCGCGCCTTCGACGTTCAAGGTACCGGCTGTCACGGCATCACCGGCCATGCGGGTTTGCGGCAGGTACTCTCCGGTCAACAGGGACTCATCAATGCTGGACTGTCCCTCAATGATTTTACCGTCAGCAGGCAGAATCGCCCCAGGATGGACGAGTACCTTGTCACCGACTTTGAGTTCGGTCAGCAGGATGCGTTCGCTTTGACCGTCATCCATCAGTCGCAAGCAAGAGGCGGGCAGCAGATTGACCAATTGCGCGGTAGCGGCAGCGGTGCGCTCGCGGGCTCTGCGCTCAAGGTAGCGCCCTGCCAGCAACAACAGGGCGAACATGCCGACGGCGTCGAAATACAGCTCGCCGACACCGGTGATTGCGGTCCAGATCCCGGCCGTATAGGCACCGCCAATCGCCAATGACACCGAAACATCCATGGTGAGATGGCGAGTGCGCAAGTCGCGCATGGCACCTTTAAAAAACGGTGCGCAACTGTAAAACACGATAGGTGTCGTCAGAAACAGTGCCACCCAGCGCAGGATGGTGTGCATCTCTGCGCTCAGGTCGATATTGAATTCCGGCCAGGTGGCCATCGTTGCCATCATTGCCTGAAACCACAACAGCCCTGCGACACCGAGTTGGCGCAGCGCCAGGCGGTTTTCGCGGGCCAATTGCTCGGTGGCGCGATCCGGCTGATAAGGATGAGCGGCGTAGCCGATATGGCGGAGCTCGCTCAGCACTTCACTCAGTGGCAATTGGCTATCAGCCCAACGCACGTGCAAGCGGTGATTGGAGAGGTTGAGGCGGGCTTCGCTGACCGCCGGTAGGCGGCGCAGGTGTTTTTCGATCAGCCAGCCGCACGCGGCACAACTGATGCCTTCGATCAACAGCGTTGTTTCGGCCTGCTCGCCTTCATGGCGCACGAAGGGCTTTTGTACGTCGGCACGGTCATACAGGGCCAGTTCTTCAACCAGTTGCACGGGCAATGCTTCGGGGTTGGCAGACGCTTCACTGCGGTGCTGGTAATAATGCTCAAGGCCGCCGGCCACAATGGCCTCTGCCACGGCCTGGCAGCCGGGGCAGCAGAGTTCGCGGGTTTCACCCAGGACAACGGCGGTGAACCGGCTCCCCGGTGGCACGGGCAGGGCGCAGTGATAGCAGGGAACGGGAGAGGTCATGACGGTCTTTCGCGAGCAGGTGTTGCCAAAAAGTACGCCATCGCGGGCAGGCTCGGCCTTCAGGGTTCGCGCGTACCTAAAGGTGCGGTCCTGCTCGCGATGAGGTTATTTCGCCGTGTGGTCTTCGGCACCCTGAAGCGGTTCGTCACCCAGCAGCAAGTCAACGTCGTGACCGACCAGCTCCTCTTCAAACAGGCGCCAGGTCTTGCCATCTTCAACGCCCAGTAGCTCGACAAAACGCCGGCCTTCGACCTTGTCATCCAGTTGGCCGATATAGCGGCCTGGGGCTGAATCGCTCAGGCTCAGGAGTATCGTGCGGTCCTTATCGGGCTGGGTCGGTGATATCAGGTTCAGTTCCAGCGTTTTTGGTTGGCTCTTGCCTTCCAGCAGCAACACCACTTCACCCGTCATTTCATCCAGGCGCAGTGTGGCTTTCAATTGCAGGGTCTGGCCCAGCAGTTCACGGTCCAGTGAGCGATTGATACCCTTGCCTGCCTCGTAATAGTTGTCGTTAACCAGGTGGTCAGGGTTGTTGACGGCAATCGTGACCATTGACAGGGTCAGGGTGACCGAACAGGCGAGAATGGCAATGATGATCCACGGCCATAGTTGCTTGTACCACGGGTTGGCATTTTTATCGGCGGGCATGGGCAGTATCTCTTATCTGATGTGTGGGCCGATGAAACGGCTCTTGGCTTTGACGTTGATGTCGCTGTTGTCGGCGTCCTTGAGGATAAAGAACACCTCGTTGGTGCTGGCTGGCAGTTGCTCGGGAGCAATCGACAGCTCAACCGGCAGGCTGACAATATCGCCTGCCGCGACCTTGATTTCGCGCTTGCCTTGCAGTTTCAAGTCGGGCAGGCCGATGGCGTCGAGCACGTAGGTGTGATCGTGCTGGTCCTTGTTCATGATTTTCAGACTGTAGACGTTTTCAATTCGACCTTCAGCGTTTTCCCGGTACAACACGCGGTCTTTGCTGACGTCGAAGCCTACCAGGCTGCGGGTAAAGAAGGCCGCTGCCAGCAGGCCCATCATGGTCAGCAACACCAGGGCATAGCCGATCAGGCGCGGGCGCAATTTATGGGTTTTCTGGCCTGAGAGGTTGTGTTCGGTGGTATAGCTGATCAAGCCGCGCGGGTAGTTCATTTTGTCCATGATGCTGTCGCAAGCATCGATACAGGCCGCGCAACCGATGCATTCAATTTGCAATCCGTCGCGGATGTCGATTCCGGTCGGGCAGACTTGTACGCACATCGTGCAATCGATGCAGTCACCCAGGCCTTGAGCTTTGTAGTCGGCGTCTTTCTTGCGCGGGCCACGGACTTCACCGCGACGGGGGTCGTAGGAAACAATGAGCGTGTCCTTGTCGAACATCACGCTCTGAAAACGTGCATAAGGGCACATGTAAATGCATACCTGCTCGCGCAACCACCCGGCGTTACCATAGGTGGCGAGGGTGATGAAACCGACCCAGAAATAACCCCAGCCATCGGCCTGGCCGGTGAAAAAATCGACGACCAGTTCGCGTATCGGTGAGAAGTACCCGACAAAGGTCAGGCCGGTGACAAGGGCTATCAGTAACCACAGCAGGTGCTTGCTGAGTTTGCGTAAGAACTTGTTCGGCCCCATGGGAGCCTTGTCGAGTTTGATGCGCTGGTTGCGGTCACCTTCAGTGACTTTCTCGCACCACATAAACACCCAGGTCCACACGCTTTGGGGGCAGGTGTAGCCACACCAGACTCGACCCGCGTACACGGTAATAAAGAACAGGCCAAAGGCAGCAACGATCAGCAAGCCGGACAGCAGGATAAAATCCTGTGGCCAGAAGGTGGCACCAAAAATAAAGAATTTACGCTCGGGCAGGTTCCACCAGACGGCCTGATGGCCACCCCAGTTTAGCCAGACCGTACCGAAGTACAGCAAGAACAAAAGGGCTCCTCCGGCCATGCGCAGGTTGCGGAAAAAGCCGGTGAAGGCGCGGGTATGGATTTTTTCCCGGGCCGCATAGAGGTCAACGTTTTCAGTGGGTTTCTTGGCAGGTGGTGTCACGTCGTTAACAGGAATCTGATTGCTCATTAGGGCGTCCCACGGCAGTGGAAAATGCCTCGGTCAGTACGTGCCAACCGCGGTCAGAAGGTGATGCAATGGCGTAATGATACCCCTGTGACTCTAGCTCAAGGGTGCGACCTTTGGTCGCGTTCCTGAAAAGCGCAACTTGGTATAGTAGTTGTAACAAGTCGTGACTCAGATCAATTGACTTCGGGGCGGGCGTAGGGTGCGCAATCGCTCTGAATCAGGCTTGCCAAGGGTTCAGGACGTGTGCGCCGCTGAAGGCGAAGTCCTTGGTGTTGCGGGTGACAACGGTCATGCCATGCACCAGCGCGGTTGCTGCGATCAGGGCATCGCACTCGTTGCTGCGGTCGAGCACATGCAGGCGGGCGCAGCGTCTGGCAACGGCACCATCAATCGACAGAATGCGACCTGCAAAAGCGGGCAGAACATGCGCTTCAAGCCAGTTTCGCAGCGGGTACGCCTTGCGCGGGGTCGCGCTGCTCCAGGCGCAGGATGCCGGTTTCAAGTTCAAGCAAGGTAATGGTGCAAACATACAGTTTGCTGGCGGGGACGCTGTTCGCCCAAGCGACCACGGCCGGGTCAGCTTGGGGTTTGCGAAGTTCTGAGACCACGTTGGTATCGAGCAGAAACATTAGAAGTCCACGGGGCGCGGTGAGATCACCACTTGTGTCCTGATTGAATTCACGGCTGGAAAGGGTGGTGATGGGGGCGATCTCCCAAAAAACTAATGTAGCAACATTGCTACTAAATAAGATGCGATAGCAACCCAAAGAAAATGCTCAAAAAAAGGCCCCGCCATGGTTAATGGAGGGGCCTTGTCAGGTGCCAGGTAATAGCGTCAGTCAGCGGCTTTGGCGTCTTCTTCGCCATGGGACAGGCTGTAGACGTAGGCGGCCAATAAGTGAACCTTGTCGTTCCCTTGCAACTCAGCCTGTGCAGGCATCTGGCCCTGACGGCCGTGACGGATGGTTTGCTGCAGTTGAGCGAAGCTCGAACCGTAGATAAACGCACCCGGGTGAGTCAGGTCGGGCGCACCCATCAGTGGGTTGCCTTTACCTTCCGCGCCGTGGCACACGGCACAATTGGTGGCGAAGAGCTCTTTACCCTTGGCCGGGTCAGCTTTTGCGCTTTCGGGCAGTTTGCGGCCGTCCAGGCTGGTCAGTACATAAGCGGCAACGTCGCTCACGCCTTGCTCACCAAGCACTTCGGACCAGCCAGGCATAATGGCATGACGGCCGTTCATGATGCTGGCCTTGATATCGGCGGGCGTACCGCCCCAGCGCCAGTCGCTGTCGGTCAGGTTGGGGAAGCCGTAGGCACCCTTGGCGTCAGAACCGTGGCACACCGAACAGTTGGAGGCGAACAAACGACCGCCCATTTTCAGTGCTTGCGGATCTTTGGCCACTTCTTCGATAGGCATGGCCGCAAACTTGGCGAAGATCGGTCCAAATCGTGCATCCGACTTGGCCATTTCCTTTTCCCACTCGTGAACCCCGGTCCAGCCTGTTTCGCCGTTGGCAAACTGCGTCTGGTTTTGCAAGTCCAGGTACTGATAGCCCGGCAACAGGCCTTTCCAGTTACCCAGGCCAGGGTAAAGCACCAGATAGCCAAGGGCGAAGATCACGGTGCCCACAAACAGCATGAACCACCATTTGGGCATGGGGTTGTCGTACTCTTCAATCCCGTCGAACGAGTGTCCAACTTTCTCTTCTGTCTGCTCGCTGCGTTGGCCCTTGCGGGTGGCCAGCAGCAACCAGGTCAAAGCGAAGATGGTACCCAGAGTGAGGACTGTGACGTACAGACTCCAGAATGTAGTCATTCTTTGTTACTCCTAGACGCTTGCTCTTGCTCGACGTGCTTAATGGCTTCGAGATCATCCTTGAAGGGCAACAGGGTTGCGTCATCAAACTCGGACTTGCGCCGCGGGCTGAATACCCACAATGCCAAGCCGATAAAAGCCACCATCACGACGACAGTGCCCAGGCCGCGAATCATCCCGATATCCATGAAGAATCACCGTTTGCTTTTGATGATGGTGCCCAAGCCCTGGAGGTAAGCCACCAGTGCGTCCATTTCGGTTTTGCCTTTGACCGCATCCTTGGCCCCGGCGATGTCTTCGTCGGTATAAGGAACGCCGAGCACGCGCAAGACTTCCATCTTTCTGGCCGTGTCCTTGCCGTCGAGCTTGCGCTCAACCAGGAACGGATACGCTGGCATGATCGACTCGGGAACGACGTTGCGCGGGTTGTACAAATGCGCACGCTGCCAGTCATCGGAGTAACGACCGCCCACGCGGGCCAAGTCCGGGCCGGTACGTTTGGAGCCCCACAGGAACGGGTGGTCCCACACGCTTTCACCGGCGACCGAGTAGTGGCCGTAGCGTTCGGTTTCGGCACGGAACGGGCGAATCATCTGCGAGTGGCAGCCGACACAGCCGTTGGCGATGTAAATGTCACGGCCTTCCAGTTCCAGTGCGGTGCGTGGCTTCATGCCTTCAACCGGGGTGTTGGTCACTTCCTGAAAGAACAGCGGAACGATTTGAGTCAAGCCGCCAATGCTGACGGCAATGACCATGAAGAAGGCCATCAGGCCGATGTTCTTCTCAATAGTGTCGTGCTTGATCATCAGTGGGCTCCCACGACGGCGATCTTGGTCGCCGCTTCAGCTTCTACCGGGTTCGAGGCACGCACGGTGCGGAACACGTTGTAGGCCATGAACAACATACCGCTGGCGAAGATGGCCCCGCCCAGGGCGCGAACGATAAAGCCCGGATGGCTCGCTTGCAGCGATTCGACGAACGAATAGGTCAGGGTGCCGTCATCGTTGATGGCGCGCCACATCAAACCTTGCGTGATGCCGTTGACCCACATCGAGGCGATGTAGAGCACGGTGCCGATGGTGGCCAGCCAGAAGTGAACGTTGATGAGACCGGTGCTGTACATCTGTTTTTGACCATAAACACGCGGAATCATGTGGTACATGGCCCCGATCGAAATCATCGCCACCCAGCCCAGAGCGCCGGCGTGTACGTGGCCGATGGTCCAGTCGGTGTAGTGGGAGAGGGCGTTGACGGTCTTGATGGCCATCATCGGGCCCTCGAAGGTCGACATGCCGTAGAACGCCAGCGATACCACGAGGAAGCGCAGAATTGGATCGGTGCGCAACTTATACCAGGCACCCGAGAGGGTCATCATGCCGTTGATCATGCCACCCCAGCTTGGGGCCAGCAGGATGATCGACATCGCCATGCCCAGCGACTGAGCCCAGTCCGGCAGCGCGGTGTAGTGCAGGTGGTGCGGGCCGGCCCAGATGTAGAGGGTGATCAACGCCCAAAAGTGGACGATGGACAGGCGATAGGAGTAGATCGGGCGTTCGGCCTGTTTCGGCACGAAGTAATACATCATGCCCAAGAAGCCTGTGGTCAGGAAAAAGCCAACCGCGTTATGGCCATACCACCACTGAACCATGGCGTCCGTCGCACCGGCATAGGCGGAGTAGGACTTGAAGAAGCTCACGGGCAACGAGGCATGGTTAACAATGTGCAGCATGGCGGTCACGATAATAAAGGCACCGTAGAACCAGTTGCCGACATAAATGTGCCTGGTTTTGCGCTTCATGATCGTGCCAAAGAACACAATGCCATACGCCACCCAGACGATCGCCAGCAGGATAGCCACCGGCAATTCGAGTTCAGCGTATTCCTTGCTGGTGGTGTAACCCATCGGCAGCGTGACAAGTGCCCCCACAATGACCGCTTGCCAACCCCAGAAGGTAAACGAAGCGACGGCGTCGGAAATCAGTCGCGTCTGGCAGGTGCGCTGTACGACGTAATACGAGGTGCCAAACAGTGCACAGCCACCGAAGGCAAAAATCACAAGGTTGGTATGCAGAGGGCGCAGACGGCCAAAGGTCGTCCATTCAAGGCCAAGGTTCAAATCAGGCCACACGAGCTGTGACGCGATAAAAACCCCAAGCCCCATGCCAAGGATCCCCCAGACCACCGTCATGATGGCGAACTGGCGGACTACCTTATAGTTATAAGCAGTCGGACTGATTGCAGTGCTCATTCTAAGGTTCCACGGTTTTGGTATTTTATTAGGAGTAAAAAACGGTCGTAAGTATGGATAGAACGTAGGGTTATTGCAACGCAGCTTGACCTCGGTCAATACGTTCCAACGCTTATTCTGCGGCCTTTCCATGCGCGGAGTAAGGTTAAAGCAACGTGGCTCACGATGGGTTGTTGGGGGGGTAAATGAAGGGGGCAGGAGAGGTCCGGCGAGGCGCAATCAAGGCACGATGACAGTACGATGATGGCTGTAATCGACGGTAGTTGGGGTAAACCCTGCGGTGTGGCGCAGGCCCGTGCGATTTAACCGAGTCATTAATTTCACTTGACCCGAGCTGACAAAAGCCTGTCAGCGACACGCGAGGCTGCTGTCTTGAGCGGTGCAAGCGCAAGAAAGGCGGCCAGAAGAGGTGCGACACTTGGTCGCGTTCGAGAAAGAGGAATGCCGCACCATAACGGTGCGGCATGAAATATTAAGAAACTATTCTGCTGTCTTTTCCCCTTGATTGGCATGCGACAAGCTGAATACGTAAGCGGCCAGTAACTGGACCTTATCGTTCCCCAGCAATTCCTTTTGCGCTGGCATATGGCCTTGCCGACCATGGCGAATGGTTTGCTGCAATTGCGCCAGGCTGGTGCCGTAGATAAAGCCTGCCGGTGCGGTCAAGTCCGGTGCGCCCAGCATGGGCATGCCCTTGCCGTTGGCTCCGTGGCAGGCAACACACGTGGTGTCGAACGCCTGTTTACCGGCGACCAGGTCTACGGCTGTACCCTGCGCAAGCGGCAGCCCTGCCAGGTCGTGGCGCACATACGCGGCTACGTTCTTGATACCTTCTTCACCGAGCACCGGGCCCCAGCCCGGCATGGCGGCGATACGCCCTTCCATGATGGTGGTCTTGATGGTGTCGGCATCGCCGCCCCAGCGCCATGAAGTGTCAGCCAGGTTTGGAAAGCCGAATGCACCCTTGGCGTCCGAGCCATGGCACACCGAGCAGTTAGAGGCAAACAGACGGCCGCCCATCTTCAGCGCTTGGGGGTCCTGGGCGACTTGTTCTACGGGCATGGCTGCAAATTTGGCGAAAATAGGCCCAAATTTAGCGTCAGCCTTATCCATTTCCTTTTCCCATTCGTGGGCACCGGTCCAGCCATTCTCATAACCGGGCAGCAGGCCTTTCCAATTGCCCAGGCCCGGGTAGAGGATCAAGTAACCTACGCCGAATACCAGTGTGCCGATGAACAGCATGAACCACCAGCGTGGCAGCGGGTTGTCGTACTCCTCGATGCCGTCAAAGCTGTGGCCCATGGTTTCGACGGTTTCACCCTTTTTCTCCCCTTTGCGCGTGCTAAACAGCAGCCAGGTCAGGCCTATCAATGTGCCGATGGTCAACACACTGATATAGAGACTCCAGAAGGTGGTCATGCTTTTTTACTCCTAGACGCTTGTTCTTGCTCGACGTGTTGAATGGCCTGCGGGTCGTCCTTGAAGGGCAGTAAGGTTGCGTCTTCGAACTCGGACTTGCGGCGTGGGCTGAATACCCACAGCGCCAGGCCGATAAAAGCCACTGCCACAACCACGGTTCCAAGACCACGGATCATTCCACTGCTCATCTCAAACATGGCTCACCTCTTGCTTTTGATGGCAGTGCCGAGCACTTGCAGGTAGGCCACCAGGGCGTCCATTTCGGTCTTGCCTTGCACCGATTGCTTGGCGTTGGCGATGTCTTCGTCGGTGTAAGGCACGCCCAACGTGCGCATCACTTCCAGCTTTTTGCGGGTATGGCTGCTATCCACCGGTGCCTCGACCAGCCACGGGTACGCTGGCATTTTCGACTCGGGCACCACGTTGCGCGGGTTGTAAAGGTGAGCGCGGTGCCAGTCATCGGAGTAACGGCCGCCCACCCGGGCCAGGTCCGGGCCGGTGCGCTTGGAGCCCCACAGAAACGGGTGATCCCAAACACTTTCACCGGCAACCGAGTAGTGGCCATAGCGTTCGGTCTCGGCCCGGAACGGGCGAATCATCTGCGAGTGGCATTGCACACAGCCTTCGCGGATGTAGACGTCGCGGCCTTCCAGTTGCAGCGCGGTGTAAGGCTTCATGCCTTCGACCGGGGTGTTGGTCACATCCTCAAAGAACAGCGGCACGATTTGAGTCAGGCCGCCGACGCTCACGCACAGGATCATCAGCAACAGCATCAGGCCGATATTTTTTTCAATGATTTCGTGTTTCATGGTCAGCTCCTCAGGCCATCTGCGCCGCAGCTACAACTTCGGCGGGCTCGGCGTTACGCACGGTGCGCCAGGTGTTGTAAGCCATCAGCAACATGCCGCTGAAGAAGATCGCGCCGCCAATCAGGCGTACGACATAGCCCGGGTGGCTGGCGACCAGTGTTTCGACAAAGGAGTAGGTCAGCGTGCCGTCTTCGTTGACGGCGCGCCACATGAGGCCTTGGGCGATACCGTTGACCCACATCGAGGCGATATAGAGCACGGTGCCGATAGTGGCCAGCCAGAAGTGCGCGTTGATCAGCCCCAGGCTGTACATCTGCGGGCGACCAAAGACTTTGGGGATCATGTGGTACAGCGCGCCGATCGAAATCATCGCCACCCAACCCAGGGCCCCGGCGTGCACGTGGCCGATGGTCCAGTCGGTGTAGTGAGAGAGGGCGTTGACGGTCTTGATGGCCATCATCGGGCCTTCGAAGGTCGACATGCCGTAGAACGCCAGTGACACGACCAGGAAGCGCAGGATCGGGTCGCTGCGCAGCTTATGCCAGGCCCCTGAGAGGGTCATCATGCCGTTGATCATGCCGCCCCAGCTCGGTGCCAGCAAAATCAACGACATCACCATGCCCAACGATTGAGCCCAGTCCGGCAGCGCGGTGTAGTGCAAGTGGTGCGGGCCGGCCCAGATGTAGAGGGTGATCAGTGCCCAAAAGTGAACGATGGACAGGCGATAGGAGTAGATGGGGCGTTCGGCCTGTTTCGGCACGAAGTAGTACATCATCCCTAAAAAGCCCGCCGTCAGGAAAAAGCCCACGGCGTTGTGCCCGTACCACCACTGCACCATGGCATCTGTCGCGCCGCCGTAAAGCGAGTACGACTTGGTAAAGCTGACCGGGATTTCCAGGTTATTGACGATGTGCAAAATGGCCACGGTCACGATAAATGCGCCGAAGAACCAGTTACCCACGTAAATATGTTTGGTCTTGCGCTTCATGATCGTGCCGAAAAACACGATGGCGTAGGCGACCCAAACGATGGTGATCAAAATGTCGATCGGCCATTCCAGCTCGGCGTATTCCTTGGAGCTGGTGTAGCCCAGCGGCAAGCTGATAGCCGCTAGCACAATCACCAATTGCCAGCCCCAGAACGTGAACGTGGCAATTTTAGGGGCGAACAATGTCGCCTGGCAGGTGCGTTGCACCGCGTAGAACGAGGCGGCAAACAGTGCGCAGCCGCCGAAAGCGAAAATCACGGCGTTGGTGTGCAGTGGGCGCAGGCGCCCAAAACTGGTCCAGGGTAAATCGAAATTGAGTTCTGGCCAGACCAACTGCGCAGCGAGAAAAACGCCGAGCCCCATACCGACGATGCCCCAAACCACCGTCATAATGGCAAATTGGCGGACCACCTTATAGTTGTAGGCGGTACTTATAGAAGTGTTCATGGTTCCCCATCCACGGTTCAGGCGAATACAAACGTACGCCTGGAGTTATTGGCAGACTAAAAGCGAGGCAAGCATGGGCGTAGCGGCGACGGTCGGTATTGACGGGGATCAATGGGCGCAGTGCGTACGGGACCGGGGGTGGGTGTGGAATGGTGCGGTACCGAGGCCAGAAAACACGGGTGACGGGACCTTGATCCTGGCCCACGGCGCAGGTGCGCCGATGGACAGTGAATGGATGACCGCCATGGCTGAGCGCCTTGCCGCGCGCGGGGTTAACGTGCTGCGCTTCGAATTTCCCTATATGGCTCAGCGCCGTCTCGATGGCCGCAAAAGGCCACCCAATCCGCAACCCCAACTGCTCGACAGCTGGCGCGCGGTGTATGCCGAGGTGCGACGGCATGTCGCTGGGCCATTGGCTGTGGGAGGCAAATCAATGGGCGGGCGCATGGCCAGCCTGGTGGCGGATGAATTGGGTGCGGACTGGCTGGTGTGTTTGGGGTACCCGTTTTACGCGAGCGGTAAACCGCAAAAGCCCCGTGTGGCGCATCTGGCCGAATTAACAACGCCGACGCTGATTGTGCAAGGCGAACGCGATGCCTTGGGCAATCGCGGTACGGTTGAGACGTATACGTTGGCAGCCACTATTGAGCTGTGCTGGATGGTGACGGGGGATCACGATTTGAAACCCTTGAAGGCTTCAGGGTTTACCCACGAGCAGCATCTGGATGTTGCGGCCGCCAGGGTTGCAGCGTGGCTCACCGCGCAGACGAGTGGGCTGTGCCTTGTTTGAAGTAGCGCTGCATAAAAAAGGTTCAGTCCTACGGCGTTGAGAGACAAGCCCTCTATGTTGAAAGGCCGATTATTTCCATGCTGTTAGCCCTTTCTGTAGGCGGGCTCAGCAATATCGTTGAGGACCGTAGGAAGCCATCGCAATAAGAGAAATAATCGCTATGCCTCAATTTCCTACAACGCAGCAGTCCCTTCTTGTACTGGCGGTCGCTCAGGCCTTGATGTTTCAAAGTGTGCAAGTGCAGGCTGCCGATGCTGATCGGGTCGTTGCACAAAATGGTGCAGAGGCCAGTGTCACTGGTCAGTTGATTGAGACGACAGGCTACGGCGTCTCTGCCATGTATGCAGACTCAGGGGGCAAAATCCAGTCATCGGATATGGCTGTGACGACATCTGGTCTAAGCGCCCATGGTGTGCAGGTACATGGGTTTGGCAGTGAATTCAATTCCTCGGGTGAACTTTCAATCAGCACGACAGGAGACGGCAGCATCGGGCTGGTGGCGACCTATGGCGGTAAAGCCAATGTTGAAAAAATCGATGTTGCGACCAGCGGGGATTTTGCCGCTGGGGTTTTTGCCGGTAGCGGCGAGGTCAGCCTTGGCTCGGGCTCTATCATGACCAAGGGCGAAGGCAGCGCTGGCATCTGGAGTTATATGGGGCGTGTGAACGGGGCTGGCCTTCAGATCAAAACGTTGGGCAAGGAAGCTGTCGGGTTACAGGCATGGAGGCACCCGGCATTTGACCAGGGTGCTTTTATAGACTTAAGCGCCAGCGCGGTGTCCACCGAAGGTGAGCGCGCGTATGGGGCTCAAGCGTTGAGCGGGACGTCTATTTTTTTAAGTGCGGGCTCATCGATTACCACTCTTGGAAAGCAGGCGCATGGCGCATACGCCTCTGGCTCAAACGCGCTCGTGAAACTCACCGACAGTTTTATCGAGACCTTCGGTGAAGGTGCTGCGGGCGCTATGGTGGACCATGGCGGCCGAGTCGAACTGAACAACACTCACGTCAAAGCCCACGGTGCCGGTGCAGTCGGCGCACAGCTCAGTGGCGGCAGCCTGTTGGTCAAGGGCGGCTCGATTCAGTCTGAAAACGCTGCCGCGTTGAATATCAGCGGCCGCGATAACACCGTCGAGATTGATGGCGCTTATGTCGGCAGCACAAACGGCCCTGCGATCAAAGTGGATTCCGGTGCCCAAGCCACTATCAACGTCAGTAACGGCTCTACCCTATCTTCCAATAACGGCAAGGGTGAGTTGCTGGACTTGCAGTCCGACAGCGAACTGGACCTGGTGGTGGATGGCAGTTTCCTGAACGGCAACCTGACCATTCCTGAAGGCGCACTGGTCAATGTCCGGCTGCAAAATGGCACGCGCTTTACCGGTCAGATGAGCGATGTTGAAAAGCTCCAGCTCGATAAAGACGTCACGTGGGATGTCAAAGGCGACAGCAATGTCGAGTCATTGGTGCTGGCCGGTGGGCGTGTCGATTTCAGCCGTTCCGAGGCGTTCCATCGGTTATCCATGGGCGAGCTGTCGGGTAATGGCACGTTT
>NZ_JASLGE010000051.1 GCF_030150285.1 Pseudomonas sp. | reverse complement strand
ACTTCGCCGCCGAAGTCGGCGTGGCCCGGGGTGTCCACGATGTTGATGTGGTAGCCGTTCCAGTTGATGGCGGTGTTTTTCGCCAGAATGGTAATACCGCGCTCTTTCTCCTGGTCGTTGGAGTCCATCACGCGCTCGTCGTTGAGCTCGCCGCGCTCCAGAGTGCCGGATTGACGCAAGAGTTTGTCTACCAGGGTGGTTTTACCGTGGTCAACGTGAGCAATGATGGCGATGTTGCGTAGATTTTCGATCACTTGTGTATCTCGATCAGAGGATTCGGTGTGCTGACAGGTCGTGGCAGCGATTAACAATAGAGTCAGGCCTTGCCGTTACAACTTGACGGCGGCGTCGGGGGGCCGGTGACGCAGGCCACAGGCATACAGCCCCGGGCTCTTAGCTCGGTCGATAAACGCGCACATTGGCATGTCCCTCACTGAGCAAATGGTGAGCATGCAGGCGACTCATCACGCCTTTGTCGCAATACAACAGGTACTGACGGGTGTCATCCAGTTCCTTGAAGCGGCTGTTCAGAGCATAGAACGGCAACGCTTGTACTTCGATGCCAGCCAGTTCCAGCGGTTGATCTTCTTGGGCATCCGGGTGACGGATGTCGATGACGATCTGGCCCGCCAGCACTTCGCTGACTTCTTCGACTTGCAAATCCTGGCCCAATTCATCGATCACCCGATCAATCGGCACCAGTTTGGCCCGCTCAAGCGCACGCTCAAGCACGGCCATATCAAACTGTTGTTCTTCATACTCCACACGCGGGCGCTTGGCGTGGGTCTTGGGGTTGACCGAAATCACCCCGCAATATTCAGGCATGTGTTTGGCAAAGTCGGCCGTGCCGATCTCGGTCGCCAAATCGATAATGTCCTGCTTGTGGCTCGCAATCAGTGGGCGCAGGACCAGTTTATCGGTCACACAATCGATCACTGACAGGTTGGGCAACGTCTGGCTGGACACTTGAGAGATCGCCTCCCCCGTCACCAGCGCGTCGATGTCGAGCCGATCCGCAATACGGGACGCAGCGCGCAACATCATACGCTTCAAAATGACGCCCATATGACTGTTATCGACTTTGCCGAGAATTTCGCCCAACACTTCTTCAAAGGGAACGCTGACAAACAGCACGCGCTGCGAGCTGCCGTACTTCTTCCATATATAGTGCGCGACTTCCATCACGCCCAATTCGTGGGCACGTCCGCCCAGGTTGAAGAAGCAAAAGTGGCTCATAAGCCCGCGGCGCATGATCTGGTAGGCCGCCACCGTGGAATCGAAGCCACCGGACATCAATACCAGCGTCTGCTCCAACGCCCCCAGCGGGTAGCCGCCGATGCTGTTGTGCTGGCTGTGGATCACAAACAACCGTTGGTCGCGAATTTCGAAGCGAACTTCAATTTGCGGGTTTTTCAGCGAAATACCGGCAGCCCCACACTCACGACGCAGCTTGCTGCCGACGTATTTCTCGACGTCCATCGAGCTGAACGGGTGCTTGCCGGCGCGCTTGCAACGCACCGAAAAAATCTTGCCGGCCAGCGCCTCGCCAAAGTGCACTTTGCACTTCTCGACGATGTCGTCAAAGTCCCCCAGCGGGTACTCGTCAACCTGCAGAAAATGCGCAATGCCCGGCATGCAGCTCAGGCGTTCGGTCATTTCTTTCAAGGCTTTAGGGTCACTGACGCGCGTTTGCAGCTCGATGTTGTCCCACACGCCCGTCACCACCACCGCCGGGTCCAGATCGCGGAGCACGGTGCGGATGTTTTTGGCCAATTGACGGACGAAACGCATCCGAACCGGACGGCTCTTGATCGTGATTTCGGGGAAGACTTTAACGATTAGTTTCATGAAAACAGCGCGCGAGCAGCCTGCCAAAAAAGGGGGGCGCGGATTATAGCGGAAATTGCTCAAGGTTTAACCAGTTATCGTACAAACGGTTTTCATCGCACCAAAACAGAGCATTAATGCCGTTTGCCGCTTCATTTGGGTGCGATAAAGCGCACTAATCGGTAGTCTGAAGCGCTTACATGCTTAAGATTGGCGCATTACACCCGATTCAGGGCACTGGCATGCAATTTGCTCTCTTGTGAGGCAGGTTGCCTTGGCAGAGTATTCGCGCCGGCATCAACCACTTATTAAGGGCTATTCCACTACCAGCCCTAAGCCACCCCGGAGGACACTATGTCGAAGTCGGTTCAACTCATCAAAGATCATGACGTCAAATGGATTGATCTGCGCTTCACTGACACCAAGGGCACTCAACATCACGTGACCATGCCGGCCCGTGATGCGTTGGATGAAGACTTCTTCACCGACGGTAAAATGTTCGACGGTTCCTCCATTGCTGGCTGGAAAGGCATCGAAGCGTCCGACATGATCCTGCTGCCAGACGACAGCACGGCCGTTCTGGACCCGTTCACCGAGCAGCCAACGCTGATCCTGGTGTGCGACATCATCGAACCTTCGAGCATGCAAGGTTACGACCGTGACCCGCGTGCAATCGCCAAGCGCGCTGAAGAGCACCTGAAAGCCACCGGTATCGGCGACACTGTGTTCGCGGGCCCGGAGCCAGAGTTCTTCATCTTTGACTCGGTGAAATTCAAGTCGGATATTTCCGGCTCGATGTTCAAAATCTACTCCGAGCAAGGTTCGTGGATGTCCGACCAGGACATCGAAGGCGGCAACAAAGGTCACCGTCCAGGCGTTAAAGGCGGCTACTTCCCGGTTCCACCGTTCGACCACGACCACGAAATCCGTACCTCCATGTGCAACGCACTGGAAGAAATGGGCCTGACCGTTGAAGTTCACCACCACGAAGTGGCAACTGCCGGTCAGAACGAAATCGGCGTCAAGTTCAACACCCTGGTGAAGAAAGCCGACGAAACCCAAACCCTGAAGTACGTAGTGCACAACGTTGCCGACGCTTACGGCCGTACTGCCACGTTCATGCCCAAGCCACTGTACGGCGATAACGGCTCGGGCATGCACGTTCACATGTCCATCTGGAAAGAAGGCAAGAACACCTTCGCAGGCGAAGGCTATGCCGGCCTGTCCGACACCGCCCTGTACTTCATCGGTGGCATCATCAAGCACGGTAAGGCCCTGAACGGCTTCACCAACCCGGCCACCAACTCCTACAAGCGTCTGGTGCCAGGTTTCGAAGCACCGGTCATGCTGGCCTACTCGGCTCGCAACCGTTCCGCGTCGATCCGTATTCCTTACGTGTCCAGCCCTAAAGCTCGCCGTATCGAAGCCCGTTTCCCGGACCCGGCTGCCAACCCGTACCTGTGCTTCGCCGCACTGCTGATGGCTGGCCTGGACGGCATCCAGAACAAGATCCACCCTGGCGACGCGGCTGACAAAAACCTGTATGACCTGCCGCCTGAAGAGTCCAAGCAGATCCCACAAGTGTGCGGCAGCTTGAAAGAAGCCCTGGAAGAACTGGACAAAGGTCGTGCGTTCCTGACCAAAGGCGGCGTTTTCAGCGACGACTTCATCGACGCTTACATCGCCCTGAAAAGCGAAGAAGAAATCAGAGTACGTACCTTCGTACACCCACTGGAATACGAGCTGTACTACAGCTGCTGATCCAGGCGCGCCAGCCTGAGCTGGCACCCTAAAGAGGCCTGGTTTGGCTCTTTGGTTCTGTGCCCCGCAACATCAGCGCACAGAGCCCACTAATAGCCCTCGCTTAGAGGGCTATTTTTTTGGCTCATCACGGATTAACGGGAAAGGCACTCTTGATCTTAATGAACAAGCATTCGCTAACCCGGTAGCCTTACGCCATTCGTTTAATCACCTTTATTCGATGGTTTATCCCTTCCCACTGCCGGTGTGCATCGGCATGTACTCAACTCACAATACCCCTCCAGTAGCGCCTCAGTTGCTCGGCGAGCACCGTATGTTGAGTGCGGCCTTGATCAAATAGACCGTCATCAACGAAGGGTTAGCGGCCATAGCCTCAACGGCGCTTGATCGATGCGGCGATGGTATCGGCCATCTTGCGAAGCTCGTCCTTGCCAATGGTTGGCTTGCCGTCAGGCGCGTTCCGCGAGTCTTGCATCACGTAGAGCAGCAGGTTGGGGGTGTCTTCCTTGGCATCAGGGTCGCCTTTGACATAAGCGATATAGCCGTAGTCCTTCGTTTGCGGCAAACAGCCCGCTTCTTTTTTCTCGGCTTTGGAGAAGTATTTATCGTCCCAGGAACATTGGTCTTTGGATGAACGTGTGCGGCGGGTTATTTCGACAAAGGTCGATTGACCT
>NZ_JASLGE010000111.1 GCF_030150285.1 Pseudomonas sp. | reverse complement strand
GCCTGCCGCGTGCCCCACCGCTCGCGCGGGGGGGGGTCGCTCGACCCCCCGCGCACGGGCGCGCGCGCCCCCACGATAATGCGCGAGGTTGGCCGCGGTGACCGGCACTCCGATCTTCCTGAGCTCGCCACCGTAGTAGCTCATGAAAACTTGCGCGATGTGGTTCGCCGGCGCGCTGCTCGGCCGGTTTGGTACGGTCGCCGCGTCGATGATCCTTGCCGCCGCTGCCCGTACCTCGTCGTTGGTGCGGCGGGTGCCGTCAGCGTTGTTCAGCGACACCCGCAAGTCGTTTTCGGTCAGGCCGAACCAGCATGCGGCGCACACGCTCGTGCCGGGGTCGCCGCCATTCGGGCAATTGTGCGCGATAGTTGGTGCGTTCATCGCCCACCACCTCGCAGCGGGAGCACTTTGAGCGTGCGCCCCTCGTCCTGCACCAGCAGTTCGACACCGGCATAGTCCCAATGCTCAGCAGACCGCACCCCTGTACGCCCAGCGAGGGTCACACGAGTCACAGCAGGCAGCTTCACTTCGTCCACCTGCACAGGGGCAAATTTGCGGTCGTGTTCGACGAGCTCATCGTCCTGCCAAAAGCGGATGTCGCACACTCGGCAAATCCAGCGCGACCCATCCCACGTTGCTCGGTGCTGCCGAGCTTGTTCTCTCGCCAGACGTTGCAGGGTGGCCTGCGTCATATCGAGAGACTCACGCTCGGCAGCACCGAGCTCGGCTGAGAGGCGCGCGAACGCGTTCGGATCGATCACCCTCGCTGCGGCTTCGATCTGTTCGGGTGTCGGTTCTTCGGTCATATGAGAATCACTCCTTGTTCCCTTGCGGCGCGCAGCCGATACTGATGCGCCGGATTATTCGCAAGCCGCGCCCGATGCGCCGCCTGCACATGCTCCACAGCCACGAGCACATTACGGCCCCGCTGCTTCGACGGCAGCAGCCCCGCCGCCCGATAATTCCACAACGTCATCCGGGTGAGCCCCGTAGCCGCCGCCGCCTGCGTCACCGTCATCACTTGCACTTAGAACCGCCTCCACCACTCGCGCATGCACGGGGCCACGCTTCCCGCACCCGCCACAGGTGGAGTAGAAAACGCCCCGCTCCAACACGACGATAGCAACCCGCCCCAAACACTCCGAGCAAGCGCCGCGGATCGCCGGTTTTCGCGGGGGTGCCGGGTCGGTCGCCCGCCTCGCCTCCGTGAGCGCCTCCGTGAGCGGGTCGAGCACATCGAACGCTAGTTCGTGCTGCGCAATCCACCGAAGATTGCGCACCAGCCACGACTCGATGCCCTGCGCAGCGAACGGCGACAAGCGACCTTCGCTGTACCTCGGCGGGGCGACCGCGCCGCGCAGCGCGTACGGCGGATCAGTGCTGAGCTCGTCAGCCATCACGAGCACCACCACGCACGCCGCCTGAAACAGGTCATCTGCGAGGGCGAGTCGGCGGTCATCGATCAGCAGGCGCTGCTCGGCTGATTCTTGCACGCGGTCGCCGTAGCTCACTGCCCGCACCGTGCCGGGTGCTGCGTCGCGGCGAAGCTGCTCGCACATCGCGGCGAGCCCGGGCAGCCGGATTTCGAGTTCCCGGTAGCAGGCTGAGCACAGGGTGCCGGTGTAGACGCTGCCGAGACTGTCGGCGTGGGGGCAAGACCGGTCAAACATCAGCCGGCGACCCTTCTGCACGTGCGAGCAGTAAGCGAATGGCGGCTACCGCCTGCTGCGCGACCACGCCGTTGCCTAGCATCCTGAGTTGCTGCGCTCGCGAGGTGTTGTGCTCGGTTAGCGATCCAACCGTGAGTTGCTGCCCGGTCATCTGTCATTCCCCTTCGCGGCGTGGTGCTCGTCGGCGCGGATCGCGGCGTGGCAGTTTTCGCACGTCGCCGCCGCTACGGGGGCAGTGTCTCGTGTTTCGCGGCCACAATAGCCGCGCCCGCCCCGCCCCGGCACGCACACCCGGCCAGCACTTGGCCGCGTCAACGCCGCCGCCTAGCCAGGAAAGCGCGATACCGCTCGCGCTGCTTCAGCTCCCCCTCAGGCGAGCGAACCGGCCACCTCGCGACGCGGTGCCCCGTCTCGGCGCGGTGCTTTAGCGCGAGCGATTCCGACCATAGGCCCGGGTTGCACCCGCGCACCAGGCAACGCCACCTCACCGCATCCCGGTGCGCTGCATGAACGTGGCCGACCGCAGCAGCAACCGCCCGCGAGTGCGACATGCGTATCACAGACCACGCGCACGCCGTGCACACCGCCCCCCACGGCAAAACCAGCCAGGGCCGGTCAGCGGCGCGAGACACCCGCACCAGCCCCCGCGGCCGTCGAACAATCGTGCTATCGTTCATAACGCGTTTCCTTTCTCCTTGGTCATGGGGCCGGGCGGTACTTTCCGCCCGGCCCCTCCTTTGTTTACCGGCCCACGCCGGTCAGATCAGCCTAGAAAGGCTGCTCGTCATCGAACCCGCCCGTAGCCGGCTGGTTCGCCCACGGGTTCTCGGTCGGCGGCGGGGCTGCTGGTTGGCCACCGTTCGGGTTCGCCCAACCGCCGCCCGGGGTGCTGCCGTACTGCGCCGGCGGGGCTGCCGGCGGCTTCGCCCACCCGCTACCGGCCGGTGCGCCGCCCGTGCCGCCGCGGGTGACCTGCGCGGCCGCGAACCTGAGTGACGGCCCAATCTCTTCAACCTCTAGTTCGAGGCTGGTGCGCTGCTGGCCTTGGTTGTCTTTGTAGCTGCGCTGCGTCAGGCGGCCCTGCACGATAACGCGGGTGCCCTTCGTGAGCGATGCGGCGATGTTGTCGGCGTACTCGCTGTACGCTCGGCAGCTCAGCCATAGCGCCTCGCCATCCGACCAGTCGCCGGATTGGCGATCGCGAACTCGAGGGGTGCTCGCGATGCGGAACGTCACCCATGCTTTCCCGCTCTGGGATACGCGCTGTTCGGGGTCGGCAACTAGGTTGCCAACGACTGTGATTAGTGGCTCTCCGGCCATGATATGTACCTACTTTCGTGGTGATTGATTGAGGTTCGGTGTCTAGTCGTACAGCTGGGTGTGCTCGTGCTCCTTCTGGCTGATCCGGGAGAAAGCGCCATCGAAAACTAGCACCCGGTAGCCCTGCTGCCCTTGCCGATTCTTCGCCGCGATGAACTCAATATCGTTAGTCAGCACCTCCTTCCCGCCAACTTTTTTCATAACGCGGTGCAACAGGATCACGCAATCAGCTGCGTGCTCCAACGCCGCCGTGCCACGCAAGTCAGTGATGACCGGGCGCGCGTTCTGCCGCTTCGTGCTGTCACGGTTGAACTGCTCCAGCACGACAACCGCTATCCCGAGCTCGCGCGCCAACTGCTTGTACCCGTTCGCCCACTGGTTCAGTAGCTGCGTGCGCGATTCGGTAGACGCTCCCGGGGGAGACTGCGTGAGCCCGTGATAATCGACCACGAGCAGCTTCATATTGCCCTTGCGGTGCAACGCGCGAGCGAACCCCACAATGTCGGAATACTGCGTGCCGCCGCGGTCGAACACTTCGAGCGGCAGCGTCTTCAGGTACGTTTCGGCTTCCATCACCGAACGCCACCCATCCTCGCTGAGCTCGTGATTCACGAGCGCGGATTGGTGAACGTCTTGCATCATCGAAATGATGCGCTTCAGCAGGTCTTCCTCGCTCATTTCGAGGGAGACATAGCCGACGCGGCCGCCCATCTCCGCGATATGCGTTGCGAGCTGTAGGCCGAAGATCGACTTACCGCCGCCCGACGCGCCCGCGACTGTGTACATCGCGCCCGCACGAATCCCGCCGATCATCGCGTTCAGCGAAGGCCACGGGGTCGGCGTGTACGGCACGTTCGTTTTCATTTTTTCGACCAGGCCGGTGAACGCCTCGCCGATCGGCCGCGACTGCCTGAGCACGCCGCCGCGCAGCCCGTCGAGACGCGCGATTGCTTGCTCGAGCAGGTCGCCGCCGTCGCCGCCGTTGGCTGCTATCTCGGCGATCACACCAGCCTCTTCGAGCAGCCGTCGCCGCTCGCCGTGCTCGCGCACCTCGTGCCCGAAGCCAACCCACTGCACGCCGACGATGCCAAGATTCATCAGCTCGTACGCGTACGTCGCCGACACAATGTGATCTTTGCCGGCCCTGATGATATGAGCGTTCACAGTCGGCGCGTCGCACGCTTTCGCCGCATCCGAGACAGCAACCATCGCCTCGTACACCGTCGCGTTCACCACGCTTTGGAAGTCGGCGGCGCGCACGATCTGCCTAACTTCCCAGATCACAGCGGGCGTGTCGAGGATCGCGGCGAGCAAATATTTCTCCGTCTCCGGGTCATATTTGACCGATAGCTGCTCGCCCGTCATTCAGCATCGATCCCGAGCATTTCGAGCACCTCGGCGGGGGTGACCTCAGCGTTAGTGAGCACCAGGCGCGCAGCAACTTGCGCGGCCCCTGAAGGTGGCACGTTCACGCCGGGGTGATCCGCGCCGAGCGCGTCGGCGACCGTTCGCGCCGTGATCTGATGCGCGAGCGCCACGAGTTGCGCAGCAGCTTCCAAATCGTTCATACGAGTGGTCACACCGCTAACGGATAGCGTGATTGCGCCGTCAATTTCGACCCCTCGCGTGACCATCGTAGCTTCAGCTTGCGCCATGCCGCCAAGCCGAACACCGTCTGTAGAACGTCGGTTCACCCGAATCTCCGACCGGATCACTCCCGGCGCTGCCCCGATCACGTATCTCGTCCCCATGTTCAAGCCTCCCCTGCTTCGATAATTTCGATGATGTTCGCGGGCATCACGCGCCACGTGTTGCGCCGGTAGTGCTCGGTGATAGCGGCCCGAACCCGGTTCATGTCGTACCCTTCGAGCGCGGCAAGCCACGATTCCGCATCAACCCGGCCGCGAATGATCCCGTCGAACCCGGTCGCCCACACGTGCAGCACCCGAATTTGTTCGAGAGTCGAAATCGCCAGAATCGTTTCTAACGGACTTTCAGGGGCGTTGTGCACCAACTCCCCCAGGCGGGCCTTATCGTCGCTCCTAGGCGGCAAAGCGGCTCGCTCCGAGCGCGTTAACCCGTCATTGGCCGATTGCATTCGCCCCCCAATCGTGATTCTGGCCAGAAATGAGATCCCGTGCCATCTGATCCGCCGCCGACAACTGAGCCCGCGCAGGCTCAGGCAAATGCTCGTCAAGCCACCGCTGCTGATTTAGCCAGGTAGCCGGGTGCGGAATATGCCGCGGCTCAGTGCCAGCCGCGCGCCACGCCGCCGCATGATCCAAAACCGCCGCATTGATCACGATCGGATCGGTACCGCGAGCTGCCTTCTCGAAAGCCTTGACAGCAGCACCTTTCCCGACCCGCCTCGGATAGATCGACCAGAAAGTTTCGAACGTCGAATCGCTGGTGTTATTACTGATGTTCTTGACTTGGTGTTCTATAGGCATTGGTGTTCTTATATGGGGATGCGGATTTCCCGGGCTATGGTTTTCCAGGGCTGTGGTTTTCCGCACACCATCACCCTGAAAACCCGGGCTGTGGTTTCCCGCATCGGGTTCCGGGTCGGCCTCCGCGCCGCCGCGCTCGTCAAACACGAGATACGTCGCACCAGTGAACCTGCCCCCATCGCCCTGAGTGCGAACCGCGCGAACGTAGCCAGCTTCCCGAAGCTCACGCAATGCCGTATCTAGCGCGTCGCGCCCCTCGGTGAACTGATCGTCAAGCGAGGCCCGCGAAATCTCGAACCCGTCAGAGTGCGAAAGCATGTGGCACAACACGCCGAGCGCCCGCGCCGACAGATCGCCACGCGGCCTGAGCACGTCATTCGGAATCTGCGCAAACTGCGACGATAGCCGCCGCCGTGATGGGCTGAACACTAGAACTCGAACCCCGAGTCGGACGATTCCTCGGCGATTTCGCCGTCATCCTCGGCAATCTCAACGTCGATAATTTCGGCCGCACGCTTCGCCTCGTGCCGTGCAGTCACCGCGGCCGCGTGCAGTCCCGACTCGGTGATGACACCAAGCTCGAAATCGACCATGACGCGCCCCAGGCTCTCGGCGGCGAGCGCACCGTAGCGCGCATCTTCCATCTGGCCCTCGCTGTTCCGGTCGAGGCTCGCGAGGTTCGCATGCTCCCGCGCTAGGCGCTCTTCGAGGCGAGTGATTTCGTTGCGAGCGCCGACGCGCTCAATCTCGATCGCGCGCAGCCTCGCGTTCGCCTCGGTTACGTCTGCGCGAAGTACGCGGATTTCGTTGATCAGATCGTGCTTTTTCACTTTGCGTCTCCTTCGGTTGCGACCTTTACGGCCCGGCTTACTGTCTGCACGCTCACGCCGGCGGCGAGCGCCACGGCAAGCGGCGATTCTCCTGATTCGACGGCGGCGACTATCGCGGCGTTGCGGCCTGCGAGCGCGTCGGCTAGCGCATGCTGCGCTGCGGTGGTGCGCTTCTGCGCGTCGCTTACCGCGTCGATAGCGGGCGATCCGGTGAAAGTCATTTAGGCTTCCCTCTCAATGGTATTTACTGGCATGTTGCCTAGCGTGTTGTCACGCATGGCAACACCGATTGTTGCACGCGTGATTCGAAACCGCAAGCCGGGCACAAAAAATGGCCCCAACCACCAATCAAGGTGGCCGGGGCCAAAAACGAATCCTTCCCTACACGTCAGACACCAACCCCGAATCCAGCAACCGCACCCGACCAAACATGTACAGCGTTACCGGCACGTCAGCAGCACGAGCACCAGGCCCAACCAGCAGCCCCGCGGCGAGCGCAGCAGCCCTACGCGACTCCACCAGGCCATGACAGCCCGACGTGCCATGCCCGCACAGAATGAGCCCATTCGACGCAGCACCCAACGCCGGATCGGACGAACCGCCCATGCCTCGCGGGTCACGATGATGCGCTGACCACTGCCAGCCGCGCCGCTCCCACACCAGGCCGCGCCCGCACGACTCGCACGACGCGAAAGCGCGACCCCACATGAGCCGCACCACCTCGCCCGGGAATGAGCCGTCAGGTCGCGTCATGCGCTTCCCCGATGCTTCCTGCGCGCGCATCGGCGCGGTCGGTGCGGTGCATGCCCTGCTCCGTGCGTACCGTCTGCGAATAATCCCGCAACGCCACCACGCGGGCCTCTGACACGCGGCGCTGCCGCATCGCATCGGCGTACGCCTTCGTGGCGCGCACATGCCGCTCAGCGAGCGCGACCGACATGCGCTTACCCTCGGTCATTTCGAGCACCGTTGCCGCCTCGTACTGCTCGCACTGTGACTTCAGTTGGCCAGCCAGCGCGCCCTCGCGGGCAATCTCTCCCGCGATCACTCCGGAGAGCACTAGCAGCACCGCGCGCGGCGTATCCGCGCCCGCGCCGCCGAGCGCCCGCCCGATCGCATAGTGCAACGGGTCGGCCGGGTCTGGCTCCAGAATCGACAGATACCCGAAACCGAGTTGATGGCGGGCTGTCCAATGCAGCCCGCCATCAAACCAGCCCGGCTTAGGCTGCGGAATCATCCCCGCCGTCCTGCGGTTCTTCCTCAGCGTCTACTGGCTCGCCCGAGTCTTCGGCGTAGACGGGCTGCTCGAGCTGCTCGGCGGCGGCATCCTGCGCGGCCGCTTCAGCGTCGGCGAGCTGCTGCACAACCTCGCTGCGCAGTACCCGAATCAGCGACCCGAGCGGGATTGGCGCTCCGGCCTCGTCGCGCTGCCACACGCTCGGCCGCCCCAGGTCATCGAACGCGAGCGCGGGCGCGGTGAGCACCTTTGCGGCCTCGGCCGAATCCCAAACCGTGCGCAGCGTCTCAACGTCTCCCTTGCCTGCCGCACCCCACGCGTTGCGGGCGTGCACGATGGCCGCGTCACTCACCGCGCTAATAATCTGCTCGTCAGTGACTTCAGCAGCCGGGCGAGCGGCTGCACTCGCCGTACCCCGGTCGGGTGCCGGGGTCGGGGCCGGTGCCGCCGCTGGCTTCGCGGCGGGCCGCACTGTCGGGTGCGACTCAGCCGCGGGCTCCGGTGCCGCATGCTCGGCCGCCGGCGGCGCGGGCGGGGCTGGCTGCGGTGCGGCCGCGGGCGCGGGCGGGGTGCTCGGCATCGACTCATAGTGCCCACCGTCCACCGGCTCACCCTCAGCATCCACAGTCGCGCCAAGCTCTTCCGGCGTGTACCGCGCACCACCCAAAGCATCCTCAGCAGCAGCACGAGCACACTTCGAAATCGCACGAGCAACACACATGCTCTTGCCGTACTTCTGCCAGTTCCCCTTGCCGAGCAGGCCAGCCATTTCGGCATCCTCGTACCCGAAGGTCATCACCGTGGGGTACTCGTGGTCATCGTGCCGCACGATGGTGCACGTCGCGACGTACGTTCCGTCGCGCCACGAACCATCTTCAGTCACGCGCAGCTTATGCCCTGCCTGCCGCACCAGCGAAGACATGAGCGCACTGGAAATCGTCCACCGGCCATCGATCATGTGAATACCGGCGAGCGCTTCGAGCGGGTGAATGCCCATCATCGCGCCGACCTCGCAGATGTAGAACGTCTGCGCTAGCTGAACATCGTAATTCGGGTTCTGTGCGGCCCGCGGCAGCAGTGCGCTCGCTGCCGCGATCGTCGCAACATATTCCTTGCGCGATTCAAGCGGTGCGGCGCTGTAATTCCTCGCCGCGTCATACACAACAATTTCAGTCATCGTCATTCCCTTTCAGTTCGGTGATGCTCATGCCGGGCTCGCACCCAGCGACTGGCCCGACAAGCTCAGCGAGCTTGCGAATCGCCGCGATCTCCTCAGCGGTGAAGTCTTCAAGCTCCACCCGCGTCGATCCGTCGCAACCTTCCAGCGTCACAATCGTGCGAGTCACTTCAGCCCCCAGTTCTTCGGCGGCGTAACTGTAACCTTCGCCACCGACCCCGAGCCCATGACTTTCTTCGTGTGCTTCGCCTGCTCGGCCTCCCACTGATCCATCGCAGCAGTCAGCGCAGCCTTCGCCTGCACCACCCGAGCCGCAAGCTCCGGTGCCGCCTTCATCGCCGCTTCCACATCGGGAACCTCAGACTCCACACCCGCGCTCGGTGCCGCAAACGTCACCTTGATATTGTCGAACGAATCCGAGAAAGCACGCCGCGGTGCGAGCGTCGGCAAATCATCGCCCGCCCGGTCAACCTCGGCAAGCTCTTCAGCGTCCCAACCCGCGGCGAGCGCGAGCAGCTCGTCTCGCGCCGACTCCTTCGCCTCCTTCGCTTTCTTCTCAGCAACGTGCGCGTCGGCATACTTGCGAGCCTGCGCACCATAGACACGCCGCTGCACGTCAGAGAATGTTTCCGGCCCGTCAGCGATGAACCCCGCGAGCTCTTCGTCTAGCACGATCAGGCCAGCCAGATTCTGCTCGTACAAGGTTTCAAGCTCGGCGGTAAGGTCTGACCGCTCGAACACATATTCGTGCGTGGCGACAACCTCGGGGCCGAAATCGGCGAGCTCCAACCCGCCGTCGAACTCCCAGCCCGGGCCGGGGCGGTTCTTCCACCTCGACCAATCGTCGTTGTGCTGCTCCACCACCAGGCGAACACGCTCGGCACCGGTCGCGAGTAGCTGCTGCAAAATCTGCTCGAAATAGCGGGTCGCCTTGAAATCCTTACCTGCGGGGTTCAGGTCTTTCGCTGAGGTCTTGCGCTCCATCAGCTCAACCTCTCCGGCGAAGTTGACGGCGACAAGATCAGGTGTAGCCGTGATCCGGTCATTCACGGCCGCACCAATGAGCAGGCCGCACTGGTGCCAGCCCGACCCGAGCAGCGTGCGGATCGCGTACGCCTCCCGGTAGTTGCCCCACTCGGTTGCACGATTGCCGGAAAATTCCGACTCGGTGCCCGAAGCTTTCTTGCGCATGTGCTCGCGAATGGTCTGCGCTCGCGAGCGTGCAAGTAACGGCGCATCGGTGCCAGTGACGCGGGTTCGGCGCTGTTCCAGCCAGTGTGCCCGGTCTGCGTCAGATGCGATCGCGCGCGACCATAATTCGGCCAGTTCTGGCTCGGGTGCGGGCGGCGGCGTGAATCCCGCCGCGGTAAGTGTTTGCGCGGTCATTCGTTTTCTCCTTCGTTTTCGTTGGCCGGGCCTTCGATAATGCGCCAGTTTTCCTTAGTCACAAGATTCAGCACATCGGCCACGCTGCATATCCGGCTGCCGCGCCTCCAATACAGGGCATCTACGTGCGGCTCAAGCACTACTGCATACGCTGAACACTGCGATTCAGGCGGTGGAATCACGAGCGAGTATGGCCGCGTTGGCAGCACAATCGGCCTATCCAGCAAGAAAACCTTGCGACCCGCCTCGGCATGCGCGGTGAACGTGCGACTGAAGCCAACCGGTAAGTCGCCACGCTCCCTCGCCACATACTCAATAGCCGAGATTGACGATAACCCTTCGCCGCGCTCGATCCGAATAAGGTCACCCTCACGGATATGTGACAGCTCGAAAATCTCCGCCCGCTCACTCATTGCCGCGCCCCGCAATATCTTCGCCACCGAGCCCGTCGAGCGTCTCATGCTGGCGCGCCTCGTACGCCTCACGCAGCAGACTAGCCGCGTGCTCCGCGTTCCCCTCAGCGATTAGCTCGATGCGAGACAGAGCGACCCGGTTCGTCAGCACGCCCTCGCTACCCGTCGCCTGCTCAACCACTTCGAGCTCCACCACTGCCAGATGCTTCGCACCCGACGCGAACCCCACGGTCAGCGCTTCGAGCGCATCCTGCTGCGTGAGCCCGTTACGGTCGCCCTCGGGCTGCTTCGCCGACAGCTTTACCTTGCGTTCCATCATCATGATTTCTTCCCTTCGATCAAGTGATCCCACTGCACCTTGCCGTGAGCTTCTACACCTTTCGGGCCGGGCTCGTAATCCGAGACGCCAGCCCAATATTCGAGCATCGACAGCAGCGCGAACGCATCTGCCTCATGCTCGCCCGCAGCGAGCCCTGGCGCGACGATCGCAGCCCGAGCTTGCATCAGGTCTTTACCGGCATTGCCGTTCTCGGCAAGCCAAGCTTTACCGCCCTTGGGCGTGATAACCACGATGCGGCACCCCATCACGCGCAACCGCGCAATGATCGACCACCGCAACCCCGCACGCTCGTCAGGGCTGCCATACTTCGACATGTAAGACGGCCCCTCGATCGCGACCAACGCACCCAACGGCACCTTTTCTACGATCTGCGCGGCCGTGCGCTCGATGCGGCTCGAATGGCCGTGAGGGTTACGGTCACCGCGAGGGATCGCCGCCGACTTCACCGTTACCGCGATGCGCTCCCGGCCAGTGTTGATCACGATGCCGGTATTCGTGAGCGCCGGGTCAATACCCACGAGCACGGGCTGCCTGCGCGCCTGCGCGGCCTCGCTCGGCAACGAGATCACGACGCACCCCCGGCCGTCAGCTCGCGCGCCAGCTCGTTCGGGCACCGCTCGCCAGCAGCCAGCGATATGCTGTGCTCCTGGCAGTCGCCCTCGCGGCCGTAGCGACATTCTGTTGGCTCCATCAGATTCCACAAAGCGACCCTGGCCGCCTCTGCGCGTTCGACAAACTCAGCGATCGACGCGAGCGAATCACACAGCGGGCACACGCAATGCCGCAACCCGGGAACCTTTGTGCGCTCCGAGCCATCGCGAACGAACGCGACATGCTCGCGCCCCGCCTCCGACAGCACGGCCATCAACTCGGGGGAAAGAATCACCCCAAACTCGTCACTCGCCATCGTCAGCCCCGTTCGCCACAACCGCGAACCGCACCACGTCAGCACCGAACCCGACGAACACGACCACGAGGATCAGCCACGGCCCGTTTTGCGCCCACTCACCGGTGGCCGCGACCGAAACGACGTAGAACAACGCCGCCGCGCCAAGCGCGCTCACCCACGCCACCGCCCGCGCCGCGCTCATTCGTCGCCCTCGAATTCTTCCGGCATGCTGTCGAACGAGCTTGAAAACAGGTGGCCAATCGGTCGGCTTCCGCCGATCGCGCTGTTGATCTTCACAGCAACGCTGAGCGTTACCGATTCGCCCCGCATGACCTTCGTTGCCGTACTCCGCGTCACGCCGGCGGCCGCGGCGAGCGCCGTAGCCGATTCGGTTTCCGTCGTGATCATCCGCTTCAGGATTTCGCTTGGTTTGGGCCTCATCATCACGTACATCTCCATTTCTGCACCTTTCGTCGCCGTCTTTCCCGGCTGGCACTGAACTTAACACGATTGAACACCAGTGCGCAACCTTGCGCACCATCAAGCATGCGTGTACAGTTGTGAGCGTCAACCGAAACGCCAAAGCAAAGGAAAAATCATGGCAACCTTCACCACCCGCGACGAGGCGATCCAGGCCGGAATCATCGACGTTATCGAGGCATCAGGCGAGGTCGCCGAAGCCGACACCGCGTTTAACGTCGCCGCAATCGCTGACGAAATCATCACCTTCGATCAGGCGACCCAGCTGTACTCGATCACCGTCGAGCACGACGAATTCTGGGAAATCGTGTTTAAGCACCAGCGCCTCTAAAGCCACACCAGCGCCACCGGCCACACCCGACCGGGGGCGCACCCACGACACCAAGGAGAAACCCCGTGACATACGCAGAAACCCGAATGCAGATCGACCAGTACATTGCGGTCGGCGCAACGCACATCGCACTCGCCGTCGAGGGCGAGCAGGCTTGGTTCACCATCGCCGAGATTGAGCAGCTTTGGGCCGACCTTGCGCCCGGCGACCCGTTCGAGGTGACCGGGTTCAAATCAGAGAGCGAGCAGCCAGTGACTGAGCCCGACCCGATCACCGAATGGGTTGCGAAGATGCGCATTGGTCAGGTGTGGCAAGCGATCGACTGCGCACCAGAGAGCGCCAAGGGGTCGCCGATGCTCGTCGCGCTTCAGGCCCGCATTGCCCGCTGGGTTGACTTTGGCCCCGGCGACCTCGTTCGCTGGGCCGACCCAGCGGCCCGTCAAGACGTGTACGGAATCGTCATTCGAGTGGACTCAGCCCACGATGTCGTTACCGTGATGTTCGTCGGCAGCAAGAAGACATCCACCGTGAGCAGGCATGTGCTCATGAGGGTGAACCCCATCAGCAGCAAGTCTTAACGGCGACCCGTAAACACGAATAGCGCCCCGGCATCACAGCCGGGGCGCACAACACTAAGGAGAAAACAAGTGACCACCGAATTCAAGGCCAGCAACGGGCGAGTTATCGAGTCGAGCTACGGCGGCGCTGAAGTCAGAATCTTTGACAACGGCGTGAATATGCTGAACGACTGGAACCACCTGAGCGATAGCGACCAGTTAGCACTGCGTGAGTACTTCCTGCATGAGCTCGGCGTTTGGGTCGATGGCGAGTCGGGAGCGGTCGTGATGCGGCTCAGCGGCTCGGATACCACAGCAAATGGCCGCTGCATCGGCATTAGGTTGCTTGGGGCATTCTTTACGATCTGGGAGCATGGGCCCCATGGCGAACAGGCCGCCGATATTGCTGCCCGCTACTTCGAGGCTCACCCGGAACTGAAACCCTGGGAAGACGCTGCCCCCGGCGACGCGTGGGAGCTCACTTACCGCATTGGCAGCAGCGATATGGAGACAGCGGCAGCGATCCGCACAGAGGCCGGCGGGTGGCTGTTTGCTGACTCGCGCGGCCGCGGCAAGCTCACGTTCGTTGCCGGCCGCCGCGTCTGGCCCGAGGTTGCCGAGTGACTCCCGAGCGGGCCGCGAAGCTCTTCGCCGCGGCAAACCTCCCATCGGTCGCTGCGTGGGTTAGTGGCGACGGATACGCAATCACTTCCAGCCAGGGGAAGCTCTCTATCGAGCTGACGGTCAGCGAATCCCGGAACCCCCCGATCAGTCTCACGGTATCGACTTCCAGCGGCTGCATTAGGTCGATTCGGGCGATGGTGTCGTTCGGCGAAGTAGACACCGAAGCTCTCGGCATCCTGATCGACTTGTACGCGTCACGCGACTGGGAGACTTTCGAATGAGCGCCGAAGATTTCGCCCACGCGATCGAGATAGCGCGAGCACGGGACAAGCAAGGCGCGCCCGCTTACCTCGTGGTGCGTCCCGGCCGCCGCGTGTACGTCGCTTTGTGGCTGCACACCGCGCAGATGCTCGCCGCCGCCGCGCCGGGCTCGCATATCGTCCACTACGGCACCGGGAGACTGGCCCCACTCGAGTAACAACCTCTCCCACGCACAGGAACGCCCCGCACGCGCGATAACTCGCAACGTGCGGGGCGTTCTGCATATCAAACAACTTCTGGGCTATCAGGAGCTTTCCCGAGCCCGACCAACGACAGCAGCCGGTCAACACCAGCTAGGCCCATGATCTTCGTCACAGCGGTAGACACCGCAGCAACCGCAGCAGCAGCGCCGAGCAGCCACAACCGCAAATGCTCAGGCACCACGCCGCCGAGCTCGTCAGCAAGGATCGTGAGCACCTCGGGCAGTACGCCCACGAGTACCACGAGCGCGCCGAGCACCACAGCGACCGCCGTGCGCTTCGTGCGCTGCACCGCGTCAGTACGTGCATGCTTCGCCAAATCTATTCACCCCCTTCGCGTGAATTTCCGTAGTCCAAAACCGGCATTTCCTCCGGTCGCGCACCGAGTCGCACCGCGAGCAGTTCAAGCCTGCGAGCCCACAACAGCAGCATGTGCTCACGCCGCTGCGAGTCGCGCAACTGCTTCGCGAGTCGGTCAACCTCGCCCCGCCGCTCCCGGCCAGCCGTAGTGACAGCGGCCGCGATAACGTCGATCAGCTTCGGGATAGTCGCGCCGCCGGCGACAGCTACAGCAATCGGCACCCAATCCACGCGCCTACCCCCTCGGCCGGTATGTGAACCGCCAAATCATCAAAAAACGGACAAGGAAAGCGATAAGCGCCATCGCGACAACGCCAAGCTGAGTAAGTCGCGACCCCGACTCGGTGAAGTGCAGCGATAGCACGATAGCGCCGTAGATGGTGAGCGCGCACCCCATCAACCACAGGCCGATGCGCTCGAGCTTCCAGTGCTCGCACGCGCCGCCGAGCATCGCCGCGAGCGCGCCCGCCGTGAGCAGCAGCCCAACCGATGCCATAACCTGCGGCCCGCCGACCTCGCGCGACAGCGACACCGGCGGTGCGGCGAGCGTCACCAAACCGGTACCGAGCGCGACCCCGTACAGCAGCGTGAAAGCCACCGACAGCTCGCGCGGCCGCGGAACCTTCAGCCACCACGTGCGGAACCAGGCCCGCACGCGGTGAGCTTCCAGGCGAATGCTGCTAGACATTCGGGATTGCCTTGAGGTCTGCCGCGGTCACCTGCCCAACGATCACCGGGGCCGGGTAGCCGGCCGACGATGCGGCGCTTTCCTGCGCCCGGATCGCATTCCACTCGGCCTTGTGAATCAGCCGCTTACGGCCGTCTGCGAGCAGTCGATAAATCGACCCCTGCCCGTTCGTGGCCTTGTCCTGAACGTACACAGCGCTCATGTCTTCCTCTTCTTCCTGCCCCATCAAGGGCATATTTGGTGTGGTGCTTCCTGGCTTGACGATGCGGCGGCCGTTCATAAATTCCGACCAGCCGAGCAGCTTTGGGCTACCCCCCAGGTCGCGCATCAAAGCGTCTACGCTCGGGTAGATACCACGACCGACCATTTCGCCCTTGCTGGCATCCCAGCGAATGAGCTGGCTATTCAGCAGCGGCGAAGTGAGCACCCGCCCATCAGCGAGCCGGGTGCAAACATGCCCCCAGTTGCCGTATCTCGGCGGCCTGCCGTACGTGCCGTAGTGGTCAAGCCAGATCGGTGCGGCGATACCAAGGGGCGGCAGCTCGCCAAAGTGCCGCCCCTGCTGTCCGTCCCAGCCCTGCCTCGCGTTATCGAACGCGACCGGTGCGCCGAATGTCGATTGCGTCTGCCTGAGGCACCACCCGAACCCGTCGAGCGCGTCAAGGCCAGGCGCGACTAGCTGCGTGTAGCTCACAGCTTCCTCCTTAGTGTCATGATTTGGCTCGCCACATCAGCGAAACCGGGTAATACGCGTCGGCAGTAGACGAACCAGAGTAATAGCCGGCTGGCATGCTGGCTCGCCCGTCATCTCCCATTCGGATTGAGCCGGTCAAGTTTGAGCCGGTTTTCACCGACCGCGACTCGCCGATGAAAACGTGCGTGGCTGGCCTGAATCCAGGAGGTGCGGTGAAGATCGAGTCAATACCACCAGTCAACGCGTGCAGAAGTGTGTTCATCGTGCAGAGCCCGCTACTGTCGCGATAAATCTTGTTGTCGTACCCGAGCCCAACGGCGACTTGCCAACCTGCCGTCATGATTGGTTCGGCGGTTGCGAGCCCGAACCCCCACGTACCGTTTAGTCGAGTGCGGGTGCTCTTCTCTGACAGCACATGAGCGTGCGAGCCCTCGATGCCAGCCCACGCCGCGAGCTCCACAAGGTTTCGCACCCACACCACGCCACCGGCCATTGCGGTGTACGGGAATAGCGGCGTGAGGATAACACCTGCCGAGTTCATCGACGTAGTGCCGGCCGGGATTTCGACCGCGTACAGCGGCAGCGCGTCAGCATCATCAGCGGGAAGCGTCGGGCGGATCGGCGTTGGCGAAGGATCACCAGCACGAATCCTCAATACGGGCTGCGTAGTGCCCCCGTCGATAGTGCTGATTTCCTGCGTGAGATACAGCAAATCGATGCGCCTATTCGTGGTCGGCGGCGCAGCGAACTGCGGCGACCGCGTGACACCTTCGTTCGCAACAAAGCACGCTCCCCGCTTGTCGAGCACCGCCCGAAAGTCGAGCACGTCGAGCGTCATATCTGCCCGCCTGGCGACCAACTCGCCATCGTGCGCCGGAAACACGCCAGCCCTGATCTTCCCGCTCGTGTCGCGAGCTACCGCGCCCTCTAGATCGCGGCGAACCGCTGCGAGCGATGTAGATTTGTCACTTCCTGGGAAACCCTGAATGAGCATCACTCCCCCTTCCCTGGCGCGACAAGCGCCATCAGTTTTTGAACGTCAGATTCGAGGCTTGCGACCTGCTCGCGCAGCTCGTGCAGCTCGTGCTCGTGCATGCGCAGCGCCTCGTGATGCACGAACTTCAGCCGTTCGTACGCGAGCCCTTCGACTTGGCCTTGCTCGTCGCGGTATACCCACGGTTCGAGCCCTAGGTCTGCTACGTCTTCGGCGATGAATCCCAGATCGAAACCTGAGGTTTCGCCGCCGTCGCCGCGGTATTGGAATGCCTGCACGGGGAGGCCGAGCCATGCGCGCACGGGAATGCGGGCTTCCTGAACGTGCCGTTTCTTGCGGAAAGTTGAGAGCGCGAAGCCGAGCAGCCCGTTCACGCCGACCCATGCGGCCCGGCGATCCGTGGTCGCCAAGTCCTGGTAGTAGGCGTTGGTCGAGCCCGTGCCGCCGTTGCCGGCGGCCAGCACGCCCGACACCTGATTGAGTGGCCAGTTCCGTGCGAGTATCGCGGCGTTCTGCGCGTCGATCTGCTGCTTTGTGTACGAGATAGCTTCGACGTGCCCGCGCACGGTCACATCGAGATTCTCCATCAACGACTTGAACTTTTCGATTGCTCGCGCGTACTGCGCGCCGTCCGTGCGCTGCAAATCGCGCACGTTGCGCTCGGTGCGCTGCTCCGTCGCCTTCGTGCGGCCGAATTCCTCCGACTCGGGAACTCTCGTCACCATGTGCTCACCTCGTCTGTGACAACGTTCACCCACGGCGATGACGAATCGCCCGACAGCGACACGATGCGTCGCATGATCCCACCAGGCGGCGAGTCGGGGAGATACGGATTATCGCGTAGATGAACCTGGCAGTAGTCGCCAACCTGCAAATCAGACAGCACCGGCGATCGGCTCGAGTCGGTTTGCCATGACCACCACTCGAACGGGGCCGACGCGAGCTCTACGTCTTGCTCGGTGTAATCCTGCAAGGTCGGCTGCTCTAGCACCGTCGAGTGCGCAGACGAAACCGATTCCATGCGCGGGTAGCCGGCGGCGAGCAGATCAGGCTTAAACGCTCGCGCGAACAGTGCCTTCGCTGCCTGCCTACCGCCCGTGCCCCACGTCTCCGAAGCAAGATCGCGGCCCGAAGATCGCACCCGCAACCTGCGCACCGCCGCATTACGCGGCGTGAAATCGAACTTGTGCACATTCGGTGACGATAGCTCGCGCTGGTCATCGTCGCCGACGCGCACCAGCCACCGCAACCGGTTATCGACCAGTTGCGGCACGAACGAAATTTCGGGGCCGTTCACGAGGCGTGTCAGGTCTTCCAGCGCCTCGCCCACGGTCTTAAAGCTCGATGCGTCATACGACTTGTCGTGAGCCCCCACGCCGTCATCGCCGAATATGAACGGCAATTCGCCGCCCTCGCGGCTCATGGACTGCTCGATGATGCCACGCACGATCTGTGGCCACGACTTCTGCACGAACTTCGTAGCCACGTCAGGGTTGGGTTCGCCCTCGTCGTCGCCCGACGCGATTAGCAAATTATCGGCCGTGACGTGCGGTGGGAGGATGAACCGCCGGTTGAGCAGCGACCACACGCCCTCCGCTTCGCCCGTCCACCGCCGCGAATCGTCGGCGTACTCCCGACCCCAGATCGGCCCCGCCCCGATCACCGAGCCGCCGTCAGACACGACAAGCGCCGACTTCACCTCATTGGTGATGTTGCGAATGTCGAGCATCTGGTGCGCGCGCGGCTTCATCGTGACTTCTACCCGCATCGCCTCGGGTGAGAGAATTCGTTTCTCCCACCGCACGTTAGATGCCGGGAGCGTCTGGATTCGGTCGCCGGTCACAAGGTCGGCGACCTGCGCTTTTACTACCACGATGCCTCCGAATATTCGACAGTGAGCGTCGGTGAGCCCTCCACCGTGCCAAGCGGCAGCCACTGAATCGTGCAAGTCTCGCCTGGCCCGATTTGGAACCATTCGGCTACGGGCACGTACGATGCCGAGAGGATCGATTGCCCGTCTATCCACACCTCGCCCGCGCCGTGGTCGATCGTGATGACCGAGCCGGGTAGCACGGGCCGCGTGACGCGCACGACATGCCCGGTTTCGAGGCAGCGAATCTCGAACCCTTCAGAGAGCCCACCAGACACGCGCGTGATGGGCTCCATAGGCGCGTCACCGTCATTCACGGCGATGACGCGCCCCAGGTTGCCTGGCTCTCCCTCGCTCACCGGGTCGTCGATCGGATCGGGGATACCCTCACCATCGGTGGGGACACCGGTCGAGCTAATGCGCCGCTCGCCGTACTTGCGAGGGTCGGCCATTTCGAGCGGAATTTCGAAATCGGCCCAACCGTCATCGTGTAGATCGAACGCTATCGCGCCCGAAATGTTCACGATGCCGCGCCACACGCCGCTCGGGTCGGTGACACGAATCTCGAAATCTCGCAGGTTCTTCAGCGCCATCACTTGACGCCGCATCACCCACTCGTCACCCGCGTTGCCGAGCGTCATTCGCCCGTGCACGATCGGGAACCGGCCGCCCTCGGCGGGGTCATCATCCGAGTACAGGCCGTAGCCGCGTTCCCGCTGCTCAGACTTGCGCTCAGTCGATGGGGCATCGTGCCAGTTCACCAGATCACGCAGGAAAGGTGCCGTTGGGTCGGTGCGCTGGTTCGACAGCGTGAGCCCTGGCAATTCGACAAGAATTAGCACGTCACATCCTCCCCGAAATGATCCCGTAAACCGCGTCCGCGATCGCGTCAATATCCATGCCGCGATGCCCATAGATTTTGATGTCGCCGACAGGCCGCGCAGATGCCGCCGCGCTATCGACCATCGCCATAGGCAGCGAACCGCCGGCCCGCTGTATTGCCCCCGGCGAGCCGCCGAGCGCACTAATCGGCACCGATGGGAACCCGAGCCGTTGCAACGCGTCAAGCGCGTACCCGGCGTTCTCGCGTTCCTTCCCGGGTTGCGGGCTGATGAAAACTTCCCAGGGCAGATTCTGCTCTGCGAACTTGTACAGCGCCGGCCGTCCAGCCGGTGCACTGTAGTACCCCGAAGGTAGGCCGCCGTTGTTGAACGCCTGCACGGGGCCGGATTCCATGCCGCCGTTCATCTTCCCGGGCGCTTTCAGCGGCCCAAGTTGCGGTTCGTTCCCCACGCCATACAGCAGCGTGATTGTCTTGCTAGACGGGGCGGTGAGCTCGCTAATGACGCGGCGAATGTTGTCTTCGCCCGTGCTGCGAATCGTGATCGTCTTATCGGGCATCGTTTTCACTTCGTACCCGAGGTCTTGCAACCGCTTTTTCACGACTGGCGACATGGGCTCGGTGACCGTGATCACCGCGCCCTCTTCCAGCGTGTCAAGCTCGGCTATCAGGCCGATAAGCTGCGCGTCAACGATGCTGTACCCCTCGGTGGTGAGCGCCGTGGCGACAACCTCGGGAACCGAACCCATCGAATCGATAAGCGCGTCGATCTGCCCTTGCTCTAAGCCAGCGGCTTCCATCGTCGCGCGCATCGAATCCTGTTGGCCCTTCGCAGCCGCCGTAGCCGCCGCAATCGCGCCTTCAAGGTCGTTATTCTTCATCGCCGAATCAGACGCGACGATAGCCGCTTCTAGCAGCCGGTCGCGCATCGAGCTCATGGTGTCGGAGAAAGCGATACCCGCCCGCGTGCTCGTGTCGATCGCGCCAGCCCCGTTGAGCGTCGCCTGCCATAGCTTCTCGCCGTTCTCACCGGTCTGCGCGAGCCCCTCCGCGAGATCGAGATTCGCGGCGTTGAACCGCTTCGTCGCTTCCTCAGCGGTGATCGAGCCGCCGCGCAGCTCGTCTAGCGCCTGGCGAAGCGCACTCACTCGCGTAGCCAAATCGGCGGTGCTGTCGCGCGCCACGTCCAAAGCGTCGGCGAACCGGCGTTGCGCCCGCTCACCCTCGCTCATTGCGGCGTTGTTCTCCCGCTCGATGCGAATCATGTCAGCCTTCGCCTGCTTCGCATCCTCGATCGCTGCGGTCTGCTCCGCGACGATTTCGGAAAGCTCCCGCTGACGATTGCGCGCGTTCGTCGCCGTCGCCGACCACGTGTTGAGCGCATCGTTCGACTTGTCGAGCGTGACCGCGTTCTCTTCCCAATGCTCGGTCATCTGCTGCGAGATAAGCTCTTGCGACTTCGCGTTACCCAGCACCGCTTTTTGCACGTCGGACATTTTGATGCCCATTTCAGCGGCGAGCTGACCGGCGCGCGTCTGTTCGAGGTTCGCGGCGACCTGCGCCGCCGTAGCCTCGGTGATAGCGCCCGTACTGTCGGACATGGTGCCCTTCAGCGTCATCACGCGATCGTTGTGCTCCTTGACCTTTTTCTCAGCCTCAGCGTTCGCGCCAGCCCACAAAGCGACCGCACCCGAAACCGCGGCGATTGCGAGCCCTGCCGGGTTCGTCACGAATGCGGCTTTCAACGCGTTTCCGAGCCCGGCAACTGCGCCCTTCGCCGACATGCTCGCCGCCGACAGCGCGCCGACCCCCGCCGACGTGCCGCCGAGGGCGGCCTGCACCGCTGCCCGCTCACCGAATACCTTCATCGCGGTACCGGCCGCGGTGAGCGCGCCGTTCAGCGGCCCGAGGGCGCGCTGCAACCCCAAGAAAGCGGTGACGCTCAGCAGCACAGGTGCCGGAATCTTCGCGAGAATATCGACCAGCGGGGTCGCGACCTTAGCCACGAGGCTAATTCCGTCAGCGACCACTGGCAGCGCGGCCGACAGTGCGCCCGATGCGAGCGCCGCGACCTCACCGAGCAGCGGCACGAGCGGCTGCCCGGCGGCGAGCAGATCGCCCATCGCGCTCCGAAGCTCGGGTGACGCGGCAACCAGGCCAGCGAACGCCGCAACCACTGGGTTAACCGTGACACCTAGAACCTTGAACATCTGCCCGAGTGGGCCAACGCTCGCACCGACAGCGAGCACCGCACCAGCAAGCGCGGCGATGCCCGGCGCGTGGCCCTTCATCTTCTCCAAGCCGTCCGAAACGCGCTCAGGATTGAACCGGTTGATGCTCGCCGCCGCTTTGTCCAGGCTCGCTGTGAGCCCATCGAACAGGGGCTGGCCCATGCGTGTCAGCACGCCCATAACGGGTGTGGCCTGGCGCTCGATCGCGCGCAGTACATCGGCGACCTGATTACCCCACGTGACGGCCATACCGCCGCCGTTCTTCGACACGAAAGGTTCAGCGATCGCCGCACCAAGATCACGGTTCGCGGCGATCACACGATCAACCGCGCCCGACCACTGCTGCTTAACCAGCTCGGTCGTGCCGCCAAACTTCGTCTGCATGCCCGCGGCGAGCGCATCGAGCGCCACCGTTGCGTCGAGCGTGCCGTTCGTGATTTCCTCACGAATCTGCGCGGCGGTCTTGCCCATTTGCGAGCCGATCAGCGCGGCCGCGTCAACGCCTCGGTTGCCGAACTGCATCAGGTCTACGGCGGTGATCTTCGCAGAGCTCTGAATCTTCGCCATGATCTGCACAAGGCCGTCGAGCTGCGCGTTACCGCCGCCCGTCGCCGCGACCGCGTTTTGCAACGCGTCCATGTACGGAATGACCTTCTGCGCCTCCACACCGAAGCCGAGTAGCTGCTGCTGCGCGTCGATGAACACGCTCTTCGAAAACGGGCTGTTGCGGGCGAACGCGTCGAGCTTATCCATCTGCGCGTTCGCTTTTTCCGCGCCGCCGAGCATGACCGACAGTGCAGCCCGCGAATTCTGCTGAAGCGAGTTGTACTGCACACCCGTTTTGGTGAGCACCGTCAGGTATGCGCCCGCGGCCGTAGCGAGCGCCGTAGTAGCGCCGGCGGCGACCTTGAAAGCTTCAGCGCCAGCCTGCCCGAACGATCGGCCCTTGTTCCCCGCATCGGTGAACGTTTTGCCGACGCTCGCAAGCTTCGCCTGGAACTGCTCGGCTCCGTCGATCGTGAGCGCGGCTGAGAGCCTCCCTACGTCGGCCATGATGGTTACTCCTTCGTTTCGAGAGTGCGGCCCGTCAGCGATCCTTCGATGCCCACCAGGGCGAGCAGGTGCGCTCGCAGCCACCACCAGGGGCGGGCGAGCAGCGCGGCCTCGTCGGCGGTGTCGATGCTGTACAGGCGGGAAAGGTCAGGTAGCACGTACGCATCCCAGTTGGTGAGTATGTGCTGCCAAATGACCGAGCTATCTAGCCCGGATTGCTCGGGTTCGTCGCGGATTCGCTGGTATTCGAGGTACCAATCGGGGTACTCGTACCTCCGGTAGACTCCGCTTGCGTCGGGCTCTCCGACCCCCCAGCGAGAAAGGTCAGCAGTGCCTGATAAGGCTCGGCCAGCCCGCAAGATGCCATCACGCGAACGAGGGCTTTTGGGTACGCATCACCCGCGGCTGTGTTGAGTAGATCGTGCACCGCGTCAAGGCTGCCGCCCTGCACGTTCCACACGATCGCGGCTTGAATGATGCGCTCTTGTTCCGAAGCGCGGTACGTCTCGAACCGTTCGAACCGATCGGCGTGGTCAGCGCTGCCGGGCACGTGGTCGGGGTCGCCTGGCTCGCCGTACGGAAACCCCAGGCACACCTTCGAGAGCCAGTCAGCGTCGCGTGGTGCGGACTGTAGCGAGGTGCCGAAAGCGATAGACACCGTGTAGGCCAGGGCATCCCTGCCGAGGCGGCCTGGCAGCGGCGGAATTGTGAAGATTTCGCCCGACCCAAGATCGATGTTCAGGTGGCGATTGGCTTCGAAAGCGGTGGTGGTCATGGTTTCTCCCTGCTGTGGAAAATGCTGTGTATAACTCCCCGAATATGGGGATAACCGGGGGCGCGCACAGCAGACGCACCCCCGGCCGTTAATGGCACCCCTGGCGAGTTAGCCGCGGGTGTACGAGAAAGCCGGGCCGGCTTCCTGCGCCGTCTCAACGACGATCGATGCCGGGCCAGGCGAGCCCGCCGGCATCGTGACGTACAGCGCCCCGTTCGCCTTGACGAATTCGGCGGTCGCGGTGTCAACCTTCACCACAGTGACGTGGCGAAGGTTCGCGCCGTCGAGGCGCACCAGGCCGCCCTCGGCGACACCCTCGGGGGTCGCGGTGTCGATGCCTGGCACAACACCCACGTCACTGAGCGCCGGGTTCGCGATCGACTTGCGATCGCCCTTCGCGGTGAGCGTGATCGACAGAAACTCGTTGTCGGTGTTGCCCGTGTTCGCGCGCGTCCAGGTCACGTCAGCGGTGAACTCGTACGCAAGCGACGCGATTCGGTAGTGGTAGAACCGAACCGCGATCACGCGCGAGCTCGCAAGGTCATCGCTGAGCAGCGCGTTCGCCGCCGCAATCAGGATTTCAACGCCCGGGATAACTTCGCCCGCCGCGTCGGTGATGACCTTGACGTTCGTGTTGAGCACGAAAGACTCACCAATGGTGTCCTGCGCGGCCTGCCCCTTGTGAGCGTACGTGCCACCATCGGTCTGAGTCGGGGTCGAGTTGGGCTGCATCGCCGTCTGGTCGGGGATCGTGTGCCAATCGATCGGGCCGCCCGGCGTGGTCGGCAGCAGGCCGACTTCGAGAATCCACGCGTACGAGCTTTCGCTCACACCCTGCGTGGGCTTGATTTCTGCTGGCGTAGTCATCGACTGCGCTCCAATCTGCCCCAGCGGGGCATCGTGTGAGGCACGAGCGGTATCACTCGTACCGGTTGCCGCGGAACGACAGATTCTGCGTGGCGTTGAGCACGCCCGGCCGATCCTCTTCGCCCCACGTGGTCGCCGATCGCTGGTAGATGCGATCGAATTTCAGGCCGCCGATTTCCTGGTAGCCGCCCTCGGGCCGCTCCGGGAATAGCGCCCGCACCGCGTCGATGGTGTCGTTCACGTACAGCGGGTGCCGGTCTACGAATTGCCACCGCAACTGCACTGAGGTGTGCTCGGTCGCGAGCACGCCACGCTGCGGCAAATAGATTTGTAACGACAGCGACTCTTGCGGTGTCGTAGACGCGAGCGCAGGCGTGAAATTGATGTGAATTCCACGCTCGCCGGGCGCATACATCGAGTCTTCGCGGTACACGCCGAACCCGGCCGCGGTGAGGAATTGGGCGAGCCCGAGCAGCAGCTTCGAGCTGTACCCGGCCGGCACGTAGTCAGCCACCAATCGCCCCCTTTATTCGTGCAGCCATCGCGGCTAGCAAATCGTCGTGGTGCTCAAGTAGCGGCCCTTCGAGGTACTTCGCCCCGCCGCCGCCCGGGTGATTCCAGGTGAGCTCTTCGTGCTGTCGCCACGCGTACACCGTGTCGAAAGACACATGCGCCGTGGGGTCGCCCGCGGTCGCCGCGGTGACTTGCGCCGACGCGCGCAGCGTGCCGTCCAAAACGGGGGCCGCTTCGACAGACCAGCCGCGCAGTAGCTCGGCGGCGTGATTCACCGCGGCCGGCACCGCGGCACGCACGGCGGCGGCCACGCGGTCGCCGTGCCACTCGGTCGTGACGGTCATCATTCGAGCACCATCACGAGCAGATCACCAATGCGAGGGTCGCGGTAGCGCTCCACCCTGCGCACGGTCGCGTAATCCTGATCAGGCTCACCAGCCCAAAGCGTGACGCGTGAGCCCGGCGTAGGGTACTTGTCGATCGCGTCGCGCAGCATGTACACCACGCCGACCACGCCTGCCTCTTGCTCGTACTGCCCGCCCTTGATGCCGCGGCCGCTCGCGATCTGCGCGCGGCCGATCGTGACCGGCTCACCGAACTGTCGCCCCGCACCGGTAGCGCCGAGCAGCGGGGCGACCGTCACGAGGTCGATGTGCGGCAGCACGCGCTCAATCTGCCGCCGGTACGCTCGCAGGCTCATGTCAGCACCGGCCCAATGATGAGGCCAGCAGCCACGAGGTAATCGATCGCTGCTGGTGACCACACGGGCGCGCCACCGCCGCTATTGCCGCCGCGGCCGCTGCGGCCGCCGCCGATCGACAGGGGGCCAAGGCTCACCGCCCCGCCTGATGCTGCGAGCTCGGCCGCGTCACCGTACATGTCGGTGTGGATCGCTTGCGCGCATGTCGCGTCACGGATCGCCGCGACGTGGGCGGCCTCGGTTGGGAGGCCGCCCACGTCGGTTGGGTAGATCGCGGTGAGCAACATGCGATCGACCTGCGCTGATGCCTCGCGTAGCTGCCGCTCGCCGACCTCCGCTGGTGCGGGTGTTGGCGAGCAGTACTCTGCGAGGTCAGCGGGGGTCGCGTAGACAGGTTGCCCGGCCATGACTACTTGACCGTGCGAACGCTGCCCGTGTCGCCGCCCTCGGGCTGCTCGAGCTGCTCGGGCGCTGCGTCGCCACTGTCACCCTCGGCGGTGTTGTCACCGGCTGGTGCGCCCGTGTCGCCGCCGTCTTCGTCGGCCTTCGCCGCTGCGGCCTCGGCCTCGCGCTTCAGGTGCTCGTCGATGCGTGCCTGAATCTCTGCGGTCTTGCCCGCTGACGAGAGCCCGAGCTCCTTAGCGCGCGCCTTGACTGCCTGCGATGGTGTGAGCTGCGGCTGCTCAGGCTCGCCGCCGCCTTCGTCGGTGTCGCCGATCTGGTAGCCGGCGCGCTGGAAGTACGCGATTGCGGCCGGGCGGTCGGTCTTGCCTTCGCCGTTGTGGAACGGCACGCCGACCACTACGCCCGAAAACGCCTTATTTGGGCTGTAAATCTTCTGCATGGGTTTCTCCCTCAGGAAGTGATGAAAGTGTGCGGCAGGCACCTTCCCGCGCGTGGGGGAGGTGCCTGCCGGGTTGGCTCTACTGAACTTTGAGGTTGCGAAGCACCGCGGCGGCCTTCGTGGCGCGAAGCGCAACCGCGATCGGCCCCAGCTCAACCTCGCCCTTCTTCACCGCGCCGGCGGTGTTGAAATCGGGAAGCCAGGTCTGCACGAGCTGGCCACCAGTGGTCGAGACACCATGGAAGCCGTCCATCAGATCGACGCGAACCGCGTACAGATCAGTGAGGCCGGTAACCGAATTGCCATCGACCGTGCGAGTCTCCACCGGGATAACCGGGGTCGAGCTGCCAGCCTTGTCGCCAGCGTCGATAAGCGTCACGTTGCCGTAGCGCTCGTGCGTGACCGGGCGGCCGTTGCGATCCAACAGCCCTTCGAGGGGGTCGCGAACGTGCATCGCGAGACGGCGAGCAATCGCACGCACGCGGGCGAGCGACTTTGCGTTGCCGATGATGAACGAGGCGGGGCCGTTCAGGATCGACAGCAGCTCGTCGAGCACGTCAGCGCCACGCTGGCCCGCACCCGCGAGGGTGTCGAGGTCTGACCAGTCAGTGACCGAAGTCAGGCCAATCTCGGTGTCGCTGCCCGACAGTGCCTTATCGAGGCCGTCGAACCCGTTCGCGTCAACGGCGGTGTCGCCGTTGATGACGTTGTCGTTGAACTCGGCAATGGTGCTCTTGACCTTCTGCTGCACGTTCAGTGCGACAGCAGCGCCCGCACCGGTGCCGAGCGAGCGGGCCACAACGCGATCGACCTCGAACGAACCACCCATGACCGCAAGGTCAACTGTGATCTTCTCGGTTTCGACGTTCTGCGCCGTGTACTCGCTGTTGATGGCACGAGTCGAGGCGGTCGCCTGCGTCTTCAGTCGGCGGTAGCCGGTAGTCATCGTGCCGCCGCCGCCAGACGGGTTCACGATGTCATCGAAAACCAGTTCGTTGAGCATCGGCGAGTACTTGCGAAACTCGTCGATCACAGCGGGATCGTAATCCATCTGAACGTTGTTCTTCGCCTCGGCGAGAGTGATAGCCATGTCTGGCCCTTTCTGTGGTTGGTGGAACCCCCTACACCGGTTAGGCGTAGTGAGCGTTAATCGAGCCTTCCAGTGTGGAAGGTGGGGTAGATGCGCCACCGCCCGCGGGTGCGCCGTGTGAACGGCCGCCCCCGGGCTTTACGGCGGCGAACCGCGGATTCTTTTTGGCGAAATCAGCCACGGCGGCGCGCACCGCGTCAGCGTTCGTCAGGTCGAGCTCGGCCGTCGCGTCCGCGAAAGCCTGCGAGTCGAGCAGCAGGGCCGCGTCCGCGACCCCATCTGCTGCGGTAGTCACAGCAGTAGCCCGAGCCTGCGCTGCCGCGGCGGTGCGCAGCGTGGCAAGCTCGGCGGTATCCGCGTCGTACTTCGCCTGAAGCTCTGCGAGCGACTTCGCAGCCGCTTCGCCGGCCTCCCGGTGAGCCTTCGCCTCGCCGCGCAGGTCGCGCACGTACTCGGGCGAGTACGAGTCACGCGGCGCGGGCGCGGGTGCCGCGGGCGGCTGCGGTACAGGTGCCGGGGCGGGTGCCGGCGCGGGCGCGGGGGCCGCGGGCGCGGTGCCTCCTGCACCACCGTTGCCGCCGTCGCCGCTCTCGGCAAACCGGATACCTCGCAGCGCAAGCGGTGCCCGCCCAATCGTCCAATCGGGGGAAACCGCGCGGCCGCGAATCTGCTTACTGGTCATCATTGTGTGCCTCCTGCACGTTTACGCCGGGCATCCACCCGGACATTTTTATGCACCCGCGAATTCGAGCATCGTTCGCCACGATCGGCGAGCCAGCCCGTGCTTACGGGTGTGGTCTGTGAGAGCCGCCGAAGCGGCCTTAACGTCGCCGCCAGTGCGGCGAGCGTCACGCACCCCGCGTTCGAGGGCGCGCATCTGATCCCGGGCGAGCTCGGCGGCCGGGTCATGCGTAGTCGCGCTGCCAGCCGAATAGCCAGGCAGCGCCGGAATTAGTACACACCGGCAATTCGGGTGAGCCCATCCGTTGCGGCGAGCGTCGGCTAGCGTGCCGTCGATCGTGATGCCCACGAGCTCGCCCGTGATCGCGTGCGGCGCGACAGTCGGGCCGACCGGGCCGCCATCGGTGAGCGTCTTACCGGCCCACGCCGCGCACTCAGCGCACGCGCTCGCACCAATCACGATCTGGTACGTGTCGATGCCGTGAGAGCGCATCGACGCTACCGACTGGTCGCGCCACGCACGGGCCGCCGCCGTACGCGTCGCCATTTCGGCATATGAGCCGATGCGCCACCGGCGGCCGCCCGAGTCGATAAACCCGGTGATGCCGTCCGCAAGGTACCGGTCTACCTGCCGTCGCTGCGTCTGCTCCCACGTCGCCTGCCCGGCGAGCATGTCGGCGAGCGTGCTCGCGGTCATCGCCCGGTACGCGTCAGCAGGGGCGCGCAGGATTCGCTCGTTCAGGGCGCGCAGCCCGTCGCGCAGGTCAACCTCGGCGGCGGCGACCCCGTACAGGCCACCCGCCGTGACCGTAGACGCGCCTAGCCCCGGCATGTCGAGCAGCAGCCGCGAAATCTCCGCCGATGACGCGCCGCCCGCGATCGCGGCGACCGCGGCCGCCATATCGTCTGGTGACAGGTCAGCGACCAGGCGGGCAGACATTGCGCGTAGCTCCCGGATCGCACGCAGCCGCGCCGACAGATCAGGCGGTGCCGTGATAGACCGTTCGAGCAGGTCGCGCAGCTTGCGCTCTAGCACGAGCTCCACACGCCGGTACCGTTCGGCGATCGCGTGCCCGAGGTCATCGAGCAGTGCGGCCGGGGTCGCGCCGCCCCACCGGTCAGCCACGGCTACTCCGCTCGAACGATGCGCGCTCCCATTTCAAGCAGCCGCGCAGTCGGCTCCGCATCCGGGTGCGATGACAGCACCGCGTAGCGCTCGCCGCCGATACCGCTCGAGCTGTCTGCGGCAATTGCGATGGTGACGTACCCGATGACAGAGAGCGTGTCACCGTACGTCTCGCGCACCGTCTCCTGCACGGCCGCGTGCAGCCCGGTCGTTACCTCGTGTTCCGTGGTGCTCGTGGTGCTCATTCTTCGTCTCCTTCGTTTTCGTCCTGCTGTTCAAGGTCGCCGATGACGCGCCCCAGCGCTGCCGGGTCGGGCTCAGCCAGCCCCTGCTCGGCGCGGATCGCGTTGACTTCCTCAGTGACCTGCGTCTGCGTCCACCCGGGGTTGGTTCGCCGCACCCGCTGAAGTAGCGAGATAGCGCCGGCCGCGTCGAGTAGCTGCACAGTCTCCGCGAGCTCGCGTGGCGACTCCTGAGACATTTCGGGGAATTCGACCACGGGCAGCTTGTCGCCGATTCCGTCGCCGCCGAACTGCACGCGGTGCGTGTCCATCACGATGCGGGCAAGCCGCGAAAGGGTGCCCTTGTCGTGCATGTTCTTTTTCGCGCGGGTGCGCTCCGATGCTGCGTTGCGGTCTTCGATTTCGGTTGCGGTGATCTGCCCGCCGCCGTCGCCGTTGCCGTCGCCCCACGATGACTGCGAGTAGCCGGCCTTGCGCAGAATCTCCCGGTACGCGAGGTTCGCGGCCCGCTCGTGCTCTTCGATGCGGATCGCGTGTTGCTGATGGTGGATCGGGAGTTTCCCGCCGTCGCTCACGTCGCCAGGCATTTCCAGTGACGTGACGTACTCGGCAAGCTCGTTGAACGCGGCCCCCTGGCCCCGGCCCAAGCTTGTCAGGTACTGCTGCGGCATGAACGTACGCCCCACACCAAGACGAATGTCTCGCATGAGCGAAGACCAGATGCGGTCGAGGTCATCGAATAGCGGGTGCAACTGTGCGAAGTCGCTGCGGCCCGCGTACCGGAGCATCGGGTCTTTGCGCCACGCAATCGTGGGCGTGTTGATGCCGTACACCGCGTCGAGGTAATCCAGGCCGGTCGCGACCCGCGAGTGCTCGTCGAGGTCGGGCACGTCGAGGTACGGTCGCCCGAGAGGGTGCGCACCAAGATCGACACGGCGACCGAGATTATCGGATCGGCCCTCGAACAGCGCGTACTCGATGTACCCGGCACCGTTTTCCACGCCGTGATGCATCAGCAAACGCCAATACACGCGATCTTCCTGAAGCTCAGACCAGAGCGTGACCTCAGACAGGCGGCCGTTGCGGAACGTCGGGATCGCGGTATCGGGGCCGAACGACTCCCACCACACCTCGCCAGGCGCTATCTCAGCATCGAACATTGGCACACACACTGCGGCACCGAGCGCGGCCTTCGTCTCCCCATAGGTGCCGAGCTGCGCGAGCGACGTGTCACTGTTCATTAGCTGGTTCAGCAGGATCGCTTCTGGCTGTTTCGAGTCAGCGTCTTCGCCATCGATCAGGAATCGGGGCGACTGCGCGAACTGGATGTCAGATGACAGGGTGGCGAGATTCGCCGCCGCCGGCAAGTGCTGCCGGATCGGGGCGGGCGCATCAGACTGAATGCTGCGGCCCTTCGCACCCCAAAACAGGGTTCGCCCACGCTCAGCGATCGCCTTCAGCGTCGCCGCGGTGCGCGAGTCCTTCTGGCCCTGCGTGACGTGCGCGCCGCCGCCGTACAGCTTCGCGAGACGCACCGTGTCACCCGACCACCACGCATCGTTTTCGTCGTACGCCGCGTAAGCCGCACCCCAACCGGTCGGCGGCCACGCGCTGTTGTTCTCTGGCATCGGCATAGCGCGAGCCCCCTTCGGTGTAGTGTCAGGCCGCGAGCGCGAACCCCAGAGGCTTCGCCCACACGGCACGGGTCGAACGCACCGCATATCGCAGCGCATCCATAAAGTGATCGTTCTCTTTCAGCACCTCGTCGATGCCGATTGCCTGCTTGCGTTCGTCCCACGAGTACTCGGTGATTTCGTCCACCAAGTCGTACGTTGTTTCGCGGGCGAAGATGATGCGATCCGTTGCGAGCAGATTCGACACGTCAGCGATGCCATTCAGCACCGAGTTATCGGCCTTCCAGGTCGGCTGATCGTCAGCCGCGAGCTGCGTGCGCAGCGAAGCCGCCGAAGGGTCAAGGAACCAGAACTCGGGGGTGACGAACGCGCCCGGATGATGCTTCGGGTCATCGTCATCGTCGGACACCCACTCGCGCAGCAGGCGCGACAGCTCCACATCGGGGAGCGTGAGCCCGTGGTTCTTCGCCGCGTTATAGCCGTACGCGCCGAGCACCACCAGGCGCGGCTTGCGCTCCTTCGTGAGGGCGATCAGCACGCCCGCCGTGGTGTTCGTGGTGCCGTAGTCGATGCCGACTGCCAGGCACCGTTCGAGGGGCGGCAGTTGAGCCCACGGCACAAGGTGTTTATCCTCGTTGAACTCGCGGTACACGACACCCGCGGCCGCGACCCACTTCCCGAGAATGAACCGGTCATAGAACACGCCACTGAATGCGGCTTTCTGGAGCGCGATGTACTCGGGCTCGGGCGACGGGTTATCGTCCATCGTGAATGTGTAGTGTTCGGTCGAGGTCGCCGCCGGCCGCTTGATCCATTTCGACCGGAGCCAGTGGTTCTGCCCGCCCGGGTTCGTCGTGGCGAGCAGCCGGGCACCCTTCACACGTAGACGCGTGATCAGCATGTCCCAGAACCCCTCGGGCAGCAGCGTCGCCTCGTCAACGTACGCGAAAGCTACGGTCATGCCGCGAATCTTTGTTTCGGCGTTCGCATCCGACGCGCCGTACAGGTGCACCGTGCGCCCGAGAATGGTCGCGGTCTTCGCTCCGGGCGTGTAGCGCACCTGAAGTGCGAGCTTCCCGAAAATCTGTTCCGACATGAGCAACTGCATCACGTTCGTGTTCAGCGTCGTGAGCGTGCGCCCGATCATGATTATCTGCCCGGTCTTCGGTGCCTTGCGCAGAAACATCAGGAAGGCCCACAGGCTGATGAATGTCTTGCCGGCTGACACCGCGCCCGAGAGTATCGTGTGTTTGCGGCGGCCCCACGTGCCGAGAAAGCGAATCTGCTTCGGCGAGAAAATGCTATCGAGCGGTTGCGCCGTCATCGGGCGGTCACCCTTTCAATGAGGGGCGGCCCACGCCCGGGCGCAGGTTGCCCCGGGCCGTGCGGCGTGGGTTCTGCGTCCGGGTGCGGGCGGCCGGTCTGTGGTTACTGTGCGGCTTTCCAGGCGTTGAACCTGGCCACGCTGTCGGGGCAGATACTCCGTGCTGGCGCGTCGAGCGGCGCAATGCCGAGTATCTGCGCAACTGTGATCGGTGTTACGAAACCGAGCCCCTGAACGTGGATCAGGTCGGGCTCGGCGGCGCACTTGCACGGCGGCGCGGCCGGTGCGGGCTGTTGTGCTGGCTTCTTGTAGGCGTACGAGCGGTCATCGACCAGATTCCCGCAAGCTTGCGCGGCTCGGGCGTGCTCGGTAGCTGCCCAGTCGGCGAGCATGTCGGCGACTTGCTCGGCCGAGAACTGGTGCCGCACGATGAACTCGTGCACGGGCTCGGTTGCGGGCTCGGGCTTCGCGATGTCGAGTCGCTCGGTGATGCGGTCGCGAACCGCGTCGGCAACCTTCATCACGATGTACTCGTCAAGCATGCATGCCGGGTCATACGCTGCGGTGGCAGCATCCATCGAATCATGCTCGGCGGTAGTGTCTGTCGCGGCCTCGGGCTGCGCGGTGTCCGCTGCTGCTACTGCGTGGTTAATCTTCGCGAGCACGGCGAGCGGGAGAGTCGTGTCGAGGCTTGCGAGGTTGGAAATCACGAGCGCTCGCGCATGGCGGCCCCGCATCCCCATCGCGCTGTGCACCGCGTCTCTGACTGTCGCAAGGAACCGGCCGAGCTCGGCGGTACCCTCGGTGACCTCGGTGCGCAGCGCGGCAAGCTCGGTGCGAAGTGCAGACTCACGAATCTGCGCGTTCGCGGCGTGGGCAGCGGCCCACTCGGCAGTCTCTTCCTGCTTGAGCGCGTGGGCCTCCGTTGCGTCGAGCTTGGCCCGCACCTCGGCTAGCTCTTTCTCGGCAGCGAGACGCGCCGTGCGTGTGTCGTCGAGCTGGTCAATGAGCGTGGGCACACGGCTCAGCGTTTGACCCTTGTACAAATCGTCCACTCCGGACTTGTGCGCGAGCGCCTCATGCTGCGCTTTCTTCGCTTTGAGCTCGGCGATCTCCACCGCTTGCGCCGTGATCCTCGCGTTCAACTCAGCGACACGCTCAGCATTCGCTTCAACCATCGCCGTCGCACAACCGTGCTCGTGCGTCATCTTGTCAGCCATCATCTACCAACTTCCCGCCGCGGCATCCTTCGCGACTATTCGGGGGCTCGCGAACGTCCATCCGCGAGAGCATGAGGGGTGTCAGGGTTGCGTCTGCTCCCCATCAACCAGATTGCGTGCAGCAGCAACCATCGCCGTCTCCAACATGTCGAGCGTCGATACCGCGCCCTCCACACCCGTATCCCGGTCGAGCATCTTCGTCGCCTTATCGAACGCCGTACCGCCGAGCGCGTTCGCGTCGCGCCGGTCTGCGAACGTGATTTCACGTTTCGTCCGAACGACTTTCCCGGCCTGCGTCACGAACGTGAAATCGATACCGCCAGATTCGATCTGATCGAACGCCGCTTCGGCGCTGTCGAACATGCGCTGAAGCATCTGCGTTCGCCGGTCTGCCAAGTCCATCGCCCGTGAGGCGACAGCGGCACGAGTCATTGAGCGATCGAATTCGAGTCCCATGTCTTTCGCGTGCCGCGTGACTGTCGAGTGAGAGATTCCTGCTTCGCGTGCGATGGCGTTGCGGGATAGCCCTTTCGCGTGCAGTTCGGCGATGCGGGCGCGTATTTCTGTCCGGTCTAGTCGTTTCGTCATGGCGGTGTGTTCTTTCTTTCGGGTGTCCTCCCGGTTGCGAGTTTGCGTTTCTTCGCGTACTCTCGTGTTACGTCCGTTAACACGTTAGGGGTTTCTGTAATGCAACTTGTTGATACTGGTCAGGTGGCCGAAATGGTGGGCCGTACGCCCTCCGCCGTCCGTGTAGCGCTACACCGTCGTTCGCAGCAGACCGAGAATGGGTTGCTGCGTGGTGGTCGGCATGACCTGCGTGCGGGGGTGATTCCCGAGCCTCACGTGCGTGTGGGGTTGTCGCCTGCGTGGGATATGCGCGAGATACTGCGGTGGCGTGCGTACTCCGAGGGCGCGGCGATCGCTGAGCGCGTCGAGGCCGCTATCTGCCGCTCCTTGTCGGAAGGGGAGATTCAAGCACTGCTGATGGTGCTTCGGTACCCGGTTGGTGATGCCGAGTTTTACGAATGGTTTGTTGGGGAGTTTGAGGGGGAGTCGCGATGATGCGCGAAGGGCTTACGCAGCTAGAGCTGTACGGGGTTATCGATCACGTCAGCGAGGCTTACTCGGCGGTGCCGGGGCATCTCGAGATTCGGGTAGCGATCGCTGCAATTGTTGATGCGTTGCGGGCCATCGTTGACTCGATGCCGTGCGCTTCCGAGCCGGTCGCGGTGCCGTCTGTTGAGCTTGCGGGGGAGCGTGTCGAGATTCGCGTTCCCGACGCTCGCGATGCGGCGAAGGTTACGGCGTTCGATCAGATCGCGGCGTTCGTCGGCATGGCGGGGCGTGAGGCTTCGTCGGCGAATGCGTCGGCGCTGCTGCGTGAGGTTGCGAACATCGTTGGTCGGGTGCATGGTGTGCCGTCGCCGATGGCTGCGGATACCGAGCGGCATTATCGGAGGGTTGCTGCGGATCGGCTCACGCCGAAGCAGCTGCGTCTCGTGGGGCTCGGTGATGCGTCGTGAAACACATTCCGTTGATTATCGGCGTTGCCTGCATGTTTCTGAGCTTCGCGAACATCTTCACCGCAGTTCAGCTACTAATCGATCCCGGCCGAGTGGTGGAAGATAGCGCCACTGTTGCCTCGGTTCTGCTGGGGCGAATACTGGTGCTCAGCATCGCTGGCGTGGCTGCTGGTGCAACGATCATCGTAACCCGCGAGCGTTCAGGCGGTGATGCGTCGTGAGCGGGCCGGGCGGTATCGTGCGGCCGAACGGGTCGCTAGAGAATGGCGGTGTCCGTGTGCGTGAGTCGTTCACCGTTGGGCAGTTGCTCGCGATCGGTGAGCAGCGGCGCGAGCCACTTATCGCTGCCATGCCGAAGGCGCAGCGGGTCGCGCTTGCCGAGCTCGCCCGGTATGGGCTTGATCGTGCGATGCGTGACGCTGAGCGGTACAACGTGCTTTTGGGCGAGTTGCTGAGGAGTGACGATGTTTGAACCGGCGTTGATGGTGCTCGGGTTTGTTGCCGGCGGCCTTGTCGGCAGTGTGGTTGTTGCGGCTGCTCGGGCGCTGTGCGCGTGGTGGCGTGGTCGCGATTAAGTCTGGGAACGACTGTGCCCCGCCCCTCTTCGGAGGGTGCGGGGCATTTTCGTTTTGGTGCGGTGTGGCGTGCCGTCTTTGGTGGTGGTGTGGCGCGCCGCCGTGGTGACTTTTGATGATCGGTTTGGGCGGCGCGCCGTGCGGGGTGTTCGGTGTAGAACTTCCCACCTTTGACTATCGACGTATAAGCACTCGTCGGGCAAGTCGTGCGAGGGTGTCCCACGCGCGGCGCGGGGTGTTTCGCAGGCGTTCCAGCTTCCCGGGGGTGTTTGTGCGCAGGTCGCGGATTAGGTCGCGTACGGGGCGTTTGTCGGTGAGCTTTGCGAGGGCGTGCATTGCTTCCTCGGGGCTCATGGCGGTGGTCTTCGCGGTTTCCATTGCTTGGTGTGCGATTTGCTCGGCGACTCCGGGGGCGAAGCCGTAGCTTGCGGCGATCATCGCGAGCGCGTCCACCCTGCGGTAATAGGTGCGGGGTGCTGGGTTGCGGTGGTCAGTCACTGTTCGTCTCTTCCTCTGGTGTGTATGGGTTTCGGCGGGGCTCGGGCGGGTCGCCTCCGCCGATTAGTGCTGCGAAGCCGTCGCCGGTGTTCGCTTCGCCCGCTGCGTGTCCCTCGGCCCAAGCGGCCGCTTTCACCTGATCAAGCCAGCGGTCGAACTCGGCATGGTCAGCCTCGGCTTCGTCCAGCGCCACGTACGGGTGCTCGATGTATCTAAATCGCACCTCGTCGGTAATTGGCGTGTATTCGCTCATGGGCCAGTCACCTCTTCCACCGCCGCGCCTCGCAGCCAGTCAATGCACCCACGCACCGCAAGTGCGTGAGCGTCGCCCGCGAGAGGCTCGGCCGCGAGGATGGCCTGCAACTTGTCTGCCGCGTGCTCCAACGCGATCGCCGCGGCGGTTCGCTCGATCCTCCTCGCAAGGGCGAGCGCGAGA
>NZ_JASLGE010000078.1 GCF_030150285.1 Pseudomonas sp. | reverse complement strand
CCCTACCACTCGGTGCCTCGCTGTGGCTCGGCATGCCCTCACCACAGGCCTTGCTCCGTGGGCACGCCGCGATCGGCCATCCTTGGCCGTGTCGCGGCTAACCCGGCGTCCTGCCGGGTTACCCACTGCGCAAAACCTGCGTTCGGCCAGCGTGGTTTAAGGGGGCCCTTAAATCAAAAACCAGATCAAAAGATCACGAGCAAGCTCGCGCCTACGCAGCGGTGAAAACTCGGGCACAAAAAAACGCCAACCCCGAGAGGTTGGCGTTTTGGGTGGTGCGCTTAACGCTTACTGCGGTTTGCGACGACCAAAGCCCGGGCGCTGGCCTGAGCCCGCCGGGGCACCACGGCGCTTGCCAGACGGTGCATCGTCAACCAGCTTTGGACCCGAACGGACCGGCTTGGCCGGGCGCTTGCCCATTTCACTTGGACGCTCAGCCACCGGGGCACCGCGCCCTGCTGGAGCACGGTCTGTGCGGCCAGCGGGCTTGCGGGCCGGGCGCGCGGCCTCATCACGGGCCGGACGGCCAGGGCGCTCACCTTCGATCTGTGGCTGGCGCGCTGGACGCGGCGCAGTCGCAGCGCCTTCGGCCGGGCGCAGGGTGCGCGTGACACGATCGCCACGGGCCAACGGGCGCGAAGACTTACGCTGCAAACGCTCCAGCTTGTCTTTGCTCTTGGCGTTCATCTCAGGCATGGCAACCGGCGTGAGGCCGACTTCAGCACTGAGAATATCCACCTCGTACTGGCTCATTTCGCGCCAGCGGCCCATCGGCAGGTCGGAGTTCAGGAACACCGGGCCAAAACGCACGCGCTTCAAGCGGCTGACTACCAGGCCCTGGGACTCCCACAGGCGGCGCACTTCACGGTTACGGCCTTCCATCACCACGCAGTGGTACCAGTGGTTGAAACCTTCGCCGCCCGGAGCCTGCTTGATGTCGGTGAAACGCGCAGGACCGTCTTCCAGCACAACGCCGGCCTTGAGGCGCTCGATCATCTCGTCATCCACTTCACCACGCACACGCACCGCATATTCACGGTCCATCTCGTAGGAAGGGTGCATCAGGCGGTTGGCCAACTCACCGTCAGTGGTGAACATCAGCAAGCCGGTGGTGTTGATGTCCAGACGGCCGATGTTGATCCAGCGACCTTCTTTAGGGCGCGGCAACTTGTCGAACACGGTCGGGCGGCCTTCCGGGTCGTCGCGGGTGCAGATTTCGCCATCAGGCTTGTTGTACATGATCACGCGGCGCACCGATTCGGCGGCCTCTTCGCGCTTGATCACCTTGCCATCAATGGAGATGGCGTCATGCAGGTCTACACGCAGACCCAGGGTGGCATCTTTGCCATTGACCTTGATGCGGCCTTGGCTGATCCAGCTCTCAACGTCGCGGCGCGAGCCCACGCCGATACGGGCGAGTACTTTTTGCAGTTTTTCGCCTGCTGGGCCAATTTCCTGGCTGTCTTTAGGGTCTAGATCACTCATCTGGGCACCTCCCGGTGTGTCGATTCAGGCAAACGCCTGAGGTCTTAAAAAGGGTCTCGAGGCTCGAACGAGCGCTGAGGGCCGCGAATCATACGCGGATATTGGCTCTTTCGCATCACCGGCAGCTCGTGAAGCGCATCACTTACTTCTTTTTCCGCCGGCCGGTGGCTTTCAGCACCTGCAGACGCAGGGCCGCTTCGGCCAGCACGGCGCGTTTTTCATCTTTGTCGAGTTTTTTCCAACTTTTGATTTCACGCTTGGAGCGTCCGCAACCGATGCAAATGTCATCGGTGAACTTGCAGACGCTGATGCAGGGGTCTTTGCTCATCGTTAAATCACCTCTTCGCTGGAGCAGCCGGTCGATGGCTCGCGATGTTTTAATGAAGATCAAAAGATCGCGAGCAAGCTCGCTCCTACGGCGCAGTCAGTCTTCTTGCTCGCGACGCTCCTGTTCGATGGCATCGGCCAGCGCCTGGGCTTCGCGCTCCTCTTCACTCAAAACAGGCCGCGATTCAAGCGCGGCCACGGCGGCCTGTAAACGCTCACGCGCCAACTGCGCCGCACTCGGCCGTGGCTCTGGTTCGGCTTGAGGCTCTGGCTCTGGCTCTGGCTCTGGCTCTGGCTCTGGCTCCTCACTTTCCGCTTGCCGCTCAACACTTGCAGCTGCATCACGCAGCAGATCATCAAAGTCGGTTTTAAGACCTTCTTCCATCGAGTCCAGTTCCACCAGCAGGCTGTGGAAACTGGTCTCATCCTTGGGTTCTTCAGGTTCAGCGCTTTCATCGGCCAGCGCTTGAAGGTGTGCAGGCACCGGCGCGTCATCGAAGTCCAGAACCGGGTCGGGCTCCAGCTCGCGCAACTCGGCCAGCGGCGGCAAGTCATCAAGGTTTTTCAGGTTGAAGTGATCGAGAAACGCCTTGGTGGTGGCAAACATGGCCGGCCGCCCCGGTACTTCGCGATAGCCCACCACGCGGATCCACTCGCGCTCCAGCAACGTTTTGACGATATGGCTGTTCACCGCCACGCCGCGCACATCTTCAATTTCACCCCGGGTGATGGGCTGGCGATAGGCAATCAGCGCCATGGTTTCAAGCATGGCCCGCGAATAGCGTTGCGGCCGCTCTTCCCACAGACGGCCCATCCACGGGGAAAACTTCTCGCGGATTTGCAGGCGATAGCCCGAAGCCACTTCCTTCAGTTCAAACGCCCGGCCTTCGCAAGACTTGCGCAGCAGTTCCAGGGCCTTTTTGAACACGGGCGGTTCGGGGCGTTCGCCCTCTTCAAACAGTTCATACAGGCGCTCAAGGCTTTGCGGCTTTCCCGAGGCCAACAAAAAGGCCTCAAGCAAGGAGGCCAGCTCGCGCGGTTCAGTCAAATTCATGGATTCAGCTCTTTATTCGGCTCTCGCCCGCACATGGATCGCCGCGTAGGGCTCATTCTGCACCAGTTCGATCAAGGACTCCTTGACCAGTTCAAGGATGGCCATAAACGTCACCACCACCCCCAAGCGCCCCTCTTCGGCCGTGAACAGCTCGGAAAACGGCACGAAACCACCGCCTTTAAGCCGCTCCAGCACATCGCTCATGCGCTCACGGGTGGACAACGCTTCGCGGCTGACCTGGTGGCTTTCAAACAGGTCGGTGCGGCGCAGCACTTCTGCCATGGACATCAGCAACTCTTCCAGCGCCACGTCCGGCACCCGCTTGCGGGCGCGAGCCTCAGGGGCATCGAGCTTGGGCACGAAGATATCGCGCCCTACCCGCTCCAGCCCATCAAGCCCTTGCGCTGCGGCCTTGAACCGCTCGTATTGCTGCAAGCGGCGGATTAACTCGGCGCGGGGGTCGCCCTCGTCTTCCTCGATTTCAGCCGAGCGCGGCAACAGCATGCGCGACTTGATCTCGGCCAGCATGGCGGCCATTACCAAGTACTCTGCCGCCAACTCCAGACGCACCGTTTTCATCAGCTCGACATAGCCCATGTACTGGCGGGTAATTTCCGCCACCGGAATGTCGAGAATGTCGATGTTCTGTTTGCGGATCAGGTACAGCAGCAGGTCAAGCGGGCCTTCGAAAGCGTCCAGAAACACTTCCAGCGCATCCGGCGGGATGTACAAGTCCTGCGGCATTTCAATGACGGCCTGGCCATAGACCATCGCAAACGGCAATTCGTGTTGCGCGCCGGCCTGAGGCTCTACGGCGGCAACCGTGTCTACGTCAGTCATCAGGCCGGAGCCATAAACGGCGTCGGGTCGCCACAGCCCACCCGCACCACTTCGGGCTCATCGTTCACCAGATTGATCACGGTAGAGGCCTTGTGCCCACCAAACCCGCCATCAATGATCAGGTCGACCTGTTTTTCCAGCGCATCGCGAATGGTGTACGGGTCTTCCATCGGCTCACTTTCGCCCGGCAGAATCAGCGTCACACTCATCAGCGGCTCACCCAGTTCGGCCAACAGCGCCAGGGCAATCGGGTGATGAGGCACGCGCATGCCAATGGTACGGCGCTTGGGGTGCAGCAGCAGGCGCGGCACTTCGCGGGTGGCGTTGAGAATAAAGGTGTACGGCCCCGGGGTATGGGTCTTGAGCAAGCGAAAAGTGCCCGTATCGACTTTGGCAAACAGGCCGAGCTGGGAAAGGTCGCTGCACATCAGGGTGAAGTTGTGCTTGTCGTCCAGGTTACGCAGGCGACGGATGCGTTCAATCGCATGTTTATCGCCCATCTGGCAACCCACGGCGTAGGACGAGTCGGTGGGATAGATCACCACCCCGCCTTGGCGGATGATTTCAGCCGCCTGCTTGATCAAGCGCGGCTGCGGGTTTTGCGGGTGAATCTGGAAGAATTGACTCACGTTGTATACCTGTTCAGACGTTGGCAATGGGCTGGTCATATTTGAAACGCCCCCACAAGGGCGGCAAGTCATCCGGCACCGCGCGGTACTCACCGATTTCTGACCAGCCTCCAGGGCCATGAAAATCACTGCCGGCAGTCACCAGCAGACCGAACTCACGCGCCAGGATCGCCAGGCTGCCCACCTGGTCGGCGGGTTGATAGCCGTTGACCACCTCAATCGCGTGACCCCCGGCTTGAATATAGTCGCCAATCAGCCGGCGGCGCTTGCTGCGGGTGAAATCGTAGTGCGACGGGTGCGCCAGGCTGACCCAGGCTCCCGCGGCCCGCAAGGTGGCAACGGTGTCTTCAAGGCTGGGCCAGTGCTGCTTCACATCGCCCAGCTTGCCCGCCCCCAGCCACTTGCGAAACGCTTCGGCGCGGTCTTTGACGAACCCGGCCTCCACCAGAAAATCGGCAAAGTGCGGCCGGGCAGGCGCGTTGCCGCTGTCCCCCAACACTTTCTGTATGGCCCGCGCGCCTTCGAGTGCGCCCGGCATGCCCTTGAGTGCCAGCTTGCGGCTGATTTCTTCAGCCCGCAGCCAGCGGCCGTCATGCAGGTTGGCAATCGCCTCGACCAGCGCCGGGGCATCGGTATCAAAGCCATAACCCAGCACATGAATCGTCGCGCCACCCCAGGTACAGGACAATTCAACGCCATTGACCAGTTGCATATTTAGCGCCCGAGCAGCTTCGCGGGCTTCATCGAGCCCCTCAAGTGTATCGTGATCGGTCAGCGCCAGGACTCGCACACCCTTCTCGAACGCACGCGCGACCAGTACCGCGGGTGCCAATGCGCCATCTGACGCCGTGCTATGGCAATGCAAGTCAATTTCCACGGGGATTTAATAACCTCTAGACGACGCTTTCGCTGTCATTGATGTTTGTTATTATGCCGCCACATCCTGCTTCTGGCTGCCACTGTGAAACAATTCATCGACTTCATCCCGCTGTTACTGTTTTTCATCGTTTACAAAATCGAACCCCGCGTCGTCGAAATCGCCGGCCACAGCCTGTCCGTCGGGGGGATCTACAGCGCTACGGCCATGCTGATCATCAGTTCCCTGGTGGTGTACGGCGTTCTGTTTTTCAAACAGCGCAAACTCGAAAAAAGCCAATGGCTGACGCTGATTGCCTGCCTGGTGTTTGGCAGCCTGACGCTGGCGTTCCACAGCGAGACCTTCCTCAAGTGGAAAGCGCCGGTGGTGAACTGGCTGTTTGCACTGGCGTTTGCCGGTAGCCACTTCATTGGCGACAAGCTGCTGATCAAGCGCATCATGGGCCACGCCCTGACCCTGCCCGACCCCGTGTGGAAACGCCTGAACCTGGCCTGGATCGCGTTTTTTATATTCTGCGGCGCGGCCAACCTGTTCGTGGCGTTCACCTATCAAAGCATCTGGGTCGACTTCAAGGTCTTCGGCAGCCTGGGCATGACCGTGCTGTTCCTGGTTGCGCAAGGCTTTTATCTGTCGCGCCATCTGCATGACACCGACGCCGCCCCTTCCAACACAAAATCCGAGGACTGACATGCTCTACGCCATCATTTCTACAGACGTTGCCCACTCGCTTGAAAAACGCCTGTCTGTTCGCCCGGCACACGTTGAGCGCCTGACTCAGCTTAAAGACGAAGGGCGTTTGGTGCTGGCCGGCCCGCACCCGGCCATCGAAAGCAACGACCCGGGTGACGCCGGTTTCACGGGCAGCCTGGTCGTCGCGCAATTTGATTCCCTGAGCGCCGCACAGGCCTGGGCTGACGCCGACCCGTACATCGCGGCCGGGGTTTACGCCAACGTCATCGTCAAGCCGTTCAAGCAAGTCCTGCCGTAACCACCAACGTCGCAGGGCCCCATGCCCTGCTCTGCGGTATCTTTACCGGTAGCCGGCGTCCCCGTCGTCGGCACCGGCTAAATTGAGTAAGTCATGAGTAACCTGTTACTGATCGATGATGACGAGGAGCTGTGTGAGCTTCTGACCAGTTGGCTGAGCCAGGAAGGCTTTCAGGTGCGCGCCTGCCACGACGGCCAGAGCGCCCGCCAGGCGCTTGCCGAGTCGAGCCCCGACGCCGTGGTGCTGGATGTGATGCTGCCCGATGGCAGCGGCCTGGAAGTGCTCAAGCAACTGCGCAATGACCACCCCGAATTACCCGTGTTGATGTTGTCCGCTCGCGGCGAACCACTGGACCGCATCCTGGGGCTCGAACTGGGGGCTGATGACTACCTGGCCAAGCCTTGCGACCCCCGCGAACTGACCGCACGCCTGCGTGCCGTTTTGCGCCGCAGTCACCCACCTGCCGTGTCCAGCCAGCTGGAATTGGGCGACCTGTGTTTCAGCCCCGCACGCGGCGTGGTCACGATCGATGAACACGACATTATTCTGACCGTGTCCGAAAGTCGTATCCTTGAAGCGTTACTGCGCCAGCCCGGCGAGCCCATCGACAAACAGGAACTGGCGCAAATTGCCCTGGGCCGCAAACTCACCCTTTACGACCGCAGCCTGGACATGCACGTCAGTAACCTGCGCAAGAAGATCGGCCCGCACCCGGACGGTCGACCGCGCATCGTCGCCTTGCGCAGCCGTGGCTACTTCTATAGCGCGTGAGGCTGTACTGGCCTTTATGTCAATTCACGGCAAAACCCTCTTTACCAAAGCTTTACGCATGGCTGACAGCGATTGACCTTGATCTCCCTAAACTAAGCACATCCGGATTCACCGGAACAGAAATTCAAGGAGACACACCATGCGTAAGACTCTAATTGCTTTGATGTTTGCTGCAGCTCTGCCAACCGTCGCAATGGCCATGCCTGGTGGTGACGGCCCAATGGGTCCACGTCACGGCGGTGAGCACCACGGTCGCGGCGATGCCCCTTACAGCCAACTGGACCTGACCCGCGAGCAGCGTCAACAGATCGGCAAATTGATGGGCGAACAAATGCATGACCGTAAACAACTGGTCGAGAAGTACCTGGAAAAACTGCCCGCGGCAGACCAAAAAGCGCTGAAAGATGAAATCGCGGCCAAACGCGATAAAACCCAAAGCGATATTCGCGCCGTACTGAAGCCTGAACAGCAAAAGCGCTTCGATGACATGCAAAAGAAACGCGCCGAACGTCAGGCCGAAATGAAGCAGTTCAAAGAGTGGAAAGCACAGCAAGCTCCAAAAGCGCAATAATTCGCGCATTCACCCCGCCCAACGGCCCCCGGCCGTTGGGCTTTTCCTGTTTATGCCCATAACCTGCGAGGGATTTCCGTGCGATCACTGTTTTGGCGCATTCTGGCCAGCTTCTGGTTGGCGATTGCCTTGGTCGCCGGGCTGTCGATCCTGCTGGGGCACATGCTCAACCAGGACACCTGGATTCTCAGCCGCCACCCCGGCATCGCCACACTGGCGCAGGACTGGACCCAACGCTACGAAACCCAAGGGGCTGACGCCGCACAGGATTTTCTGGAACGGCGCAAACGCCGTTATCACATCGACGTTCAAGTACTCAATGAGAGTGGCGAACCCGTGGTTCGCGGCACCTTTCCACGGCGCGCGGCCGCCTGGGAGGCCCGCCAGCAACCGGGCCATGAACCTCTGCCGTGGCGCCGCCTGACGGTCGAATTCACCAGCCCGAAAACCGCCGAAACGTACCTGCTGATTTACCGTATTCCCCACCCAGAACTGGATGCCTGGCACCGACAAAGCCTGATCTGGCCGTTGAGCGCATTGGGTATTGCACTGGTGGTGCTCACGCTGTTCAGCTTGTTGGTCACGCTGTCCATCACACGCCCACTCAGCCGCTTGCGCGTGGCGGTGCATGACTTGGGGCAAACCACTTACCAACAAAACAGCCTGGCGCAACTGGCCTCGCGCCGTGATGAGTTTGGCGTGCTGGCCACTGACTTCAACCGCATGGGCGCACGCTTGCAAAGCCTGATCAGCAGCCAGCGCCAGTTACTGCGCGACGTGTCCCACGAACTGCGTTCACCGCTGGCGCGGCTGCGCATTGCCCTGGCCCTGGCCGAGCGCGCCGGGCCGCAAGAGCGCGAAAAGCTGTGGCCGCGCCTGACCCGTGAATGTGACCGGCTGGAATCGTTGATCAGCGAAATTTTGACCCTGGCCCGGGTCGATGCCGACCAGGCCAGTGCCGAGCCCATCGACCTGAACGCCTTGCTGAGCACGGTGCAAAAAGACGCTTCGCTGGCCGCACCCGAGCAACCGGTTCAGCTTAATGCCGAGCCTGGCTTGAGCCTGCGCGGCTGGCCGACCATGATTGAGCGGGCCCTGGATAACCTGTTGCGCAACGCGCAACGCTTCAACCCGCCCGGACAGCCGATTGAACTCAATGCCCGTCGTGAGGGTGAGCACATCATACTGAGCGTGCGAGATCGAGGACCCGGGGTGGCCGAGGAGTACCTGGCACAGTTGGGCGAGCCCTTCTTCCGGGCACCGGGCCAGACGGCTGCGGGGCACGGCCTGGGGCTGGCAATTGCCCGCCGCGCGGCTGAGCGCCACGGCGGCAGGCTGGTGCTGGGCAATCATCCCGAAGGCGGTTTTATTGCCACGCTGGAATTGCCTTTGGAGTCAAATGCCAACCTTTAACGGCGTGCGACGATTGGAACGCGCTGGCGGGTGATCTGTTGATGTTTAAAAGATCAACAGATCGCGAGCAAACGAGCGTCGACCAACTGCTCCTCCGGATGGCAGCAGCGTTTGTGGGAACGAGCTTGCTCGTGATCTTTTGATCTGTACAGCTCCACCAAAGTAACACGGCGTAAAGCCGGAACCTTAAGTATCCGTGACCGCAGCAATGGACAGGATTGCTGAACGACAGCGCGGCGTCGAAGACGGAGCGCCCCCCCTACAGTTGAGTTGTTATCAAACAGACGATGACCACGCCTTGACGAACGCTGCACTCTCTACCTTCGGTGCTGTACGCAATTCATTCTGCGCTGTGCCCAGGTACAGGAATGCAACCACTTCCTCGCCTTCTGCCAGCCCCAGCCCCTGGGCCACCTGCGGCGAATATGACAATTCGCCGGTACGCCACACCGCACCAATACCTTGGGCAAAAGCCGCCAGTTCGATGGCATGGGCCGCGCAGCCTGCGGTGATCAACTGTTCCGATTTCGGCACCTTGAAGTGGTCCTGCAAGCACGCTACGACCACCACCACCAGCGGCGCACGCAAAGGCATTGCCCGGGCTTTGTCCAACGCGGCTTCTGTCACCTCGCCGCCCTGGGCACTGACCGCCTGGGCAAGGATCTCGCCCAACTGGTGACGCGCCTCGCCTTCAACGGTCAAAAAGCGATAAGGCCGCAACTGGCCATGGTCCGGCGCGCGCAGAGCGGCCGCAAATAACAGCTCGCGTTGCTCGGCCGTCGGCGCAGGAGCCAACAGGCGCGGGGCAGAAACACGATTGAGCAAAGCGTCGAGAGCCTTCATTGGTCACCTCCTGAAGAAAAGTGCAGCTATTCTAACGGTATCTCCCACAAGCAGGCGGTTTACATACCCCGGCTCACAGGTAGAATGGCGCCCCTTCTTTCAAACCCGAGCTCAATTCATGGCGTTGCCGACGTTACGCATCATCGGTTTTGTGATCGGCATCTTCCTGATTACCCTCGCGATCAGCATGGCCGTGCCCATGCTCACATTGGTGATTTACCACCACACCGGTGACCTGCCCTCCTTTCTGTGGGCCAGCCTGATTACTTTTATTGCCGGCCTGGCGCTGGTGCTGCCCGGCCGTCCCGAGCATGTGCACCTGCGACCGCGAGACATGTACCTGCTCACGGTGTCCAGTTGGGTGGTGGTGTGCATTTTTGCGGCGCTACCGTTTTTGCTCACCCAGCACATCAGTTACACCGACTCGTTTTTCGAGAGCATGTCAGGCATCACCGCCACCGGTGCCACAGTGCTGAGCGGCCTGGACACCATGTCACCCGGCATTTTGATGTGGCGCTCCATGCTGCACTGGCTCGGCGGCATCGGCTTTATCGGCATGGCGGTGGCGATTTTACCGCTGCTGCGAATCGGTGGCATGCGCCTGTTCCAGACCGAGTCCTCGGACCGCTCTGAAAAAGTCATGCCGCGCTCACACATGGTGGCGCGCCTGATTGTGGCCACCTATGTGGGCTTCACCATTCTCGGTAGCCTGGCCTTCTGGTGGGCCGGCATGAGTGTGTTCGACGCCATCAACCACGCCATGTCGGCCATCTCCACCGGCGGTTTTTCAACCTCCGACAAGTCACTGGCCAAATGGGACCAACCGGCCGTGCACTGGGTGGCCGTAGTGGTGATGATCCTTGGCAGCCTGCCCTTTACCCTGTATGTGGCGACGCTGCGCGGCCACCGCAAGGCGTTGATCAAGGACCAACAGGTGCAGGGCTTGCTCGGCCTGTTGCTGGTGACTTGGATTGTGCTCAGCACCTGGTACTGGTGGAGCACCAACATGCCGTGGTGGGACGCCTTTCGGCATGTGGCGCTGAACGTCACCTCTGTGGTCACCACCACGGGTTTTGCCTTGGGCGACTACAGCCTGTGGGGCAACTTCTCACTGATGCTGTTCTTCTATCTGGGCTTTATCGGCGGCTGTTCGGGCTCGACGGCAGGCGGGATCAAGATTTTCCGCTTCCAGGTGGCCTATATCCTGCTCAAGGCCAACCTTAACCAGTTGATCCATCCGCGCGCCGTGATCAAGCAAAAGTACAACGGCCATCGCCTCGACGAAGAGATTGTGCGTTCGATTCTGACCTTCTCATTCTTCTTTGCCATCACCATTTGCGTTATCGCCCTGGCCCTGTCGCTGCTGGGCCTGGACTGGATGACCGCCCTCACCGGGGCTGCCAGTACGGTCTCGGGTGTCGGGCCCGGGCTGGGCGAAGTGATTGGCCCGTCCGGCAACTTCGCCACCCTGCCGGATGCCGGCAAATGGATTCTGTCGCTGGGCATGTTGCTTGGGCGGCTGGAGATCATTACCGTGTTCGTACTGTGCATACCGGCGTTCTGGCGGCACTAAGCGCGCGACTGCTGGCACCTTATCGAGACCGTCATGGGCCAAATCCTTTCACTGCGCGATTACCGCGAAGACGTGATCGCTCACAGCCATGAGCACGCGCAGGTGGTGATCAACCTGACCGGCCAACTGGATTTCGAGGTTGAGGGCCGCGCCAGCTTGTTGCGCCAACAGCACCTGATCGTGATTCCTGCGGGCGCACACCACACCTGTGGCAGCGCCCACGGGAGCCGCTGCCTGGTGCTGGATGTGCCCGGCGAACACTGGCTCGGCGAATCGCTGGGGCCCCATGCCGATGCCAGCCGCCGCCTGCTCGATGCCCCTGGCTACCTGAGCCTCACTACCAGGCAACATCAGTTGGTGGACTGGCTGGCCGCCAGCCCGGTGAGCGACCCGCTGATTGCAGGCCAAGGGGCCATATTGCTGCTGGCCAGCCTGAACGACACGGTGCCCGATACCCGCTCGCGCAAACGCCTGCCCTTCGCCGCGCTGAATGCCTACATCGAAAAGAACGCGGCCTACCCGTTGCAAGTCGCTGACCTGGCGAAAATCGCCGGGTTGTCCTGCGCCCGCCTGCACAGCCGCTTTCTCAGTGAATGTGGGCAAACGCCCATGGATTACCTGCGCCAACGCCGCCTGCACAGCGCCCTCACCTTGTTGCGCCAAAGCACACTGCCGATTGGCGAAGTCGCCAGCCGCGTCGGTTATACCTCGCAAAGCGCTTTTTCAGCAGCCATGCTGCGTGAGTTCGGGGCCTCACCCTCTGTGCTACGCCGCGAGTCCTGCGACAACTGACGCCCGTTACGCGACAGACACCCCCTCGTGCTCGCCGTAGACTGCATGCCTTTCCTGTTTTGACTCAAGGACTGCAATGACTCCCCGTACCGCCTTGGGCGCCTTGCATATTGGCGCACTGATGTTCGGCCTGACCGGTGTTTTCGGCAAACTCGCCGCGGCCTCCGCCTCCATTATCGTGTTCGGCCGGGCGGGCTTCGCCGTGCTGGCGCTGGCCTGCTTCGCGGCATTGGCCAAACGCTCACGCTGGTATCGGTTAACCCTGCGCGATGCCCGCAACCTGCTCCTGAGCGGCGTGCTGCTGGCGGCGCATTGGGTCAGCTTTTTTGTCTCGGTCAAAATAGCCGGTGTGGCCATCGCAACCCTGGGTTTCGCCAGCTTCCCGGCCTTTACCGTCATACTGGAAGGGCTGTTTTTCCGTGAGCGCATTCGGCTCAATGAAGTCGTACTGGTGGCGCTGGTGAGCCTGGGCCTGATCCTCGTCACGCCCAGTTTCGACCTGGCCAGCCAGGCCACTGAAGGGTTGCTGTGGTCCATTGCCTCGGGGCTGACCTTCTCGTTGTTGTCACTGAACAACCGCGCCAACGCCGGCCGCGTTCCGCCGGTGCAAGCGGCCTTGTGGCAAAACGCGGTAGTCGCCGTGTGCCTGCTGCCGTTCGCCGCGCCGGGGCTGAGCGAGGTACGCCCGCTCGACTGGCTGTGGATCGGCTTGCTGGGGGTGTTCTGCACCGCCGTCGCCCATAGCCTGTTCGTCGCCAGCCTGGCTGTAATCAAGGCGCGCACGGCCGCCGTGGTCTTTGCCCTGGAACCGGTGTACGGCATCACCCTGGCGTGGTTGCTGTTTCACGAGACTCCAACGTTGCGCATGCTGCTGGGCGGCGTGCTGATCATCGTCGCCATTGTGGTGTCGAGCCGCATGGCCAGCGGCCCCACACCGGGCAAACCGAGGCTGGAGCCTGCGGCTCACTGAACCCGGTCGTTGTGGCCCAGGTCACGCTGCGGGTCGATTTGATCGCGCACCCGCTGCTTCAGCACCTTGGCCTCGGGAAAGCCGCCATCAGCTTTGCGCTCCCATATCTGCACGCCCTCGCAGGTGATACGAAATACGCCGCCGGTGCCGGGCTCCAGCGAGACCCGGCCCAAATCCTGACCAAAGGTACTGAGCAGCTCTTGGGCCAGCCACGCGGCGCGCAGCAGCCACTGGCATTGAGTGCAATACGTAATGACCACTTCTGGATGTTTGGACGACATGATTTCAACGCTTCTGAAAAAAAAGACGCCGCTATAATAGCCGCCTTTCTCGCTTGCCCAGAGATCCAAGATGCGTCGTTTGCTCAGTTGCCTGATTCTATGTTTTTGCCCTCTGATGCTGTTGGCAGCCGAGGCGGCGAAGCCTAAAGTTGGCCTGGTACTGTCCGGCGGTGCGGCACGGGGCCTGGCCCACGTTGGCGTGCTCAAAGCGCTGGAAGAACAAGGGATTCACGTGGACGCCATCGCGGGCACCAGCATGGGCGCGGTGATTGGCGGCCTGTACGCCTCAGGCTACAAAATCGACGAACTGGAAAAACTCGCACTGGGCATCGACTGGCAAGAAGCCTTGTCCGATGAGCCGGCCCGTGAAGACATCCCGTTCCGGCGCAAACAGGATGACCGCGACTTTCTGGTCAAACAAAAACTCAGTTTTCGCGACGATGGCAGCCTGGGCCTGCCGCTGGGCGTCATTCAAGGGCAGAACCTGTCGCTGCTGCTGGAAAGCCTGCTGGCCCACAGCAGTGATATCCGTGACTTCGACAAACTGCCGGTGCCGTTCCGAGCGGTCGCCACCGATATCGTGAGCGGTGAAAAAGTGGTGTTCCGCAAAGGCCACCTGCCCCAGGTGATCCGCGCCAGCATGTCGATTCCGGCGGTGTTTGCCCCGGTCGAAATCAACGGCCAACTGCTGGTCGACGGCGGCATGGTCGACAATATTCCGGTGGACGTGGCCCGGGAAATGGGCGTGGACAGGCTCATCGTGGTCGACATCGGCACCCCGTTGCGAGGGCGTAAACAACTCAACACCGTGTTCGACATCCTCAACCAGTCCATCACCCTGATGACCCGCAGCAACTCCGAGGTGCAACTGGCTTCACTGAAGCCCGACGACATTCTGATCCAGCCCTCTCTGGCCAGCTTCGGCGTCACTGATTTTGGCCGCTCTCAAGACATCATCAACGCAGGTTACCGCGCCACGCAGATCCTCGACAAACGCTTGGCCAGCCTGCGCACCCCGCTTGACACACAGCTCGATAATGCCCGCTCCCCAGAGGAGCGCACCCCAGTCATTACCGCGATCAAAATTGAAAACGATTCGAAAATCGACGACGCGGTGATTCGCTATTACATCCGCCAGCCCGTGGGTGAACCGCTGGACCTGGGGCGCCTGCAGCGGGACATGGGCACCTTGTATGGGCTGGACTACTTCGAGCAGGTGCAATACCGCGTGGCGCACAAAGCCAAAGCACACACGCTGATCATCAGTGCCCGAGGCAAACGCAGCGGCACCGACTACCTGCGCCTGGGGCTCAACCTGTCGGATGACATGCGCGGCGACAGCGCCTTCAACCTCGGGGCCAGTTACCGGATCAACGGCATCAACCCGCTTGGGGCCGAATGGCTGACACGGGTGCAGATTGGCGATAAGCAAGAGCTGTACAGCGAGTTCTACCAGCCGCTGGATGCCGGCTCGCGCTACTTTGTCGCGCCTTATATCAACGCTCAGTCGCAGAACGTCGAAGCGGTGCTGGATAACGACCCCTACGCGGAGTACCGGCTGGAGCGTTACGGGTTCGGCTTGAACCTTGGCCGGCAAATCAGCAACAACGGTGAGATCCGTCTGGGCATAGGCGAAGCCTGGGGCAAAGCTGATGTCCGAATTGGCGATCGCGATTTGCCGAGCATCAACTTCAACGAAGGCTTCTATGACCTCAAATACTCGTTCGACTCGCTAGATAACGTTTATTTCCCGCACTCAGGGGAAGACATCAGCCTGAGCGTGCGCCAGTTTGATCCGGCTCTGGGCTCGGATGACCGTTATCGCCAATGGGAATTGCACCTGGACAAAGCACTGAGCTCAGGGCCTGACACCTGGATTCTGGGCGGTCGCTACGGGCGCACCCTGGACAAGGCTGAAGTGGTGACGTCGAGCTTCCTGCTGGGCGGCGCGCGGCAGCTATCAGGCTTCAGGCAAGACGCTCTTTCGGGTCAGAACATCAGCCTCATGCGTGCGGTTTACTACCGCCGCCTGACGCCGCGCTCATACCTGCCGTTTGATTTCCCGCTGTACGCCGGCGCATCGCTGGAACGGGGTCGCGCCTGGAACAATGACAACGACTTCGACAGCGGCTATATCAATGCCGCGAGCATTTTCCTGGGCTTCGACACACCGCTGGGCCCGCTCAACTTCAGCTATGGCGTTAACGATGACAATCAAAAGGCGCTGTATCTGAATTTGGGGCAGACGTTCTAAAGCGCTGTACGACCGGGGAACGCCTGTAGGAACGAGCTTGCTCGTGATTTTTTGATCTGGCTTTTGCTCCAAGGGCCCCCAGTTCTTTGCGCGGCAGCGCGGCGGCGAAGACCGGGTGGCCCCTCCTGCGGGGGCATTAATTTTTTTCGAGGTTATCCAGGATGCGTCGGTGAACACGCAGGCAAATGCGCTGTTCTTCCTCATCAATCCCCACAAACAACTCTTGGCGCAAGGCCGTGGCGATGGCTTCAATTTGTGCGATCAAGGGCCGGGCGGTATCACATAACACGATTTTCTTGGCGCGACGATCTTCCACCACCGAGTGCCGCTGAACCAACCCTTGCGCTTCCAGGCTGTCGAGTAAACGCGCCAGTGTCGGGCCTTCGACACCGACACTTTGCGCCAGCTCACGCTGGGTGGGAGCCTCGTCGAAACGCGCCAGGTGCAGCAGCACCAACCAGCGCGCCTGGGATAAACCAAGGCCAGCAAGACGACGATCCAGTTCGGCACGCCAGCCACGGGACATTTGGGCCAGTTGCATACCAAAACGATGTTGATCGGTTAAAGGCATAAAAAACTCAACGATTAGACGGAAATAGAGTAAAGAAAATTATTAGCCAGCTAAGCATGGAGCTTGTTCATAGGCAAGACCCTAAAGTCAATCAAGGCTTGCTTATTGTGAAAAATATCTACATTTCAAACTCGGATTGCAGGGCTGCGCGCACGCAATACAAGACGCCTTCTGGCACCCGGCCTTTGAACTGTTCGGCAACGCTGGCCACACTTGGCAGCTCACCTTCGCCGTCCAGGAAGGCGTCCTGAACTTCTTCCATCAGTTCTTCAGGCAAGTCCAGCGCCTGATCCAGCGATAACTCCTGACGGCCGATAGCCTCGGCCAGCATTGTGTAAACATTCTTTTCAGTACAGTTCAATTGACCGGCGATCTGCAGCGGCGTCATGCCCGCACGGGCCAGGCTGATCAGCTCGTGACGGATATCGGCCACCACTTTGGGCGTTTCAGCCTGCCCGCCCAAGACTTCGAGGAACGCTTCGCCATAGCGCTCCAGCTTGCGCGCACCAATACCGCTGACCTTGGCCATGTCGGACAACGATGCCGGTTGGCTGCGCAACATTTCAAGCAACGTGGAGTCGGGGAAAATAACGTAGGGCGGCACGCCGTGTTCTTCGGCCAACTTGCGGCGCAGCGCACGCAGCGCTTCCCATTGCTCGCGCTCTTCGCCACGCACCAATTGGCTGGCCGGGCTGGCAGAACTGCTTTTAACCGACGTTTGCGGTTTGAGTTCACGGCGCAGTTCCAGAGTCACCTCACCGCGTAACAACGGGCGGCAACTGTCACTCAGCCGCAAGCCGCCATAGCCTTCGATATCAATATCGGCCAGGCCACGGGCCACCAACTGGCGGAACAACGTGCGCCATTCGCCTTCGGCCCGGGCCTTGCCCACCCCGAAGACTGACAAGTGCTGATGGCCAAAGCTGCGGACTTTTTCGTTTTCACGCCCCAGCAATACATCGATCAAGTGGCCGGTGCCGTAGCGCTGACCGGTACGATAAATGGCTGACAGCGCCTGCCGCGCCGGCTCGGTGGCATCCCAGGTTTGCACGCCGTCCACGCAATTGTCGCAATGACCACAAGGTTGCGGCATGTCTTCATCGAAGTAGGCAAGCAGCGTCTGACGGCGGCAACGGGTTTCTTCGCACAGTGCCAGCATGGCGTCGAGCTTGTGGTGTTCCAGGCGCTTGTGCCGCTCATCACCTTCGGAGTTTTGCAGCATTTGCTTGAGCATCACGACGTCTTGCAGACCGTAGGCCATCCACGCGTCGGCCGGCAAACCATCACGGCCAGCGCGGCCGGTTTCCTGGTAATAGGCCTCAAGGGACTTGGGCAGATCCAGGTGCGCAACGAAACGCACGTTGGATTTGTCGATTCCCATACCAAACGCAATGGTCGCCACCATGATCAGCCCCTCCTCATTAAGGAAGCGCTTCTGGTTGGCGGCCCGAGTTTCGTTGGGGAGGCCCGCGTGGTATGGCAAAGCCGGGAAACCTTGATCACAGAGAAACTGTGCCACCTCATCGACCTTTTTACGTGACAGGCAATAGACAATGCCCGCGTCACTGCGGCGTTCGGACAAAAACGCCAGCAACTGCTTGCGCGGCTGCTCTTTGGGGACGATGCGGTAAAAAATATTGGGCCGGTCAAAGCTCGACAGAAAGCGTTCGGCATTCTGCAAATGCAGGCGCGTGACAATTTCTTCACGGGTACGCTTGTCTGCCGTGGCTGTCAGTGCAATGCGCGGCACATGGGGAAACATTTCGGCCAACTGGCCCAATTGCAGGTATTCGGGCCGGAAATCATGACCCCACTGGGATACACAATGCGCCTCATCGATGGCGAACAGCGCGATGTCCAGACTCTGCAGAAAGGCCATCATGCGCGGCTGCACCAGCCGTTCCGGGGCCAGATACAGCATTTTGACCTCACCGCGCTTGATACGGCTGGCCAGGTCGCGCTGCTGTTCGGCACTGAGCGTCGAGTTCAGGGACGCCGCGGCCACACCGAGCTCTTCAAGGGTGGCGACCTGATCGTCCATCAAGGCGATCAGCGGTGAAACGACCACCGCCAGGCCCTCACGCAACAGCGCAGGCACCTGGAAGCACAAGGACTTGCCGCCCCCGGTTGGCATCAGCACCAGCGCGTCACCACCATTGGCCACGCGCTCAATAATCTCACCCTGACGACCACGGAAACTGTCGTAGCCGAAGATGTCTTTGAGTACGCGTTGAGCCTGTTCGAGCATAGAAACTCCAGAAATCGCCGAAACACCCCTGCGGCAAGCGCCCCGGCGCGGCTACAAAGCCGCTGAAAGGCTCTGGCACACCGCGCGGGAGCGCTGCATTGACTGCAGGGCATCACAAAACGCGGGAGTATACCCGAGCGCTCTCCCGCACAGGGCCTGCTGATTGATCTGCCGATCACCGGGAAGTGATGGCAAATACATACAGCGACTGGCTTGAGCGCTCAAGAAAGCCTAGAATTCGGTATTGTTTATTTACTAGGTAGTCCCAATGTCCTTCGCTGAGCAACTAACCCGCCTGCAAGCCTTCCTCGACGCCGACGAGCTGCATGACGAGGCGCTGGACTATGTCGCCACCCACGGCTTTCTGACTGCCTTGTCCATCTGCGCTGAAGAAGTGTCTGAGCGCGAATGGATCGACGCGATCTTCTCCGAGCCGCCGCACTATCAGAACGACGCCCAGCGCGAAGAGATCGAGGCCACCCTCATTCAGCTCAAAGCCCATATCGCCCGCCAATTGGCGTCCGATGAAGAGTTCGAGCTGCCTTGCGACCTCGACCTGGGTGACGAGCCGGACGACTCCGACCTGCGCGGCTGGTGTGTTGGCTTTATGGAAGGCGTGTTCATGCGCGAAGCCGCCTGGTTTGAAACCGCCGAAGAAGAAGTCAGCGAAATGCTGCTGCCGATCATGGTCGGTTCCGGCCTGTTCGATGACCAGCCCGAGTTCGAAGACATCGCCAAGGATGCCAACTTGATGGACGACATGATCGTCCAGATTCCCGAGGCGCTGACCGCTTTGTTCCTGCTCTGCCAGGCACCTGACGAAAAACCGGCCATCCTCAAGCCCCGCCACCACTGATCCAGTGGTTCAGCCCCCCGTTGGCAGCCGTTCGCGGCTGCTGCGTTACACACTGTTTGCCATCGGCTGGCTGAGTGTTGCGCTGGGGGTGATTGGCATCTTCCTGCCCGTACTGCCCACCACCCCGTTCCTGCTGTTGGCTGCCACCTGCTTTGCACGCAGTTCGCCGCGCTTCTACCAATGGCTGGTGGGGCACCCTCGGCTAGGCCCCTGGATCCGCGACTATCTGGCGGGTAGCGGCATACCGCTCAAGGCCAAAGTGTATGCCATTGGCTTGATGTGGCTGAGCATCGGGCTGTCCTGCTACCTGGTGCCTTTACCATGGGCACGGGGTTTTATGCTGACCAGCGCGGTCCTGGTCACGGTTTACATCCTGCGCCAGAAAACCCTGAAAAAACCCTGATTGCCCTGAGGCACGCGGGCGTTTTTATGCCATCACCAGTTCTGGATTGACGATTGCCAGGCTACGGCCGATCGACATGATTACGCTGGTAAGTCTCGACTCCCATCGCGTCGATCTGCCCATTAATCAACGCTTCAAACGGGCGCAGAAGTGGCGCATAGCTGCGCGGCGCTTCAAGGATTTCCAGTGCCTGAACAATCGCCTCCAGGGTCGACAATGCACCTGGCCCCGGCGCTTTGCGCAATCGGTACCGCGAGACCGCCCCCTCTGGCAGCGTGATGCGAGACAACTGTGCCAGTAACGGATTAAGGTGCAGCAGCTTGCGCGCCTTGCGCCAAGTACCGTCGGGCACCACCAGCAAAAGGGGGTGAGACTCGCTGTTTGACTCGTTTCGGCTGACAGGTTGCGCATCGTCCCCTGGAAACAGCAGCCGCGCCTGATACCCCGGTTGTTCAAGCCACTCGGCCAGATCTTCAAACACTTCCCCCACACGCAACTCAGCATTGCTCAGCCCCAAAGCGGCCAGCCTAGCGGTGTTCAACGCATGATTGACTTCACTGGGGTGTTGCAACAGAAGCACGCGTGTACGACTGTCCAAGGCGGGGATCAAAGAGCACAAACAGTGCGTTTGCGGGCGCAAGCACCGAGGGCATTGGGCTCGAGGCATAACAGTAGACACTCACGCTCTGGAAAAGAGCGCGCAGGATAAAGCGTGAGCCAACAAAAACCTACCGTGCTCGGCCAAGTGCTTCAGGTCACCTTGGTCGGCGTCCTACGCGCCAGTGACACGACGCCTACTGACACCGACACAGCGCAGTAAGACCCGACGGGCACCTGCACGCCTAGCGGCGACGTTGCGGACGACGACGCGGATCTTCGACAGGGATCGGCACCGGTTGCAGTGGCGGCTCGATCAGGCCAAGGGCCACACCGAGGTCATGAAGCCAGGATTTCAGTTTGTCTTTCATATTTCCCCCTTGGGGTCACTCGGGCGACGGGAGTTCTGTAGTCGCTTCGTACAGATAATAGACCTAAGTCCTACAAGATGCTTGCTTAAGGTCAATGAACTTTAGTCTGCCCGGCAACCTGAAAATGTCTGACAACACATCGCATTACTCGCGCGCACACCCCCAACTGCCGGGCTATCTATACGTTCAGGGCTGATGTGCGCCCTGCCCATGCCGCGCATTGGCCACGTGGTGGCAGCGACAAAAAGGTTGTTGCAAGGGATGTACGCTGACCGTTTCGCACGCTGGCAAGTGGGGGCATTGCAGCCCCCCCTTGCGACGCGGCCTTGTCGACTGCCTGACTACTACCAGCCAACGCATGGCCAGGCCGCTGCCCGGTTCATCAACCCCCCAGCAACGTGCGCAACTTGCGGCGCATCCACTGTTCGGCACTGACAAACGTGATACCCAGCAACACCAGCACCGCGCCCACGACAAAGTTGAAACTCAGCGGTTCTTTGAGTACAAGCACCCCAAACGTCACACCGAACAACGGGGTCATGAACGAGAACACCGCGAGGTTGGAGGCCAGGTAACGCTTGAGCAGCCAGAACCACACCAGATAACTGAAAAACGACACCACCAACGCCTGAAACAGCACGCTGGTCACCGCTGCCGTGGTCAAGTGCACCTGAGTGATCTGGCCACTGATTGCAGCGATAATCAGCAGGCCGACAAAACCGACGAGCAATTGGTAAAACAACGTCAAGGCCGCAGGGGCCTCGGACAACCTCGAGCCACGCACCACCACCGTTGTTGCACCCCAGGCCATGCCGGCCATGACGGCGTAGGCATCCCCCAGCAACATGTCGCGATCCATATCGGCGAAGGAAATGCCGCCGGCAAACGCGCAGGCAATTCCCACAAAAGCCAGCGCGATGCCTACCCATTGCAGCGGCCGCAAACGCTCGCTGGGCAGCAACCAGTTCACCCCCAGGGCCGTAAAGATAGGGGCGGTGTAGAGAAACACCGACATATGCGCCGCACTGGTCAGCTCCAGGCCTTTGGCAATCAACAGGAACTCCAGGCCAAACAGGCTGCCCGCCAGCAGCCCGGCGCGCCAGGTCGTCGGCACCTGGTCCCAGCCGCCCTTCCAGCACACCAGCAGCCCCACCAACAGGGCTGATATGCCAGAGCGCATCGCTGCCTGCATGACGGGTGCAATGTCAGCGGCCACCCATTTGATTGCCACCTGCTGCACGCCCCATATCAGGCAAAGCAGCAGCATGACTTGCAGTGCAAACGCATCCGTTGGTCGCCGCAACACACTCATCTCGTCACCCGAAACAACTCAAGACCCATAAAACCGCACATGCACTGCTCCTTTTCACAACACGTACTTTATAGCCCTTGAGTGCCGGATCAGATCAGTTCGATACGGTCCGCGTGGATGGCAATCTTGCCTTCCTTGTACAGCGCGCCAATGGCTTTTTTAAAGTTACCCTTGCTCACGCCAAACAGGTTGCTGATGGCTTCCGGCGAGCTTTTGTCACTGATCGCCAACACACCGTCATTACCGCGCAGCGCACTGAGAATCTTCGAATTCAAACTGCTGGCCGCTTCCTGACCGACCGGCTGCAGGCTCAGGCTGATCTTGCCATCAGCACGGACTTCCTTGATGAAGCCCTTCTCCTGCTTGCCAGCGCGCATGAACTTGAAGATTTCGTTCTTGTGAATCAAGCCCCAGTGCTTGTTGTTGATCACGGCCTTGAAGCCCATGTCAGTGGCCTCAGCCACCAGCAAGTCAACTTCCTGGCCCACCTGGTAATTGGCCGGGGTTTTGTCCAGGTAGCGGTCCAGACGAGCTGTAGCGGTGATACGACGCGTGTGCTTGTCGAGATAGACGTGCACCACCACGTATTCGCCGGCGGTCATCTGGCGCTTTTCTTCGGAGTAAGGCAGCAGTAAATCTTTGGGCAGCCCCCAGTCGAGGAAGACGCCAATACTATTAACTTCAACCACTTTCAGGCTGGCGAATTCGCCGACCTGAACTTTTGGTTTTTCCGTGGTTGCAATTAACTTGTCATCGCTGTCCAAATAAACAAAGACATTGAGCCAGTCTTCATCTTCGCTCGGAATATCTTTGGGGATATAACGATTGGGCAACAGTATTTCACCGTCAGCCCCGCCATCCAGATACAAACCAAAGTGAGTATGTTTAACCACTTGCAAACTGTTGTAGCGACCAATTAAAGCCATGTTCTATACCCTCATTACGTGGGCGGCATTCTACCCGAGTTTAGGGGGTTGAATTGTGGCCGCGCCAACCGCCAAACAAAAATTCTGCGAAAGGCATGATTTTTCAGGGCTTTGCTCATCGCCCCGCGCACCATTCGTCAGTCAGACACTGCATCGCGACAGGCCCCAAGCGGCCTTAATATCATTGCCGCAGACACAAGGTTTCGAATTAAAACAGCGAGTTAGAAAATAATAACGGTGTTATGGGTATTCACTGTCAATACGCCCTTTAATTTTCCGAAGGATATTTAACAAGCAATTGTCAAGTATTTCAGGTATTATCGCTGGCTCAGTTATTTTCTACAGGTCAATAGCCGCCATGCGTGTAAAAGCATCCGCCAGTAAAGCCAAGCCAGCTCCCGCTGTTGAAACCAGTGACTCAATCAATGCGCAAATCGCCGCGTTCTTGAAGTCTGGTGGCGAGATCCAGCAAATTGATAAAGGCGTCAGCGGCCAGACATTCGGCCCGTCCAAGCAAATCACGCTGGGCAAAAAGTAATTCCCTTCGCAGTACCCGGTCCTGAAGCGCTTTGCATGCCTTACAAAGCGCTAGGGCTCTCGTAAAGCGCCTCGCGCGTTCCTCGCACAAATACGCCCTCCTGCTACACCTTCAAACCCCAGATCAAGCCTTTGCGCCGAGCGGCGCTGACAGGGTGTGCCTGCGTGTCGGCGGGTTGCTGGCAGCGCAACAAGACTAACGGGCCAGACAGCAAAAACCCGGCCTAAGCCGGGTTTCTTTGCCTCACACTCTCGCTTTATTCAGCGTCGGGTGCTTGCGGCTTGCGGCGTTTGAGCGGTGCCATACCGTCTTTGCTGACCAGCGACAGTGCGTCGGTCTTTGGGCGGTTGGCGATTTTGCGCTTTGTCGGGGCCTTGGCACCGGTCTTCTTCTTGGCGCCTTTGGCGTCGGTCTTTTTCTTCTTCACACCCACCGCTTTGCCCGACGCCTTGACGTTTTTAGGGCCGCCGTAGGTGCCTTTGACTTCCTTGATCACGCGGCGCTCAAAGCTCTGCTTCAAGTAACGCTCAATGCTGGACATAAGGTTCCAGTCACCGTGACAGATCAACGAAATCGCCAGGCCTTCATTACCGGCACGGCCAGTACGCCCGATACGGTGAACGTATTCGTCGCCGCTGCGGGGCATGTCGAAGTTGATGACCAGGTCCAGGCCTTCAACATCCAGGCCACGGGCTGCCACGTCAGTGGCGACCAGAATCTTCACTCCGCCCTGCTTCAGGCGGTCGATGGCCAGCTTGCGGTCTTTCTGGTCCTTCTCACCGTGCAAGACAAACGCCTTGTACTCCTGCGCCACCAGACGGCCGTAGATACGGTCGGCCATGGCACGGGTGTTGGTGAAGACAATGGCTTTTTGATACGTCTCGTTGGCCAGCAACCAGTTAACAATCTGCTCTTTGTGCTGATTGTGGTCAGCCGTGATGATCTGCTGGCGCGTGGTGGCGTTCAGTTGGCTGACCTGGTTGAGCTGCAAGTGCTCGGGGTTGGTCAATACCTTGCCGATCATGTCACGCAGGCCGGAACCGCCTGTGGTGGCCGAGAACAGCATGGTTTGTTGGCGGTTCGGGCACTCGTCGACCAACCGCTGGACGTCTTCGGAGAAGCCCATGTCGAGCATGCGGTCGGCTTCGTCGAGCACCAGCACTTCAACTTCTTTCAAGTCGAGGTTGCCGGCATTGAGTTGCTCCAGCAGGCGGCCCGGCGTACCGATGAGGATGTCCGGCACCTTGCGCAGCATGGCAGCCTGCACCTTGAAGTCTTCGCCGCCGGTGATCAGGCCGGACTTGATGAACGTAAACTGCGAGAAGCGCTCGACTTCCTTGAGCGTCTGCTGGGCCAGTTCGCGGGTCGGCAACAGGATCAACGCCTTGATGCTGACGCGGATTTTGGCCGGGCCAATCAGCCGATTGAGGATCGGCAGAACGAAAGCGGCCGTTTTGCCACTCCCGGTTTGAGCAGTAACCCGCAGGTCACGCCCTTCGAGCGCGAGCGGGATGGCCGCTGCTTGCACAGGCGTAGGCTCGACAAATTTAAGCTCGGCCACAGCTTTAAGCAGGCGTTCGTGCAGGGCGAAATCGGAAAACACGGGTGCTACCTCGAAGAAATGCAAAAAATCAGCGGCATAGAGTAACGGTTTCGAGCGCGCAGGCCGAGTGACTTTGCACGAACGGCATGAAACAAATGTTTTTTTAAGGGCTTTAGTCCTACAGCGGCCCATTAAACGCTGGTAAATGCTCTAATCCCTGCACCATTTATTTTTGGGATAACGCTTTCTCTTATGGATATTCAAGAACTCTGGGTGCAACTCCAGACCCTGTGGGCCAACCTTGACGATCATCCTTGGCTGTCTGCCCTGCTCGGCCTGATCGTACTGGTGAGCATCGCGCTGATCGCCGGCCACGTGGCCCGCCTGGTCATTTTGCGCGTGACCAAAATGCTCGGGCGCCAGCCCGCCTTGCACTGGTTCAACGATTTACATGAGCACAAGGTGTTCCACCGTCTGGCGCAGATGGTGCCTTCGCTGACCGTGCAGTTCGGCCGCAACCTGGTGCCAGACCTGAGCGACAACGGTCGTCACTTCCTGGGTAACCTCGCGCTGGCCATCACCATTTTTGTCCTGACTCGCGTCGTCAGCGCGCTGCTGGATGCCTCGCTCGATATCTACTCGCGCACCAATTACGCGAAAACCCGGCCTATCAAGGGCTACATACAGCTCACCAAAATGTTGCTGTATGTGTTTTCGGCCATCATCATCGTGGCCACGCTGATCGACCGCTCGCCCATGCTGCTGCTGTCGGGTCTGGGCGCAATGTCGGCGGTCATTTTGCTGGTTTACAAAGACACGCTGTTGTCTTTTGTGGCCAGCGTGCAGTTGACCAGCAACGACCTGCTGCGCGTCGGCGACTGGATCGAAATGCCTCAGGTGGGGGCCGATGGCGACGTGATTGACATTACCCTGCACACGGTCAAGGTACAAAACTTCGACAAAACCATCGTGTCGATTCCGACCTGGCGGCTGATGTCCGAATCGTTCAAGAACTGGCGCGGCATGCAGCAGTCCGGCGGACGGCGGATCAAGCGCAGCCTGTACATTGATGCAGCCGCCATCGGCTTCCTGACCGACGAGCAGGAACAACGCCTGGAACAGGTGCGCTTGCTGACCGATTACCTGCTACGCAAAAAAGCCGAGCTCAAGAGCTGGAATGAGGCTCAGGGCAACGTTGCGGCACTGTCCGCCAATCGCCGGCGCATGACCAACATTGGCACGTTCCGCGCTTACGCGCTGGCCTACCTCAAGAGCCACCCGGACATTCAACCCAACATGACGTGCATGGTGCGCCAAATGCAAACCACGCCTCAGGGTGTGCCCCTTGAGGTGTATTGCTTTACGCGCACGACGGTGTGGGCCGAATACGAGCAGATTCAGGGCGATATTTTCGATTACCTGCTCTCGGTACTGCCCGAATTCGGGCTCAGCGTTTATCAGCAGCCGAGCGGCAATGACTTGCGCCACGGCCTGCTGAATAACAGCCAATCGCCGCTGATCGTGCATCAGGAATAACCCCGCCCACCAAAACACGAAAGGCCCCCGGTGTCGCACCGGGGGCCTTTTTTATTCACGCAGTGGTGCGCCGTTCAAGCAGATTTGAACTGGGGGTCTCCGGTCAGCTCAAACAGCAGCTCAATCCCTTTGGGCCAAGCGGCCATACCGCTGGAGCCATTGATGTGCCCTGCGTTATCCAGCCAAACCAGTTCACTGCCCCACGCCTGGCTGAACTGGGTGGCACGCGCGACACTGACATAAGGGTCGTTGGTGCTGGCCACGGTGATGGAGTCAAACGGCAACGGCTCGAGCGGCATGGGCGTGAACCCTGACGTTCCCGTGGGGTAGCTGTCAGCTTCGGTATCACTGGGGGCGACCAGTAAAGCGCCCCGAACCTGCCGGGCCTCTTGCGGATACTGCTGGGCCCAACGGGCAATCAGGGTGCAGGCCAGGCTGTGGCCAACCAACACCGTGGGGCGATTGCTTTTGCTGAATGCCTTTTGCAGGTTCTGCACCCAGTCTGCACAGGCGGGGGTTACCCAATCGTCCTGCTTGACCCGTTTGAGCCCGCTATAGCGCTGCTCCCAGTGAGATTGCCAATGCTCAGCCCCTGAATCGGACAAGCCCGGCAAGATCAACACCCTGACTGTCATTCCCGCTCTCCCTTTAGGCGATTGATTGCTGAGGATGACCTTAGACCGTCACAGCCCTGCGGTCTAGCCGGCTGATCCAGACGGCCAGCAGAATCACCAGCCCGCCAAAGAACAAACGCCCCAAGGGTTCATGCTGATTCCAGATCAGCAGGTTGACCAGCAAGCCGAGCGGCACATGCAAATTGTTCATCACTGCCAACGTTCCGCCGTTCACCAGGCATGCGCCCTTGTTCCACCAATACATGCCCAACGCCGTCGAGACCAGGCCCAGAAACAGCAACACCGCCCACTGCACCGGCGCATCCGGCAGAAAGTGAGCTTTGCCAAACAGCAGAAAAGCCGGCAACACCACGACCAGCGCGCCGAGGTAGAAGAACCCGAAACGCCGATAATGCGGCAATGGGCTGGGGTAGCGCGCCACCAGATGCTTGTACAGCACCTGACCGGCGGCATAGGTGAAGTTGGCCAGTTGCAGCAGCAGGAAGCCCTTGAAAAAATCCGGGCTGATGCTGTCGAAACGAATCACCGCCGCACCCGACACCGCCACCAGCGCGGCCACCAGCGCCCAAGGGTTAAAACGCCGGTTAAGCGCATCCTCGATCAACGTCACGTGCAACGGCGTCAGAATGGTAAACAGCAGCACTTCCGGCACGGTGAGCACGCGAAAGCTCAAGTACAGGCACACATAGGTAATGCCGAACTGTAAGGCACCGATCAGCAGCATGCCGCGCATAAACCCGGGTTCGACCTGGCGCCAGCGCGTCAGCGGGATAAACACCAACCCGGCCAGCACCACACGGACCAACACGGCAAAGTAACTGTCGACATGACCGGCCAGGTATTCACCAATCAGGCTGAAAGAAAACGCCTGAATCAGTGTCACAAATAACAAGTAGCCCATAACTGTCTCGCCCGAAAACCGTGACCGCTGACCGGCACAAGGCCCGCCAACACAAGAATGGACGCGACCTTAGCGGTTTTGCATCGGGCTGCGCCATCAACCTGTGCACCCCGGCCAAAAAAAAACCCGATCCAGCGCAAGGGCTGATCGGGCGAGAGCACTCAGAAGGGAGTGCAAAGGGAGGTTCGATGCGCGAACCGCTTGCTTGAAGGAGCAGTGGAACGATTAAGCCATGGGCCGATTATCTGTCGATTAACGTCTCAGGCCACTTCAGTGAGCCGGGCGCTGGCTTGATTAAGGCCCTTTTCCTGGAATTCATCCCCCAGGTTCAGGCCTTCGGCATGAATGAAGGTCACGTCGTGAATGCCGATAAATGCCAAGACCTGGCGCAAATAGGGCTCTTGATGGTCAAGGGTGCTACCCGCGTAGAGCCCCCCTCGTGCCGTCAGCACGTAAGCTTTCTTCTCGGCCAACAGCCCTTGGGGCCCGGTGTCGGTATATTTGAACGTCACCCCGGCCCGTAAAACATGGTCCAGCCACGCTTTGAGGGTGCTGGGAATCGCGAAGTTGTACATCGGCGCGGCCAGCACCAACACATCGGCAGCCAGCAGTTCGTCGGTCAGTTCGTTGGAGCGCTTGAGCGACGCCTGCTCAGCCACGCTGCGTTGCGCTTGCGGTTTCATCCAGCCGCCCAACAAATCAGCGTCAAGGTGCGGTACCGGGTTGACAGCAAGATCTCGAATACTCACTGGGTCGTCAGGGTGAAGGGTCTTCCACTGAGCCATGAATTGGCGGGTCAACTGCCGCGAGAACGAGCCCTGTTGCCGGGCACTGCTTTCAATGATCAGAACGTTGGACATGGAAGGTAATCTCCATCGGTGAAGGCTGTAGGGCAATGCCGACAAGGTTATAGGCCAAGGATTCGATAAAAAAGCGCAAAATATTGCTACAACCTATCGATATAATTGCTATTAATGGTGCCATCATCGCGATGATTGCTGGCCATACGTTGAAACCCCGGAGGAACCCACCGTGAAAGCGCCCCGCGTAACCCTTGATCAATGGCGAACCCTGCAGGCGGTGGTCGACCACGGCGGCTTCGCCCAAGCCGCAGAAATACTGCATCGCTCGCAATCCTCTGTCAGTTACACCGTGGCGCGCATGCAGGACCAATTGGGCGTGCCCTTGCTGCGTATAGATGGGCGTAAAGCCGTGCTGACGGAAGCGGGCGGCGTACTGCTGCGCCGCTCCCGGCAACTGGTCAAACAGGCCAGCCAGCTCGAAGACCTCGCCCATCATATGGAACAGGGCTGGGAAGCCGAAGTGCGCCTGGTGGTGGATGCCGCGTACCCCAATGCGCGGCTGGTGCGCGCCCTGGCGGCCTTTATGCCGCAGAGCCGAGGCTGCCGCGTGCGCCTGCGTGAAGAGGTGTTGTCCGGCGTTGAAGAGGTGTTACTCGAAGGCGTCGCTGACCTGGCCATCAGCAGTTTCAATATCCCCGGGTATTTGGGCACCGAACTGAGCCAGGTGGAATTTGTCGCAGTGGCGCACCCTGACCATGCACTGCACCGTTTACAGCGCGAATTGCACTTTCAGGACCTGGAAAGTCAATTGCAAGTCGTGATTCGCGATTCAGGCCGCCAGCAACCCCGCGACATGGGCTGGCTGGGAGCCGAGCAACGCTGGACCGTCGGCAGCCTGGCCACGGCGGCCGCTTTTGTGGGCAGTGGCCTGGGCTTTGCGTGGCTGCCTCGGCACATGATTGAGCGCGAACTCAAAGAAGGCGTACTTAAAGCCCTGCCACTGGATCAGGGCGGCACCCGTCACCCCCAGTTTTACCTGTACGCCAACAAGGACAAAGCCCTGGGGCCTGCCACGCAAATCCTGACCGAGTTGCTGCGCACCTTTGATACCGCGCCTCTGGATGCGCCTTTTGCGGCCCCTCTGCAAGCGTGAACACAGGGTGGAATAATTACAACAGTGGGCAGGAACACCGATCACTAATATCCTGTCCAAGGTTCACCGTTGGCAAACCTTCGCCAGCCCTACCCCTCATACATCGTGCGCGGGTTCGTCCGCGCAGCGGCCCTCACTTTCCAGGACCCATGACCCATGCTGAAAAAAATCGCTCTCGCTGCCGGTGCCCTGTTCTTCGCTGCCAACCTGATGGCGGCCACGCCTGCCGCCAGCAAGGCTCCACATGTCTTGCTGGACACCAGTTTCGGCAAAATTGAAATTGAACTGGACCCGGTCAAGGCACCGATCAGCAGTAAAAACTTTTTGGATTACGTCGACAGCGGCTTCTACACCAACACCATTTTCCACCGTGTGATCCCGGGCTTTATGGTGCAAGGCGGCGGGTTCACCCCTCAGATGGCGCAAAAGCCTACCCGCGACCCGATCAAGAACGAGGCCAGCAATGGCCTGCACAATGTGCGTGGCACCTTGTCGATGGCCCGCACCTCCAACCCGAACTCAGCCACCAGCCAGTTCTTTATCAACGTGGCTGACAATGCATTCCTGGATCCGGGCCGTGATGCCGGTTATGCCGTGTTCGCCAAAGTGGTCAACGGCATGGACGTGGTCGATCAAATCGTTAACTCGCAAACCACCACCAAACAGGGCATGCAGAATGTGCCGGTGGATCCTGTGATGATCAAGTCTGCCAAACGCCTGGACTGAAGGCCGCGTCATGCAACACACGTTGACCGGCGCAAGCCGGTCACACCCTTAAAGGAGAGCCCGCGCTGCGGGTACCCGTGCCCATGCTTTATCGCCGCTTCGAACAACTGATCGATATTTTTCGCGACCCTCCCAGCGCTTCCCCACCGACTACCGTCTGGGCGTTTTACGCTTACTACCTGCGTCAGGTATGGCCTATTTTTAGCGCGTTGCTGGTGGTCGGCCTAATTGCGGCCCTGATCGAAGTCTCGCTGTTCAGCTACCTGAGCACGCTGATTGACCTGACCCAAGGCACACCCAACAGCGACTTTTTCAAGCTCCACAGCAACGAGCTAATCTGGATGGCGGTGGTCGCACTGATCATCCGGCCCGTGTTCTTTGGCCTGCATGACCTGCTGGTGCACCAGACGCTGAGCCCCGGCATGACCAGCCTGATTCGCTGGCAAAACCACAGCTACGTGCTCAAGCAAAGCCTCAATTTTTTTCAGAACGATTTCGCCGGGCGTATCGCCCAACGCATCATGCAAACCGGCAATTCGTTGCGCGACTCCGCGGTGCAGGCGGTCGATGCCCTGTGGCATGTGATCATCTACGCCATCACCTCGCTGGTGCTGTTTGCCGAGGCGGACTGGCGGCTGATGATCCCGCTGCTGACCTGGATCGTCTTCTACATCGGCGCGCTGTACTACTTCGTTCCCCGAATCAAGGAACGGTCGGTGGTTTCGTCCGACGCGCGCTCCAAACTGATGGGCCGAATCGTCGACGGGTACACCAACATCACCACCCTCAAGCTGTTTGCCCACACGCAGTTTGAGCAGCAGTACGCGCGTGAAGCCATCATCGAACAAACCGAAAAAACCCGGCTGGCCAGCCGCCTCGTCACCAGCATGGATGTGACCATCACCACCCTCAACGGCCTGCTGATTGTGACCACCAGCGGCCTGGCCTTGTGGTTGTGGAGCCAGTCACTGATCACCGTGGGTGCCATTGCCCTGGCCACAGGCCTGGTGATCCGTATCGTCAATATGTCCGGCTGGATCATGTGGGTGGTCAACGGTATTTTCGAGAATATCGGCATGGTTCAGGACGGTTTGCAAACCATCGCCCAACCCTTGTCGGTCACCGACCGCGAGCACGCCAAACGCCTGGACGTGCACCGCGGTGAAGTTCGTTTCGAACACGTTGAGTTTCATTACGGCAAACACAGCGGGATCATCAGCGACCTCAATCTGGTAATCAAACCGGGTGAGAAAATCGGCCTGATCGGGCCTTCCGGCGCGGGCAAATCCACCCTGGTTAACCTGCTGTTACGTCTTTATGACCTGCAAAACGGGAAAATTCTGATAGACGGTCAAAATATTGCCGAGGTGACGCAAGAAAGCCTGCGTGAAAAGATCGGAATGATCACCCAGGACACCTCGCTGCTGCACCGTTCAATCCGCGATAACCTGTTGTACGGCAAACCCGACGCCACCGACGAAGAACTGTGGGAAGCCGTGCGCAAAGCACGTGCCGATGAGTTTATTCCTCGCTTGTCCGACGCCCAAGGGCGCACCGGGTTCGATGCTCACGTGGGCGAGCGCGGCGTCAAGCTGTCTGGCGGGCAGCGCCAGCGCATAGCCATCGCGCGGGTGCTGCTCAAGAACGCGCCCATTTTGATCATGGACGAGGCCACCTCCGCGCTGGACTCGGAAGTGGAGTCAGCCATTCAGGAAAGTCTCGAAACCCTGATGCAAGGCAAAACCGTGATTGCCATCGCTCACCGACTGTCGACCATCGCCCGGATGGACCGTTTGGTCGTCCTCGAAAACGGCCAGGTGGCCGAGACCGGCACCCATGCCGAACTGCTCGCAAAAGGTGGGTTGTATGCGCGGCTCTGGCAGCATCAAACGGGGGGATTTGTCGGGCTGGACTGACTCAAAAAAAGCACCCTTGTAACCCCCCTGAAACACATCGCCAGACCCCGTATTTAAAGGGCTCTGGCGTTTTTTTTGGGCTCTGGAAAAAGCACATTCGCCTGCTGTACTGAAAAAGAATTCGGAGGAATTCCGTCGTCAACTGCAGGATGCATTCGTGTGTTTACTGATCGATAGAGTTATCTATCCAGGACCTTAAATGAACTTGCTCAAACGTTCAGCTACTGAGTTGTTAGGCACTTTTTGGTTGGTACTTGGCGGTTGCGGCAGCGCTGTACTGGCCGCCGCTTTTCCTGACGTTGGCATTGGGCTGCTGGGCGTCGCGCTGGCATTCGGCCTGACCGTTCTTACCATGGCATTCGCCATCGGGCATATCAGCGGTTGCCACCTCAACCCCGCCGTGTCCTTCGGGCTCTGGATGGGCGGGCGATTTCCCGCGAAGGAACTGCCCGCCTACATCGTGGCGCAAGTACTGGGCGGCATCATTGCCGCCACGTTGCTGTACTTCATTGCCAGCGGCAAACCAGGGTTTGACCTGGCCGCGAGCGGTCTTGCTGCCAACGGTTATGGCGAACACTCACCCGGCGGTTACACGATGATCTCGGGGCTGGTGTGTGAAGTGGTGATGACGGCGATGTTTATCCTGATCATCCTGGGGGCTACCGACAAGCGGGCACCCGCCGGGCTGGCCCCCATCGCCATCGGGCTGGCGCTGACGCTGATCCACCTGATCTCAATCCCGGTCACCAACACCTCAGTCAACCCGGCCCGCAGCACCGGGCCGGCGCTGATTGTCGGCGGCTGGGCGATTGAGCAACTGTGGATGTTCTGGTTAGCGCCCTTGGTGGGGGCCGCGATCGGTGGCCTGGCCTATCGATGGCTGGGCAAGGAAGACCACTGACCGACGATTGGGCGAGGCTCAGGCCTGACGGTACGGCAACGCCGACCTCGCCTCTTCGGCATACGCCAACACACCCACGCGCTCGCGTTCGAGAAAATCACTCACCGCCGCCTTCAAGCCCGGATGGCGCAAGTAATGCCAGGAGCGCGTGATCACGGGTTCAAAGCCGCGTATCAACTTATGCTCCCCTTGTGCCCCGGCGTCGAAACGTTGCAAGCCCTGAGCGATAGCCACGTCCATGCCCTGGTAGAAACAGGTTTCGAAATGCAGTTGGTTAAATTCGCCCAAACAGCCCCAATAGCGCCCGTACAGCGTGTCACCGCCCACCAAGCTAAAGGCCATAGCCACGGGGGTTGTGCCTTGCTTGGCCAGGACCACGCGAATGGCCTCAGGCATGCGTTCGGCCAGCAGGCTGAAAAATGCCCGCGTCAGGTAAGGCCGTTGCCGACGTACTGCGTACGTGTTGGCATAGCAGGCGTAAACGAAATCCCATTGCGCCTCGCTGACGGATTGCCCTTCGAGCCATTCAAACTCAAACCCCTGCCCTGCCACCTGCTCACGCTCTTTGCGCATTTGCTTGCGTTTGCGTGAACTCAATGTGTCGAGAAAATCCTGGAAGTCGCGGTAGCCGCGGTTCTGCCAATGAAACTGGCAACCCAGGCGCTGCAACCAGTCGGGCTGCTGCGCCAAGGCCGTATCCGCCAGCGCGTCGGTGAAATTGATGTGCGCGCTGGACAGCCCTTCGACCTCCAGGTAACCGGGCAAGGCCGCCAACAGTTGCAAGCCATCGTCAGCACGGGCGGCCAATAACCGTGGGCCTGCCACGGGGCTGAAAGGCACACCGGTCAGGAGTTTGGGGTAATACTCGATCCCCGCGCGGGCGCAAGCGTTCGCCCATTCGTGATCAAACACGTACTCACCCTGTGAATGCCATTTGCGGTAACTGGGCAAGGCCGCCAGCAGTTGCCCGTTGGCGTAATGCAACAGATGCTCAGGCTGCCACCCGGTGTTGCGCCCCAGGCTGGCACTGTCCTCCAGCGCACTGAGAAAAGCATGCCGCACAAAAGGCTGGGCCACGGGCACCAGCGCATCCCATTGCGGGGCACTGATCGCGGACACACTGTCCAGACGCTGTAATGGCATTGAAAGACCCCGGGCGCAGTATTGAGCCCGCGATGGTAGCAGAGACATCGCCCAAGGCTTGCTGCGGGTCGGCACAGATTTCATGAAACCGCTCTACCCAGCCTTTTTGCGCCCGCTCAGACGACAGCCACACGCCATTTGTTAACTGTCACCATTTTGCTATCACCCTGCCACTTTTCTGTCATATCCAGCCGCGATACTGGCGCCGCTTCTTAGAAGACAGGGTTATGAGTGGTTTGTCTGCCAACACGCGAACGACACACTCAAACCTCCTTATTTGCGAGCCCATTCAAGGGCCGATTGTTCCTGGGGTGGCTAGGGCCATCTCACATTGGGAGATCCATATGCGTCTTGTTTCTACACGGGTTGCGGCGGGACTGTGTGGCGGCCTTGTCTTGGCCATGAGCGTTCCAGCCAGCGCTGCGGTCGATGCCAAACTGCTTGAAATGCTCAAAGCCAACGGCTCCATTTCTCCAGCGCAATACTCCGAGCTGCAAGTCGAGCTCGCCAGCGAGACGCAAGCCAAGCAAGAAGCGGCCGCTGATCAGGTGAAGAAATCTGACTTGAGCGCCTTTGAACAGAAAGTCGCCTGGGCCACCAAAACCGAACTGAAAGGTGACGTGCGGGTTCGTCAGGAAACCGTGAAAATCTCTGGCGAATCCGATGGCAAAAACCGCGATCGCCAGCGTATTCGTGCTCGCCTGGGTGCCTTCACCGAAGTGAACCCGCAAGTCAGCACGGGCATCCGTATCGCCACCGGCGGCAGCGACGACGCGCGCTCCACCAACCAGGACCTGGACAACTACTTCGACAAGAAGCAGCTGTGGCTGGACATGGCCTACCTCGACTACCACCCGACCGCTATCAAGAACCTGCGCCTGGTTGGCGGCAAGATGCCCCAACAGTGGGTCAACATGGGCGACGTGATCTGGGATAGCGATATCAACCCGGAAGGTCTGTCAGCAGGCTACAAAACCAACCTGGGCAACAGCGGCGTCGAAGTGTTCGGTAGCACTGGCTACTACACCCTTAAAGACAACGTGAACGGCGATGGCGTGCAGTTCAAAAATGACCTGAGCATGTTTGCAGGCCAGTTGGGCACGCGCTTTGCGCCGACCGACAGCCTGAAAGTGACCTTGGGCGGTAGCGTTTACAGCTTCCACAACGACGAAGACAGCAAGTGCCCGACAACCGGCACCAAAACCACGCCGTGCGCCCTGGCCGTCAACGGCAACAGCACCAGCGAGTTCCGTCTGTACGAAGGCTTCGGTCAAGTCGACATCGCCAACCTGCCGCTGCCCCTGTCGTTGTACGGTCAATACGTGCACAACGCCGCCACCGACAGCGATCAGGACGACGCCTGGCTGGTGGGTTTCAAGAGCAAGCTCAACGCCTTCAGCCTGGACTACAACTACCGCGACCTTCAGCGTAACGCCGTGGTGGGTGCCTTCACTGACTCTGACTTCGCTAACGGCACTACCGGCTCACGCGGTCACAAGATCAAAGTGGGTTACGAAATCGACAAGAACTTCGGTGTCGGCGTGACGTACTTCCTGACCAAGGCCGACTACTCCACCTCCACGCAGAAAGATGCCAAGACCAACACCCTGCAACTGGACGTAGAAGCCAAGTTCTAATCGCTTCATGCAACACGCAAAACGCTGAAGCCCTTCAGCGTTTTGCCCATCACCCGCAGCGCGTGGGTGTCGGCGGCCCCCCTTCACATCCTCCGACGACAGCCATCGCGTCTGCATCTACTTAAGGCGCGACACCTCGCCCAACATCAACGCCACCGTCGTGTCCAGCTCAACCGGCAGCGGCTCGGCCAACGTATTCAACGCAGCCCCCACTAAACGCAATTGCCGGGTAAAACGCCGGCAGGCGGGACAAACCAGCCAATGATGGCGGGCTTGCAAGCGCTCATTGAACGTGAGCTGTGCATCCACATAATCGCTGGCGCAGGCCACATACTGTTTACAGGTCAGCATTCGCCTGTTTCCTCGAAATGTTCCACCGTCGCAAAAACTTTAAGCCGGGCGCGATGCACCAGCACCCTGGCATTAGAGAGCGATATCTGCAGAACATTACAGATCTCTTCCAGCGCCAGCCCATGACGCTCGCGCAGTAACAGCACACTGCTTTGCAAGGCCGGCAGGCTCACGAGCGTGCGCTCCAGGCAGTCACGCAGTTCTTCTTCAGTGAGCAAGGCTTCGGGCGTGTCGTGGTGCCAGGCAGTGGGGGCCAGCAGCCAGTGGCCATCGGCGGCAAAACGCTGATCGTCAATCGTGCCGTGAGGGGAAGGTAAATCGTCGAGCAACACCTCACGACGGTTGTGTGTGTAACGGCTTTTCGCCGCATTGGCGGTGATCGTCAGCAGCCAGGTCTTGAGGCTTGAGCGGCTTTCAAAACGGTCGAGATTGCGCACCACCGACAGCCAGGCATCCTGCACAGCTTCGTCGGCATGCCGACTGCCGACAATCGCAAAGGCTACCGCGCGCATGGCCCCTTGATAGGTGCTGACCAGTTCCCGAAAAGCCTGCTCATCCCCGGCCAGCAAACGCTTTAACATCTGCTCATCAGCAGCGTTTGCCATAAATCCCCCTCTGCCTGGCTCGGTAAAAGGATCAAAAGATCGCGAGCGAGCTCGCTCCTGCTGGTGGGTAGGAGCCAGCTTGCTGGCGATCTTTTAAAAGGAGGCAAAGAGGGTGAGCCATCGAGCACCGCACGCGCCAACCCTTAGCGTTTACGCAGGATCACGCTACCAATCGAGTAGCCCGCGCCGAACGAGCTGAGTACGGCCAGTGCGCCGCTCGGCAGGTCATCCTGGTAGGTATGGAAGGCAATCACCGAACCCGCCGAGCTGGTGTTGGCGTAGGTGTCCAGAATCACCGGTGCCTCTTCTACCGAGGCTTCGCGGCCCAGCAATTTACGCACGATCAGATGGTTCATGCTGAGGTTGGCCTGGTGCAGCCAGAAGCGTTTCACATCGGCCACGTCAATGCTGTTTTCTTGCAGGTGCTGGCCAATCAACTCCGCCACCATCGGGCACACTTCGCGGAACACTTTGCGGCCTTCCTGTACGAAGAGCTTGTCGGCGCTGTCCGGGTTTTCGTCTGATGCACGATTCAAAAAGCCGAAGTTGTTGCGGATATTGTTCGAGAACGTCGTCAGCAACTTGGTGCTCACCACGTCGAACTGGTGTTCGGACGTCGCCAGGTCAGCCCGCTCAACCACCACCGCCGTGGCGGCATCGCCAAAAATAAAGTGGCTATCACGGTCACGGAAGTTCAGGTGGCCGGTGCACACTTCAGGGCTGATCAACAGCACCGCACGGGCCTGGCCCAACTGCACGCTGTTACTGGCGGTCTGAATGCCAAAGGTGGCCGACGAACAAGCCACGTTCATGTCAAAGCCAAACCCTTGAATGCCCAGCGCCTGTTGCACTTCGATGGCAATGGCCGGGTACGGGCGTTGCAGGTTGGAACACGCCACGATCACGCCATCAATGTCGGCGGCCGTCTTGCCGGCACGCTCCAGCGCCTGCCTGGCCGCGCCCACGGCCATTTCGCAGAGCACCGACGGTTCGTCATTGCTGCGTTCAGGCAAATGCGGGCGCATGCGCTGCGGGTCAAGGATGCCGTCCTTGTCCATCACGAAACGGCTTTTAATGCCCGACGCCTTTTCAATAAAAGCCGCGCTGGATTCAGCCAGTGGCTGCACTTCACCGGCTTCGATCGCCTGGGCGTTGTCCGCGTTGAACTGCTGCACCCAAGTATTGAAAGACTGCACCAGCTCTTCGTTGGAGATGCTGTTGGCCGGGGTATACAGGCCGGTGCCGCTGATGACGACGTTATGCACGGTCGTTCCTCTTGTTCTGTTCAGCAGAAAATAGTCATGTCAGGTCGTTATAGCCGCCAAGTTTGCCATAAACGGCAACATTTGGCGTAATTCAGGTCACACCGTCCGCGGTAGGCGCGCGCTGGCTCGCGATCTTTTGCTCTTTAACCAAGATCAACAGATCGCCAGCCACCGAGCCTCGACGGGCGGCCTCTACAGAACAGCTAAGCGTCTACCGCAGTCCATTGCTTGCTCAGGCGCTTGTCGGAAATCGGTACTTTGGTGCCCAACTGCTGACCGAACAACGACACGCGGTATTCCTCCAGCCACCACCGGTAAAGCTCCAGTTGCGGGTCGCGCTTGCCTTCCTGGGCATGTTTGGCGGCACGGGCCTGGTACTGCGCCCACAGCCCGCTCAGTTCACCACTCCAGACGCGGTCCTTCTGCACCTGACTCGGCAGTTTTTCCAGTCGCAACTCAATCGCCTTCAGGTACCGCGGCACCTCCTTGAGCCACTGGGCCGGGGTTTCGCGAACAAAGCCGGGGTACACCAGGTGGCTGAGTTGCTGCTTGATGTCATTCAGCGCCACGGCCTGGGCCAGATCGATCTTGCCCTTGAAGCGCTTTTGCAAACCGTGCCACAGCTTGAGAATGTCCAGCGTCAGCCTGGCCAGTTTTTCGGCGTGTTCGGTCCAGGCCCCGCGCTTGCGCTGCGCCAACGAGGCCAGCCCGGCCCCGTCACGGGGCAAACTGGCTTCGCCTTCGAGGATGCAACTGTCGAGGCTGGCCAACAAAATATCTTCCACCAGGCTCTCTACCCGACCCAGCTCGCGGTACAACAAGCCCAGTTCAGTCATGCCCGGCAACTTGCCGCGAAGAAACTTGGCCGGCTCGGCCAGTTGTTGCATCAACAAACGCTGCAGCGCCCGGCGATGCTGATACTCCGCTTCGGCAGGCGTCGAGAAGCGCCCTTCCTTGACCGTGTTGCCCTCTTCCACCAGCGCCGGGTACACCGTCATCGACAGCCCGGCGATTTTTTGTTGAGTTTTCTCGGCCACCGGGGCAAACACTTTGGCCTCCACCGGCTGCTGGCTCTTGGCCGTTTGCGGCACGGCCAACGCCGCCTGGCTGGCTTGCGCAAAGCGGGCCGTCAACTCGGCCAGGTCGCGGCCCTCACCCAGGAACTTGCCCTCGGCGTCCACCACCTCCAGGTTCATTTTCAGGTGATTTTCGACCTGCTGTGCGGCGTCCGCCCACGCCTCATCGCTCACCCGCGCTCCGGTCATGCGCAGCAACTCGCGGCCCAACGCCAAGGGCAAGGAGCCCTCAGCGAAGGTCATGCGCTCGAGCGAGGCTTTGACAAAATCCGGTACTGGCACGAAGTTCTTGCGCAACGCTTTGGGCAAACTGCGCACCAGGGCGATGCATTTGGCCTCGATCATGCCGGGCACCAGCCACTCCAGCCGCTCCGGCGGTAAAACCGGCAGCAACGGCGCGGGCACCTTGACCGTCACGCCGTCGCGCGGGTGGTTGGGCTCGAAGTGGTAGCTGAGTTCAAGGGTCAAATCCCCCAGTTGCAAGGTGTCCGGGAAATGCTTGGCGGTGATTTCGGTGGCTTCGCGGGCCAGCACGTCCTCTTCACGCATGATCAACAGTTGCGGGTCTTTCTGGCTGTGGACGCGGTACCAGCTGTCAAACGTCGCGGTCTGATGGATCTCGGCGGGCAAGCGCGCATCGTAGAACGCGTACAGGGTTTCTTCGTCCGCCAGGATGTCACGGCGGCGCGCCTTGGCTTCCAGTTCGTCAAGTTGCTCCAGCAGTTGCGCATTGGCCGTCAGGCACTTGGCCCGCGACTGAATCTCGCCACGCACCAGCCCTTCGCGGATAAACAATTCTCGCGACAGCACCGGGTCAATCGGCCCGTAATGCACGGCCCGACGCCCCACCACAATCAGCCCGAACAGGGTGATTTGCTCGTAAGCCACCACCTGACCGCGCTTTTTCTCCCAGTGCGGCTCGAAGTAATTCTTTTTGACCAGATGCCCCGCCAGCGGCTCGATCCAGTCCGGCTCAATCTTGGCCACCATCCGCGCATACAGTTTGGTGGTTTCCACCAGCTCAGCGGTCATCAGCCATTGCGGGCGTTTCTTGCCCAGGCCAGAGGAAGGGTGAATCCAGAACCGGCGCTGACGTGCGCCCAGGTAATCGCCATCCTCGGTTTTCTGGCCAATCTGGCTGAGCAAACCGGACAACACCGCCTTGTGCAGCTTGGGGTAGTCGGCCGGGTCTTTATTGACGGTCAACTGCAGGTCGCGGCAGATCAGGCTCAACTGCCGATGGGAGTCGCGCCACTCGCGCAGTCGCAGGTAGTTAAGGAAATTCTTGCGGCACCAGTTGCGCAACGGGCTGGCGGTCAACGCCTGGCGCTGCTCTTCAAAGCCGCGCCATACGTTGATTAACCCGGCGAAATCCGAGTCCACATCTTTCCATTGCGCGTGGGCCTGATCCGCCGCTTGCTGACGCTCTGGCGGCCTTTCGCGCGGGTCTTGCACCGACATCGCACTGGCCACGATCAACACTTCCTGCAAGCTGCCCAGTTTGGCCGCCTCCAGCAGCATGCGGCCCATGCGCGGGTCCACCGGCAGGCGCGCCAATTGGCGGCCCAATGGGGTCAACTGGTTTTCGCGGTTAACCGCCGACAGCTCTTGCAGCAGGTTGAAACCGTCTGTAATGGCCTTGCCGTCTGGCGGCTCGATAAACGGAAATGCGGTAATTTCGCCCAGACGCAGGTGCAGCATCTGCAAGATAACCGCAGCCAGGTTGGTGCGAAGAATCTCAGGGTCGGTAAATTCCGGTCGCCCATTGAAATCTTCTTCGCTGTACAAGCGTACGCAAATACCGGGTTCGACCCGCCCGCAACGGCCTTTACGCTGATTGGCGCTGGCTTGGGAAATGGCCTCGATCGGCAGGCGCTGGACCTTGGCCCGGTAGCTGTAGCGGCTGATACGCGCGGTGCCGCTGTCGATCACGTAGCGAATGCCCGGCACGGTGAGCGACGTTTCGGCCACGTTGGTGGCCAGTACCACCCGACGCCCCGGGTGCGACTGAAAAATCCGCTGTTGTTCGGCCGGTGACAGCCGTGCATACAACGGCAAAATTTCAGTGTGCTTGAGTTGGGCTTTGCGCAGCATATCGGCGGCGTCGCGAATTTCCCGCTCGCCGGGCAAAAACACCAGCACATCGCCGGGACTTTTACGCTCACTGCGCTCAAACGCGGCGATCTCATCCAGCGTGGCAATAATTGCCTGATCGACGCTCACGTCTTCTTCGACGCTGTTGCCCTCTTCGTCCTGCTCGGACGTCAGCGGGCGGTACCAGGTTTCCACCGGGAACGTACGCCCCGAGACTTCCACAATCGGCGCATCGTTGAAGTGCTTGGAGAAGCGCTCCAGGTCGATGGTGGCCGAGGTAATAATGACTTTCAGGTCCGGGCGACGCGGCAGCAGGATTTTCAAATAACCCAGCAAAAAGTCGATGTTCAGGCTACGTTCGTGGGCCTCGTCGACGATGATCGTGTCGTAACGTTCGAGGTAGCGATCATGCTGGGTTTCGGCCAGCAGAATGCCGTCTGTCATCAGTTTGATCAGCGTGCTGTCATCGCTTTGATCTTCAAAACGCACCTGATACCCGACCAGCGCGCCCAAGGGCGTGCCCAGCTCTTCGGCCACCCGGCTGGCCACGCTGCGCGCAGCGATCCGGCGCGGCTGGGTATGACCGATCAGTCCGTGTTGGCCGCGGCCGATTTCCAGGCAGATTTTCGGTAACTGCGTGGTTTTACCCGAACCGGTTTCGCCCGCCAGAATCAGCACTTGGTGCTTAAGCAGCGCCGCCTTGATTTCATCGCGCTTGGCAGCAATAGGCAGGTGCTCGTCATAACGAATCAACGGCACACTGGCCGCTCGTGCCGTGACTTGCGCGCATGAGGCCTGCACCCGCTCGGCCCAGGCCGCCAGCTTGGCGTCATCCGGCTTCTTGCGCAGCTCGTGCAACTGCCGACGCAACTTATGGCGGTCAGCAATCAGGGCGTGATCGAGATTTTTCAGCAATTGGTCGATAGCAGGCGATTTTTCAGTCATCAGGTGCGCAAAAGTCTTCAAAAGTGCAGGGGGCGGATTGTCGCAGATTTGGCGGCGGGTGCACGAATCACTTTGTGGGAGGGCCAGCCATTGCCTTGCGTGGCGCATCCCCTACACTGCCTCGCTCAAACCTTGTAAGGACACCTTCGTGAGACTTGTCGATATTGTGCGCATGCTGTCGCTGGCCGGCATTTGGGGCGCCAGTTTTCTGTTTATGCGGATTATCGCGCCAGTACTCGGTTCTATTCCTACTGCCTTTTTCCGCGTGTCCATAGCCGCCGTCGGCTTGCTGGTGCTGCTGGCGCTGATGCGCGTGAAGTGGAACTTTGGCGGCAAGCTCAAGGTGGTGTTGGTGCTGGGGGTTATCAACTCTGGGATCCCGGCCACGTTTTACGCGGTGGCGGCCCAGACCTTACCGGCCGGCTACTCGGCCATTTTCAACGCCACCACGCCACTGATGGGCGTGCTGATTGGTGGGCTGTTTTTCAGTGAAAAGCTGAGCCTGAGCAAAATGGCCGGTGTGTGCCTGGGCCTGTTTGGGGTGGGCATCCTGACCCGTGCGGGGCCGGTGGCCTTTGACATGGATTTGCTCATGGGGGCGCTCGCCTGCCTGCTGGCCACCACCTGTTATGGTTTTGCGGGCTTTTTGGCACGCCGCTGGCTGGATCAGCAAGGCGGCCTCGATCCCCGGCTGTCAGCACTGGGAAGTATGCTGGGGGCCACCTTGTTTCTGTTGCCGTTGTTCGGGCTGAGCCTGGCCCATCAACCGCCCGCCAGTTGGGGCGGCGTCAGTGTATGGCTGTCGCTATTGGGTCTGGGGCTGGTGTGTACGGCGTTTGCCTACATTCTTTACTTCCGTTTACTGACCAGCATAGGCCCGGTCAAATCCATGACCGTGACCTTTATGATTCCGCCCTTTGGCGTGCTGTGGGGAGCGTTACTGCTGGATGAGCCGCTGTCCATGGCCCACCTTTACGGCGGTGTATTGATTGCAGCCGCCTTGTGGCTGGTGCTCAAGCCGGCGACGGCAAAACCGGTGTTACCGTCGAAATGAAGAGGGAGGTGAGTGTTTAAACTTATCGGGCACCGGCGACAACCAGCGCCCGATACAAACTGCAAAAACCTACCCGAACAACCAGCGCCACAGCAGCACCAGCACAACGGCAGCCAAGACCGGACGGGCCACGCGGTACAGTTTGGGGTGGCGGCGTTTCCATTGCTTGACCACACCGCTGAAGCGGTCGCTGAAGGTTTTACTCCAGGCGTAGGCCTTATTGATACCGCCGACGCGTTCGTCGTCCAGGTTCTGGGGCGCGGTGGCCTTGCCCAGTTGCGCACTGACCCAGCGATTAATGCGGGTCATCAGGCGGCTGGTCAGCGGGCGCTCAACGTCACAGAACAAAATCACGCGGGTCACGTCCGTTTCGTTTTTGACCCAATGCACGTAGGTCTCGTCGAACATCACGTCTTCACCATCGCGCCAGGCGTACTCCTCGCCATCCACAAAAATGCGGCAGGCGTCGGAGTTCGGCGTCGAGAGCCCGAGGTGATAGCGCAGCGAGCCGGCAAACGGATCGCGGTGCGGGTTCAGATGGCTCCCCCCCGGCAACAGGGCAAACATTGCGCCTTTGACGTTGGGAATGCTGTTCACCAGTTCAACGGTTTTGGGGCACAGCAGTTCGGCCGATGGCAGCGGTTTGTCGTACCACTTGAGGTAAAAACGCTTCCAGCCCTTTTTGAAGAATGAACCAAAGCCGGCATCGTTATTTTTTTCGGCCGCGCGGATGTAGCCCTCATCGAACAAGTGCATGGCTTCTTCGCGAATCACGTGCCAGTTGTTCTTGAGCACATCGAGCTCGGGGAATTTGCTGCGGTCCAGGTAAGGTTTTGACGGCACGCCGGAGAACAGGTACATCAATGCATTGTACGGCGCAAAAAAGGCGGAGTGGTTGACGAACTGGCGCAGCACCGGCAACCGCGCCTTGCCGCGCAAGTGCACGTAAAGAATGCTGCCAACAAACAGCAGTATCAGCCCGGCCTTGATGGCGAAGGATAAGGTCATGCAACAACTCCTCGAAAATACCGTGCGGCACCAATAGCCCGCCGTGGCAGCCGGCCATGATAAACACTACCGGCGCAGGACAAAACCCGCGTCTTCCAACATTCAGCTTTAAGGGCTGCGTAACAATGCGGCCATTATGCCCACACACGGGCTGTCAACGGTTGACAGGGGTCAGTGCTGGCCTGTTTGAAGCCCCCTGAGCTTAGGCGAAAATAAGCCCGCGAACGCCCGTGCATTGGACGGTCGCGAGCAATCAGCCATCGTGCTCTGTGTTGCGGCTTACTGCGCCAGTTCCTGCTCGCTGAACATATCGCTGAACAGGAAGCTCGACAGGTAACGTTCGCCTGAGTCCGGCAGGATCACGACAATGGTTTTGCCTTGCATCTCCGGGTTTTCTGCCAGGCGCACGGCAACAGCCATGGCTGCGCCGCAGGAAATGCCGCACAGAATGCCTTCCTCGTGCATCAGGCGCTGGGCCATGGCTTTCGATTCGTCATCGCTGACCAGCTCCACCTTGTCGACAATCGACAGATCAAGGTTTTTCGGCACAAAACCGGCCCCAATGCCTTGAATCTTGTGCGGCGAGGGCTTGTTTTCCTCGCCCGCCAACGCCTGGGTAATCACCGGCGACGAAAGCGGCTCGACCGCCACGGACAAAAGCGGCTGCCCCAGGGTGTGCTTGATATAGCGAGAAATCCCGGTAATGGTGCCGCCCGTGCCCACGCCGGCCACCAGTACGTCGACTCGCCCGTCGGTGTCGTTCCAGATCTCCGGGCCGGTGGTTTTTTCATGAATCGCCGGGTTGGCCGGGTTCTCGAACTGTTGCGGCATAAAGTACAGGGCCGGGTCGCTGGCCTGGATTTCAGCGGCTTTGTCGATCGCACCTTTCATGCCTTTGGCCGGTTCGGTGAGCACCAGTTCTGCGCCCAGTGCCTTGAGCACCTTGCGACGCTCCAGGCTCATGGACGACGGCATGGTCAGCATCAATTTGTAACCGCGTGCCGCCGCCACAAAGGCCAGGCCGATGCCGGTGTTGCCCGAGGTCGGTTCGATAATGGTCATGCCCGGTTTGAGTACGCCGCGGCTCTCGGCGTCCCAGATCATATTGGCACCAATGCGGCACTTGACCGAATAGCCCGGATTACGCCCTTCGATCTTGGCCAGGATGGTCACGCCACGGGGCGCGATACGGTTGATCTGTACCAGTGGCGTGTTACCGATGGACTGGGCGTTATCTGCAAAAATGCGGCTCATGGCGGGGTCCTTATGCACTTTTTGGGAAGGCCACAAGGTTAGGCTTCGGGCCGGCGTGCGTCCAGTCATGGCGTGACGCCCCCGTCAGAGACTGAATAACGCGTCTGCGTTCACCTCTGGCAGGTGCCGCGTTATAGTCAGACATACTTTTTTCAGTCGACCGCCCTGCCCCGCGCAGGCCGACATCATGCTTTGAGGATTTGCAGATGAAGTTTGAAGGTACCCGCGCCTATGTGGCCACCGATGACCTGAAGCTGGCGGTCAATGCGGCCATCACCCTGGAGCGCCCGCTTTTGGTCAAGGGCGAGCCCGGCACCGGCAAAACCATGCTGGCCGAGCAACTGGCCGAATCCTTTGGCTGCAAGCTGATTACCTGGCACATCAAGTCCACCACCAAGGCTCACCAGGGCCTGTACGAGTACGACGCCGTCAGCCGCCTGCGCGATTCGCAACTGGGCGTCGACAAAGTGCACGATGTGCGCAATTACCTGAAAAAAGGCAAGTTGTGGGAAGCCTTTGAAGCCCAAGAACGGGTGATCCTGTTGATTGATGAAATCGACAAGGCCGACATCGAGTTCCCCAACGACTTGCTGCAAGAGCTCGACAAGATGGAGTTCTACGTTTACGAGACCGACGAAACCATCAAGGCCAAGGTCCGCCCGATCATCATCATTACCTCCAACAACGAAAAAGAACTGCCGGATGCGTTCCTGCGGCGCTGCTTCTTCCATTACATCAACTTCCCGGACCGCGCGACGCTGCAAAAAATCGTCGACGTGCACTTCCCGAACATCAAGAAAGAGCTGGTCAGTGAAGCGCTGGACGTGTTTTTCGATATCCGCAAAGTCCCCGGCCTGAAGAAGAAACCCTCCACGTCCGAACTCGTGGACTGGCTCAAACTGCTGATGGCCGATCACATCGGTGAGGCGGTATTGCGTGAGCGCGACCCGACCAAAGCGATCCCGCCACTGGCCGGTGCGCTGGTTAAAAACGAGCAGGACGTACAGTTGCTTGAACGCCTGGCGTTTATGAGCCGTCGCGCCAATCGCTGATTCTTCCCGAGGCGATAAGCATGTTGCTGAATTTATTCAATGAAATGCGGGCGGCCAAGGTGCCGGTGTCAGTGCGCGAACTGCTGGACCTGATCAACGCGCTCAAGCACCGCGTAACCTTCGCCGACATGGATGAGTTTTACTTTCTGGCGCGCACGATTCTGGTGAAGGACGAGTGCCATTACGACAAGTTCGACCGGGCGTTCGGCGCGTACTTCAATGGCCTGCAAAACCTCGACGAACACCTTGAAGCCCTGATCCCCGAAGACTGGTTGCGCAAGGAGTTCGAGCGCTCGCTGAGCGACGAAGACCGCGCACAATTGCAGTCGCTGGGCGGCCTCGACAAATTGATCGAAGCCTTCAAGCAGCGCCTGGAAGAACAAAAGGAACGCCACGCCGGTGGCAACAAATGGATCGGCACCGGCGGCACCAGCCCGTTTGGCTCGGGCGGTTATCACCCCGAAGGCATTCGTGTGGGTGATGCAGGCGCGCGCCAGGGCAAAGCGGCCAAAGTGTGGGAACAGCGCGAGTACAAAAACCTGGATGACCAGGTTGAATTGGGCACGCGCACTATCAAGGTGGCCTTGCGGCGTTTGCGCAAATTTGCCCGCCAGGGGGCCGCCGACGAGCTGGACATCGACGGCACCATTGACCACACCGCTCGCGATGCCGGCTTGCTGAACATCCAGATGCGCCCCGAACGCCGCAACACCATCAAGTTGCTGCTGTTGTTCGACATTGGCGGCTCGATGGATTCACACATCAAAATCTGCGAAGAGCTGTTTTCCGCGTGCCGCACCGAGTTCAAACACCTGGAGTACTACTACTTCCATAACTTCATTTATGAGTCGGTATGGAAAAACAACCAGCGCCGCCAGGTCGAGCGGATTGCCACCCAGGACGTGCTGAACAAATACGGTGCCGATTACAAAGTGATCTTTATCGGCGACGCCTCGATGGGTCCCTATGAAATTACCCACGCGGGAGGCAGCGTCGAACACTGGAACGAAGAGCCGGGCTACAAATGGATGCAGCGGTTTCGGGAGAAGTACAAAAAGCTCATCTGGATCAACCCGTACCCCAAGGACACGTGGCACTACACCGCATCGACCGGCATCGTGCGCGACCTGATCGATGACCACATGTACCCGTTGACGCTGGACGGGCTGGAAGAAGGGATGCGCTATTTAGCTAAATAGCATTCAAGTGGCTGAGGTCAACAGACCGCGAGCACGCTCGCGCCTACCCATTGTTGTATGAGCTTCAGGTGCTGGCGCTGCGCCGCTTCTTGTGTGGTGGGCCGCAGGTACACGCGGTCTCCCGGCAAACACTGCGCCAGCCGCGCTTGCGCCCATGGCGTCAGCGCGCCCAGCCGAGGGTAGCCACCGATGGTCTGACGGTCATTGAGCAAGATGATCGGCTGGCCATCCGGTGGAACTTGAATGGCCCCCAGCGGGATCCCTTCGGAAATCATCGGCGCGCCCTGATACACCAAGGTAGGCCCCAACAAGCGTATGCCCATTCGGTCGGCACGGCTGTCGAGGGTCCACGGGGCGTTGAAGGCATCAAAGGTACTTTGCCCGCTGAACGCGCCCATTTGCGCCCCCACCACCACGTCCAGAAACGGCTCAGGGCTGAACACCGGTTGCTGCGCAGGGGCCAGTTCGCGCAATGAAGGCGCGGTGCCCGCGTAGCTCAACTCATCCCCCGCGCTCAACGCACGGCCAAAGCCATCCGGCCCGCCGAGGTGTTCACGCACCACCGTGGCACAACTGCCCAAGACCTGCGGGGCGATAAAGCCGCCGGGGGCGGCCAGGTAAGCCCGGGCACCGCTCAACGGCTGGGTGAAGCTCATGGCCTGGCCCTGGCTGAGGGTAAAACTGCGCCACGGTTTAATCGGCCGCCCATCGAGGGTGGCGGCCAGGTCCGCGCCGGCCAGCGCCAGCGTGCAATCGCGCTGGGCAACCAGGGCCAAGCCGCCCAGGGTGATTTCGATCACCGCCGCGCCGGGCACATTACCCAGCAGCGCATTGGCCCACGCCATCGACACCCCGTCCGCCGCACCGCCCTGGGTCACGCCCAGGTGGCGCACGCCAAAGCGCCCGACATCTTGCAACTGGCACAGCGGGTTGCTGGCCAGTACCCGTAAATGGCTCATACCGGAGGCTCCTGCGGGGTGTCGTCGCCGCCCAGGCGAATGAACTCAGCATGGGAAATGGGCGCGAACCGCACGGTGTCGCCCGGCTGCATCAGGCTGTAACCCTCGCGGTCGCGGTCAAACAACACCGTGGGCGTACGCCCGATCAGGTTCCAGCCACCGGGGGAATGGGCCGGGTAAGCGGCTGTCTGGCGCTCGGCAATACCCACGCTGCCACAGGCAACCCGTTTACGCGGGGTGTTCAGCCGCGGTGCCGCCAAGGCTTCGTCGACCAGCCCCATAAAGGCAAACCCCGGCGCGAAGCCCAGCGCAAACACCTGGTATGGGTGTTCACTGTGGCGGCGAATGACCTCGCTGTGCGTCCAACCGGTGCGGCTGGCCAACAGCGCCAGTTCCGGCCCTACACTAGGGTCGTACCACACCGGCAACACATGGCAGTGCCCACGGGTGCGGGTTTCTGGCTGTAGGTCGAGCAGCGCCTGGGCGATGCGCTCACGCGCGTCAGCCGGGGTCAGCGTCAAGCCGTCGTAATGCACCATCAACGTCGTGTAGGACGGCACCAGATCAATCAGGTCGGCACCAAAGCACGCCCGCAGCCGCTCACTGGCGGCCAGTATCCAGGGCATGTTGGACTCCGCAATGCCCTCGAACAAACGCAGCATCAAGCAGTCGATGGCCACCACTTCCAGGCGCGGTTTCATGACCGGGGCTGCGCGTTCAAGGCTTCACGAATACGCTGCACGGCGGCGACTGAGCTGGCGTTGTCGCCATGGACACACAGGGTGTGGGCGTGCAGGCGCAGGGCACTGCCATCATTGGCCACCAACGGTTCACCCGCTGCAATCGCCAGCGCCTGTTGCACGATACGCTCGGGATCGTGATGCACGGCCCCCGGCAATTGCCGCGACAACAGATGCCCGGCGTTGTCGTAGGCGCGGTCCGCGAAGGCTTCAAACCAGAGGGTGACACCGAACTCATCGCCGAGCGCCTGGGCGGCGGCGTTGTTGCGGGTGGCCATCAGCATCAACGGCAAGCCCGGATCATAAGCCGCCACGGCCTGAATCACCGCCCGCAGTTGCGCCGGGTTGGCCATCATGTCGTTGTACAACGCGCCGTGGGGTTTGACGTAGCTGACGCGGGTGCCCTGAGCGCGGCATACACCCTCCAGTGCGCCGATTTGATAATGCAGCACGTCTTGCAGTTCTTGGGCCGAGTAGGCCATTGAGCGGCGGCCAAAGCCGGCCAGGTCCTGGTACGCGGGGTGCGCGCCGATCTGTACGCCCTGCGCCACGGCCAACGCGACCGTTTTGCGCATGGTGCCCGGGTCTCCGGCGTGAAAGCCGCAGGCAATGTTGGCGCAATCAATAAACGGCATGACCTCGGCATCCAGCCCCAGCGTCCACTGGCCAAAACTCTCACCTATGTCGCAATTGAGTAGCAGGCGGCTCACGGCGGCGCTCCTGTGGTCTTTTTATGGGCTGAAAACGGCCGCTCTGGAGCGCGACCTAACGGCTGCGCTCACGCCGGGCAAGGCGTTCGCGCTGGCGCTTACCGCCCAGCACAACCCAGTCCACCAGCCGGAAGAAGCCTTCGATAATAAAGGAAAACAGCAAGGCACCCGCCATTGCCCAGCCGATCGCACCAGGTGACAGCAACACTTGGTAGGTGTAGGCGTTGAAGGTCTCGTCGCGAATGGCCGGATCGGCCGCATAGGCCACGTGCAAGGCGCGCCGGTACCACGGGCCTTGCATGGCCTGGAATTGGTCATCCAGCAGGCGCTGGCGCTGGAGCAGAGTGCCCAGGCTGCCGGCGTCACTGTTGAACACCGGGTCATCGCTGGCCTGGTAATGCGCCACCAAGGCCTGCAAATCACCCTTGAAGAACTGGTTGGCGGTGTTCTGGAACCCGGCCAGGCCGGTTTGAGCTTCGATCAGATGAGCTTCGACCCGGTTGGCGTAGTCATTGATAAACCCCGGCACTTGCACACCGATCAACAGGCCCAGCGTGAACAGCACCAACCGCAGGTAGCTCAGCAACATACACACCCATCCTTATTCGGTTGTGCCTTGGCTCACGCATTCGCCGCGCCGCCACAGGCTCCACTGGCCGGGCTCGTAGCGCGTCCAGGTTTCATTTTCGGTCAGTGGCTCGGTGGCAATAACCGTCACAACATCGTTGGGTGTGGTTTCAGACTGAAAGTCCACGATCACGTCGACATCTTTGAGGCGGGCCGGGCCAAAAGGCGCGCGACGGGTGATCTGAGCGAGCTTGGTGGAGCAATAGCAAAACAGCCAGTCGCCGTCGCTGAGCATGCAATTGAACACGCCCTTGCTGCGATACTCGGCGCAGGCCTCCACCAGCACCGGCAGAATGCGCTCCACGTCGACCGGTTCGGGAAAGGCTTCACGCACGCGATTGAGCAGGTCGCAGAACGCGGCCTCGCTGTCGGTATCGCCCACGGGCCGATAAAACGTGGTGCTCGGTGCGAAATCCGCCAATTGGCCGTTGTGCGCAAAACACCAGTTACGGCCCCAAAGCTCACGCACAAAAGGGTGCGTATTGGACAGGCACACCTTGCCGACATTGGCCTGGCGAATATGACCGATGACCACTTCACTTTTGATCGGGTAACGCTGCACCAGCAACGCGACTTCAGAGTCGCAACTGGCGGCCGGGTCCTGGAACAGACGCAGGCCGCGCCCTTCGTAAAAGGCAATGCCCCAGCCATCACGGTGCGGGCCGGTGCGCCCGCCACGCTGCATCAGGCCGGTAAAACTGAACACAATATCGGTTGGGACGTTGGCGCTCATGCCCAATAATTCACACACGCTCGCACTCTCGCATTCAAGCTCAACAAAAAAGGATTACACCCGCGGTTCAACCCGCGTCGGCGCTGCCGGGCGCGGCGCGCTCGCACGAACCAGGCGCTCATCACCCGCCGAGCCAAATGGCTGGTCGTCTTCAGGGTCGTCGGCCTGCGCCTGCTGATTAGCAGCGGCCTGCGCCAGGCGGGCCTTGCGAGCACGCTCAATAGGCCAGCGAATCAACACGAACACGCCATACACACACAGCGCCAGGATGCTGTACATCAATAACTCAGACACCGCACGCCAGGCGTTGTTGTCCACTTTAAAGGCCAGGTCCAGCGCGGTGATCGCAATGGCAGGCGCGAACGTATTCTGAACCGGGTCAACGATGGTCGGGCTGAACAACAGCACCGCCATCAACACCCGCAGTGGCTCGCGCAACCAGCGCCACATGAAGCGCGTCAGGCGAAACCAGACGAGCAGGCAGCCCGCGGCAGCAAAGGCGTAAAGGCCCCAGGCGATCAGATAGTCGTTCTCGTTCATGGTATTCATGGTCGGCAGGCAATGAGGCACTATGATAACGGCTTTTAGACAGTGCGGCTGCACTGCCGTCAGCCTCATCTCTTTTCACGCAGGTTTCAGGAAACACCCAATGACCGAATCAGCCTACGCAAACAGCCCCCCAATCGCACGCAAAGCCAAGGGGGCTGACCCGTATTCATGGTTACAAAATCGCGACAGCGAAGAGGTTCTGGACTACCTGAAAGCGGAAAACAGCTACCAACAAGCGCAACTGGCCGATCAGGCCGAATTGCGTGAGACGCTGTTTGAAGAGATCAAAGGCCGCATACGCGAGACCGACCTGTCGCTGCCCTCCCCGTGGGGGCCGTTTTTGTATTACACACGCACCCACGCTGGCGACGAATACCCACGTCACTATCGCTGCCCACGCCCGGCCGACGACAGCCAAACCGTGGACGAAAGTGCCGAGCAGTTATTGCTGGACCCCAATGCCCTGGCCGATGGTGGTTTTATCGCGCTGGGGGCTTTCAGCATCAGCCCCGACCACCAGCGCCTGGCCTACAGCCTGGACACCAGCGGCGAAGAAACCTACCGCCTGTTCGTCAAGACGTTGAGCAGCGGCGACGTCACCGAGCTGCCCTTCGAGGACGCCGACGGCAGCATGACGTGGGCCAATGACAGCAATACGTTGTTTTTCGCAACGCTGGACGACACCCATCGCCCGCACAAACTGCTGCGTCATACCTTGGGCGAACCCCTGGCCCATGAAGTGTTTCATGAGCCCGACGGGCGTTTTTTCCTGCATTGCTACCGCGCCAGTTCCGAGCGCCAACTCATCCTGCTGCTTAACAGTAAAACCACCAGTGAGAGCTGGGTTGTAGACGCCGATCAGCCGCAGCACCCCTTCCAGTGCCTGGCACCCCGGGTTGAGGACCACGATTACAGCGTTGACCACGGCCTGTATCAGGGCCAATGGGCCTGGTTTATCCGCACCAATCAGGACGGCATCAACTTTGCCCTGTATGTCGCCACCGCACAGGTGCCCCAGCGCAGTGACTGGCAGCGCCTGGTCGCCCACAGCGATGCCGTGATGCTCGAAGGCCTGACCCTGAATGCCAACGCGCTGTGCTTGAGCCTGCGTGAAGGCGGCCTGCCGATAATCGAGATACGCCCCAATGGCTTGCCGTCGTATCGCGTGCAGCTACCGGACGCGGCCTACAGCCTATACGTGCAAGACAGCCTTGAGTTCGACAACCCCTTTATACGCTTGCGCTACGAGGCGTTGAATCGACCGGCGCAAGTGCGGCAACTGACGCTGGCAACAGGCGAGCAAACCGTACTGAAAGAAACACCGGTGCTGGGCCCTTTCAATGCCGATGACTACGTCAGCCAGCGGCTCTGGGCGACCGCCGCAGACGGCACACACGTGCCCATCAGCCTGGTGGTCAGGCGCGATGCCGTAGGCCAACCTGCGCCGTTGTACCTGTATGGCTACGGAGCCTATGGCGAAAGCCTGGACCCATGGTTCTCCCATGCGCGCTTGAGCCTGCTCGACCGAGGTGTTGCGTTCGCGATCGCCCACGTGCGCGGCGGTGGAGAACTGGGTGAAGCCTGGTATCGCGCGGGCAAACAGGCGAACAAGCCCAACACCTTCAGCGACTTTATCGCCTGCGCCGAACACCTGATCGACCAGGGCCTGACCCGAGCCGATCAACTGGTCATCAGTGGCGGCAGCGCGGGGGGATTGTTGATTGGGGCGGTGCTCAACCAGCGCCCTGAACTGTTCAAGGCCGCCATTGCCGAAGTGCCGTTTGTGGATGTGCTCAACACCATGCTCGACCCGGAACTGCCGCTGACCGTCACCGAGTACGACGAATGGGGCAACCCGCAAGACCCCGAGGTGTACGCCCGCATAAAAGCTTACGCACCGTATGAAAATGTAGTGGCCCAAGCGTACCCGGCGATGCTGGTGATTGCCGGGTACAACGACAGCCGCGTGCAGTACTGGGAGGCCGCCAAGTGGGTGGCCAAATTACGCGCCACGAAAACCGACGACCACCTGCTGCTGCTCAAAACCGAGCTGGACGCCGGGCACGGCGGTATGAGCGGCCGTTACCAGGGGCTGCGTGACGTGGCACTGGAATATGCATTTGTGTTCAAAGTGCTGGGGATTTAACGGCGAAGCGTGTTGGCGGGATCGAAGTTGCTCGCGATCTTTTGATTGTTGAACATATCGCGAACAGGCTAGCGCCTGTAGTCGCTGCCGAAGGCTGCGATGCGGGCCACAGGACCGCCGTTCAGGGGCGCTTCGGCAGCGGCTACAGAATCCGTGGTTCGTAGCAGTTGCCGAAGGAACGAGGCTACGTCCGGTTGCGCAGCAATCGTAAATCCTTAGTCCCGGATCAAACAGGAACACCGCGCGGCCTGGTTTCACGACGGCTTCGCCGCCGGACGTAGCCTCGTAAAACTCAGCCCTGCTACGGTGCCAGGTGCAGCAGCTGGCATCAGTCAGCGGGCAATTTCCCCTTGGCTTCCTTGGCGTCTACACCCGGTAACGGCTGGTCTTTGGGCGGCTGCGGCAGGTCAATCGGGGGCAATGGCATCTGGCTGCCATTGCCCGCTGCAGGCTTGGCCACGGCACGCGGGGTGATTTGCGGATAAGGGGTTGGTGCGGCCGTGCCCGGAGCCCCCGGTGCCGGCGTCAGGGCCACCGGTAAGGCCGGGGTCGGTGCCAGATCCGCAGCCTGCACTGCACTTATCAAGAGCGCTGCCCATGCAATGGCCGTTAGAATAGTGCGTTTCATCAATCACTCCGTTACCAGACCGGGTTGTCTACCTTCAGGCTACTCGTAACCAATTGTTTTTGCCCCCTCTTCGACGAGATTTCCATGAAACGTTTTGTTTTGCTCGACACCACCCCGATCCCTGAAAATGGCGGTGCCTTGTGCCTGTTCGAGTATGGCGAAGACTTCGTGATCAAAATTCAGGGCGGCGACGGTGGCCAGTTGATGAACACCCGCATGCACGGCTCCGAGGACGCACTGGCCGAGATTCCGTGCCGCAAGGTGGCCGGACGCCCCGGGTCACGGGTGCTGATCGGCGGCCTGGGCATGGGCTTTACCCTGGCCTCGGCTCTCAAACACCTGGGTAAAACCGCCGAGGTGGTGGTGGCCGAACTGGTACCGGGGGTTGTGGCGTGGAACCGTGGCCCGCTGGGCGAAAAAGCCGGTAACCCGCTGCAAGACCCGCGTACCGTGATCCGCCTGGAAGACGTGGCCAAGGTGCTGCAGGCTGAACCCGATGGCTTTGACGCCATCATGCTGGATGTCGACAATGGCCCCGAAGGCCTGACGCAAAAAGCCAACAGTTGGCTGTATTCAGCCGGCGGCCTCAGCGCCTGCGCCAAGGCGTTGCGCTCCAAGGGCGTGTTGGCCGTGTGGTCTGCCAGTGCCGACAAGCAGTTCTCGGACAAACTGCGCAAGGCCGGCTTCAAGGCCGAAGAAGTGCAGGTGTTCGCCCACGGCAACAAAGGCACACGTCACACCATCTGGATTGCTGAAAAAATCAAAGGCTGATCAACAGCTAAACTTCACGACCTAACCGTCATTCGTCTTAAAAGGTGAACCCATGAGTTCGGCCAACCCACCGTCACACACCGCCAAACTGGACCGCATCCTGGCGGATGCCCAGCGTGACCGCGAAATGGGCTATCGCGATAAAGCCTTGAAAATGTACCCCCACGTGTGCGGTCGTTGCGCCCGTGAGTTTGCGGGTAAGCGCCTGAGTGAACTGACGGTTCACCACCGCGACCACAATCACGACAACAACCCCCAGGACGGCTCAAACTGGGAGCTGCTGTGCCTGTACTGCCACGACAACGAACACTCGCGCTACACCGACCAACAGTACTTTTCGGACAACTCCATCAGCAGCCCGAAAGTCGCCAAGGCCACCCACAACCCGTTCGCCGCACTGGCCGGGTTGATGAAAAAAGACGAGTAACCCGCCGGTAGAAGCGGGCCCACACGCCCGCTGTCGAGCGCCGCTCACCCTGGCGCTCCCGGGTCGGCGGCGCTCGCTCACGCCTAGCGAGGCGCGTCATTGCCGGTATACTCGCGTCTTTTTTCTGAAGGGCGACGGCACGTGGCAAACAAACGGTACAGCTGCATTGGTTTGTATAACCCCAAATCACCGGAAAACGTAGGCTCGGTGATGCGTGCGGCTGGTTGCTACAGCGTGGCGTCGGTGTTTTACACCGGCAAACGCTATGAGCGTGCCCGCGACTTCATCACGGACACCAAAAAGATCCATCAGGATATTCCGCTGATCGGCATCGACGACCTGAAAAAAATCATCCCATTGGGCTGCATTCCGGTCGCGGTGGAAATGGTTGAAGGGGCTCGCCCCCTGCCCGAGTACACGCATCCGGACCGGGCGATTTATATCTTCGGCCCCGAGGACGGGTCGCTGGGCAAGGACGTGCTGGACTGGTGCGAAGACGTGATTTACATCCCGACCCAGGGCTGCATGAACCTCGCCGCCACCGTTAATGTGGTGCTGTACGATCGCTTGGCCAAGGGTAAGAACACACGCTCAGGGCCAAAATTCGGCTAAGTCCTGTCCTTGCTCTGCTGGCTGGCACTCCAGTCCAGCAGCAGGCTGTAGGCAATCGCCAGCAAAGTCGGGCCGATAAACAGCCCGATAAACCCGAACGCGATCAAGCCGCCAAACACCCCCAGCAACACGATCACCAATGGCAGATTTCCGCCCCGGCTGATGAGGTAAGGCTTGAGCACGTTATCGACACCGCTGATGACCAACGTGCCCCAAATGCCAAGGAAGATCGCCATGCCGTACTCCCCCTTCCAGGCCAGCCAGGCCGTGGCCGGGATCCATATCAGCGGCGGCCCCATCGGTATCAGGCTGAGCAGAAAGGTGCCAAGGCCCAGTACCAGTGCGCCGGGCACCCCGGCGATCAAGAAGCCAATCAGCGCCAGCAGCCCTTGGGCCGCCGCCGTGCCGATCACCCCGTTCACCACACGCTGCACGGTGCCCGCCACCAGTTCCTGATAGTAATGCGCGCGCTCGCCGATCAGCCGTTCAAGCAGCCCGTGCACAAAGCTCGCCAGCCGAGGGCCGTCGCGGTAGAAAAAGAACACGAACACAATGCTCAGTGTCATTTCAAGAATACCGCCGCCGATTTGCGCGCTTCGGGCGAGTAACCAGTTGCCTACTTGCCCCAGGTAAGGCTTGAGTGCCCCCAACAATGCGGCCCCCTGCTCGTCGAGGGTATTCCAGAGGCCATCCAGCCGCTCACCAACGAAGGGTATCCCTACCAGCCAGGTGGGCGCTTCGGGCAGGCCCTCCAGCTGGACATCCTTGATAAAGGTCGTGGCGTCTCGTACATGGTCGGCCAGGTTAAAACCCAGCCATACCAGCGGCCCGGCCACCAGCAACATCCAGCCCAGGGTTAGAATGCTCGCCGCCAGTGTTTCCCGACCGTTCAACACACGGGTCAGCAAACGCATCAAAGGCCAACTGGAAAATGCCAGCACCGCCCCCCAAAACAAGGCAGACCAGAAAGGGGCCATCACCCACAGACTGGCACCGAACAACACCAGTAGCAGGATCTGCACCAGCAGGCGATCGTTATTAAGCATGTGTGTCCTGCAGAGCGTTACAGAATCAGAAAGAAACAACGGCTACGGGGAGTGTAGCCGTCGCAGAGAAATGTTTAGCGAAGCAATTCGATGCGCAAGCCCTGAACCTGAGCATCGCCCAGTTCGAGACGGCCCGCACGAACCCCTTTGGCGATCAGCGCGTCACGCCACGCGCCCGCGTGAGCGCCCGTCAAAGTGACTCTTGAAGTGGCATCCAGGTTCAATCCGCGGCTGATCAGGTTCAGCCACTGGGCATCAGGTTCGCCCGTAAGTGCGGGGAAGTTGAGTTCGCCTGTGCTTTTCAACTGGCGCTGCAAGGTGGCCGAGGTGGGCAGCAATTGGCCCAAGTCAGCATTGGCCTGCATCTGTTCGACGTGCAAATACGCTTTTCGATTGCCGCGGGTAATGCCGTACAGCGCGACCAACTGGTTGTGCTCGGGAGCGGCTTTGCGCAGTAACAGGTAGGACTGCTGATCGTCGGCCCCCACCAGCTTGGAGTTGCCAAAAATTTCGTTGGCCCAAAGGCTGCTTTCACCGCAATCACGCGCCTGGCACCAGAACAACAACTCGGCACCCTTGGCCTGCAAGGCTTCGCGGGCAGCCGTAAACGCTTCGCTGGACGAACGCTCGGCCGGCAACTCATAGGTAATGGCGGTCGTCTGGCCACGCGTATTGACCTGCGACTCGTAACGAAGGCGCCCGCTGATTTTACGGATAGAGCCCATCGGGTAGATGCGTTCGACTTCAGGGTGTTCGGTGTAATCAATGATTTGCGCGTCGGCCAGCCTTGGCACGTCCCGTAAATCCTGGCTGCCGGGTACATCGGCGGCCCATACCAACGGGCTTAAGCTGCTCAAGCCCAACACGCAGATAAAACGTCTGGATAGTTTCATCGGCGGGGCTCACCTGCAGAAGGCGTGTCATTGAGCGTGCTCACGATAGAGACCGGGTGGCCATTCGGGGTCGCAGCGGTGTAGAGATCTATCATGGTTGTCTCCCATTTCAAGCCTCCAAGCCTCGGCAGTTGGCCACCGCAAGTCAAGAAGCGCTGAAGAAGCGTTTGAAACAGTCTGCAACAAGGATCGCGCCCGCCTCATCATTCAGGTGCACATGATGGCCACCTGGCACACGCACCTGCGAGAAAGGCAGGCGCTCCAACAGGTCGGTATAACTGGCCAACATGCCCTCCTCGGCTACCACCAGCGTTGTCGGGCACGTCACGCGTCGAACAAACGACATGCCCTGTTCAGCGCTAAGCCGTAGCGGCGAAGGCAGCGTCAGACGGCTGTCGCTTCGCCAGCTATACCCGCCCGGCACCGGCATCAAGCCGCGCTGAGCCAGTAGCTCGGCCGCCTCTTGGCTGACGGCGACCATGCCTTTCATCCGGGCCGCCACGGCCCTGTCTAGTGTGGGGTGAACCGATTTGCGTTTGTGTTGATGGTGCAGTTGCGCCTGCAACGCGTTGCCCATGTGTTCGGCCGTATCGGCTCCCGGCCCGGACTTCGGCACAATGCCATCAATCAAGGCCAGCCGGGTGACGCGGTCGGGAAATGAGCCCGCAATCATCACCGCCACAATCGCCCCCAGGGAGTGCCCCATGAGGGCAAACCGCTCCCAGCCCAATTGCTCAGCCACACATAACACATCAAACGCGTAATCGGCCAAGGCGTACCCGGCCCCACGGGGGCGGTGATCCGAGTGGCCATGCCCGGCAAAATCCAGCGCCACGATGCGCAACCCTGGCAATTTGGGGGCCAGCCGGGCGAAGCTGTTAGCGTTATCCAGCCAACCATGCAAGGCAATCACGGGCACGCCGTCTTCGGGGCCTGACACGTGGGCCGCCAATTCGATATGCGGCAAGCTCAGACGAATTTCTTCCATCACAGGGCTCATGCTTGATGCTCTTCAGAGGCTGGGCTGACGAAGCCCCCAGCGGGCAACGATATGTTTGAGCAAATGGGCTGTTTCATGCGGCTGCTCCAGAGGAAACATATGCCCACCCGGCACGCTCAGCGCCTCGCCATTGGGCATGCGCGCAACCGCATTGGCATGATGGCGCATGACCACACGGCTGTCGCGTCCACGCACAATGGTCAACGGAACCCTTAATTGAAATACACGACCGGGGGCTGTGTGCGGCACGCTGCGGTAGATGTCGATCTCAGTGGCAGGGTTGAAACGTAACCGCAAACGCTCGTCAACGACCTGCAACCCGTGCTCCAAATAGGCGTCGAAGCAATCGGGATCAAAGCTGCGGAACAGCGTCTTGCCCGCAAAGTAGGCCCGCGCGCTTTCACGGTCTGCGAACTCCTCGCGCCGCCCGAGCGTGCGGCCTGCGGGGGTCAGGCGGTCGATCAGGCCAAAGCGCTTGGCCGCGCGAATCACCCACTGATCGGTTCGCGTGAGCACGGGTGAATCAAGCATCACCAGGCCCTGGTACAGATGCGGGCAGCGGATGGCCGCATGCAAGTGCAACATCCCGCCCAATGAATGCCCGACACCGATTACCGCTTCACCGCGCTGCTCCAGGTGAAAGATCAATTCGTCGACCAGGTTGTGCCAATTGTTGTCCACTGGGAAACGCGGATCATGCCCATGTTGCGGCAGGTGCGCGATTTCAAAGTCCGGCGCAAGGGCATCGAACAATTTGCCATAAGTGGCCGAGGGGAAGCCGTTGGCATGGGCGAAGAAAATCTGCCGAGACATACAAGGCGTCCACAGGTAGGAAACGACCTCTATTGTCTGTAGGAAATTTCTCCATATCAATGACCGTATACGCCAGGAGTGACGCCACTACGGCCATTGTCGCCCGCGAATCAGCGAGCGGGGGGTGCTTCACCCAACGGCACCACCGCCATGGTCAGCCGGGAAATACAATTGAGTTTGCCGTTATCGTCGGTCAGGCGGATGTCCCACACATGGGTGGTGCGCCCGATATGAACCGGCCGCGCCACGGCACTCACGCGGCCACTGCGCACACCGCGCAAGTGGTTGGCATTGACCTCCAGGCCCACGCAATAGAACTGCTGGGTATCGATGCACATGTAACTGGCCATCGAGCCCAAGGTTTCGGCCAGTACCACCGAAGCGCCGCCGTGCAGCATGCCAAACGGCTGATGCGTGCGATGATCCACCACCATGCTGGCGGTGATCGACTGGTCATCGAAGGCATCGAAGGTAATGTCCAGCACATCGCAGATAGTGTTTTTGCGCAGGCCGTTGAGGTATGCCAAGTCGGGCGGCGTGGTCCACAAGCTCATCAGTCGTTCCTTGCTCGGTGAATGTTGGGCGGCGTTTATGTCGTAGGATTTTTCAACAAACATTGCCCAACTATCGGCCACACTCGCCCGACTCTGCAACCCTTCAGGGTTGACGCACACCCACTAACGTCATGCTGCCTGCCAGCGCCCACTCACCCTCCAGCTCCGCCAGGCTCGCGGTTTGCATGGGCTGCGGCTGGCGATAATGCCCATGCTGCAACAGGCTGATCAAATCACCGACGAAGGGCTGATGACTGACCAACAGCGTGTTGCCAGCCTCCGGGAGCTCGCGCAGCGCAACGCCCGGGTCGCTGTCGGGCGTCAGCCACGGCACGGTGACCAGCGCGGGTTTAAACCCTAGGGCGTCGCGTACAAGCTTGGCCGTTTGCTGGGCCCGCACGTAAGGGCTGACCAAAATGGCGTCCAGCGGCTGCCCCTTCAAGAAGGCAGCGCTGCGCAGAACCTGCTCCCGGCCGTGGGCCGTCAGCTCGCGCTGAGCGTCGGTGGCCGCCCGTGGCTCAGCCTCGCCATGGCGCATGACCCAAAGCTTCATGGCCGAGGCTCGGGCGTCTTGGTGGGGGTCACGTAAGGGGCCTCGCCTTCAGGTGCACTTGAGGCGGGCCAATCGGCAAAAGGCCAAGGCTTTTGCTCAGTGTGAAAACTGCCAAAGCGCCCGATTTGTGCGAGGTAAAGGCTCAAGCTGTCGCCGAAACTCATCAGGCCGCCGTGCGGGGCCCCATACACCAGGCGGTAAACCAACTGCACCAGCACCACGGCACCGAGCAACAATTGCGCCACTTGCCATACCAGCAGAAAAATCAGCATCCACACCACGCGTAAAATAATGGACTCGTACTGGGAAGTTTTTTTGGCGTCGTTCATGTACGGCTCCTTCAGGATCAGTTGAAACCACTGGTGGATATAAAATCGACATCGGTTTTGGGCTCTGCGCGCATCAATAGCTCGATGACCTGATTGAGGGTGCGCCCTTCAAACAGAATCGCGTGTAAACCTGCCACCAACGGCATGTAGACATTCAATTCCTGCGCCTTGGCCTTTAGAACTTTAAGGGTGTTCACGCCTTCCGCCACCTCTCCCAAGCGGCCGACGGCCTCTTCCAGGCTAAGCCCCTCTCCCAGTGCAAAGCCGACCTGGTAGTTACGGCTTTTCGGCGATGAACAAGTAACAATCAAATCGCCCACACCTGCCAGCCCCAGAAACGTCATGGGATTGGCACCCTGGCTGACGGCGAACCGGGTCATCTCGGCCAGGGCACGGGTGATCAGCATGCTTTTGGTGTTTTCGCCCATGCCCAGCGCAACGGCCATGCCGGCAATGATCGCGTAAACGTTTTTCAACGCTCCACCCAGTTCCACGCCGAAGCGATCGGCACTGGCATACACACGAAATGTACGGCCATGCAACGCCGCCTGCACCGCCACACACAAGGCCTCGTCTGAACTGGCGACCACTGTAGCGGTCAGTGCATGCTCGGCCACTTCTCGGGCCAGGTTAGGGCCGGATAACACGCCGATTCGGGCTTGCGGGGCAATTTCTTCAAGGATCTCGCTCATCAGCTTAAAACTATGAGCTTCAATGCCCTTGGTCAGGCTCACCAGCATTTTGCCGGTCAAGCGCTGTGCATGGGCGGCCAGCACACTGCGCAAGGCACTGGAGGGCAACGCCACAAAGCACAGATCACACGCGTCGAGCGTGGCATCCAGATCAGTCACCGGGTCAACGCCCGGGTGAATTTTGATACCTTTGAGGTAACGCGGGTTTTCTCGATGCAGACGGATGGCCTCGGCCTGCTCCGGGTCGCGCATCCACTGGCGCACAGCGTGGCCGTTTTCAGCCAGCAAGTTGGCCACGGCGGTGCCAAAACTTCCGCCTCCCAAGACCGCGATAGCGCGCTGTTCAGTCATATGCAATCCCGTTGTCTTATAGAGTTGTGGCGATGGCCGCATTATACGGCGCACATTTCGCGCGACCAGCCCTAACACGGCTGCAGGGGCGATTGATTTCAGGCAAGAAATAGCCTCAACTGAAAAACTCATGCGGCTCAGCTACCATGCCACCCAACATCTTTTTTCAGTAAGCAGCACGGCTGAGCCAGCCAAAGAGGAGCGTATCGATGGGGTACTCAACCGCCGCTATCAGGCTCAGGCCCAACGGAACTCATCATCCATGACCGCCCCTGGCCGGTGGGACCTGTATACCCGAACCCAACTGGTGAGTCTGGTCCCTGCGTTGCTGTTAACCCTGCTGCTCATCAGCTTTTTTACCTTTGTGCGAATCCAGGATTTACGTCAGGAACTGGATGTCTCAGGCCAACTGATTGCCAACCAGTTGGCTCCCGCCGCGGAGTACGCCTTACTGTCAGGCGACACCGCGCTACTGGAAACCCTGACACAGGCCTCACTGCGCAATGCGCATGTACAATTCGCGCAAATCGAGGACCGCGCGAACACCGTCCTGGCTACTGCCGGGCATGCCCCCCAAACATTGCCTGTTGACGTGTTCCAAGCCCCAATCCGCACGCAAGGAGTACCCGCTGCCGATGGCAGCGCACCGGGCAATTCGCCAGCGTCTCGCGCATCAGACGCTTATTTGGGCCGTGTGTTGGTCGGCATGTCCAATGAGGCCTTCAACCAACGCCAGCAAGCCTTACTCCTTAAAGCCCTGCTGCTCGCCTTGTTTGCCCTGGCGTGCACTTACCTGCTGGCCAGACGCCTGGCATCAAACCTGTCCAAACCCATCAGCGACATGAGCCAAGCCGTTAAAGCCATTCAACAAGGCGACTACAAGGCCCCTTTGCCCATTGTCGACGACGGCGAACTGGGCAGCCTGGCACAACACATCAATAACTTGGCCGAAGGGTTGGAGCAGGCCAGCCGTAAGCAACAGGCCACCATCGCCCAACTGATTGAAACGCGCGAAGAAGCCGAACGGGCCAACGGTGCCAAAACCGATTTTCTGGCCATGATGAGTCACGAACTGCGCACCCCGATGAATGGTGTACTGGGGATGTTACAACTGATGGAAACCACCGAAATGACCGACGAGCAGGCGGAGTACACCGCGCTGGCATCAGAGTCCACCGAGCATTTGCTCAAGGTTATCAACGACATCCTCGACTTCTCCAGAATCGAGCGTTCCGCGCTGGAACTGGAACGTATCCCCTTCAACCTCGTTGAACTGCTCAGCAACTGCACCCAAACCTTCCAGCGCACCGCAGGCCAGCGCGACTTGCAATTGCACCTGACGATTGCGCAGGGGCTGGGCGAACTGAGCGTACAAGGCGACCCCAATCGGATTAGGCAAATACTCGTCAACTTGATCGACAACGCCTTGAAATTCACTGAACGCGGGCAGATCAGTATCGAACCGCAGTGGCAGCCACTGGACCCGGCGTTAATCTGGTTTACCTGCACCGTGCGTGACAGTGGTATCGGGATCAGCACCGCGAAACTGGAGTCGATGTTTAACGCCTTCGAACAGGCAGACAGCTCAATTTCACGGCGTTATGGCGGTACAGGCCTGGGCTTGCCCATTGCGCGCGCACTGGCTGAACGCATGGGCGGCACCGTGCACGCCAAGAGTGAACAAGCCCAAGGGTCAGCGTTCACGCTTGAAATTCCACTGGCACTGCACCAACCGATAACGCCCGCACCGAAGGCGACACATCTGCCTTGAATACCCTGTGCTTGAGCACGAGAGCCTGTAAGGGCAAGGCTCCGGGAGCTTATGGTAACCCTGACCAATAAGGTGGCACTGGCCGCGGGCAGCGCTGAAATCATTCGAAACGCCCAGCCACTGCCGGGTTACAGCAGGGCTCCCATCATTGCCCCGGTCGCCGGCACATGACAGTAAAGACAGGAAAAACGCTCGAAGGCCGGTACGAATGATTCCCTTACCAAGTCATCCAAAGTAGCTGATCAGGGTCAGGCACTGTAACGCCGAGTCCAGTAACTTATGGCTAAAAAGCCACCTGCGACTGGCGTTAAACGCAAAAGTGCGGCAGTCTTAGGCACCCAAATGGGCCCTTGAACGGACCCGATTTAAATTTTCAGTGCACAAGTGTACATTCCTGTCCTTTGCGCTGTGACTTTCACTACAACGCAATAGTCTATGTGTAGGCTGGCGAACTGAGCTGAGAGGGTTCAGTTGGTCGGGAAGATTTGCCCCACCCCGCCGCATGGGATTATTGAGGAGCTCGCATGACCAAACAAAACGCCTTTACTCGGGAAGATTTGCTGCGCTGTAGCCGCGGCGAGCTGTTCGGCCCAGGTAACGCGCAACTGCCCGCCCCTAACATGCTGATGGTGGATCGCATCACCCATATCAGTGACGAGGGTGGCAAGTACGGCAAAGGTGAGTTGGTCGCCGAGCTGGATATCACTCCAGACCTGTGGTTCTTTGCCTGCCACTTTGAGGGTGACCCGGTGATGCCAGGTTGCCTGGGCCTTGACGCCATGTGGCAACTGGTGGGCTTCTACCTCGGCTGGCAAGGTTTGCCGGGCCGTGGCCGGGCCCTGGGTTCGGGCGAAGTGAAGTTCTTCGGCCAGGTCTTGCCGACCGCCAAGAAAGTCACTTACAACATTCATATCAAACGTGTCCTGAAGGGCAAGCTGAACCTGGCCATTGCCGACGGTTCGGTCACTGTCGACGGTCGCGAGATTTACACCGCCGAAGGCCTTCGGGTCGGCGTCTTTACCTCAACTGACAACTTCTAAGGGTTATCCGAATGCGCCGCGTCGTTATCACTGGTCTGGGCATTGTTTCGTGCCTGGGCAATGACAAAGAGACCGTCTCCGCTAACCTGCGTGCAAGTCGCCCCGGTATCCGGTTCAACCCGGAATATGCCGAAATGGGTCTGCGTAGCCAGGTTTCCGGCTCCATTGACCTGAACCTCGAAGAACTGATTGATCGCAAGATTTATCGTTTCGTTGGCCACGCCGCGGCTTACGCTTATCTGGCGATGAAAGACGCCATCGCTGATTCCGGCCTGGCCGATGATCAGGTATCGAACGTGCGCACCGGCCTGATCGCAGGTTCTGGCGGTGCCTCGACCCTGAATCAGATGGAAGCGCTGGACATCCTGCGCGAAAAAGGCGTGAAGCGTGTAGGCCCGTACCGGGTTACCCGAACCATGGGCAGCACCGTATCGGCCTGCCTGGCGACACCCTTCAAGATCAAGGGCGTTAACTACTCGATCTCTTCGGCTTGCGCCACCAGTGCTCACTGCATCGGTACTGCGGTTGAACAGATCCAGTTGGGCAAGCAGGACATCGTGTTTGCAGGCGGCGGCGAAGAAGAACACTGGAGCCAGTCGTTCCTGTTCGACGCAATGGGTGCCCTGTCTACCCAGTACAACGACACGCCAGAAAAAGCGTCCCGTGCCTACGATGCCAAGCGTGACGGTTTCGTCATCGCCGGCGGTGGCGGTATGGTCGTGGTTGAAGAGCTGGAACACGCTCTGGCCCGCGGCGCGAAAATCTATGCTGAAATCGTTGGTTACGGTGCCACATCCGACGGCTATGACATGGTTGCCCCTAGCGGCGAAGGTGCCATCCGTTGCATGAAAATGGCCATGTCCACTGTTGACGCTCCGATCGACTACCTCAACACCCACGGCACTTCTACCCCAGTAGGCGATGTCAAGGAAATGGAAGGCGTTCGCGAAGTCTTTGGCGACAAAGCCCCTGCCATCAGCTCCACCAAAAGCCTGTCGGGCCACTCCCTGGGCGCTGCCGGCGTTCATGAAGCGATTTACTGCTTGCTGATGATGGAAGGCAACTTCATTGCTGGCTCGGCCAACATTGATGAAATCGACCCTGCCGTTGCTGACATGCCGATCCTCACCAAAACCCGCGAAAACGTCACGCTCAACACCGTGATGAGCAACAGCTTCGGCTTCGGTGGCACCAACGCCACGCTGGTTCTGAAGCGCTGGGAAGGCAAGTAAGCCTACCCCGGCCCCATAAGGATGCCCCGACTGGTTCGGGGCATTTTTTTGCCTGATGGAACGCATAACCCCCAGCGTGCTCTATAAAGATCAAGACCTTTATTACTGCCACTGCGAGGTTTGCCATGACTGTTACCGTAAATACCGTGTCCCACGATAGTTTTCGTCACAGCATCGATATCGACGGGCACCCAATTTATACCGATTTACCCTCCTCAATGGGCGGCGAAGACTCTGCCCCCACGCCCCATGATTATTTCGACGCCGCCCTCGGTGCCTGCAAGGCATTGACGGTGAAGCTGTACGCGCAAAAGAAAAACATCCCGCTCACCGGCGTTACGGTTGAAGTCAAACACTATGCCAAACATGAACAACAAGGCGAATATGCTTTGCACGTCAAGCTGACGCTCAAAGGCGTCCTGACTGACGCTCAACGCCAGGAGTTGCACCGTGTGGCAGACAAGTGCCCGGTGCACAAGCTCATGACAACGGCAGAAGTCACCATCGAGACGCATTTGTCTGAAGGTGCATTTAGCCAGTAAGCACCCGGCTCAAGGTGAGCGTTGAGGTATGCTCAACGCTCACCTTGCCAGGACCGAAACATGCACCCACTGACCCTGATCCGGCCACGCCTTGAACAGGTCGAAGGCCAGCCGATTTTGCGCCCACTGCCCTCCGCCAAGTGCCGCAGTGTCGGACCATTCGTGTTTTTTGATCATATGCTCCAGACAGAGTACCCTCCTGGACGCGGCATCAATATCCGTCAACACCCGCACATTGGCCTGTCAACGCTGACCTACTTGTATGAAGGCCAGTTGCAGCACAAGGACAGCCTGGGTTCTGATCAACAGATCGGGCCCGGTGACGTCAGCTGGATGACCGCCGGGGCCGCCATTGCTCACATTGAACGCACACCCGCCGCACTTATGGCTCAGGGCTCTACCGTTCACGGGCTACAGGTATGGCTGGCATCGCCCAAGGCGCATGAAAGCGGTGAAGGGCACTATAGCTATCACTCGGCCAACACTTTGCCTGTCAGCGATAACCTGGGCGTTAGGATCTGCCTGATTGCAGGAACCGGGTTTTGCCTGACCTCCCCTGTTCCCGTGCTCTCACCGACGGTGTACGCCGATATTCAGATGCAAACAGCAACAACCTTGCTGATCCCGGCGGAACACCCGGAGCGGGCGCTGTATGTGTTGGCAGGCGAAGCACAATTGGATGGCCAGGCCCTGACACAGCAGGAAATGGTGGTGCTGCCCGAGGGCGAAGAACTGACCCTGTGCGCACACACTGACTGCCACGTTGTGCTGATTGGCGGCGCACCACTGGATGGTCCCAGAAGAATGAACTGGAATTTTGTTGCCAGCGACCCGGCACTGATACAGAACGCCAGAGCACGCTGGGCCGCTGGAGACTGGCCAACCGTTGCAGGAGAAGTCGGCCGCATTGAACTGCCTTAAGGCCTGCGCACCTATGCCGCCGAAGCATCCGGCGGCAATTTCCAAAAGGCCTTACAACACCATGGCCGCTACCCAGCCAAAGGCTAGCAGCGGCAAGTTGTAATGCAGGAAGGTAGGCACGACGGTGTCCCAGATATGGTGATGCTGGCCATCAACGTTCAAACCCGAAGTAGGCCCCAGGGTTGAGTCAGAAGCAGGTGAGCCGGCATCGCCCAAGGCTCCGGCGGTTCCCACGATGCAGACAATGGCCATTGGGCTAAAGCCCAGTTGCACGCACAACGGCACGAAAATAGCGGCCAAGATCGGGACCGTTGAAAACGATGAGCCGATGCCCATCGTTACCAGCAGCCCCACCAGCAGCATCAGCAACGCACCCATGCCCTTGCTGTGATTGATCAAGCCCGCTGACGCTTCTACCAGTGACTTGACCTCACCTGTCGCCTTCATCACTTCAGCAAACCCCGACGCGGCGATCATGATAAAGCCAATCATGGCCATCATTTTCATACCTTCCGTGAAGAGGTCGTCGGTTTCACGCCAGCGCACAATGCCCGATGCCGAAAAGATCAGAAAACCGGCCAGTGCACCGATAATCATGGAGCCCAACCACAGCTGAATAATGAACGCGGCAGCAATGGCAACACCGGCTACCAACAGCGTCAGCGGGTTGTAATTGACCGCCACTTGCTCGACCTGTTCAATTCTGGCCAGGTCATATTCACGCTTTTTCCGGTAACTGATAAACACCGCCACCAACAGCCCTACCAGCATCCCCAACGCAGGAATGGCCATGGCATGAGTCACATTGACCTGGCTGATGTCGACGCCACTCTTGCTGACGTTGGCGAGCAATATCTGATTGAGAAAGATATTGCCGAAGCCCACAGGCAAAAACATGTACGGCGTAATCAGACCAAATGTCATGACACACGCGATCAACCGCCGATCAATCTTTAACTTGGTCAAAACGTACAGCAAAGGAGGTACCAGTAGCGGAATAAACGCGATGTGAATCGGCAAGATATTCTGCGATGAGACCGCCACCACCAGCAGCAACCCAACCAACAACCACTTGACCCGGTTACCCCCTACCGTTTGTTGTCGGTTTACCATGATCAGTGCTTTGTCAGCCAATGCATGCGCCAGGCCGGATTTGGCAATCGCTACTGCAAATGCACCCAGCATTGCGTAGGACAGCGCCACTTGCGCCCCTCCGCCCAAACCACTGTTGAAAGCCTCGAGCGTGGCCTCGATACCCAGCCCACCCACGAGTCCGCCGGCCAGGGCACCGACGATCAGCGCAATCACAACATGCACGCGAGACAGACTGAGCACCAACATGATGCCGACCGCGGCAATTACTGCATTTATCATTACAACCTCATAGCGCGCACCACGATAAAACACCGTAAAGCGGAAAATTCCGGGTAAAAGACTGCAGCTCCAGTCGCCGGATTGGAAGGGAGGAGTTATTTGAGGGCGCACACTTTGCAGCAGCATCGCCACCTTGTCAAAGTGCCACTCTGCGCACACTGAAATAGCGTGGCACCGCAGCATTAACCCTAGCAATTACAAGGCCTAACCGGTGGTTTAGGCCGAATAAGTTCCACCCTAACGGTAAAGAATCACGTAAAGCGGCCGCTAACAGACAAAGCCTCTTAAAAGGATGTCGCCATGTCACCCACACAGCTTTCCATTCAGTGGAAAATCACCCTGCTCGCCGGGCTTTGCCTATTGAGCATCGTGGCCTTGCTGGTGGGCCTTTCGCTCTATCGCATGGACCGCACCACTGACCTGGTGGAGGCTTCAAGTACAAAGATGCTCAATGAATCGGCACTGGGCCGCATCGAAGCTCAGGGCGAAGCGCAAGCCTTGGCCATCAGCCGTCAATTCATGGACGCTTATCAATACGGCAGCGGCTTTGCCCGCCAGGTTCTGTTCTTACGCGAACAATCCGAAAAGCGCTTTCTCGACGCGTTCGACCTGCGTGAAGACTTGACCCGCCAAGTAAAAGCCGCCTTGCAGGCCAACCCTGATTTATTGGGCTTGTCGCTGGTGTTTGAAGCCGACGCGCTGGACGGTAAAGATTCACTCTTTGACCGACAAGCGGAGCTGGGCAGCAATGACAAGGGACGCTTTGCGTTGTATTGGTCACAGCCAACACCTGGGCACCTGACGTCAATGGCGCTGCCAGAAACCGACTTGAGCGACACCAGTACCGGCCCCAGCGGCCAGGCCAATAATTCATGGTTCACCTGCCCTCGCGAGACGCTGATGCCCTGCATCATCGAACCTTACTTTTACGCGATCGACGGGCAAAACGTGTTGATGACCAGCATCGTTTTCCCCTTGATCGTTAACGGCAAAGTCATTGCATCCCTTTCGGTCGACATCAACCTCAACAGCTTGCAGGCTATGAGCCAGCAAGCCAGCCAGAAGCTGTATGACGGCCAAACCCGCGTCAGCATTATCAGTGCAGCGGGCATCCTGGCAGGTTTTAGCAGCGATGCTGGAAAACTGGCTCAGCGCCTGGACCAGGTCGACACCCACGATGGTGCCCAACTGGTCAGGCTCGTGGCCAGTGGGGGCCAAGCCCACAGCATTCACAGCGCACAGCGCTTGAAAGTGCTGACGCCATTTCATCCAATTCCCGGCAGTAAACCGTGGGGTGTTTTACTCGACGTACCTGAAAAAGTACTGATAGGACCTGCCCAGGCCCTGCAAGCCGAACTGGATGAGCGTAACCGCAATGGAGCCCTGATTGAGCTGGCCCTGGGCTCGCTCGCAGCAGCCCTAGGGTTGCTGCTGGTCTGGTTGATGGCACGCAGCGTGACGCGCCCCATCCTCAATGTCGCGCATAGACTGGAAGACATTGCCAGCGGTGAAGGCGACCTGACGCGTCGTCTGACCTATGACAAGAAAGACGAACTGGGCCAGTTGGCCGGTGGATTCAACCGTTTTCTGGATAAGCTACAACCGGTCATCGCCGAGGTTAAACGCTCAGTGCAGGATGCCCGCAGTACGGCCGACCAGTCGTCGGCCATTGCGGCCCAAACCAGCGCGGGCATGGAGCAGCAATACCGCCAGGTCGATCAGGCCGCAACGGCATCCCATGAGATGAGCGCGACGGCCCAAGATGTGGCCCGCAGCGCGGCTCAAGCCGCTCAGGCTGCACGTGAGGCTGATCAGGCAACCCGCGAAGGGCTGACGGTCATTGATCGAACAACCCGCAGCATCGACGATTTGGCTGCCAACATGAGTATCGCCATGACACAAGTCGAGGGGTTAGCGGCCAACAGCGAGAAAATTGGCTCCGTTTTGGAAGTCATCCGCGCGATTGCCGAGCAAACCAACTTGCTCGCCCTGAATGCCGCCATCGAAGCCGCTCGTGCAGGCGAAGCCGGGCGTGGCTTTGCGGTGGTAGCGGATGAGGTGCGAAACCTGGCACGGCGCACGCAAGAATCGGTTGAAGAAACCCGTCAGGTCATCGAACAACTGCAGAACGGGACCCAGAGCGTGGTCAACGCAATGAGCCACAGTCATCAACAAGCGACAGGCAGCGTCGACCAGGTTGGGCAAGCCGTCACGGCGTTGCAGCAAATCGGTAATGCCGTGACCGTGATTACGGACATGAACTTGCAAATTGCCAGCGCGGCGGAAGAGCAAAGCGCCGTGGCAGAGGAAATCAACAACAACATAGCGACCATTCGTGATGTCACCGAGTCGTTGTCCGGCCAGGCCAATGAATCGGCACGGGTCAGCCAGTCGCTTAACTCTCTGGCCAATCAACAACAAACGTTGATGGATCAGTTCCGCGTCTAAGCGAATGCAACCGGTGACGGCTGGCATTAATTAGCTGTCACCTTGACGCACGCGCCCCGGCAACTGAATCACCACCTGCAGTCCGCCAAGCGTTCCTGTGCCAAGCTGCATGTGCCCGCCCCATACGTCAACGATATCTCGCACAATTCCCAAGCCCAGGCCGTGACCCGCGATTTGCTCATCCAGCCGCGTGCCTCGGCTGAGTACCTGAGCCCGCTCGGCTTGCGGAATGCCCGGGCCATCATCCTGAACCTCAATCACAAACCCCGTCAGGGTTTGATGGATGTTCAGCTCAACCTGGGCGTCGGCCCACTTGCAGGCGTTATCCAGGAGATTACCCAGCAATTCCAGCATATCTTCACGGTCCCAGGGCATGTGCAGCCCTGGCGAGGCATTGAGCTTCAACTCAAGATGCTGACCGTGGATCATGCCCAAGGTGGCCAGTAACCCCGTCAATTCAGTATCGGCATCGAATTGAGCACCCGGCAAGGCATCACCCGCCAGACGTGCACGATTAAGCTCGCGGCTCATACGTTGCTGTATTTGCTCCAGTTGCTCACGCAGGGTGCGCTGCAGCTCGGGATCATTATCAAGCCGAGCATCACTGGCCAGGCTGATCAACACCGCCAGAGGTGTTTTCAACGCATGACCAAGGTTACCGAGCGCGTTTCGAGAACGTTTGAGGGTGCCTTCTGTGTGGGCGAGAAGATCGTTGATCTGCGTCACCAGTGGCTCCAGTTCAAGCGGCACATTGGCATCCAGCTGGGATCGCTGGCCTTGTTGCAACTGTGCGATCTGTTCGCGTGCTGCCTCCAGCGGGCGCAATGCCCGGTGTACCGTCATCCGCTGCAACAGCAAAACCACAATCAGTGCTAACAATCCGATGAGCAGGCCAATACGCTGAACTTGCTTAAAACTTTCGCGTATTGGGGTGTAGTCCTGAGCCACTGTGATGGTCACCGCCTGACCAAATCGCTTGTAATCAGTACGCAGGACCAACAGCATTTGCCCTTCAGGGCCAGGTTGTAAAGCACTGGCCAATCCTGGCCGATCAGGCTCGGGAAACGGACTGTCCCATAGAGAGCGTGAGCGCCAATGGCTATCGGCAAAGGCGATACTGAAATAGTGCCCGGAAAAAGGCCGCTGGTAAGCCGGGGACAAACGACGCTCATCCAATTGCAAACCTTGAGGCCCACGGCTCAAAGCAATCAACAGGTTTTCACTGTCATTTTGCAAGCCGGACTCTAGATAACGCTCAAGCCCTTTTTCGAACAACCAGAGTGAAACTTGTCCGACAACAAGACCGGCAACCAGCAGCACACTGATCAGTCCCAGACTCAAGCGCTGTTGAATGGACCTCACGGCCCTGCGCCCCCGAAGACGTAACCTTGACCGCGTCGGGTTTCAACCACGTCGCGCCCAAGCTTGCGGCGCAAATGGTTGACATAAACCTCAAGCACGTTGGAATCACGTTCGGTTTCACCGTCGTAAAGATGTTCGCTCAAGTGGCTTTTAGACAGAATTTGCTGAGGGTGTAGCATGAAGTAACGCAGCAAGCGAAACTCAGCGGAAGTGAGCTGTATGTCGCTCCCATCACGGGTAACACACTGACGCGCCTCATCCAGTTGCAGCCCTGCAGACTTCAGCAAAGGCTGATTCGCCTGCCCGTGCGAACGACGTAAAAGTGCCTGCACGCGCAAGTGCAACTCTTCGGGGTGAAAAGGCTTGGTCAGGTAGTCATCGGCTCCCGCTTTAAGGCCGTCTATGCGTTCAGACCACGAACTGCGAGCGGTAAGAATCAACACAGGGGTCAAGAGCCCTTGTGTGCGCCAGTGCTTAAGCACGTCGAGCCCCGAAAGCCCGGGCAAGCCAAGGTCAAGAATAATCAAATCATAGGGCTCAACCTGACCTTGATACAGGGCGTCACGGCCATCGGCCAACCAGTCAACGGCGTACCCCTGACGATCCAACCCGGCCATCAGCTCATCTGCCAAAGGCACATGATCTTCCACCAGTAGCAAACGCATTAATCATCCACCTCATCTTCCAACACTTCACCGTTTGCTGCATTGACCTTAACTTCACGCACAACGCCTTCAACGGTCAAAAGCTCAATTTCATAAATATAGAGACCGTCATCTTCCTCCAGTTCGACTTCCAGCAACTTGGCACCTGCGTGAAGGCCAAGGGCTTTTTGCACAAGCTGCTCAAGCGGCAGAATTACGCCTTGTTGTCGTAAGCGTAGCGCCTCGTCCTGACCCAAGTCACGGCCAAGGGCCAATGCACAGAAAGCCAGTAGGCCTATCGCCCAGAACCGCTTGATTATCCTCATCATTAACCTCAATACACCTCACATCGCCCCCGTATCGACGACATGAAAATTATGGACTCTATCCTAAGTACCTTAATTGAAACTGAACCAGCAGAACACTTCATCGCCAACCCAGCCCGAACCTGAGCGCATTCGCCGCTCCAAAGGCGTTAGCTGTTAAACTGTGCGCCTGCATTCATCGCCTTGGCGATAGCCACCTTTTCAAGAGCTATAAACACTGTGGAAATTTTCAAAGAATTCACCTTCGAATCCGCGCATCGCCTGCCTTACGTCCCTCAAGGCCATAAATGCGGTCGCTTGCATGGCCACTCGTTTAAGGTTGCAATTCATCTGAGTGGTGATATCGATCCGGCTACGGGCTGGATCCGGGACTTTTCCGAAATAAAGGCCATTTTCAAGCCACTCTATGAGCAACTTGACCATAACTATTTGAACGATATTCCAGGCTTGGAGAACCCAACCAGCGAAGTGTTGGCAAAATGGATCTGGCAACAACTCAAACCCTTACTGCCCGAGTTGTCCGCAATACGCATTCATGAAACCTGCACAAGCGGATGTATTTATTACGGCGACTGATGTTGCGGGTTTAAAAAAACCACTTCGCGGTGGTTTTTTTATGCGCGGAATAAAGGGGTCAACGGGCACGGAAGATTGGCGCACTGCAAGGTGGGCCTGAACGCAGAGAACGATTCAAAGCAACGGCTGTGCTTCGAGCGCCACTTTTTCGAGCGCAAAAACAAACCCCCTGTCTGCGTGAGCAGACAGGGGGTTTGGAATTTAATCTTGACGATGACCTACTCTCACATGGGGAAACCCCACACTACCATCGGCGATGCATCGTTTCACTACTGAGTTC
>NZ_JASLGE010000007.1 GCF_030150285.1 Pseudomonas sp. | reverse complement strand
TGCCGAAACAAAGTAACTCGACGAAGTCGAAACGCTTCTGCCGTTAGGCAGAACTCCCGACAACACCGCAAAAAGTGAGTATGGACCCCCATCCTCGTGTAATCAGCCCTTCGCCCTTCTCATCCTGAAAAACTCACTCAGCATCGTCCCGCACTCCTCGCCCAACACGCCGCCCTCAAACAACACCCGATGGTTGAGAAACGGCTGGGTGAAAAACTGCCCCTGACTCTGCACCACCCCCGCTTTCGGCTCGGTCGCGCCATACACCACCCGAGCGACACGCGAATGCACGATCAAGCCCGCGCACATGCTGCACGGCTCCAGCGTGACGTACAGCGTACTGCCCGGCAGCCGGTAGTTGCTCACGGCCTGGGCGGCGGCGCGGATGGCGACCATTTCGGCGTGGGCGCTGGGGTCGCTGCCGCTGATCGGGCAGTTGAAGCCGCGGCCGATGATCACGCCGTCGTGCACCAGCACCGCGCCCACCGGCACCTCGCCCAACATCGCCCCTTCAGCGGCCAGCGCCAGGGCTTCACGCATGAAATGCTGATCGCGGCTGCGATCAATGATTTGCGGCTGCCGCATTACGAAACCTCGATAGCTGCCATAAGACCGGTTTCCATGTGATCGATCACATGGCAGTGGAACATCCACACGCCGGGATTATCCGCCACCAGGGCAACCCGGGCACGCTCGTTTTTACCCAACAGATAAGTGTCGGTGAAGTACGGCGTGATTTTATGACGGTTGGAGGCCAGCACCTTGAAGGTCATGCCGTGCAAATGAATCGGGTGCTGGTACTGCGTCATGTTCTTGAGTTCAAAAATATAGCTCTTGCCCAGTTCAAGCTTGGCAATCGGCCGGTCGGCGCAGGTCTTGTCCTTGATATCCCAGGCCACCCCGTTGATTTGCCACAGGCTGGGCGGTTGGTCGCTGTCCTGATTCTCGGACACCGAACCGACCCATTCGAAGTTGAAGTTAATCTTCTCGGCATTGGCCATGTCGGGTTCGGCAATCGGGTTGGCAGGCAAAGCCGGCGGCCACTCGCCTGGAGCCTCACTGTTGGGCACCGAACGCAATGTGCCCAATCGCACAGGCCCGTCGCGCAGCGACAACTCTTCGCCCGCCGCCGGGGCCTTGATGGCCAGGCAAATACGCATGCCAGGGCCCAGCCAGTAATCCTTGCCCAACGGGCGTGGCTCGATGGGGTTGCCGTCCAGCGCATAGATTCTGGCCTCAACACCCGGAATATTCAGGCGGTAGGTCAGCGTGTTGTCGAGGTTGAGCAGGCGCACACGGGTGATCTGCCCGGCCGGCAAATCAACCGTCGGCACATGGCTGCCGTTGATCGTCGACAGGCGCCCCGGTGTACCGCCACGCGCCGCTTCGCGGGTGATGCTGAACGGCAGGAACCCACCTTCTTCATCAACGTGCCAGTTTTTGATGCTCAGGGTGCGCTCGTGCTTGAAGCCGGTGGGCTCACGCTCCTCCACAATCAGCGGCCCCACCAGGCCACGGCCCAGTTCTTCGCTGCTGTTGACGTGGGGGTGATACCAGAAGCTGCCGGCGTCCGGCACGCGGAATGTGTAATCGAAGTACTCGCCCGGCAACACCGGCAACTGCGAGACATACGGCACGCCGTCCATTTCCAGCGGCAGGCGGATGCCGTGCCAATGAATCGTGGTGGCCACGGGCAGGTGGTTGATAAAGCGCACCCGCAGCCATTCACCCTGGCGTACCCGCAACTCGGTACCCGGTGCCGAAGGGCCAAAGGCCCAGGCCTCGGTCTGGTGACCGGGCACCAGTTCGACGTCCAGCGGGGCGGCGATCAACTCGTAATCGTGGCCCGCGTCGGCATCCGCCATTTTTCCCAACCAGTAACGCGAAGCGCCTCCTGCGCCCACACCCACCACGACCAGGCCGGCTAAACCACCGAGTATTTGTCGACGGGTAAAGGACATGGGTTCAACTACCTCTCGTATCCGGCGCAGGCCACAGACCCGCAAAAGGCGAATACGATACACCCGCAGTTACGAAACCGTAAGGCCGGGGTGGCTAACTGCCGCAGGCGGGCACTGGCAAGCGCGTGCCGATCAGGGCTCAGCGCCCGACGATCAGGTGCACGACGCCGCCCGCCAAGGTCATTACGCCCGGTACGCCAGCCGCGTTCAGCGCGTGAAGGTCGAGCCTTGTGGCGTCGTTGAGTTCCACACGAACCCGGGTCAGGGCAACGCGTTGTTGCGACTTGAGGTTGCTGGCCCCTCCCAAGGCCGCCAGTACCGCACCGTCCAGCGACGAAGCGGGTGGCTCCGTCGCCTTGTCTTCCACCAGATCCGGGGTCAACGCTTTCCAGAAGGCCTGCTGCCATTTGGCGAACATGTTCAGTACTCCAACACGTGGGATTGAGCCTGCAAGGCCACACGGACCTGCTCAGCACTTTCGAGACCCAGCACCTGCGCGGCCAGGGCCTGGCAGTCGGCAAGGTCCAACTCGCGTACCCGGGCCTTGATCGCGGGGATCAACGGTACGCTCACCGACAGTTCATCAACGCCCAACCCCAACAACACGGGTACCGCCAGTGCTTCGGAGGCCAATGCACCGCACACGCCCACCCATTTGCTGTGGGCATGGGCGGCCTTGACCGTGGTCGCGATCAAGCGCAGCACCGCCGGGTGAAGGCTGTCGGCCTGGCTGGCCAAACGCGGGTGATCGCGGTCCATCGCCAGGGTGTATTGGGTCAGGTCGTTGGTGCCTATCGAAAAGAAATCGACTTCAGGGGCCAACACGTCAGCCATCAAGGCCGCGGCGGGGACTTCAATCATGATCCCCAGTTTGGGTAACGCGGTGATGCCCAGCGCCTGCGCCTGCTCTTGCAGCAATTGACGGGCCCGGCGCACCTCTGACACCTGGGTGACCATCGGTAACATGATGTGCAGCCGCGCCAGGTCAACGCAGGCCAGCATCGCCCGAAACTGTTCACGCAACAACTCTGGGCGCTCCAGGCACAGGCGAATACCGCGCATGCCCAAAAACGGGTTGGTCTCGTGTGCCATCGGTACATAGGCCAGTGGTTTGTCGCCGCCGACATCCAGCGTACGTACCACCAGGTTATGGTCGGCCCCAACGGTACGGGCGATGGCGCTGTAGGTATGGGCTTGTTCCTCGTGACTGGGGGCGTGGCTGCGTTCCAGGTAGAGAAACTCCGAGCGCAGCAGGCCCACGCCCTCTGCGCCCAGCGCAACAGCCTGCTGCGCCTCGGCCAGCGAAGCGATATTGGCGCTGACTTCAATACGATGGCCGTCCAGGGTTTTCGCCGCCAGCGAAGCTTGTTGCAGGTCGCGCTGGTGCCGCGCGTGCTGCCGGGCGTGTTGGGCCTCGAGGTGTTCGACCTGCGCCGTATCGGGCCGCACGTGCAATTGGCCCGTGTACGCATCGAGCAATACCGGCGAGCCGTCCGCCACGCTTAGCACCTGCTGCGGCATACCACACAGCGCTGGCAGCCCCAATGCGCGGGCCAGGATGGCGACGTGACTGGTTGCGCCGCCGCCCACGGTGGCAAAACCCACCACTTTTTGGGTGTCAAGTGCGGCGGTTTGAGAGGGCGTGAGCTGCTCAGCAATCAGGATCGCCCGCTCCGGCAGGCTCATGGCCGTGTCATCCACCCCCAGCAGCCACCTGAGCACCCGTTGGCCCACATCGTCCAGGTCCAGCGCCCGCTCGGCCAGCAAACGATTGCCCAGCCCCTTGAATAAGGTCGAGGTGGCTTGGGTCGCGCCGTGCCAGGCAAAGGCGGCACTTTTACCCTGGTCAATCAGGTTCTGAGCCTGAGTCAAGAGCCCCGGATCTTCCAGCAACGCCTGATGCGCTTTGAAAATATCGCGCTGGGCCTTGCCCGGCGCGGTGTCACACAACGCTTGCAAGGCCTGGCCCGCGTGCGCCAAGGCCTGTTGCAAGCGGTCAGTTTCGGGCTGAACCCCGGTGCCCGCTTCAACGATGTCCAAACGTTGTTCGGTGATCTGCACGACATAGCCAAAGGCCGACCCCGATGACGCGCACACACCGCTCAATACGTCGCCGGGCTCGACAAGCACCTTGTGCTCCGGCTCCGGCTCCGGCACCACGGCGATCACCGCGCCTTCGCCACACCCTGCCGCTAACAGTTCGGTCAAGGCCTTGAGCGCCGCCTCGGCGTCAGGCCCGGCCGCGCTCACCCGCACCGCGTCACCGTGCACGGTTTGCAACGCCATGATCGCCACCAGTGACTTGGCATTGGCGCTGCTGCGGGCAGTGTGCAGGTGGACGGTTGCGTCAAACCCTTTGGCGGCCTGGGCCAGCACCGCGGCGGGGCGAGCGTGCAAGCCATTAAGGTTCGGCAGGGGTTGCGGCGCTGACGTCAGCGTTTCGCTGTCGGTTATTTCCGTCACGGGGCCACCGCCACCCGGTTGCACCCGCAACAGCGGCTGCGCGCTGTCGACCAACGCACCGCCCTCGACCTGCAACGCAAACGGCTCGCCACTGACGATCAGCATCAGCGTCAGCAGGCTGCGAGCATGCAAGGCCAGGTAGTCGGCGTCGAACTCAATGAGGGCATCACCGGCTTCAACCCGCTGACCTTCAACCACATGGCAGGTGAAGCCCTTGCCGCCCAGGTTCACGGTGTCCAGGCCGATGTGCAGCAACACCTGCACGCCGCTGTCGTGGGTGATGCTGATGGCGTGCCCGGTGTGCTGCAGGTTGCTGATCACCCCGGCCAATGGCGCATGTAACCGTTGCGAGGTGGGGTCGATGCACACCCCGTCGCCGATCAGGCGGCTGGCAAACACCGGATCCGGCACCGTATCCAGCGGGACGAGCACGCCGGACAAAGGTGCCAGCAGTTCCAATTGTTGGGATGTGACCATGACTTCACCTGCAGTAGATTCGGTTAAAGACCCGTGGCGCATGCGCCCCCGGCAGCGTGGTTTATTTCCACCAGTATTCGATTTGTACCCCGGCGTTTGACCCGTGCCGCGCCGAGCCAAAAGCACCGCTGTCAGACAGGGCTGAACCGGCGTCCTGTAGAGTGGCCGCCCGTTGCGCCGCTTTGTTCCAACTGGCGTAGGTGTAATACACACGCACTTCAGGTCGTGCCCAGAACCCCGGCCCGTTGGGCGACCAGGTCGGCGCGAAGGTGAACTTGCTTAATGTGCGCGTGCCGCCGGTGGCCTTGACCTGATCGTGCCCCAGCTCTGTTACCAGCTTGAACTGCTCAGTCACGGCATAAGCCGGGCGAACGCCCACCGACCACCACACCTGATTGCCGCCATCCGGGCGAAAATCCTTTTGATACACCGCTTCAATCTGACCGCCAAAACGCGGCGTCACTTGCCAGTCAAAAAACTCGACAAGGCGGTAGCGTTTGCTGCTGTTGTCCAGCCGGGTGTCGCCGGTGTAACCCAACCCGGTACCGGAACCTTCACCGTACTGCAGCGCCAACTTGTTTTGGCCCCCCCAAAAATCGCTTTGTACGTGCTGCGCCGTGATGGCCCAGCCGCTGTGCGCTTCGGTGCGCTGCGGTTTTTCCAGATAGCTGAGGCCGAACTCCAGCTGGCCGCCGGGGTTGGTATTGAAGCCCGCGACGTTGAAGTCGTGACGGGTGACGTAGTTTTCCTGATACAAGCTGTCTTTGCGCGACAGGGCATAGCTGTATTTCAGGCCGCCAATCACTACATCTTCAATGCCTGCGCCGGTCGCGCTCTGGTTCCAGTAGTAGAAGTCGGAGATATGGATGTCATTGCGTTTGTAGTAACGCCGCCCGGCCCACAGCGAACCGCCATTGAGGCTCGGCAGGTTGGACCATTGCGCATACAACTGCGGCAAACGCGCCGAACCGTTGTCGCCCTGAAAGGTGAGGTTGCGGTTGTACAGGTTATACAGCGACGCCATGCCATCGACGCTCAGCACCGAACCGTCGTCAAAGCTGTACACATCCTGGCGCAGCTCCAGTTCGGCGTACTGCTCACACTCGTTGCCCAGGCGGTATTTGGCCTCAGCGCCGGGCAGCTTGAAACAGGACTGTTTGCCGCCCTCAAGCGAGTTGCCGATACCGCTGCGCAAGTACCCGGAGAATTGCAGTGCCTGCGCCGAAAGTGGTGCCAACAAGCACACGCACGCGGTAAAAATGCTGCGATTAAGTAGGGTTTTCATAACGACCTTTTTTATTTTTATTGGAGTTGAAACCACGTCATTTCTGTAGGCGCTCGCTTGCTCGCGATCTTTTGATCGTTAAAAGATCGCGAGCAAGCTCGCTTCTACGGCGATTAATCCTTCAGGTGCAGGGCAAACGACTCGTACGGACGCAAGGTGATGGCGCCGGTACGCATCGGGTTGTCGTCGTAGTTGCTGATCAGCAACCGCTGCGACTGGCCTGCGGTAATGCCCGCAAGGTCGATGTCACACGGTGTGCCGTAGAAGTTGTTGACCACCAGCAGGCGCTCGCCTTCGCCTTGGCGCAGATACGCCCACACGTGCGGATGATCGGGCAGCAATTCGTGATATTCACCGTGCTGCAGCAAAGCTTCTTCACGGCGCAAGGCGATCAATTGACGGTAATGGTGCAGCACCGAGTTCGGGTCATTGCGTTGGGCTTCGACGTTGATCAACGCGGCGTTTTCAGGAATGCCGATCCACGGCTCAGCCGTACTGAAACCGGCATTGGCCTGCTGGCTCCATTGCATCGGCGTGCGGCTGTTGTCCCGAGACTTTTGCTGAATGGCGGCCATCACCGCGTCATGGGGCTCGCCCGCCTCGCGCTTGAGGCGGTAGATGTTCAGGGTTTCGACGTCGCGGTACTGCTCGATGCGCTCAAACCCCGGGTTGGTCATGCCGATTTCTTCACCCTGGTACACATACGGTGTGCCTTGCAGGCAATGCAGCGCCGTGGCGAGCATTTTGGCCGAGACCACGCGATGCTCGCCGTCATCACCAAAGCGCGACACAGCCCGAGGCTGATCATGGTTACACCAGAACAGCGCGTTCCAGCCGCCACCCGCCTGCATGCCCACTTGCCAGTTCGAGAGGATGCGCTTGAGTTCAAGGAAATCGAAGTCGGCGCGCACCCACTTCTGCATGTTCGGGTAGTCCACTTTCAAGTGATGGAAGTTGAACGTCATCGACAGTTCGCGGCTTTGAGGGTTTGAGTAGCGAATGCAATGGTCGAGGCTCGTGGATGACATTTCACCGACGCTGACCAGATCGTGCCCGGCGAAAACCTCGCGATGCATCTCTTGCAAGTACTCGTGCACCTGGGGGCCGTCGGTGTAGAAACGCCGCCCGTCGCTGCTGTCTTCAGGAAAGTGCACAGGCTTGGAGATCAGGTTGATCACGTCCAGGCGGAAACCGCCCACACCCTTGTCACGCCAAAAGCCCATCAGTTTGTACACTTCGGCGCGCACCTTGGGGTTGTCCCAATTCAGGTCGGCCTGGGTGTGGTCAAACAGGTGCAAATAATACTGGCCGGTTTGCGCCTCGTACTCCCAGGCCGAACCGCCAAACTTGGACTCCCAGTTGTTCGGCTGGTCGCGCCAGATATAAAAATCGCGGTACGGGTTGTCGAGGCTGCTGCGTGCTTGCTGGAACCACTCGTGCTCGATGGACGTGTGATTGACCACGATATCGAGCATCAGCTTCATGCCGCGCACCTTGGCCTCGCGAATCAGCAACTCGCAATCGGCCATGCTGCCGTAACTCGGGTCGATGGCGTAGTAGTCGCTGATGTCATAGCCGTTGTCACGCTGCGGCGAGCGCAAAAACGGCGTCAGCCACAGGTAATCAACCCCCAGCCATTGCAGGTAATCGAGCTTGTCGACCACGCCCAGCAAGTCACCGGTGGCGTTGCCCGCGTGGCTGTGAAAACTTTTTGGGTAGATCTGATAGATCACCGAACGCTGCCAGTCTTGCATGAGAGGCTCCTTGCATAATCGTTGTAAAAGGGGCCGCTTCGCAGCCCATCGCAGCCTTCGGCAGCGACTACAGAACGAGGGTCAGGCGACGCGGTAGCCGGGGCGGATAATTTTCAGGCTCAGGGCGCAGGTCAGCGCAAAGGGCACGACGAGGGCCACGAGCATGCCGATCACGAACATCGGGATGTACTGGGGAATGATCGAGATAAAGCCCGGCAAGCCACCAACCCCAATGGCCGAGGCCTGCACCTTGTTCAGCGACAGGAAAATGCTGCCCAGGGCCGAGCCGACCAGCGCGGCGTAAAACGGAAATTTGTAACGCAGGTTGATCCCGAACATCGCCGGTTCAGTGATGCCGAAATACGCCGAGACCGCCGAGGTGGACGCCATGCTGCGTTCGCGCACGTTGCGGCTCATGTAGAACACCCCCAGCGCGGCACTGCCCTGGGCCAGGTTGGACATCACGATCATCGGCCAGATAAACGTGCCGCCGTGGGTGGCAATCAGTTGCAGGTCCACGGCGAGGAACATGTGGTGCATGCCGGTGATCACCAGCGGCGCGTACAGCAGGCCAAAAATCATGCCCCCCAGTACGGGGGCCACGTCAAACAGCAGCACCACGCCTTCGGTGATCAGAATGCCCAGGTGACGGGTCACCGGGCCAATAATCGCCAGCGCCAGCACGCCGGTAATGACGATGGTGGTGATGGGCACCACCAGCAACTGAATGGCATTGGGCACCCGGGCCCGCAGCCATTTCTCGATCACGCTCATCACATAGGTGGCCATCAGGATCGGCAGGATTTGCCCCTGGTAGCCAACCTTCTCAATCTGGAACACACCCAGAATGTTGAAGTACGGCAGGCTTTGGCCCTCTAGCCCAGCCACGGCCTTGCCGTAGTTCCAGGCATTGAGCAGGTCGGGGTGGACCAGCATCAGGCCCAGCACAATGCCAAGGATTTCGCTGCCACCAAAGCGCTTGGCCGCCGACCAGCCCACCAGGGCGGGCAGGAACACAAACGAGGTGTTGGCCATGAGGTTGATCAGGCTCCACACACCGTCCAGTGAGGGGTAAGCCTGGAGCAGGGTTTTATCGGCAATGAACATGCCTTTGGCACCCAGCAGGTTGTTCACGCCCATCAACAGCCCGGCAATGATCAACGCGGGCAGGATGGGCATAAACACATCGGAAAACACGCGCACCAGGCGTTGCAAGGCATTGGCCTTGTCGGCACCCGTTTGCTTGACGTCTGCAAGGGTGGCGGCGGCCAGGCCGGTTTGCTCACGCAAGGCGGCGTAGATCTTTTCGACTTCACCTGGGCCAATCACGATCTGGTACACGCCGCCGGTCAAAAACGAGCCCTTGACCAGATCAATCTGGTTCAAGGTTGCGCTGTCGACCCGCGTCGGGTCCTTCAGTGACAGGCGCAAGCGCGTCACGCAATGGGCGGCCTGCTCAATGTTGTCGACACCACCGAGGCTGTGCAGCAACTCGCTGGCGATCTTCGAATAATCGTGGCTCATGCGTCGTCTTCCGCTTGGCATTTTTATTATGGAGCGTCGTTATGGCAGCACGCTGAAACGAAACGTACTCGTCTGTACGAGTTAAATCAATAACTGGTACAGACGAGTTGGCAAAAAAAATACCGCACCGGGCTCCACGCCACGGTCTAAAACCTTGCGCTACCCGGGTCCAGCCCTTATGGTTCGGGCCCTGAACACCCAACGGCACAGAGCCATCGCCATGACTAAATACAACCAGATCTACACCGATCTGCTTGCCAGCATCACGACTGAACGTCTGGTACGCGGCGCACGCTTGCCGTCAGAAACTGAACTGATAACCCGTTATCAAGCCAGCCGCGGCACTGTGCGCAAGGCGATAGAACAGCTTCAGGAACGCGGCTTTGCGCAAAAAATTCATGGCAAAGGCACCTTCGTGCTGTCCTCCAGCCCGATTGAGTTTCAACTGGGTGGCATCGTCAGCTTTCGGGAAACCAGCCCAGGCATAGGCGATGATGTCAGCACCGAGGTGGTCGAGTTCACGCACGTTCCCCTGGAGGGCGCGCTGCGCGAGTTCATCGACGCCAAGGACGGTAGCCTGATCACCCGAATCAAACGGGTGCGCCGCATTGATGGCAAACGGGTGATTCTGGACATTAACCACTTTGTGAACGACTTGATCCCCGGGCTCACCCCGGACATTGCCCAACACTCGATCTATGCCCACATCGAACAAACCCTCAACCTGCCGATCAGCTATGCCCAGCGCACCATCGAAGCCGTGTTGCGCAACAAGGACGATCAGCAGTACCTCGACCTGGGCAGCCAAAGCCATGTGATCGTGGTCAGCAACCAGACTTTTTTGCAGGACGGCCGACAGTTCGAGTACACCGAATCGCGGCATACCCTGGATAAGTTCTACTTTTCGGACATAGCGCGACGCTAGGAGCAAAGGCCCCTCACGCCAGCCTGGCGCGCCTCAACCACGCGTGCCCCAGTGCCCATGAAATTCGAATCGTTCCCAAAACGTCGACTGTAAGGATAGAAATGACGGATTTTGCTTTCAGGAAACAAGCAGTCAAAACGCTGACCAGAGACAAAGGGGTGTATGTGCTGTGCGATCTGGACAACGTACCCATTTACGTCGGCCAATCGAAGGATGGGATTCGCAACCGAGTGTCGAGGCACCTCACCTCAGCGCGCTCAGACATCATCGCCAACCGGCAGATCGACGTGTGGGAAATTGCATACGTCTGGACCTACCCCATGACGTCAATCGCCACCATCAACCACCTTGAAGCGCAGTTGTTTCATGCGTTCAACCCCCAGTCGCAGTTGATGAACGGCACCGTGCCTGCCTACGCCGACTATGGCGATACACCGGAACCCGATCAGGTGATTCAGGTGATGCCCACGGATGAAATTCGCGAGCGCCAGGACCCGGCGCATCGGCTCCCGCGCCAGGCGGTGCATTACGCGCAAATCGTCGACCACTTTCTTTCCGTCAAAAACTCACCGCAAATCGCACGCGCCATGGACGCGCACTTCGACCGCCTGCAGAAATACCACCGCACTTTACTGGGGTTTGCCCAAGCTCAGCCCGACGATGGCAGCGACTGAGGCGAGTCCGTCGCCAGGGCCACCGGCTGTTTGCGGGCTGGCCGGTGGGTGCTCGGCTCAGACAATAGCGGTTCAAACAGACACTGCGCGAGGTGGCGCACCACGGGCACGGCCACGCCATCACCGACCACATGGTAAGCGTCGTTGTAATTGCCCGGCAGCTTGTAGGTATCGTCCAGCCCCATAAGCCGCGCGGCTTCACGCGCAGACAACAAGCGCGATTGAATCTGCTCGCCCTCGACCACCAGAATCACTTGCCGGCTTGACCCGCCTGCCGGGGTGCGCAAACAGCCGGCAACGTCGTCGAAGCGCACTTCGGCGCGTTGCACCTTGTTGCCCTGTTCATCCAGCCGGGTGCGTTTATACAACCCGCCAACCATGCGTTGGCCCGACTGTTGCGCAGCACGCACCTTGTCCAGATTGGTCGGGCTCATCATGGCGAGCAGTTGTTGAGTTTTCTGCGCGCTGTCCCATTTCACGCCCTCGGGGTGCGCTTCGATCAGCCCGATAAAACTGGATGTGCGTGCTTGCGCAAGCGCCAAATTCCACCACACCCACGCTTCACGAGCGTCTTGGGAAAGCCCGGCATAAGCCTTCACCATCCGCTCAGGGTGCCACGGTGTGACAGGGACTTCAGAGACCAGCGCCGCTGGAATAGCCACATCAGACTGCACGCCCACAATAAAGACCCGAGGGCGCGACTGCGGCAAAAAGTGGCGGGCATCAATCACCATTGCGCCGAACCGGTAGCCCGCCTCGCAAAGGACTGAACCGATAGCGGCGAAGTCTTCCCCTTTGTTGGACGTCAAAATGCCGTAGACGTTTTCCAGCACAATGACCTTGGGCGCACGCTTTTCAGCCATGAGATCGCGCATAAGCTGCCAGAACGGCCAGAACGTGCCTGAACGGGTCTTTTGCTCGTCCTGCTCGCGCCCAATACCTTTATAGACACCTGCCAGTGACAGGTCCTGGCACGGAAAAGAGGCCCAAACCAGATCCGCCTGATCCGGCAAGTGCCCGGTGGTGACGTTATTAATGTCTTCCACCAGCAAATCCAGCCCGCCGTTCCAGTTATCGCGGTAAGCACGGCCCTTCATGGGGTTGAAATCGTTGGCAAACAGGCATTCCCACTCCGGCCCCAAACCTGCACGCGCCATGCCGCCGCCGGCAAAAAACTCGTAAAAGCGCCGACCTTGCCGAGCAGTGTGGGTGGGGCGGGTTAGAGCCAGCTCAGTATCGCGCTGGATCTTTTCATCGATGGCCCGTGCGATCCACGCACTCATGGTCATTTTGCCCCCGTCCGCTGCACACAGATGGCCAATGGTTTCATGCTGTGAATGGGTCAGTCGCAGGCTGGTGCGGCGATCGGGGGTATGAGTCATCGTGAATCCATTAAATGGCGCCAAATTCGGGCTCCGCGAAGGATACCGTGCCCATGAACACTGTCAACCTTCATACGACCGGTACCTGATGTTGCGCCAGCGTGCCGGGCCTGAGCGCCTGAGAGCCCCCTCACGCTGAAAAATCGACGCGGGATGAGGCCGTTTTTCATCCGTGACAGGGCACTCAAGGAATTCAATATATTTATGGAATTGAATTCCGATATTGCTATGATGCCTGCCTGCCACCGACCTTTGGTGGGCGGTGAACCGGGCACAGGCGATAGGCCATGCAAGACCCCCAGGAGAACAAAATGTCTGAAGTGTTGATTCCGAGTCCGACAGGCGCTACCCGAATTTTTGCCGTGGTCGGTGACCCGATCAAGCAGGTAAAGGCCCCGCAGTTACTGAACACCGTGTTCGCGCAAGAAGGTGTGGATGCCGTGATGATTGCGGCGCATGCCCGCCCTGCCCAACTCGCGACCGTGATCCGCGGCCTGCAAGCGATGGACAATTTCTCGGGCATGCTGATCACCATTCCGCACAAGTTTGCCGCCCGCGAATTCGCAGACACCCTGAGCCTCGCCGTGCAGGTCTCCGGCAGCACCAACGCACTGCGGCGCAACGAACAAGGCAAGTGGGAGGCCGATAACTTTGACGGTACCGGCTTTGTCCTGGGCCTGCAGCGCAAGGGGTATGAACTGGCCGGCAAGCGTGTCGTACTGGCTGGCGGCGGCGGTGCCGGCAGCTCGATTGCTGTCGCGCTGCTTCAATCCGGAGTTGAGCGGTTGTATCTGCAAGAACCCGACACCGTCAAAGCCGGGGATCTGCTCGCCAGGCTAGAGCAACACTGGCCGGGGCGATGTGCAGTGGCTCAACCGCAACACCTGGGCTCAGTCGACCTGGCCATCAACGCCACGCCATTAGGCCTGTCGGATGACGATCCGCTGCCGATTGACCTTGCCAGCCTGGCACCCGGAACGCTGGTGGCCGACATCATCATGCAACCCGTCGAAACCCGCCTGTTACGGATGGCGCACGCTGCAGGCCACCCTGTGCAGCCCGGCAGCCACATGCTCAGCGAGCAATTAGGCTGCTACAAAACATTTTTCGGACTCTGAAACCGCCACGGTCGCCACACGGGCAATAGCACTGATTGCCCGCGTGGTGCCTCGTGAAACGGCCGGGGTTTACACAGGCTGTGTTCCGTCGTTTGCAGCGGCATAACGATTGGAATACTCTTCCAATACGTATATTCGTCGGGAGCTCAACTCTCACACATCAAGGAACATTTATGAGTAATGCGCTGGAACGTGGTCTGCACGCTATTGAGCTATTAGCCGGAAAAAGAGCCGGGCTCCCCCTTCAGCAGGTGGCTGAAGCCCTGGATATTCCTCCGAGTGCAACCCACCGCATGCTCAATTGCCTGGTCGAGCAGGGGTTTGTGCGCCAAGACCAGCAGCACGGCAATTATGTTCTCGCCCTCAAAGTGGTTTCACTTGCACTCAAGCACCTGTCACAGAGCGACATGGTCGACTTGGCTCGGCCGGCACTCGAACGCCTGGCCCGGGTGTCCGGCGAGCTGGTGCGTTTGAGCATGGTCGATGGTGACAACCTGGTCTGGATCTCCAAGGCCCAGGGAACGCGCTCTGGCCTGCGTTATGACCCTGATGCCGGTGCCGAAGCCAAACTGTGCTGCACCGCTTCGGGGCTGGCCTGGTTGAGCTGCCTGAGCAACGAACGCGCCCTGGAGCTGGTTTATCGCCAGGGCCTGACCAAGCCCGGAGAATACGGCCCCAACGCGGCGACCACCATTGAACAACTGCTTGGCCTGCTGCAACTGGCACGCGACCAAGGCTATGCCACGGTCAACGAAAGCTTTGAAATGGGTGCAGCGGCAATGGCGACGGCGATTCGTGATTCGCAGCAAAACGTTATTGGCGTCATCAGCATCGCCGGCCCCAGCGTTCGCCTGTCACCGGAGCGTATGCACACCCTGAAAACAGTCCTGCTGGAGGCCGCCGAAGAAATCACCGCGATCAGCCTGGACAGCCTGCCCAAGCTGTCGATGATGACCTCGCCCATCAGCGAACCGTCCAACTGATCGGCCACACCGATTAAGCGCGGCCTGTCACTCCGAACCGGCCGCCCCCCCTTCCTCTCCTGAAACCTCGCTGTTGAGTGCGGATTCAACGCGCTGGCTTTCTGCCCAATAAAAATCATATCGGAACTGCTTTTACTAATGGAATGGTATTCCATTTAATGTAGAATCACGGCCTCAACCCTCAAATGCCTTGGCACCTCAAGAACACGTCATGGCCAGGAAAGGCGTTCTGATAAAAACAAAAAAGCAGGAGTCAACAATGTCGAACTCTCCAAACCTTGATGTCAGCACCTTCATGGACGCTCGAAAGATGAGCGCCAGGCAATGGTTGGTGCTGTTCCTGGGCTTTATGGTGCTGGTCTTTGATGGTTTCGATACAACGGCGATGGGCTTCATCGCCCCCGCGCTGGTGGATGACTGGGGATTGCTGCGTCAAGACCTGGGCCCCGTGATGATGAGCGGCCTGCTCGGCCTGGCATTTGGGTCATTGACTGCCGGCCCATTGGCCGATCGTTTCGGCCGTAGACCGGTGATCATCGGTTCGGTGCTGCTGTTCGGGGTCTGGAGCCTGGCTTCAGCCTGGTCAACCGGCCTCGTCAGCCTGACCATCCTGCGCTTTCTGACCGGGGTGGGTCTGGGGGCTTCGATGCCCAATACGGCCACACTGATTTCTGAATTTGCACCCAAGCGTTACCGCTCCCACATGGTCTCGTTCGTCTACTGCGGCTTTGCTTTTGGCGCGGCGCTGGGCGGGTTGGGCAGTGATTGGTTGATCGAGCATTTTGGCTGGCGGTCCGTGCTGGCGGTTGGCGGCGTGCTGCCCATTGCCTTCGCTTTTCTGCTGCTGTTAAGCCTGCCGGAGTCCATCCGCTTTTTGGCCCAGCACACTGCACTCAAAGATCGCCTGATCAAGGAAATCAACAAAGTCGCCCCTGGATTGGCCAGCGCCCACACTCGGTTTTTCAGCAGCGAAGAGTCGATCAAAAATACGGGCAAAGTCAGCGCACTGTTTGCCTCCGGCTACAGCCTTGGCACCTGCATGATCTGGCTCACGCTGTTTATGGGCCTGCTGACCATGTACCTGCTATCGAGCTGGCTGCCGCTGCTGAGCCGCGATTCCGGCTTGAGCCTGAGTGAAGCGGCACTGCTGGGCTCCCTGCTGCAAGTGGGCGGCATGCTGGGCAACTTCACCGTCGGCATGAAGATGGACCGCTGGAACCATCACAAAGTCGTCGGCCTGACGATGCTGTGCGGCGGTATCTGCGCGGTGCTCATTGCGTTGCAGCAACCGACGATGCAGGTCCTCTGCCCGCTGATCCTGTTGCTGGGGTACTTCCTCAACGGCGTCAACGTGGGCGGCTATGCATTGGCCGCCAGTTTCTACCCCACTCAGATCCGTGCCACCGGGGTGTGCTGGGCCACCGGCATCGGTCGCATGGGCGCTATCAGCGGTGCCGGGATCGGTGCGCTGATGCTGGCCGCCGAATGGAATTTCAGTCAGGTCTTTTTATTCCTCGCCGTGCCTTCTCTGATTGGCGTCATGGCGCTGTGGGTCAAGGGGCGTCAGCGTCGAGCGTCGGCTATCCGCACGCAGACCACCTGAATTTCAGCGCACTTTTCCCCCACTACGGAGACAGGCTATGCAAGCCAGCTATTCCATTGCCCAACTGACCGCGCTCAATTACAGCCCTCCCGAGATGATCGAGCTGGCCGCCCGTACCGGCTATGACCAGGCAGGCTTGCGCTTGCTACCGGTCGCCCCGGGGGCCATTGCCTATGCATTGATGGATGACAAACCCATGCTGCGCGAAACGCTCGCGCGCATGAACGACACCGGCGTGAAGGTCTTCGACCTGGAGCTGATCCGTCTCGATGGGCACTTCGACCTGGACCGTTACCTGGCCTTTTTTGAGGTCGGTGCGCAATTGGGGGCCAAGGCCGTGCTCGTGGCCGGTGACGATCCCGAGCAAAGCCGGCTGATCGAACACTACGCCCAGCTCTGTGACGCCATGCGCCCCTTCGGCCTGACAGCGGACCTGGAGTTCATGCCCTGGACGGCCGTCAATGACCTCGCCACGGCCTTGCATATTGTTGAACAGGCCGATCGAGCCAATGGCGGCATTCTGGTCGATGCCTTGCATTTTGATCGTTCAGGCAGCCGCTTTGAGGACCTGCAAAAAATTCCGCCGCAGTGGCTGCACTACGCACAAATATGCGATGGCCCGGCGCAGCGGCCGAGCACCCATGAGGCTTTGATTCAGGCGGCTCGTGGCGAGCGTTGGCTACCCGGCGAAGGCGACATCGACCTGGCCAGGATCTGGCGCAACCTGACCGCCCCGGTCCCGGTCAGTGTCGAGATCCCGCACGAGCAAAGGGTTGCGCAAGTGGGCGTCGAGGTGTGGGCCCGACAGGCGCTGGCGGCAGCCAAAGCAATCATTGAGCCGCTGTGAACCCGCGCCACCTGAACTGCCCCCCTAAGGAGATAATGTAATGCCTGCCGACACTTCCCTGCTCAACACGGTGGACTGCGATGTTCTGGTCATTGGCTCGGGCGCGGCCGGGCTGAGCGCCGCCGTGACGGCCGCGTGGCATGGTCAGCGCGTGATCGTGATCGAAAAGGACGAGGTGTTCGGCGGTGCTACCGCGTGGTCCGGCGGCTGGATGTGGGTGCCTTGCAATCCATTGGCTCAGCGCGCCGGAATTATTGAAGACCGTTCGCAACCGCGCACCTACCTTGAACATGAATTGGGCGAGCACTTCGATCCGGCCATGATTGATGCCTTTCTCGAAGCCGCGCCCAATATGGTCTCGTTCTTTGAGCGACATACCGCTTTGCAATTTGCCGACGGTAACGCCATTGCCGACATTCACGGCGACACGCCGGGGGCGGGGACCGGCGGCCGCTCGGTCATCGCCGCCCCCTACAATGCCTACGAGGTTGGCAAGCTGCTCAAGCGGCTGCGCAAGACGATGCGCGAAACCTCATTTATGGGCATGCCCATTATGGCCGGCAGCGACCTGACGGCCTTCCTCACCCTGACGCGCTCCTGGCGTTCGCTGTTACACGTCAGCAAACGCTTCGCCAAGCACCTGATCGACCTGGCGCTCAAGGGGCGCGCCATGTACCTGGTCAACGGCGTCGCGTTAATCGCCCGCTTGGCCAAGTCGGCCGAAGACCTTGGCGTCCAGCTCTGGGCATCGGCACCGGCCACCGGCCTGACGCAGGAAAACGGCCGGGTTACCGGAGCCGTGGTTGAAACCCCGCAGGGCCGCGTCACTGTTCGTGCGCGCAAGGGTGTCGTGCTGGCAGCGGGGGGCTTTGCCAATGATATCGAGCGGCGCAAGGCACTCTTCCCGCGCACGCCAACCGGCCATGAGCATCTGGCCTTGCCGCCGCTGGGCGTCAATGGTGATGGCTTGCGCTTGGGTGAACGTGTCGGCGCTCAGGTCGCCGACGACCTGGCCTGCGCGGCCGCATGGGCCCCCGTGTCAAAAGTGCCCTATAAAGACGGCAGCTTCGGCCACTTTGCGCACATTATCGAACGCGGCAAGCCAGGCATCATCGGCGTACTCGCGAACGGCCAACGCTTCGTCAATGAAGCCAATGGCTACTACGATTATGTCGCCGCGATGGTCGCGGCCGCGCCGGGCACCGAGGTCGCCTCCTGGCTGATCTGCACGCACGCGTTTCAACGGCGCTACGGCCTGGGCATTTCCCGGCCTTTCCCGCTGCCGGTTGGGCCGTTTATTCGCTCCGGTTACCTGAAAACCGGCGACTCCATCGAAGCGCTGGCGACTGCCTGCGGGATTGACCCTACAGGCCTGAGCCAAACCCTGGCGGCATACAACCACCACGCCCGCAAGGGTGAAGACCCTCAGTTCGGTCGCGGCACCACGCCCTACAATCGCAAACAGGGTGATGCGCAGCACGGGCCAAACCCTTGCGTCGCGCCCATCGAACAGGGGCCCTTCTATGCGGTCAAGGTCGAGCCTGGCTGCTTCGGCACCTTCGCAGGCCTCAAGACCAATGCCCATGCTCAGGTCCTCGACTCTGCCGGTCAGCCGATCAAAGGGCTCTACGCGGCAGGCTCCGATATGGCCAGCATCATGGGTGGGCATTACCCCGCGGGTGGAATCAACCTGGGCCCCGCGGCCACGTTCGGCTATATCGCCGGGCGCCACCTGGCCGGCGTTACTGCCTACGAATAACCCTGAACACCAAGGAAAACTCATTATGAATACCGTCACACCCTTGCGCTCGCACTGGGACCAGGAAGTCGACCTGTTGGTGTTCGGCGCGGGGACCGCAGGCATGACCAGCGCATTGATGGCCAGCCACCATGGGCTGGACGTGCTGCTGTGCGAAAAGACCGCCGTCGTGGGCGGCATCAGCGCCACCTCGGGCGGCACCACCTGGGTGCCGGGCACCTCTCAGAGCCAGCGCGCCGGCGTGCCTGACACCGTGGCAGACGCCGCGACCTTCCTCAAGGCGGTGGTCGGTGAGCGAGGCGGTGAAGACTTGCGCCAGGCTTTTCTCGCAAGCGGGCCGCAGGCTATCGATGAATTGGAACGCATCAGCGAAGTAAAATTCGTAGCGGCCGCCGCCCACCCTGACTACGTCAGCGGCCCAGGTGCCGCGTTCGGTGGCCGGGCCCTGGCACCCCTCGCATTCGACGGCAGGCTGCTGGGCAAGGACTTTGACCGCGTGCGCCCACCACGCCCAGAGTTCATGGGCCTGGGCGGCATGATGGTGCCGCGCGCCGACCTCGATGCGCTGCTGTCTCCCTTTGCCTCGGTGAAGAACCTCACCCGCACCTTGGGCGTGGTCGGGCGTTATGGCATCGACCGCCTGAGTTACGCCCGAGGCACCCACCTGGTGATGGGCAACGCCTTGGTCGCCCGGTTGTTCTACAGCCTGCGCCAGCGCAATGTGCCGGTTCGCTTTGAAACGCCCTTGCACGAACTGGTGCTGGAAGACGGCAAGGTGGTGGGAGCCGTGGTGCTGCACAATGGCCAGCCCCAGCGCATTCGCGCACGCCGTGGCGTGGTATTGGCCACTGGTGGCGTGACCCGTCACCCTACCCTGCGCAAACAGTTGTTTCCGGCGGCGGCCCACCCCCTGTCACTGGCCCCCCTGACCCACACCGGCGACGGCATCGACCGCGCGCTACAGGCCAACGCCCAACTCGACAATGGCCACGATAGCCCCGGTTTGTGGATGCCCTGCTCGATTCGCAGAGATAAAAACGGCTATCAGGCCGTGTGGCCCCACATCCTGCTGGACCGCGCCAAACCCGGGCTGATTGCGGTCAACAGCCGTGGGTTGCGCTTCGTCAATGAGTCGGACTCCTACCACGACTTTGTCATGGGCATGCTCGCCGATGGCAGCCCCACCGCCCACCTGATCTGCGATGAAGCGTTCTTGCGCCGCTATGGCCTGGGCCTGGTGATGCCGCTGCGCAGCGCCATCAACATCGCGGGCTTCGTTAAGGCCGGCTACCTGGTCAAAGGCCGCACCCTGGCCGAGCTTGCCCGCACGCTCAAGGTCGATGCCCAAGGGCTTGCGAACACGGTCAGCACCTACAACGCTGCGGCTGCGCGGGGAGACGACCCGGCGTTCAACCGTGGCAGCAGCATCATGAACCGCCACAACGGCGACCCGCAGCAAACGCCCAACCCCTGCGTGCGCCCGCTTGGCGAAGGCCCCTACTACGCCGTCACCGTACAACCGGCCGACCTGGCTTGCAGCGCAGGCTTGAGCGGCAACGCCCACGGCCAGGTACTCGACACCCAGGGCCAGGTGATCGAGGGGCTATATGCGTGCGGCAATGACTTGGCCTCCATCTTTCGCGGCACCTACCCAGGCCCGGGCACAACCTTGGGCCCAGCCATCGTTTTTGGCTGGCGAGTGGCCCGGCATGCGGCAGGCCTGGAGGATCGCAAAGCGGACATGGCGGGATGAGCCCGCGAAGGTAATACGGCCAACTGCTCGTGCCATGGCTTCAGGGCATTTCCCTGCGCCAGGCCATGAGCACCCAGCGCAGCGCCAAGGGTGCAGACCGTCACACGGGCTTGACGGTCATTCAAACCCGTGGCCCCACCGGATCTGAAGACAGACCACCCGGCTCAGGGCTGCCGCGGCCGGTCATGAACCGCGCGAACGTGATTGCCAATGGAAGCGCCAGGCACGCTTTCATTCGTTCGCTGAACGGTCTAAAAGAAGGACGGTGTACAGCCCTGTACCGAGTGGAAGAACCCTGTAGGCTGCTGAAGCATCCATCCGAGTCAAACCATAAGGAATAACGCCATGCCCACAAGGAGCCTGCTGCTGATATTTTGCGCGGTGATACTGGTTGGCTGCACAGGCAGAGGCTTTCAACCGCCGCCAGGGGACTACACTCAGTGGTACAAAAAAGGAGTCACCCAATCGGGCGTCGACAACGCCATGCGCGCGTGCGGCTATACCAACCTGGATGGCGTGGGCGACACCTCACCGATTGATGTGGTGCTGACCCGGTTCTACTGCATGAAAGACACAGGGTTCTCCCGCCGCGATAACCTCGACCTGTGCAAACTCGGCCGCATTGGCGAATCGCCCGTGTGCGACGGCCGCCGATGATACAACGCCAAAACGCAGTGCAGCCCCTCGGGCTGGCCAAGGGCGACGGCTGCGATGGGTAGGGTGCGCGCAGCGTCTGAATGGTGCGGCAGTTCTGACATCCAGAGACCTAGAGGCCTTGACGTCTGCGGCTTGTGCCTGAGCAATCAATAGTGGCCTAATAGCGGCACTCAAGCCCTTTTTCCCTGCCACGCAGGCTCCTTTCGACAAGGAATGTTCGATGAACTCCCGACCGACGCTGCAAGTGGATCGGCTGCTCACCGCCAATCTTGACGCCCTGCTCAGTTCCGTTGTCGATGCCGACCAGCGCCAGTTGCAGGTACCAGGCGGCGCTCGCTCCGAACGCGAAACACTCAAGGACAAGCGCCTCCAGGAACTGCTCGACTGCTGCCGCGAAGAAGCCCTGCAACAGGTGGTCGGTCCCTTCGGCCTGACCCCGGCGATGTTCTCGGACAAGAAAGGCGGCAACGTGACCACCCAGCACAATGCCAACCAGGACATCTACGCCAAGACCTCAGAACATTACGACCGCAAAGCCGACTATGACTACTCCGCCGCGAAAACGAAGAAGAAGAACGATGCGGTGAAAGCCGGCACAATGAACTCCCAGACCTTTGTCGACGCCTATACCCATAAAAAGGCACAGACCAAGCGAACCGCCAAGTCTAATGGCAAGCTGGTGATGAACGCCGAGCTGGACCACACCATTCCCCTGAAGCAGACGCATAAGGAAGGCGGCTGGATGCTGACCCCAGAGCAACGTAAAAAACTGGCCTCTGAAGAAGACAACCTGCATTTCACCACCTTTGAAAATAACCGGGAAAAGAGCGATACCGCCGCAGAGACTGCGCTCTCTGCTGAAAACGGTTACGACGAATCCATCACCAAGCCGCTGATCGACAAAGCCCGCGCCGCCATCGACCAACATCAGCCCGACACAAAGGACCGCCTGCTCTACCACGGCAAGGCGCTAGGCCTCACGGGCGCGAAGGAATTCGGCAAGACCGGCCTGCGCCGGGCAATGGGCGTGTTGTTATTCGAAGTGGTCAACGGCAGCTTCGTCGAGGTGCATAAGGTGGTCAGCCAGCGCAACGACCAACAGCCCCTGCTCGACCGCGTGGTAGCAGCGGTGGAGCGTGTGCTAAAGCGCGTTCAGGGTAAGTTCAAGGCGGCTTTCGAAGCCTTTTTCGAGGGTGGCCTACAGGGCCTGATGGGCAACCTGCTGACGTTCCTGATCAACAACCTCATTACCACCTCAGCCAAAGTCGTAACGATTATCCGTGAAGGCATGCAAGAGTTGCTCAAGGCACTCAAACTGCTGCTCTGGCCGCCCAAGGAGATGTCCGGCACAGAGGTCATGCGCGCGGTCAGCAAGAGCCTGGCAGGCCTGCTCACCCTGGGTGCCGGCATGCTCCTGGAGCAATCGGTGAATACCTTCCTCATTGGCATCCCAGTGCTCGCACCGCTGGCCGGGATGATCGCCCCCGTGCTAACCGGTTTGATGACCGGCCTCGCCAACGCCCTGCTGATGTACGCCATCGACTCGCTGATCGACTGGATGCTGGACAAGGGCACCGACTTCATCAACGCACAGATCGATACCCTGCAAGCCACCGCCGAACTGGGCGAGCGGATGATCGAACAGCTAGAGCTGCAATTGCGGCTGTCGGCGCGCTACCGGGTGATGGCCCAGCTTAATCAACGCATTGCCGGGAGCTTCGACCTGGCAACCGAGGCCGCACGCGCATCGGTGAAACAGGCGCAAGGCACCGTGCAAGAGCAGGCTACGACTATCGCCGCGCTGTCCCAGGCCATCGATAGCAAAAAACAGTTCAACGAACGCCTCGGTTCGTTGCTTCAGCAGTTCAGGAAGGAAATATAAAGGATGTCCAAGGTCATCGCCCAACTCGCCCGCACCGTCCCAAGCGACGACCTGCTTGCTCAGATCGACATCGCCGAGGTGTACAAGAAGTTCCACAGTACCTTCAAGCGCCTGGACGATTTCAAGGAGGTGCGTGACGAACACGAGCAGCGTAGCTTCTTCGGCCGCCTGTTCAATCGCGACGAACTGACGAACGCCCAACTCGACGCCCAGGAAGTGCAGGCGGAACTCTCCAAGACCCTTGCCCAATTGATGGTAATCAGCTCGCTGCAGGCGCAGCAACTGACCGAGCAGCAGGGGCAACTGGCCGAGCAGCAAAAGACCCTGGATGCCAAGGCCGAGGAACTGGCACGACAGAACAAGCGCCTCGAGCAGCACCAAACCGTGATCAAGCACCAAGCCGCAGGCTTGCGCCAATACGTCACCGACCTGCTGAAAGTCCAGGGACTGACCGACGAACACGGCGAGATGCTCATTAGCATCGCCAAAGAAGTGATGGAAACTCGGGATCGCCTGCTGGCAGACTTCGACGATCGCATGCAGCAGGTGCAGCACGTTCTGGACGAACAGCAGCAGTTGCTCCGAGAGGTTCTGGAAGAGCAAGCGAACACCGTGGAGCAACGCCTCACGGCTGCCGAGCAAGATCTGCTCGCAGCACTCGACGACCAACGCCGCGAAGCCACCAGCCAGACAGAACGGCTCGATGCCGACCTAGCCTTCCAGGCGCAGCGGCGGGACGAGAATCACCACAATCTGGAGCGCCAGCTATCAGAACTGCACGAAGTGCTGGCCGAACAGAACCAAACGCTACTTAACGAACGCAGCGAGCGACAGCAGGAAAGAGCTGAGCGCCAAGCCGAAGTACATGCCCTGCGGAACGAACAGAGCCTTGGCGAAACACGCCTGCGTCGCGAACAGCGTCGCCTCATGATCGGACTGTGCGGCTTAATATTGGTGTGCGCCGGTACCTTCGCCGCGCTCACCTTTTGGAGTACGTCAAAACCTGTCGTGGTCCCGGTCGAAGCCCACGAATCTCATGTACCAGCGTCCTGAACCGCTTGTTCAAACCCGCGACTCAAGCCTGCTCGCCCCCCCCCAGTCTGACTCGATGGGACTTACGACTGTTAGGTCCCACCTCTAGGAGACAACGGTGCGCCTTATCACGGTGCCCCGGAAGGCTGAATGGTTTGAACGTGCTGCGCCGCCTTTTAGCCAAGATACGTGCAAAGTCAGCTGAATTTCGGCGAACTTCGAACAGAACCTAGCGCTCTGTTCAATCAGTTGATATCGATCCACAGGCGTTCTCGACTGCCAGACAAATGGATAGCAGAGTATCGTCCCTGCCCTGCGACATCGAGAGCAGCATCGAGGTTGGTAGCCTCTGTGCATCGCTCCCCGTTGGGATGGCAACCCCGGGCATGTCCAGCAGGCTGCCAATCATGGTCAGGTTCAGCGTCTGCAGGTTGGTGAGGGCGAAGTGCGCATCGTCCTGCTCCAGCGCTGCCAGGGGCGGCGCGACATGCCAAACGGTAGGCATGACCAACACGCAGTTGCCCAGTTCATGCGCTAACTCCGCCATCAGCTGCTCACGGCCCTGTCGCAACAGCGCTTCACGTTCGCCTATCGCTGCTGAGGCGAGTAGGCGTTGTCGCACGCGAGGATCAATTTGCGCACTGTATGGCCCTTCGACAGATGCCCCGTAGTTTCTCCAGGCCTCCACCGCGCCCAGCCAACCCTGTTCGGCGATCAATTGACGCGTACGGGCAACGGATTCCAGTGGCCGAGTCTCGACTACCGCACCCGCGGCACGCAGACACTCCATGCGCGACAGCAGGTTGTCGCGAACGGCGGGTTGCAGGAGTGGGTCCAGCAGAATAGTTTCCTCCACGACGAAGTGAACGCCGGTCAGGCCTAGAGGTATGGGCGCAGTGGTAAGGATGCCACGCAAGGCACCGTCGAAGGCAACGCAGTCGGCTACGGTATTGGCGATAGGGCCCAGTGTATCGAGCGTTTGCGCCAGTGCTCGCACGCCTGACAAGGGATAGCGGGCGCAGGATGCGCGGTAACCCACCAGCCCATTGAACGCAGCGGGAATGCGCACCGAGCCAGCGGTGTCGGTACCCAATGCAACGCTGACGATGCCGCGTTGCACGGCAATTGCCGAACCTGACGAGGAGCCGCCAGGAGCGCGCGGTTCATGGATAGAAAAATCCGCCACCGGGGTGCCGAAGTGCGGGTTCAGACCCAGACCGGAATAGGCAAACTCGCTGAGATTGGTCTTGCCGATGGGGATCATCCCCAGTGAACTGAGCGCGGCGATCACCGGTGCATCGCCTGAAGCGAGCGGTTTGCAGGCCCATAGTTTCGAGCCGGCACTGGTCGGCATGTTTGCGATATCCACCAGATCCTTGACAGCGTAGGGAATGCCGTCGAATGGGCTCAGGGGTTGCCCACGCAGGCGACGCGCCATCGATGCCTCAGCTTGGCGCAGGGCCCGTTCCTCGCACAGGGCGGTAAAAACATGCTCCGACGAGGCCGCGGCAGCAAGTGCTTGGCGGGTCAGTTGAAGTGGGTCGCTAAGGCCTTCGCCCAAGCGATAGGCCTCATCCAGCAAGGTGCTCATAGTGAGTCATACTCCATCGCGTACCTTGGTCAGGCAGCCGCTGTGCCACGGTTGAGCCAGGGTTTGAGAAATTGATTCAGACGTTCTGTCGACGGTTGGGTGAACAACTGCGCAGGGGCGCCGCGTTCTACAACCTGACCCGCTTCCATAAACACGACCTGTGTGGAGATTTTTTGCGCGAAACTCATTTCGTGGGTCACCATCACCATGGTCATGCCGGATTGAGCCAAGGACTGGATGACCTGGAGGACTTCTTCCACTAACTCCGGATCAAGAGCCGAGGTCGGCTCGTCGAGTAGCAGCAGTTCGGGTTGGATCGCCAGGGCTCGGGCAATGCCGACGCGCTGCTGCTGGCCGCCGGAAAGTCGACCCGGATAGGCATCCAGCTTGTGGCTCATGCCCACGCGCTGCAAAGCCTGTTCGGCCAATGTCTGCGCCTCGGCCTTGGTCATGCGTTTACCAAGTAGCAGTGGGGCCATCACATTACCCAGAACGCTCATGTGCGGCCACAGATTAAACTGCTGGAATACCATGGCCAGCGGGCGACGGACTTCAGCCAGTTGTGCGGCGTTCTGGCGGTCCTTGAGGCGACGGCCGCTATTTTTATAGCCAAGCAGGCGCCCGTGGATCAGCACCTCGCCTTCGTCATAGGCTTCAAGAAAGTTCATGCAGCGCAGGGCCGTGGTCTTGCCCGACCCGGACGGGCCGATCAGGGAGACGATCTCACCGGGCATCACGTTCAGGTCGATTCCCTTGAGGACCCGAAGTTCGCCGTAGGATTTACCCAGGCCCCGCAGTTCGATGATCGGAGACGGATTCATGTTCAACCTCTGAAAGTGCGATTGGCGCGCTGAGCGGCCAAGCTGAACAGGGTGCCGACCGTTTGGGTGAGCAGCCAGTAGGCGATCACCAGCAAACCGTAAGGCACGACATATGAGAAGGTATTGGAAACAATGGCACCAGCGGTCTGGGTCAGTTCCGGTACGGTGATGATTGAGGCCACAGCGCTTTCCTTGATGGTCAGGATCACCTGGTTACCCAGTAGTGGCAGGCAGAACATCAAGGCCTGTGGTGTCTGGATATGCCAGAACACCTGCCGGGAGCCGATGCCATGCACACGCGCCGCCTCAACATGGCCGCGCGGCACGCTGTTCCATGCCGTGCGCAACAGTTCGGCGAAGTAGGCCGAGCTGTAGAGGGTCAGCGACACGATGGTCGCCTCCACCGCGCTCAGGGTTAAGCCGAGGGCCGGTAAGCCGAAGTACACCAGCATCAGCTGTGCCAGAAACGGCGTGCCGCGAATCAGCCAGATATATACTCGGTACAGATGGATCAGCGGGGCATAAGCCACGCGCAACCCATTGACGGTGAAGCCCAGGATGGCACCCATCAAGGCGGCGAGCAGACTGATCTGCACCGTGACCCAAAGGGCATGCACGAAGTCAGGCAGGTAAGTCAGTAATTCTTCCATTACGCGCGCCTCTGCCAGTATTGCTCCAGAGCTCTGCCAGCCAGCGCGAGTACGCTCGTCAGCGCCAGATAGAACAGGGCTGCCACCAAGTAGACCTCAAGCGGCCTATACGTTTGTGCGACCAGTTGCTGGCTGACCCGCATGAGATCGGTCATGGCTACGACCGATACCACTGCCGACGCTTTGATGACGTCGATCAGTTCCGATACCAGCGCTGGGGACGCCAACTGCAACACCTGTGGAATCTGCACCCGGGTCAGGGTCTGCCAGCGGCTGAGACCGAATACGGCGGCAGCTTCCAGTTGGCCCTTGGGGATCGCTTCGAACCCGCTGCGAAGGATCTGCGACTGGTAAGCCGCAGTATTCAGCGACAGGACGATAATGGCAGCGACTACACCCGGGAGGTCGATGCCCAAGCTGGTTGGCAGGTAGAAGCACAGCAGCAATTGAGCCAACAGCGGTGTACCGCGAAAGAAACTCACGTAGACACGGGAAAACCAGATCAACGCTGGCGAGCGGCAGGAACCGCACAGATACAATGCGACCCCCAGCGTGAACCCCAGCAGCATGCCCACCAGGCACAGGCCCAAGGTGACCAGCAGACCATTCCCGAGTGCCGGCATATAAAGCATCAGCCGTTCAATAAACTCGTTCATGGGGCGACCTCAGATTTCCGGCTCAGGGCTTTCGGTCGGCAGGTCCATGGTGAAACCGAACCACTTCTGTTGCAGCTTCTGCAGGGTGCCGTCCTGGTTGGCGCGCACAAGACGGTTGTTGAAGAATTCCACCAGTGAGGCGCTTTCGGCATCCTTGCGGCCCACCCAGGCGAAGTAGGTTTTTGGTCCTAATGGATCAGGCAGGGTCGCGAACATACCGGGACGTGCTTTGAGCAGGGGACCGATGTTTGGCAAGGCTTGGGCTACACCGTCGAGACGGCCGGCGGCGAGGTCGGCATAGGCTTCGTCATAGGCGATGTACTGGCGCAGTTCCTTTAGACCGGGTTTTCCTGCTGCCTTGAGCTGCTTATCGAAGGCTTGCAGAGCGAGAATCTGCCCGGAGCCAGTCTGCGAGCCAACGATCTTGCCGTTGAGGTCGTCCAGCGACTGGATGGAGCTGTCGTCTTGGCGTTTGAGCAGTTTCACCGTGGCATCGGCAATCGGGATGGTGAAGGCGAATTGCTCGGCACGGGCTTTGTTGACGGTGGCTGCACTAACGACAAAGTCGAACTTCTTACGATCAAGACCCGGGAGTACACCCTGCCATGGCAGGTCGAGGTGCTTGAGTTTTACGTCGGGCATGTCGGCCAGAACATAGTTCATCAGGTCGATATCGTAGCCGACAATCTTACCGGCTTCGACGAACTCGAAGGGCGCGTAGCGCGCCTCCGTGGCAATGGTGATGAGCTTGTTAGCCTGGATCTGCGCGAGCAGATCATCGGCACTGGCCCAAGAGGCGCTTAACGTAGTCCAAGCACTGAGCAAGGCGATAGCGAGATGTTTGCGATGTATCTGGATCATGGTAGTGGCCTCATGGCTTGGTTTTTTGTGATAGCTCAGGTTGAGGGCAGAAAGCAGAAGGGATAAGGCAGAGAGTGGCCAGGTCCTCAGTGAACCTGGTAGTGCAACTCTGTTGGCGTCATGCCGTTGACCGGCGTCATATCCTGCGGGCAGGCGGAAAGCACAATAATCAGGTCCATTTCCGCGCGCAGGCTGACATGGTCGCCGGCTTTACTGACCGGTGGAGCAAAGGCCAGGCGCCCATCATTGTCGACGGGCACATTCATAAACAGGTTAAGGGGGCAAGGCGTATCGGTGGCAGCCAGGCCGATAGCCTCCAGCGCATTGGCCAGGTTGTCAGTGCAACTGTCGTGATAACCCTCCGCGCCCAGTTGGCGATAGCGGTGGATGTCACAGGCTGCGATCAGGGTGTCATGAATGCCCGGCGTGGTGTCTTCGGTCAGGGTCAGCATCGGCTGGCGGCGGTTGCTCAGCAAGGTATCACCGACTCGCGGGATCAGACGCAGCAGCGAGGCGCGGCTGTGCTCCATGGACATGCATTCGGCCAGGTCGTCCTGGGCGAAGGCCCACGTATCGACTACCTGATGGCCATGGGTGTTGATGATGCGGATATTTTGGCCGCGGGCCAGCTTTATGGCGACTCCATGGCGTGGTGCCAAGCGCGATACTGCTGTGTAAGAAGGGGTGTCAGTCACGGTGTGTGCTCCTTTGTTGTTGGTCTTGAACAACGCATACCTAGAGGAACACACCGTGACATGTGAAAACCAATAATATAACTTTGCCTGACTATAAGATAAATCTATAGGCATCTCATGCAAATCCGTCAGCTCGAATGCTTCCGCACCCTTATGCTCCACGGCACGATGACCCGCGCTGCCGAGCTACTGGGTATTTCTCAACCGGCGATCAGCAGCACCATTGCCATCCTCGAACATGAAATCGGCCTCAATCTGTTCGTGCGCCGGGGCGGGCGCTTGCAGCCAACACCTGAAGCACGTCTGTTCTATGTCGAGGCCAACCGTGCCCTGGAGGCTGTGGAGAAGGCCACACGGCATGCTCAGGAAATTCGTCTAGGCAAGCGGGGGCATCTGGCGGTAGCCGCCTATGCGAGTGTTTCGATCAGTTTGCTGCCCAGGATCATGGCCGAGTTCGCCAGGCAGCGGCCCGGTTTACAGATGAAGATCATCAGTCGCAACTCGCAATCGGTTCGCGAGTTGATGGCCACCCAGCAGTTCGATATTGCCATCGCCGAATTGCCGCTCGACTATCCGACAGCCAACATGGAAGTGTTCTCCTACGAGTGCCAGTGCATGATGCCAGCCAGTCATCCCTTGGCCATGTTGCCCAGCATCACGCCGGCAGACCTGAGTGGCGTGCCGTTCGTATCCCTGTTCAAGGGCGATCCGATCCACCAGCAACTAGCCACGGCATTCTCGGAGTACGGAGCGACGTGGAACGTCGTGGCAGAAACAGAGTTCTTCTCCACCGCCTGCGAACTTGTAGCCGCGGGTGTGGGGGTCGGAATCATTGATCCGGTGGTGAGTCGGCCATTCACCAGTGGCTTGGTTCTGCGTCCATTTCGCCCAGCGATTCGCTATGAAATAGCGTTGTTACACCCGACTCATGAAGTGCCATCCCAACTAGTGCTGGAGTTTATCGAGGTACTGCGAGCGAACCTCACCCCACCGATAACATAACAAAAAGTTCTTCTGGCAAAATATCTGGCCTCAATGGAAGGCGCTAACGGCAATCAAACAGTTCATAACCGCTATGAGGATGGCGGGGCCGCTTGCAAGCCCTTCTAGAGCGACTCACCCTACGGCGTCTCACACTTATCCGAGTCAAACCCATAAGGAAGAACGCCATGTTCACGAGGAGCCTGTTGCTGAGTTTTTGCGCTGTGTTACTGGTTGGCTGCACGGGAAGGGGCTTTCAACCGCCGGCTCCGGATTACACAAAATGGTACAAGGAGGGCGTATCGCAGACCGGGATCATTGCTGCGATGCGTGCGTGCGGATATACCAATGTTGATGGCGCAGGAGACAGGTCGCCAATCGATATGAGGTTACTGAACTTCTATTGCATGAAAGACGCAGGCTACAAACGCAAAGATAACTTGGACATGTGCAAGCTCGGTCGTATTGGAGAATCGCCGGTGTGCGACGGCCGCCGTTAATCCATCATCAAAAGGACACAGGGAATGAACAATCTACGCAACGGACTGTATGGTGCCGCATTGGCCCTGGCGGCAACAGCGCTGGGTGGTTGCGCCTCCTCGGCCGCGATCACCGGCGAGCCTGGGGTAAACATGGGCGACAGCTATCAGAGTGTGCTCGCGGTGGTCAGCCGCAACAATACCGTGACCAAACAGGTCGATGGCCAAGGCTTCCGGGCGGAGGGTTACTCAGGAATGTTCAAGGACTGTCGCGTCAAATACTTCCTGTTCCAGGACGCCGATGGTTTGCAGCGCGTGAGCTATGAGCCGGCGCCACATCTGTCGGTCAACCAGAACTGCCGCCAGCCTTAACGTCCCCCTACGAGTCGATTCCTGATGAGACTGTTGCCTGTAATCCTCGCCGTGCTGCTGCTATCGCTCGGCGGCTGCGGCCAAGTGGCGAACGTGCGTTCGCTGTCCACCGGCTATGTGCCCCCGCAGGGCGGCGAGACCGCGCTTATCCGCCTGCTCACCGACGGCCTGGTGCGCGCCGTGCCGGAGCGTGATTGCCTCGACTGGAACGTGCCCGGCGCGGGGGTGATGGCGTCGGCGAAACCCGGCTTCCCCGACCATAACGGCGAAAACCTCGGCATTCCCGGACCGATCTTTTCGTGGGCCGGTGCGGTCTCGTCGGAGCTGGTGGTGCCGGCGAACAAGCCGATCGCGTTCCATTACCTGGGGCGCCTGCAATATTCCCGGCAGTGTGCCAAGACCATGACCTTCGTGCCTCGGCCTGGCGTGGACTACCTGGTGCAAGCCACCATGTCGGCGGACTGTTCGTTCCAGCTGGATGAATTGGAGGCGGGCGGCAAGCAGTGGGCGATGGTCCAACCGCAGCCAGCAGGGAAGGTGTCGATGTGCAACGCGATTGATAACTTCTAGCCGGAAATCTGCGCGGGTTTAAGGTTGCGCGTAAAGTTCTTCAAAACACACGCCAACACCATAGGGGAGATGGGCAAACAGTTATTGCTGACATCTGCGATGCTAAGCGTTCTCGATACCATGCCAGCATTCCTTATCCGGGACATGGTATCGATAGAGCTTTCTCACATACGCACAACGCGCGCCATTAACAACGCCCTTGATGACGTAGTAAACATCACTATCAACTCTTATTTTTTACAATAAAATCAGATAGTTGTGAACCAGCCTCACTCCCACTCAATCGTTGCCGGTGGCTTGCTCGATACGTCGTAGGTGACGCGGGAGATGCCGTCGATTTCGTTGATGATGCGACCACTCACGGTTTCAAGCAGTTCGTAAGGCAGGTGTGCCCAACGCGCGGTCATGAAGTCGATGGTTTCTACGGCACGCAGGGCCACTACCCATGCGTAACGGCGACCATCGCCTACAACACCCACCGATTTAACCGGCTGGAACACGACGAATGCCTGGCTGACTTTGTGGTACCAGTCGGCCTTGCGCAGTTCTTCGATGAAGATGTGGTCGGCACGACGCAGCAGGTCGGCGTATTCCTTTTTCACTTCACCCAGGATGCGCACGCCCAGGCCCGGGCCCGGGAACGGGTGGCGGTAGACCATGTCGTACGGCAGGCCCAGCTCCAGGCCGATCTTGCGCACTTCGTCCTTGAACAGTTCACGCAGCGGCTCGACCAGCTTGAGGTTCATTTCCTCCGGCAGGCCACCGACGTTGTGGTGCGACTTGATCACGTGGGCCTTGCCGCTCTTGGCGCCAGCCGACTCGATCACGTCCGGGTAGATGGTGCCCTGGGCGAGGAACTGGATGTTCTCCAGCTTGCTGGCTTCGGCATCGAACACGTCGATGAAGGTGCGGCCGATGATCTTGCGCTTCTTCTCAGGGTCGGCTTCGCCGGCCAGGTTGTCCAGGAACTGCTTTTCAGCGTCGGCGCGGATCACCTTGACGCCCATGTTCTCTTTGAACATGGCCATCACCTGGTCACCTTCGTGCAGGCGCAGCAGGCCGTTGTCGACGAATACGCAGGTCAACTGGTCGCCGATGGCGCGGTGCAGCAGCGCGGCAACCACCGAGCTGTCAACGCCGCCGGACAGGCCCAGCAGGACGTTGGCCGAACCGACTTGCGCACGCACCTGGGCGATGGCGTCTTCGACGATGTTGGACGCCGTCCACAGGGCTTCACAGCCGCAGATGTCCTGCACGAAGCGGGACAGGATGCGACCCCCTTGCTTGGTGTGGGTCACTTCAGGGTGGAACTGCACGCCGTAGTAGCCGCGGACGTCGTCGTACATGCCAGCGATCGGGCAGCTTGGGGTGCTGGCCAGAATGTTGAAGTTGCCAGGCATCTGGGTGACCTTGTCACCGTGGCTCATCCACACGTCCAGGCCCAGCACGCCGTCGTCGTCAACGTGGTCTTCGATGCCGTCGAGCAGGCGGCTCTTGCCGACAACGTCCACGCGGGCATAACCGAACTCACGCAGGTCGGAACCTTCTACCTTGCCGCCCATCTGCTCGGCCATGGTCTGCATGCCGTAGCAAATACCCAGCACAGGCACATTCAGGTCAAACACGGCTTGCGGAGCGCGCGGGCTGTTGGCTTCGTGGACCGACTCGGGGCCGCCGGCAAGGATGATGCCGCGCGGGTTGAATTCGCGGATCGCTTCATCGTCCATGTCGAACGGGTGCAGTTCGCAGTACACGCCGATTTCGCGCACGCGGCGGGC
>NZ_JASLGE010000087.1 GCF_030150285.1 Pseudomonas sp. | reverse complement strand
CCAAGGGGCGGCCGGTACTGGTCGGCACCGCGACCATCGAAACCTCCGAGCACATGTCCAACCTGCTCAAGCAGGAAGGCATCGAGCACAAGGTGCTCAACGCCAAGTTCCACGAGAAGGAAGCCGAGATCATCGCCCAGGCCGGTCGTCCGGGCGCGCTGACCATTGCCACCAACATGGCCGGCCGGGGTACCGACATTCTTCTGGGCGGCAACTGGGAGGTCGAAGTGGCCTCGCTGGACAACCCCACCGACGAGCAGATCGCGCAGATCAAGGCCGACTGGCAGAAGCGTCACCAGGAAGTCCTGCAATCGGGCGGCCTGCACGTGATCGCCTCCGAGCGCCACGAATCGCGCCGCATCGACAACCAGCTGCGTGGCCGTGCCGGTCGCCAGGGTGACGCCGGTTCCAGCCGCTTCTATCTGTCGCTGGAAGACAGCCTGATGCGCATCTTCGCCTCCGACCGGGTGAAGAACTTCATGAAGGCCCTGGGCATGCAGTCCGGCGAAGCGATCGAGCACCGCATGGTGACCAACGCCATCGAAAAAGCGCAGCGCAAGGTCGAAGGTCGCAACTTCGACATCCGCAAGCAATTGCTCGAATTCGACGACGTGGCCAACGAGAAGCGCAAGGTCATCTACCACATGCGCAACAGCCTGCTGGCCGCGCAGAACATCGGTGACACCATCGCCGACTTCCGCCAGGAAGTGCTCGACGCCACCGTCAGCTCGCACATCCCGCCGCAATCGCTGCCCGAGCAGTGGGACGTGGCCGGCCTGGAGGCTGCGCTGCTCAACGACTTCGGCGTCAAGCTGCCGATCCAGCAGTGGCTCGACGAAGACGACAAGCTCTACGAAGAGACCCTGCGCGAGAAGTTGCTGGCCGAGCTGCTGGCCGCCTACAACGAGAAGGAAGAGCAGGCCAGCACCGAGGCGCTGCGCACTTTCGAGAAGCAGATCCTGCTGCGCGTGCTCGACGACCTGTGGAAAGACCACCTGTCGACCATGGACCACCTGCGCCACGGCATTCACTTGCGCGGCTACGCACAGAAGAACCCGAAGCAGGAGTACAAGCGCGAGTCGTTCAACCTGTTCTCCGAGTTGCTTGATTCGATCAAGCGCGATTCGATCCGCGTACTGTCACACGTACAGGTTCGCCGCGAAGACCCGGTTGAAGAGGAAGCGCGTCTGCGTCAGGAAGCCGAGTCTCTGGCCCAGCGCATGCAATTCCAGCATGCCGAGGCTCCAGGTCTTGATCAGCCGGATGCATTGGCCCAAGTGCTGGAAGGTGCCGATGTAGCTGATGTGGCCGCTGAGCCGGTGCGTAACGAGCCGAAGCTGGGCCGTAACGAACTGTGCTACTGCGGTTCGGGCAAAAAATTCAAGCATTGCCACGGGCAAATCAACTAAGGCCCGTTTCAACGGCTGAAACACTTGCGCCGCGACAGGCATTAGCCGTCGCGGCGTTTTACCATTGAATTCCCGCCCGTGCGGCGGAACACCCCTCTTGTTTAGGAGCGCGTCATGGCGGTTGGTCTTGGTCCTTTGCCTACTTTGCACCCGGTAGCCGGTTTTGAACTGGGTATTGCTTCAGCCGGTATCAAACGTCCTGGTCGCAAGGATGTGGTGGTGATGCGCTGCGCTGAAGGTTCCAGCGTGGCGGGTGTGTTTACGCTGAATGCCTTTTGCGCAGCGCCGGTCATTCTGGCTCGCCAACGTGTGCAAGGCTCTGTGCGTTATTTTTTGACCAACACCGGCAATGCCAATGCGGGTACCGGTGAGCCGGGTCTGGTCGCGGCTACCCGAACCTGTGCCAAGCTTGCTGAATTGGCAGGTGTTGATGCCAGCGCAGTGCTGCCGTACTCCACGGGCGTGATCGGTGAGCCACTGCCGGTCGAAAAAATCGAAGGTGCGCTGCAGGCGGCCCTGGACGACCTGTCCGAGAGCAACTGGGAGCAAGCGGCCATCGGCATCATGACCACTGACACCCTGCCTAAAGGCGCGAGCCGTCAGTTCGTGCACGAGGGTGTGACGATTACGGTGACCGGTATCAGCAAAGGCGCAGGCATGATTCGCCCGAATATGGCCACCATGCTGGGCTATATCGCGACTGACGCCAAAGTCTCCCGTGAGGTGCTGCAAAATCTGATGCTTGACGGTGCCAACAAGTCGTTCAACCGCATCACCATCGATGGCGATACCTCGACCAACGATTGCTGCATGTTGATCGCCACCGGCAAGGCCGCCTTGCCTGAAATCACCGAAGCCAGCGGTCCTTTGTTCGAGGCGTTGAAAGCCGCAGTGTTCGAGGTGTGCATGGAAGTGGCCCAGGCCATCGTGCGCGACGGCGAAGGGGCAACCAAGTTCGTGACGGTTGAGGTGAATGGCGGTGCCAACCATCAGGAGTGCCTGGATGTGGGCTACACCGTGGCGCACTCACCACTGATCAAAACCGCACTGTTTGCCTCTGATCCGAACTGGGGCCGTATTTTGGCTGCGGTAGGCCGTGCCGGGGTGGCTGACCTGGATGTGAGCAAGATCGATGTGTTCCTGGGGGAAGTGTGCATCGCCAGCGGCGGCGCGCGCTCGGCCAGTTACACGGAAGCGCAGGGCTCTGCCGTGATGGCGCGTGAAGAAATCACCATCCGCATCGAGCTGGGTCGTGGCGCTTGCAGCGAGACTATCTGGACAACAGATTTGTCTCACGAATACGTGAAGATCAACGCTGAGTACCGTACCTGATCATTGGAGCTGGTATTTAAAGCCTGGCAGCAGGCGGGATTGGAGGAAGTGCAAGGGTGAAACGAGTTCATGTGGCGGCAGCGGTTATTCGGGGGGCTGACGGCAAGGTCCTGATTGCGCGACGTGCTGATGCACAGCACCAAGGCGGTCTGTGGGAGTTCCCTGGAGGCAAGGTCGAAGCCGCAGAGACGGTTGAAGCCGCATTGGCCCGTGAGCTCAAGGAAGAGCTGGGTATTGTGGTTCAGGTGGCCCGCCCCTTGATCAAAGTCGCGCATGATTACCCGGATAAACAGGTTTTGCTGGATGTCTGGGAGGTTTCGGCATTCACGGGCCTGCCCGCGGGTGCCGAAGGCCAGCCCTTGGCCTGGGTTGCACCTCGCGATCTGCCCGGCTACGACTTCCCGGCCGCCAATGCCCCGATTGTGGCCGCGGCGCGCTTGCCCGATCAGTACCTGATTACCCCGGATGACCTGGAAAGGCCGGAGCTGTTACGCGGTTTGCAGAGAGCAATTGCCGGGGGCATCAAGCTTGTTTCACTGCGAGCGCCTAACGGTTATGACCCTCAGTATCGGGATCTGGCTGTAGATGCGGCAGGATTGTGCGCAGGCAAGGCTCAGTTGATGCTCAAGGGGCCGCTGGAGTGGCTGGGGGATGTTCCTTCAGCCGGTTGGCATCTAACGGCCCAGCAATTGCGCAAATATGCCGCTAAAGGCAGGCCGCTTCCTCAGGAGCGCTGGTTGGCCGCTTCATGCCATAACGCTGAGGAATTGGCGCTGGCAGAGCAAATGGGCGTGGACTTCGTAACCTTGTCACCTGTGTTACCCACCCAGACGCACCCTGATGCGCAGCCATTGGGCTGGGCCCAGGCGGAGCAGTTGATTGCGGGCTTCGGCAAACCGGTTTTTTTACTGGGCGGTTTGGGCCCGAATGATCGTCAGAGCGCCTGGCAGAGCGGTGCGCAAGGCGTGGCGGGTATTCGGGCGTTCTGGCCTGAGGTCTGATCCCGGTTTTGTTGCAGGCGCGTGCCAGGTTCGCGCCTGCTGATCATTTGAGCGATTTCCCCAAACGCGGTCTGGCATGTACCCGTGCCCGGTGATGCAGCGCAAATAACAGGTCGTGCAGGCCTTAGTCGTAAATAGCTTTTTTCTTCCAGTCGGCGTCGTCATCCTTAAGGCCTTCGGTGAGTGCGTTGGCTTCGTGCGCGCTCGGCTCAAGGTTGTTCGTCAATATGGCATTGGCGCGGGCCAACTGTGCTTCCATAGCGCTCAGTTGTGGCTTGTACAGGGCTGGTTCAGTCTGCTTGCGTAAATACTGCACGCCACGTTCATAGGCCAGTCGTGCCTTGCCGGGCTGATTCTGCTGAAAGGCCTGTTGCCCCAAGTGGTTAAAGAACTCGATATGCACAACGACCAGCAGGTGGCGGATCTCTTTGAGCCATTGCCTGGCTTCGTTGTTGGTCAGCACACGATCCTTGGCGGCGCGGATGATCTGGCCGTGCAGCGTTTCAAGCAAAAACCGCACATGTTTGGCGTTGGCTTCGGTGAGAATCGGGCGCGGGGGGTTGTTGACGCAGATCGATTCGCCTTGTGTCATGAGCGCGTTGAGTTCCGCGATACGTGCTTTTAGCGATACGTCGTTTTTTTGCAGAAGCAGCAAGCGTTGTGCTGCGTTTTGCTCCAGGCGAGTCAGCAGCAACTTGAGCGCGGGGGTCATCAATTGGCCGGGGAATGTCTCCGTGACTTCGCTGCAACGGCGTATGCGGTCATTGAGTTCGACTTTGAGACGGGCTTTTTCCAGTTTGTTGTTTTCCACCGCGTGGTTTATGTACCCGATGGCAATCAGTAATGCGATCCCGGCGATGACGAGCAGGGCGATCAGGGTAGGTGTCAACGTTAAAACCTCTTTAGGGGTTGCCAGCCTGTCAGTGCCGCGACAAGCAGTGTTGCCACTAGGTTATGTACGAAATGTATCTGTGCTCGGTGATGCTACGTTGAAAGCAGGCTCAGAATGCTCATTTACAACACGTAAAGTCGTGCGCGACCCCGGCCGTTCCTCGCCTATTTTTGCCTTGCCTGACCTTCGCTCGAAAACATTTCGTACTGAACCTGGGGCTTGTTCTGGAGATGGGGTTGTTATCGTTAATGGCTGAGGTCGCTGCCTTCTGCGACCCATATAAGCAGGGTTGCGCACTAAGGGTGCAAATAGCCATCACTCATCAGCGCCAATCATAGCGTCTTGTAGGATGCCGGAATATAGGCGTCAGGATTTGGTCGACGTGTTGCGTATGAAAATGCCTAAAGAATAGCGAAGTCATTGATTTCAATATATTTTCATATTGGGGTTGACGACTCTTCAATCCATCCCTAGAATGCGCGCCACTTACAGCGTAAAGCACACAGCGAAGCGCAGGTAGGGAGTGAAGTTGTAGTGTGTCCCCTTCGTCTAGTGGCCTAGGACACCGCCCTTTCACGGCGGTAACAGGGGTTCGAGTCCCCTAGGGGACGCCATATTGCGGGAATAGCTCAGTTGGTAGAGCACGACCTTGCCAAGGTCGGGGTCGCGAGTTCGAGTC
>NZ_JASLGE010000039.1 GCF_030150285.1 Pseudomonas sp. | reverse complement strand
AATACCGGCAGCATCCTGGCCGCGGTGCTGGAGGACGGTTAGCGCGTCATACAGCGCCTGATTGACGTTCGACTTACCGACGATACCGACGATGCCACACATGCGACGCAACCCCTACTTAATGGATCTGAACTGAACACCACTCACCTGGACTGAGTCGCCGGCAAGAGATGCTCCTTGAACGGAATATCAGCGGGTACGCTGATACCGCTGGCCAACCACTGACTGCTCCACCCCAAAATGAGGTTTTTGGACCAGTCAGCGACCAATAGAAAATGTGGCACGAGCCTGGACTCCTGCCACCACGAATCTTGCTGTACCGGCCCCAGGCTCAATAGCCCGACGGCCACGACCACCAGCAGCGCGCCACGCGCAGCGCCAAAGGCCATGCCGAGAAAACGGTCGGTCCCGGACAGCCCGGTGACGCGAATCAGTTCGCCGATAAGAAAGTTGATCATGGCACCGACCAGCAAGGTGGCGACAAACATGATGGTGCACCCGACGATGACGCGGGCGGAAGGTGTCTGGATATAGCCGTCAAGGTATTGAGACAGTGAACCACCGAACATCCAGGCAACGACCCCGGCAATGATCCAGGTGCACAGCGACAGGGCTTCCTTGACGAAGCCGCGCTTTAAGCTGATCAAAGCGGAGATGGCGACAATTGCAGCGATCGCCCAGTCAACCCAGGTAAATGGCACAGTTCAGCCTACGGATAGATAAGGCGGCGCATTTTAGCAGAGCGCCGCCTCTCAAGTCAGGCGATTTATCAGCGCTTTGACCATCAGATTGAACCTTTTTGCCGCTTCACTCACGCTCAGGCTGAAAGCGCACCACAAAACCTTTGAGATTCTGCTGTTTGCCCAGCAAATCACGCAATCGATCCGCTTCGGCACGTTCCAGCAACGGGCCGACAAACACCCGGTTCATGCCTCCAGAGGTACGGACATAAGCGTTATACCCTTGATTCCTCAAGGTTTTTTGCAAATTGTCGGCACTTGCCCGATTGGACAGGCTAACCAGTTGAATCGACCAACTGATCGGCAAGCCATTGGCGTCGACGCGCTTCTGCGTGGTGTCGAGTTTCGCCGGGGCCTGAGCGACCGTTTGCGCCGGTGTTACGGCAGGCGGCTTGGGTGCTGCTACCACCGGTTTTGGCGCGACCGGTGCAACAGGTGCCGGGGCGGGTTGCGCCACCACTTCCTGCTCGGCCGGGGCCGGCTCTTGTGCAATCTCCTGGGGTTCTGGCACCGCCACTGGCTCTACCTGAACCGGTGCCATCACGGGCATCGACGGTGCAGCTGGCGCGTCCACGATGACCTGACGCTGTTCATCTTCACGCGAGAACAGCATCGGCAGGAAAATGACAGCCAGCGCCACCAACACCAGGGCACCCACCATCCGTTGTTTGTAGACCTTATCCAATAAAGCCATTCACAGCCTCCTGCCCAGCATGCCGCTCCAACCACTCAAGCGCTTCAGCGACACAATAAAATGATCCAAACAACAGGATTTCGTCTTCAGGGCGCGCCTGTTCACACTGCGCCTCAAGCGCTGCCGCCACGCTCCCGTAAACCGAAACCGATGCTCCCAGCGCCTGCAACTGCGCCTGAATATCGGCCGCCGAACGCGTGCGCCCGGTGGCCAGCGGCGTTACCGCCCAATGCTCAACCAGCGGGGCCAGGGCCGACACTACGCCATTGAGGTCCTTGTCGGCCAGCAGGCCAAACACCGCCAGGCGCTTGCCCGCCACCGGGCGCTGCTGCAACCGCTCGGCCAGGTACTCGGCCGCATGGGGGTTGTGGCCCACATCCAGCATCAGGTTCAGCGGTTTGCCCTGCCAATGAATCACGCGACGGTCCAGACGACCGGTCACGTGTGCCGCCCGCAATGCATCGATGATGCGCTCCGGCTGCCAGGGCAAATCCATCACGGCATACGCCTGCAGCGCCAAGGCGGCGTTTTCCATCGGCAAATCCAGCAGCGGCAGGTCGTGCAAAGCAATCGCCTGCCCGAGCGCGTTGCGCCCTTGCCATTGCCAGCTCTGCTCGGTGACCGTGAGGTCGAATTCGCGACCGCGCACAAACAGTGGGCAGCCCAGTTCTCGCGCTTTCTCCAGCAGGGGCTGCGGCGGGTTCGTGTCGCCGCACAACGCGGGTTTACCCGCACGAAAGATGCCCGCCTTCTCAAAGGCCACCGACTCCCGGGTGTTGCCCAGGTACTCGATATGGTCGACGCCAATGCTGGTGACCAGCGCCACGTCGGCATCCACCAAATTGACGGCATCCAGCCGCCCACCCAGGCCCACTTCCAGCACCACGGCATCCAGATCCGAATGCTCGAACAGCCAGAATGCCGCCAGGGTACCCATTTCGAAGTACGTCAGCGACGTATCGCCCCGCCCTGCTTCCAGCGCCGCGAACGCCTCGCAGAGCCGCTCGTCCGACACCTCGACACCGTCGATCTGCACCCGCTCGTTGTAACGCAGCAGGTGGGGCGAGCTATAAACCCCCACCTTCAGGCCTTGTGCGCGCAGCAGTGAAGCCACAAAGGCACAGGTCGAGCCTTTGCCATTGGTGCCCGTAACCGTTACCACCCGAGGCGCAGGCTTTTGCAGGCCCATGCGGTTCGTTACCTCGCGCGCGCGGTCCAGCCCCATGTCGATGGCAGATGGATGCAACTGTTCAAGATAGGCGAGCCACTCGCCAAGGGTGCGCTGGGTCATAGGTTCGCCGGAGCCGGCGGAACCACGATGGCTTCTACGGGCGTTGCGATAAACACCGGCGTTGGCAGGCCCATCATTTGGGCCAGCAGGCTACCCAGACGCGGACGCAGTTCCTGGCGGGCGATGATCAAGTCGATCGCACCATGATCCAGCAGGAATTCGCTGCGCTGGAAGCCTTCCGGCAGCTTTTCACGCACGGTCTGTTCAATCACACGCGGGCCGGCAAAACCGATCAGCGCTTTGGGCTCAGCCACAATCACGTCACCGAGCATCGCCAGGCTGGCCGAAACGCCGCCATACACCGGGTCAGTCAGTACCGAGATAAACGGAATGCCTTCTTCACGCAGACGCGCCAGCACCGCAGAGGTCTTGGCCATTTGCATCAGGGAGATCAGCGCTTCTTGCATCCGCGCACCGCCAGAGGCCGCGAAACAGATCATCGGGCAGCGATGTTCGAGGGCATAGTTGGCCGCGCGGACAAAACGCTCACCGACAATAGCGCCCATCGAGCCGCCCATGAACGAGAATTCAAACGCCGACACCACCACTGGCATACCCAGCAACGTACCGCTCATGGACACCAGCGCGTCTTTTTCGCCGGTCTGCTTTTGCGCAGCCACCAGACGGTCCTTGTACTTCTTGCTGTCGCGGAATTTCAGGCGGTCAACCGGTTCCAGTTCGGCACCCAGTTCCTGACGGCCTTCGGCGTCCAGGAAGATGTTGATGCGCGCGCGCGCGCCGATGCGCATGTGGTGATTGCACTTGGGGCAAACGTCCAGGGTCTTTTCCAGCTCTGGACGATAAAGCACGGCGTCGCAAGACGGGCATTTGTGCCACAGGCCTTCAGGTACCGAGCTCTTTTTGACCTCGGAACGCATGATCGAAGGAATCAGCTTGTCTACCAACCAGTTGCTCATGCTTTCTTTCTCCAGTACCGGCGACCTGAACCCGTGGGTTCAAGCCCCGTGTATGCCCTTGAGCTAAATTCATTAGATGTACGGCGATGATTGACCCAAGCGCGGTCTGCACACGGCAAACCCACCCCCTTCGCAACCCTCAGCCTTCCTGGCAGCACGCCGCACAGCGGCCGCCATGTTAATTTTTGCCCGTCAACCCACCAGGCCCGACTGCTTTTTACAGCGGTCATGATGGACGGTGGCAGACTGCCAACCGTCACATTGAGCCTCAGTATGTTGCGCGAACCGTTTTCATAAAGGCTTGAATCTTAACGTGATCCTTGATGCCCTTGGCCTTTTCTACGCCGCCGCTGACATCCACGGCGTAAGGTTTGACCCGAGCAATGGCTTCGGCCACGTTGTCGACCGTGAGACCGCCGGCCAGAATAATCGGCGTGCTCAACCCCTGCGGGATCAATGACCAGTCAAAGGCCTGCCCCGTTCCGCCGGGTATGCCTTCGACGTAAGCATCCAGCAAAATACCGCTGGCACTTTTATACGCCGCGCAAGCCGCCGCGATGTCATCGCCCGCTTTCACGCGCAGCGCCTTGATATACGGCCGATGAAACCCTTCGCACTGCTCGGCGGTTTCATCGCCATGAAATTGCAGCAAATCCAGCGGCACGGCATCCAGGGTTTCATTAAGCTCGCACGCACTGGCGTTGACGAACAACCCCACCGTGGTGACGAACGGCGGCAAAGCCGCAATGATTGCTCGCGCCTGCCCGGCGCTTACTGCGCGCGGGCTTTTGGCGTAGAACACAAACCCAATGGCGTCAGCCCCGGCGGCAACCGCGGCCAACGCGTCCTCTATGCGGGTAATACCGCAGATCTTGCTTCGAACGACGGACATCTGGAATACACCCCGTGGCTTAAGCGCGAAAGCCCCGGATGGTAACAAATGCTTATCCGGGCGTCAGCCGCCGAGTTCGGTAAATCCCGTCAGGAAATGTGGGCCGATATACCGCTGCGGTAACTCAAACTCGTCCTTGTATTCCACCTGCACCAGGTACAACCCGTACGGGTGCGCGGTCACGCCCCCTGAGCGGCGCTCGCGGCTTTCGAGCACCTCCCGGATCCACTCTACGGGCCTTTCGCCTGCGCCAATGGTCATCAGGACACCGGCGATATTGCGCACCATGTGGTGCAGAAAAGCGCTGGCGCGGATGTCCAGCACGATCATCTGACCATGACGGGTCACCCGCAGGTGGTGCATTTCCTTGATCGGTGATTTGGCCTGGCACTGACCCGCGCGAAAAGCGCTGAAGTCATGCACGCCCAGCAGATACTGCGCAGCCTCGGCCATGCGTTCGACATCCAGCGGACGGTGGTTCCAGGTCACTTCCTGGTTGAGATGGGCCGGACGGATCTGGTCGTTGTAGATCACATAGCGATAGCGCCGGGCGATGGCCTTGAAGCGCGCGTGAAAGTGCGCGGGCATGACCTTGGCCCAACTGACACTGATGTCATGGGGCAAATTGATGTTGGCCCCCATCACCCAGGCTTTCAGGGAACGTTCGGCCCGGGTATCGAAGTGCACCACTTGCCCGCACGCATGAACACCGGCATCGGTGCGCCCGGCGCACGACACGGTAACGGGCGATGCCGCCACTTTCGACAACGCGTTCTCCAGGGTTTCCTGGACGGTCAGCACGCCACTGGCCTGGCGCTGCCAGCCACAGTAACGCGAACCTTTGTATTCCACGCCCAACGCGATTCGGGAAAAGCCTTCGGCAGCCATTTCTGCTGCCGGGTTATCTATATTTGCCAAGGACTTACAGCCTGCTCATAAACGCATAGGCGGCCATTATAAGGCGCACCCGCCAAGACGCCATGCATCATGTGGCCCGCGCAGAAAAAACAACGGCAGCCCTGAAGGCTGCCGCTGGGCATCACGGTGACAACGTATCAGACAAGGCGCGCGAGCATTTCTTGTGCTTCGCCCTGCTGCTGCTCGCTGCCTTCGTTCAGCACTTCGTTGAGGATGTCCCGGGCACCGTCGCTATCGCCCATGTCGATATAGGCCTGCGCCAGATCGAGTTTGGTGGCGGCTTCATCAGCGCCCGACAGAAAATCGAACTCAGGCTCATCGTCGACAGCCAGAGGCGCATCCGTAAAGGGCATATCCATCGCGGGTTGTTCAAGGTCTTGAGACAGGCGCCGCAGCTCAGCATTGACCTTGTCCAGCTCAATGGAAAAGCTGTCGGGTGCCGCTTCAGGTGATACGGTTTCATCCGCCAGCGACAAATCAAAGTCAGCCGGCAGATCGAACGCCGATGACGGATCGACTGGCTCCTGGGCATCCGCTTGCTGTTTGAGCACCGCATCAAAATCCACTGCCGCGCTGGCGACCGGCTTAACCGGGTCTGCTGGCAACGCTGCGGGTGAAGCGGCTTCGAGCTCGTCAAGGCTCAAGTCGAAATCGTCATCAAACGGGTCTGCAGGCGGTTTGGCCACAGGTTCAGCCTCGACAACCCGGTCATCACGCATCATCTCCCTGACGAAATCGGACTGCAATTGAGCCGCCACAGCGGCCGAGGCGATGCCCGTGGCGACGGCCATCGTCGGGTAACGTTTTTTCAACTGTTCGACTTCGGCGTAATTGCGGCCATTGGCAATCAGTTGACGCTCTTGCGCAATAAACGCCTCCCGCTCGTCCAGCTCCCCGTACACCTGCATCAGTTTCAGACGCAGATCACTGCGCTGAGGCGCGCGCTCAATCGCCCCTTTGAGCAACTTCACCGCTTCGTAAAACTGAACCTGGCGGATCAGATCATCAGCGCGATCCAGTACATCATCATCGGCGCTGGCCGGTGGCACGTTCACGGGTGCAGAGGTCACTGGCACCGGTGCCGCTGCTGGCTCGGGTTCGGCGCTTGGCGCGGGTGCAGCCTGAAGGTTGACACTGCGCGGCGGCGTTTCAAGCCCTTCGAAGCTGCTTTGCGGCAAGTCGAGGTCCGAGGCAAACTCGGCTTCTTCCTCTTCGAGCTCAAGCGCCCGCGCCATGCGCAGGTGCCGTTCGGATGCCTGCTGCGCCTTGCGGCGGCGCAAGAACAGCAACAACAGCAACAGTAACAACACTGCTGCCCCCCCGATCACCCCAGCCAATGCCGGGCTGCCCAGCAGGTGTTGAAGGTTGCGTTCATCGGCTGCGGCGTCGCCCTCAACCGGAGCAGGCGGTATGGCGGTCGCGGGGGAGCCCTGTGCAGCCGGTGCTATGTCGGCCTCCGGGCCGTCAAGCGCCGCGTCCAATTGGGCGGGCACCTCTACCGAGGTGTCGAGCGGTTCACCGCTCTGCGCCTGGAGCCTGGCCAACTGATCGTTTTTCAACGCAATCAGCCGCTGCAGTTTGTCCAGCTGGCTTTGCAGGTCGGTCATGCGGCTTTGCAACTCGGCATTTTCACGCCGGCTGGTATCCAGGCTTTCCTGGGTGGTGGCCAGCTTGTCGCTCAGTTGTTTGGCATCGCCTGTTGCGCCCTTGCCGTTGCCCGGCTGAGCCGCTACCAGGCTCAGGTTATCGCTGGCCGTGGCCTGGGCGGGCCGGGCAGGTGCGACAGGGGTACGCCCGGTGGCATCCAGTTGCTGAGCCAGCGGCGTGGTGCGCCGGCCGCTGCGCCAGTCGGCGTTCTGCGAGGCCACTTCGGCGACCGCCTTGGCATGCGGCAACTGAGTGCTTTGCCCGGCATCCGGCAGGCGCAGTACTTGCCCGGTTTTCAACCGGTTAATGTTGCCGTTGATAAAGGCATCCGGGTTGAGCGCTTGAATGGCCAGCATCGTTTGTTGCACCGAGCCGCCATTGCGCGCCTTCGCGGCGATTTCCCACAAGGTGTCACGCGCCGTGGTGGTGTGCTGCCCGGGCGTAACGACCGCCACTGGCTGCGAAGCCGCCGCGACGGTCTGGGGCGAGAACTTGGCCGGGTCGAGTAACACGCTGTAATCACGCAGCAAGCGACCGCTGGGCCACATCACCTGCACCAGGAACTTCACGAAGGGTTCGGACAACGGCTGGCTGGAGGTGACGCGCAGCACGCTCTTGCCATCAGCCTGAATCACCGGTGTGAAACGCAAATCTTCCAGATAAGCCGGGCGCGGCACGCCGGCCTTGGCAAATTCGTCGGCAGGCGCAAGGCCTGGAATCACTTCAGCGGCGGTCAGGTCCTTGACGTCCAGCAGTTCAATTTCAGCCAACAAGGGTTGGTTCTGAGTCGACTTCAGGGTCAGCTCTCCGAGCTCCAGCGCCTGAACCAGGCCGGATGACAGCGCCGAAGCGGCGGCTATTGCTAACACTAATTTACGAACCTGAACCATAGCCTCTTCCTTATGGGTACAGGCCTCGTCTCACGAGACCTGTATAGCTGCTGCCTGAAAACAGGCCATGAGGCGTGTGCCTGCATGTGCGCTGTCGCGTTACTTTGGTAAGCCCTGACAGCAGCTTGACTGCGACGACCGACGTTGGAGCCATGCTGAAAATTGTCGCCAAGTATCTTTTACAGCACGTCTTTTATCAACAACTGCGCCAGTTGCACGGCGTTTAGCGCGGCACCTTTACGTACATTGTCAGACGCCACCCACAGATTAAGTTCCGACGTGTCGTCCACACCATGACGAACCCTGCCCACATAGACCACGTCCTGACCGACCGCATCCCCCACCGCTGTCGGGTAATCCCCCGCATCGACCAGCTCGATGCCCTCTGCCGCTTCCAGCGCTGCATTGACCGCGCCCAGGTCTACCGCACCGGCCAATTGCAACGACACACTAAAGCTATCGCCAAAAAACACAGGCGCTTGAGCACAGGTCACCGATATTTTCAGCGCTGGCATACCGAGGACTTCACGCAATTCTGTCACTAGACGTTTTTCCAGGGGCACATGCCCTTGCGCACCCGGCTTGCCCACCTGCGCCAGCAGGTTAAACGCCATCTGACGATCGAAAAACGTCGACTCCAACGGGCGCAAGTTCAGTAACTCCGCGGTCTGGCGTGCCAGCTCGGACACCGCTTCGCGCCCTTGAGCCGATACCGCCAGGCAAGCAGTCACATTCACCCGCTGAATATCCAGCACCGCGCGCAACGGTGCCAATACCACCGCCAACGCGGTAGCAGACGGGCTTGGGCTGCTGATGTGTGCCGGTTGGCTCAAGCCCGACAGCACGTGGGCATTGGCCTCAGGCACCACGCGCGGGGCCTGGGCTGGCGTCAACCCGCCCGACAAATCGATGACCATGCACCCGGCGGCACAGGCCTTCTCGGCATAGCTCAAGGTAATGGCCGGGCCAGCCGCAAAAAAGACCAGTTGTACCTGGCTGAAATCGAACACATCGACTTCCCGGACCCGCGTATTTTTGCCGCGAAAAGGCACCGAGCTGCCGGCCGATTCGATACTGGCCAGCAGGTGCAATTGACCGATCGGGACTTGGCGCTCTTCAAGAATCTGGACCAGGGTTTCGCCGACAGTGCCGGTGGCGCCGACGACGGCGATATCAAAGGACTGGCTCATGTGTCTACCTCAGGCGAAACGTGGGGAGCGGCACTTTAACGGGCACGACTCGCAGAGGCAACGCACAGCGACTTTTAGCCGTACCGGCCGGTGAACAGGCCATTAAAAAACCCGCGACTCTTGCGAGAGGCGGGTCATGTGCAGCCAAGGGCGAATCAACGCTCCAGCAGAATCCGCAGCATGCGGCGCAACGGCTCGGCCGCACCCCACAACAGCTGGTCGCCCACGGTGAACGCACCGAGGAACTGCGAACCCATGTTCAGTTTGCGCAAGCGGCCAACCGGCACATTCAGGGTGCCTGTCACTTTGGTCGGGCTCAGCTCTTGCATGCTGATTTCACGCTGGTTGGGCACCAGTTTGACCCACGGGTTGTGCTGGCTGATCAAACCTTCGATGTCCGCAATGGGCACATCCTTGTTCAGCTTGATGGTCAATGCCTGGCTGTGGCAACGCATGGCACCGATGCGCACGCAAATGCCGTCCACCGGAACCGGGTTTTTGAAGCGACCCAGGATCTTGTTGGTTTCAGCCTGCGCTTTCCACTCTTCACGGCTTTGACCGTTTGGCAGTTCCTTGTCGATCCACGGAATCAGGCTACCGGCCAATGGCACGCCGAAGTTCTCGGTCGGGTAGGCATCACTGCGCATGGCTTCAGCCACACGACGGTCGATATCGAGGATGGCGCTGGCCGGGTCGGCCAGTTGATCGGCAACGGCGGCATGAGTGGCCCCCATTTGCTTGATCAGCTCGCGCATGTTCTGCGCGCCGGCACCCGAGGCCGCCTGATAGGTCATGGCGCTCATCCATTCCACCAGGCCCGCTTCGAACAGGCCGCCCAGGCCCATCAACATCAGGCTGACAGTACAGTTGCCGCCAATGTAGTTCTTGGTGCCCGCATCCAGTTGCTGATCGATCACCCGACGGTTGACCGGATCCAGGATGATCACGGCGTCATCCTGCATGCGCAGGGTCGATGCCGCATCGATCCAATACCCTTGCCAGCCCGCCTCGCGCAGCTTGGGGAACACCTCACTGGTGTAGTCGCCGCCCTGGCAGGTCAGAATGACATCGAGGGTTTTTAACTCTTCAATGTTGTAAGCATCCTTCAGCGGGGCAATGTCTTTGCCCACGGAAGGACCTTGCCCACCGACATTGGAGGTAGTGAAAAACACCGGCTCGATCAGATCGAAATCCTGCTCTTCCAGCATCCGCTGCATGAGCACGGAACCAACCATACCGCGCCAACCGACCAGACCTACACGTTTCATCGCAACTACACCTTTAACAAAAAGTGGGGTCGTTACTTCCACCAACAGGAAGTAACGGGCCCGAGAGATTACAGATTCTGTAGCGCCGCGACTACTGCATCGCCCATTTCCTGTGTTCCGACCTTGGTGCAACCCGCCGACCAGATGTCACCGGTGCGCAAGCCCTGGTCCAGAACACGGCTGACAGCCAACTCGATCGCGTGCGCAACGGCCTGCTCGTTAAAGCTGTAACGCAACATCATCGACACCGACAAAATGGTCGCCAGCGGGTTGGCAATGCCCTGCCCCGCGATGTCAGGTGCCGAACCGTGGCACGGCTCGTACAAGCCCTTGTTGTCAGCATCCAGCGAAGCCGATGGCAGCATGCCGATGGAACCGGTCAGCATCGAGGCTTCGTCCGACAGAATGTCGCCAAACATGTTGTCGGTGACGATCACGTCGAATTGCTTGGGCGCACGCACCAGTTGCATGGCCGCGTTATCAACGTACATGTGGCTCAGTTCGATATCCGGGTAGTCCTGGGCCACTTGCTCGACAACTTCACGCCACAGTTGGCTGGACGCCAGCACGTTGGCCTTGTCCACCGAGCACAGTTTTTTGCCGCGTACACGGGCCATGTCGAAGCCCACGCGGGCAATGCGACGGATTTCGCTTTCGCTGTACGGCAGGGTGTCGTAGGCCTGACGCTCGCCATTTTCCAGCTCGCGGGTGCCTCGTGGTGCGCCAAAGTAAATGCCGCCAGTCAATTCACGAACGATCAGGATATCCAGGCCCGCGACGATTTCTGGCTTGAGGCTCGACGCATCGGCCAGTTGCGGGTACAGAATCGCCGGGCGCAGGTTACCGAACAGGCCCAGTTGCGAACGCAGCTTCAGCAGGCCGCGCTCAGGGCGGATATCACGCTCAATCTTGTCCCATTTCGGGCCGCCCACGGCACCCAGCAGCACGGCGTCTGCAGCACGGGCACGCTCCAGGGTTTCGTCAGCCAGTGGCACGCCATGCTTGTCGATGGCCGCGCCGCCGATCACGTCATGGCTCAGCACGACGTCAAGGTTGAACTTCTCGTTCGCCGCTTCCAGCACTTTGACGGCCTGGGCCATGATTTCCGGGCCAATACCGTCACCTGGGAGAATCAGAATACGCTTGCTCATGGGTTCCTCTTTTTTGTCTGAGTGGTGCCCCCGCGGGCGCACCTGAAAAGGGTCAGGGATCAGCCCTGCGACTTCTCGCACCACAGCACCAAAACATCCGTGCTGAACGTGCCATCGGCCTGAATTTCAAAATAATCGCGCACCTCGGTGCCCATCGACTGTTGCAGCTCGCGAATGGCGGCACTCATAACGGGCGGCGTACGCATGCGCTCGATCCAGGAGGTGAACTCTAAACGTAAACGCTGACGCTGTGTGCTGCGCGTGTGCAGCCCCGCCTCGCTGACCTGACGCAACCATTCACCGGCCGAGTAATCCCGCACATGACTGGTGTCGCGCAGTACTTCAACGCTCTGCAAGTAGGTGTCGAACAAAGGGCTGCCGGGGGACATCACATCAATAAAGGCCGCCACACCGCCGGGCTTGAGCACCCGACGCACTTCGCGCAAGGCCTGGCCGAGGTCGCTCCAGTGGTGCGCCGAATAACGGCTCAGCACGTAATCGAACTCGGCGTCGGCAAATGGCAAGCGCTCGGCGGCACCGCACACGGTGGTGATGTTGTGCAAACTCCGCTCAGTGGCCGCAGCGCTGACCACATCGAGCATTTGCTGCGACAGGTCGTAGGCCACCACCTCGTTGACCAGCGCGGCCACGTGAAAACTCACATGGCCCGCGCCGCACCCCAGGTCCAGCACGCGGGCGTGAGTCTTGCCCGCCAGTTCGGCCTTCAGCAGGGCAAATTCGGTGCCTTGGGCGTGCACAGTGCTGCTCAGATAGGCCGAGGCCTGTTCACCGAATTGTTTTTGAACAACCTGGCTGTGTTGGGCGGTGCTGGTCATGCTGAATACCCTTAATTGCACATTTTGTGTGGGCGCGGACCGGCTCGCGATACAGGCACCCCAGGCTCACAACACACCGTGGTAATACCTTCGCGAGCCAGCACGCGCCTACAGGAGGAGCGAGCCTTTTTAAGCGTCGCGGAACAACCACGGCTGACTGGCGCGGTGCTTGCCTTCAAACGCGGCAATCGCCTCGTGGTCTTGCAAGGTCAGGCCAATGTCATCCAGGCCATTGAGCAGGCAATGCTTGCGAAACGCATCGATCTCAAAGCTCAGCACTTTGCCATCCGGGCGGGTGACGGTTTGTGCTTGCAGGTCAATCGTCAACTGATAGCCCGGTTCGGCTTCTACCTGGGCAAACAGTTCATCAACGTCGGCATCGCTCAAAATGATCGGCAACAAGCCGTTTTTGAAGCTGTTATTGAAGAAGATGTCGGCATAACTGGGCGCGATGATGCTGCGAAAGCCGTACTCTTCCAGCGCCCAGGGCGCGTGTTCACGGCTTGAGCCGCAACCGAAGTTTTCACGGGCCAGCAACACACTGGCCCCCTGATAGCGTTCGTTGTTGAGCACAAAATCGGTGTTCAACGGGCGCTTGGAGTTGTCCTGGTACGGTTGGCCCACGTCCAGGTAGCGCCACTCATCAAACAGGTTCGGGCCAAAGCCGGTGCGCTTGATCGACTTCAAAAACTGCTTGGGAATGATTTGGTCGGTGTCGACGTTGGCGCGATCCAAAGGTGCGACAAGCCCGGTGTGCTGGGTAAAAGCTTTCATGCTGCGCTCCTCAGATCAATTCGCGGACGTCGATAAAACGACCGTTTACAGCGGCAGCGGCGGCCATGGCCGGGCTGACCAAATGGGTACGCCCCCCCGCGCCCTGACGGCCTTCAAAGTTACGGTTGGAGGTGGACGCGCAGTGCTCGCCCGACTCCAGGCGGTCCGGGTTCATCGCCAGGCACATCGAGCAGCCCGGCTCGCGCCACTCAAAACCGGCTTCCAGGAAGATTTTGTCCAGGCCTTCGGATTCCGCCTGCGCTTTCACCAGGCCCGAGCCCGGCACCACGATGGCCTGCTTGATGGTGGACGCCACTTTGCGGCCCTTGGCAATCACCGCAGCGGCACGCAGGTCTTCAATGCGCGAGTTGGTGCACGAGCCGATAAACACACGGTCCAGTTGAATGTCGGTAATGGCCTGATTGGCGCTCAAGCCCATGTACTTCAAGGCGCGTTCAATAGAGCCACGCTTGACCAGGTCAGCTTCCTGCGCCGGATCGGGCACGTTCTGATCCACGGCCAAGACCATTTCGGGCGACGTGCCCCAGCTCACTTGCGGCTTGATCTGGGCAGCATCGAGCTCAATCACGGTGTCGAAGTGCGCGTCGGCATCAGACACCAGGTCTTTCCAGGCCTCTACCGCCAAGTCCCATTCCGCGCCTTTTGGGGAAAAAGGGCGGCCCTTGACGTATTCAACGGTTTTCTCATCGGCCGCCACCAGGCCCACACGGGCACCGGCTTCGATGGACATGTTGCAGATGGTCATGCGGCCTTCGACGGACAGGTCGCGAATGGCGCTGCCGGCAAATTCAATGGCATGGCCATTACCGCCAGCGGTGCCGATTTTGCCGATCACCGCCAGCACGATGTCCTTGGCGGTCACGCCGAACGGCAATTGCCCTTCAACGCTCACCCGCATGTTTTTCATTTTTTTGGCCACCAGGCACTGCGTGGCGAGCACGTGCTCCACCTCGGAGGTGCCGATGCCATGGGCCAATGCGCCAAACGCGCCGTGGGTGGAGGTGTGGGAGTCGCCACACACCACGGTCATGCCCGGCAAGGTTGCGCCCTGCTCCGGGCCGATCACGTGAACGATGCCCTGACGTACGTCATTCATCTTGAATTCAGTGATGCCATATTCGTCACAGTTGTCGTCGAGGGTTTGCACCTGCAAACGGGACACCTGGTCAGCAATGGCCTCGATCCCGCCTTTGCGCTCCGGCGTGGTCGGTACGTTGTGGTCCGGGGTCGCGATGTTGGCATCGATGCGCCAAGGCTTGCGCCCTGCCAGGCGCAGGCCTTCAAAGGCTTGCGGTGACGTCACTTCGTGAATGATATGACGGTCGATGTAGATCAGCGCCGAACCATCGTCGCGCTGCTTGACCAAATGCGAATCCCAGAGCTTGTCGTAGAGCGTTTTGCCGGCCATCAGACGGTTTCCTCATCAGCTACTTTCTGTGCCAATAACCACTTGGCTTGTGAGGTCGATGCTATGGCGTTACAGTGAATAACTCAAATTCATAATTTTTATGCTTTGGATAACCGATAGGAATTCGAATAGATGGACCTCGCGAATCTCAATGCTTTTATTGCCATCGCAGAAACCGGCAGCTTCTCGGGAGCCGCAGAGCGCTTGTTTTTGACGCAGCCGGCCATCAGCAAACGCATCGCCAGCATTGAGCAGCAACTTAAGCTGCGGCTGTTTGACCGCCTGGGCCGCGAGGTCAGCCTGACCGAAGCTGGCCGGGCACTGTTGCCGCGCGCCTACCAGATTCTCAACGTACTGGACGACACCCGCCGAGCGCTCAACAACCTCAACGGTGAGGTCAGCGGGCGGTTGACTCTGGCCACCAGCCATCACATTGGCCTGCACCGGTTGCCACCTTTACTGCGCGAGTTCACCCGCACGTACCCCAAGGTTGCGCTGGATATTCAGTTTCTAGATTCGGAAGTTGCCTACGAAGAAATCCTCCACGGCCGCGCCGAACTGGCCGTGATTACCCTTGCCCCCGAACCTCACTCGTTGATTCGCGCCGTGCCCGTGTGGGATGACCCGCTGGACTTTGTGGTTGCCCCAGAACACAGCCTGACCCGACGGGCGGTCGTCAGCATGGCGGACATTGCCCTTCACCCGGCGGTTTTCCCGGGCGGCAACACCTTCACCCACCATATCGTGCAGCGCCTGTTCGAAGCCCAGGGCCTGACGCCCAATATCGCCATGAGCACCAACTACCTGGAAACCATCAAAATGATGGTGTCCATCGGGCTGGCCTGGAGTGTACTGCCTCGCACCATGCTGGATGAACAAGTCGCTTCCGTCTGCCTGCCGGGCATACAACTGACACGCCAGCTAGGCTACATCGTTCATACCGAAAGGACTTTGTCGAATGCCGCACACGCTTTCATGACGCTACTGGATGCTCAGGTCGACAGCCTTCACACTCAGCCGACCTGAGTAGGCAACCTACACAGGCGCAAAACCGCTTCCCGGACTTTTCAGCTCAAGGACCGCCGTCAATGGTAGACACCACCGACGCTGTGCAACCCCAACCCGGTTCAACAGACGTCACCCTGCAATCGCGCGCGCAAGGCTGGCTGGACGCTGGTGACCTGCTCGCCGCCGTCAATGCCGCTCAACTGGCCGCATGGTGTTGGGACCTGGACAGCGGCGACATTCGCTGGTCTGAAGGTGCCCAGGCGGTCTTTGGCCTGAGCCCGAAGCACGCGTTGCCATGCCACCTGGAGCTGTTGCACACCTTGCCCTTCGACAACTGGGCCAAGGCCCAGCGTGCGTTTGAGGCGATTGCCAATGGAGCCCCGCTGGAGCATGTCACTCACCACCGCATCCGCTGGCACGATGCCAGCCTGCGCTGGATCGAAATCCGCGGCAGCCTGTCCACCCGCAAGAACGGCCCGGCGCGCATGATGGGGGTGATTCGCGATGTCACCTCCCAGCGCCAGCGCGAGCAGGCCCTGGACAGCTCTGAACAACGCTTCAGCACCCTGTTTCAGTTGTCTCCACACATGGTCCTGCTGGTGCGCCTTGAAGACGGGCTGATCAGCGAGGCCAATCATTTGCTCGAAAGCCTGCTGGGCTGGCCCCCTGCCGAAGCCATCGGTCGCACCACCGTGGAGCTGGGCCTGTGGCCCGACCCTCAGCAGCGCAGGGCGTTTATTCAGGCCATCCGCAGCCAGGGCGCGGCAGTCAACATGGAAGTGCAACTGCGCAGCCGCAACGGCGAATTGCACGACGGCATCCTCTATGCACAACGGGTCGAACTGCAGGATGAGGCCTACCTGGTCAGCACGTTCCTGGACACCAGCAAACGCAAAGAGGCCGAACAGGCCCTGATCGACAGCCAGGAGCGCCTGGACCTGGCCCTGGACTCGGCGCAACTGGGCACCTGGGACTGGCATATTCCCAGCGGCCGACTCTACGGCTCGGCCAGGGCGGCACGCCTGCACGGCCTCAAGCCCGTGCCATTTAACGACCTGTTCGATGCTTTTTTCGACGGAGTTCCCGAAGAAGAACGCGCCAACATGCGCAACGCCTACCGGGAACTGCGCGACGGCCCTGCCGGCAACTACCAGCTGACGTACCGCGTGCCGCTTGAAAACGGCACCTCGCGCTACCTCGAGTGCCGCGCCAGACTATACCGCGACGCCGCCGGGTCGCCGCTGCGCATGGCCGGCACCCTGCTCGATATCACCGAGCAACAGCGCGCGGGAGCCGCCCTGAAAGCCAGCGAAGAGAAGTTCGCCAAGGCCTTCCACTCAAGCCCCGATGCCATCACCATCAGCGAACTGGCCAGCGGCAACTACCTGGAGGTCAATGACGGTTTTACCCGGTTGACCGGCTACAGCAGCGCCGAGGTCATTGGCCGCAACCCTTACGAACTGGGCATTTGGGGCGAGGCTTCAAAACGTTCGCTGCTGCTCGATGAGCTAGCGCGCAAAGGTCGCATCAGCCACCTGGAAGTCAGCGGGCGGTCGAAACACGGCGACGTGCTTACCGTCGAGATTTCGATTGAACAAATCACCCTCAACGACTTGCCGTGCCTGCTGTTAACCGCCCGTGACATCAGCCAGCTCAAGGCAGCGCAGGCCCAGGTGCGGCACTTGGCTTACCATGACCCGCTGACCAACCTGCCCAACCGTGCCTTGCTGATGGACCGTCTCAGCCAGCAAACCGCACGGCTTAAACTGCATGACCAACGAGGGGCCCTGCTGTTTCTGGACCTCGACCATTTCAAGCACATCAACGACTCGCTGGGCCACCCGGTGGGCGACGTGGTGCTGAACATCATCACCGCTCGCCTCGAAGCCAGCGTGCGCAGCCAGGACACCGTAGCGCGCCTGGGCGGTGACGAATTCGTGGTGTTGCTGACCGGCCTGACAGGCTCGCTCGACGCCGTGACCCAGTCAGTGCGCAACACCGCCGACACCTTGCGCCAACTGCTGGCCGAGCCGATGTTTCTCGACAGCCAGCGCCTTCAAGTCACACCCAGCATCGGCATTGTGCTGCTACCCGATCACGGCACCGTCCCGGCCGACCTGCTCAAACGGGCGGATATTGCACTGTACCGGGCCAAGGATTCGGGGCGCAACACCACGCAACTGTTCCACTTCGACATGCAAACCGCGGCCAGCGAACGCATGCGCATGGAAAATGACTTGCGCACCGCACTGGCCCGCAATGAGTTCAGCCTGCATTTCCAACCGCAGGTCGACGCCCGCCAGAACCGCATCGTCGGGGCTGAAGCACTGGTGCGCTGGCAGCACCCGCAACTGGGCGCGCAATCACCGGCCGAGTTCATCAAGATTCTGGAAGACAGCGGCCTGATCATTGACGTTGGTGCCTGGATTCTCGACGAAGCGTGCCGCTCGCTCGGCCAATTGTTGAGCGAAGGCCTGATTGACCCGGATGACTTCAGCCTGTGTGTGAACATCAGCCCGCGCCAGTTCCGCCAGAATGACTTTGTCGAACACGTACAATCGAGCCTGCGCAAGCATCACCTGCCCTGTTCGATGCTCAAGCTGGAAGTCACCGAAGGCATCGTCATTCAGAACCTGGAAGACACCATCGCCAAAATGCGCCAGTTAATCGCGCTGGGCGTCAGTTTTGCGATGGATGATTTCGGTACCGGTTATTCGTCGCTGACGCACCTCAAGCGCTTGCCCGTCAATACGCTGAAGATCGACCAGTCGTTCGTTCGCGATGCCATCCACGACCCCAACGACGCGGAAATCATCCGGGCGATTGTCGCGATGGCCCGCAGCCTGAAGCTTCAAGTGGTGGCTGAAGGGGTCGAGCAATTACCGCAACTGATGTTTTTACAAAGCCTGGGCTGCCACCTCTACCAAGGCTACCTGCACAGCCGGCCCGTGCCGCTGGCACAGTTCAGGCAACTGCTGCTGCAAGCGACCGTATAGGCACCGCACGCGCTGCCCGGGTCACACCGGGCAGCGCGCGGTTTACGCAGGCATGCGGCCAAACCGGCCCGACTGGAAGTCGTCGAACGCCTGGTGAATCTCGGCCTCGGTGTTCATCACAAACGGGCCATGCCCCACGATCGGTTCATCAATGGGCTCGCCGCTGAGCATCAGCACCACGGCATCGGTACTCGATTGCAGCGTGCACTGCGACCCGGCGCGCTCAAACAGCGCCCATTGCCCTTCGCCCACCTCGGCCTGGCCATTGACACTCACCGTGCCGTGCAACACCACCAGCACGGTGTTACGCCCTTCGGGCACGTCGAGCACGGCCCGCTTGCCGGCGTTCAAGCGAATGTCCCACACATCCATCGCGGTAAAGGTATGGGCCGGACCGCGCTGGCCGGCAAATTCACCGGCAATCAGGCGCAGGCTGCCAGCTTCATCTTCAAGCGCCAGCGTGGGAATGTCGCGGTCCAGAATGCCCTGGTAGCGCGGCGAAGCCATTTTGTCTTTCGCCGGCAGGTTGACCCACAACTGAACCATTTCCAGCGGGCCGCCGCTGCGGGCAAACGCTTTGGAGTGGAACTCTTCGTGCAGGATCCCCGACGCGGCGGTCATCCATTGCACGTCACCCGGGCCGATCACCCCGCCATTGCCCGCCGAGTCGCGGTGTTCCACCTCCCCCTTGTACACAATGGTCACGGTTTCGAAACCGCGATGCGGGTGCTGCCCCACGCCCCGACGTTCGGTGGTCGGCGCGAATTCAGCGGGCCCCGCGTAGTCGAGCAGCAAGAACGGGCTGACTTGCTTGCCCATTGAGTCGTAGGAAAACAATGAGCGGACCGGGAAACCATCACCGACCCAATGCGGGCGGGGTGCGGCGTAGATACCTGAGAGTTTTTTCATGGTGCACCTCCTGTCATAGATGGCAACAGCTTAGATTCGATCCACCCATAACACTAGATAGCCCTTTCAGTATTCAGCGTTCCACCGATAGAACGACTAAGCCTTTTTCTTTCTTCTTGGCGATTTAATTCAACCGCGTGTTTCCGGTTTCTGGTTCGTACTGCGTCTTACAACCATTCCCATTAACGAATAAGTATTTTCCTACCCTGGAGCTTCGCAACGCAATGCAACGACCTCACTTGAACCGGACCCCGCTTTCCCTCGCGACCCAACGCCAGACCGTGCGCCGCACCCTGCTGTCCAGCGCGTTGATGGCCTCTTTGTTGCTGGGTGCAGGCACTGCCCAGGCAGCGCCGGTGGCCCTCAACATCCCGGCCCAATCACTGGCCAGCGCACTGAATGAGTTTGGCAAGCAAGCCAACCTGCAAGTGCTGTACAGCCCGGATCAGGTTCAAGGGTTCAAGTCGCACGCCGTGTCCGGGTCGCTGGAGCCGACCCGGGCACTGGAGACCCTGCTGCAGGGCAGCGGCATTGCGTACCAGCTCAATGGCGACACGGTGATCATCAATACCCAACAAGGCAAAGGCCTGGAACTGGGTGCTACAACTATTTCCGGTCAAGGTCCGGGCACATTACTGACCACTGAAGGCACCCAGTCGTACACCACGGGGGCCTCAAACAGTTCCACCAAATTGCCACTGTCGATCCGCGAAACACCGCAGACGGTAACCGTGATCACCCGCCAGTTGATGGACGACCAGGCCGCCCAGAGCATTGGTGATGTACTGCGCAATGCCCCCGGCGTTTCGACACAAGCCTATGACAGCGACCGCATGGAGTACTCGGCGCGGGGCTATGCCATCACCAATTTCCAGTATGACGGCGTCAACACTCAGTACGACGGGGTGTTCGACGAAGGAGCCACCAAGGTCGACATGGCCTTGTATGACCGCGTTGACATCATCAAGGGCGCGACCGGCCTGTTATCCGGCTCCGGCGAGCCGTCGGCGACCGTCAACCTGATCCGCAAGAAACCGACCCGCGAGTTCAAGGCATCGGTCACAGGCAGCGTGGGGTCGTGGGACAACTACCGCACCGAAGGCGACATTTCGGGCCCGTTGAATGACGATGGCAGCGTGCGTGGTCGCCTGGTTGGGGTGTATCAGGACGCCCATTCCTACCTGGACCACTACACGAAAAAGAACGATGTGTTCTACGGCATTATCGAAGTCGATATCACCCCGGACACCTTGTTCACCTTCGGCCTGGACTACCAGAACATCAAGCCACGCGGCTCGTCCTGGACCGGCAACCCCTATTATTTCTCCAACTACACCAAAACCGACTTCAGCCGCTCGTTCAACCCGGCCACCGACTGGAGCCGTCGCGATGTGCAGATGAACTCCACCTTCGCTTCGTTGGAACACCGTTTCGACAATGACTGGAAAGTCAAAGGTACCCTGACCCAGCAAACCAACGACCACGACACCCAATTGGGCTCGGCCAGTGGCGGCATGCCGGACCCGGCAACCGGCACCGGCATGTTCTTTTACTGGGGCCAGTGGGAAGGCCATCGCGTTCAGAACACGGTGGACATCAACGCCTCCGGTCCCTTCACCCTGTTGGGCCGCGAGCATGAACTGGTGGTGGGCGTGACCTCACAATCCTCCCGTCAAACCGGCGCAACTTACGATGCCACCCAGTTTGGCCTGGTACCCGGCAGCATTTTTGACTGGAATGGCCATTATCCGAAGCCGTATTTCCCGAAAAACGGCAAGTACGAAATCAACAAAAACCAGAACAGCGCCTACGTCGCGGCGCGCTTCAAGCCGACTGACGATTTGTCTGTCATCCTCGGCAGCCGCATCAGCGACTTCCAGTTCAACGACACCAACCGGTACTACGAGCAGGGCCCGGTGTTCTCGGACAAAAAAGCCACATCCAAACAACACGGCAAAGTCACCCCCTATGCCGGCGTGGTGTATGACCTGAACGAGACCTACTCGGCATACGCCAGTTACACGTCGATCTACAAACCGGTCACCGAAAAAGGCCGCTCCGGTTCCACACTCCCGCCGACCGAAGGCAACAGCTACGAAATCGGCCTGAAAAGTGAATACTTCGACGGCCGCCTGAATGGCAGCGTGGCGGTATTCCGCACCGAGCAGAAAAAACTGCCGATCTATGCGGGTATCGACGCGGCCAACAACACCTACTACCAGTCGGTCGACGGGGCGGTGACCAAGGGCATCGAGTTTGAACTGGCCGGCGAATTGATGCCCGACTGGAACCTGATGGCCGGCTACACCTGGGCCCAAACCAAAACGGACGAGGGTGGCCGCCTGTATGGCTACCCGCTGGAAACCACCAAACCTGAAAACGTGGCGCGGGTGTTCACCACCTACCGCCTGCCTGGCGTGTTGAACAAAGTCACCGTGGGCGGTGGCGTGAACTGGCAGAGCCCGTTCTACGGGCGGATCTACAACGACGGCAAGGGTGACTATGACATCATCGAACAGAACAGCTACGCGCTGGTTAACCTGATGACCCGTTATGAATACAACGAACACCTGAGCTTCAACCTCAACGCCAACAACGTGTTCGACAAGAAGTACCTGTCTGGCTTGGGCAACTTCAGCACAACGTACTACGGCGAGCCTCGCAGCCTGATGCTGACCACCAAGTACGCGTTCTAGCCACAGCCGGTAAGCCTCGCGGTGCTCGGCAACGACTACAGATGTAGTCGCTGCCGAAGGCTGCGATCGGTTGCGCAGCAATCATAAAACCTCAATCCCGGATTGCAGAAAATGGCCTTACACTGACCGCCCCTTACACACTGGCGCGATCATGGACCTCGACCTGGCCCGTACTTTCCTCGAAATCGTTCGCTTCGGCAGCCTCGCCGGTGCCGCCGAAAAACTTCATATCACGCAAACCGCCGTGACAGCCCGGGTGCAAAAACTCGAAGGTTTGTTGGGCGTGACGTTGTTTGTGCGTAACCGCGCCGGTGCCCGCCTCACCGCCGATGGCGAGGCCTTTGTGGTGTACGCCAACCAACTGCTGCAAACCTGGGAGGCCGCCCGCCGCGATGTGCCACGCCCCGAAGGCCTGCACCAGCGCCTGCACATTGGTGGCGAAGTCAGCTTGTGCAACCCGCTGATCCTCAATTGGGCCACAGTGTTGCGCCAGCAACTCACCACCCATGCCTTGAGCATTCAGATTTGCGAGGTGGCGTCGTTGCTGCAACAGCTCGAAATGGGCCTGCTGGATGCGGCGCTGGTCTATCAGCCAGCGTACTGGCCAGGGGTGCAGGTGGAACAACTGCTCGAAGAAAAACTGATTATGGTGCGTCGCCCCGACCTGCCTGAGCCCTATGTGTATGTGGATTGGGGCGACGATTATCGCCGCCAGCATGACGCAGCCCTGCCCGATAAAGCGCGGGCGGCTATCAGTTTTAACCTTGGCCCGGTGGCGCTGCATTACATTCTGGACAATGGCGGCAGCGGCTATTTTCGTACCCGTGTGGTGCAGAGCTACCTGGACAGCGGCACGCTGGAGCGCGTGCCCAAAGCCCCGGAGTTCAGTTACCCGACGTACCTGGTGTATTCACGCGATCGCGACAGTGAGGCGTTGCAGCACGCCATCGAAGCGCTGCGCGAGATCGTCAAGCACGACAGTGACTGGTCCCAGCGCTGGGCACCGGAAATTTAAGCCAGCGAGCGCAGTGTGGCGACTTCCTCAGGGCCTACAACGCCCACGCTACCAAGCCCAGCAACAGCAGCAACACACCGCCCTTGAGAGCATACTTGCCAACGGGAGTATGGCTGACCATCAACGCCTGGCGTGCCGCTCGCAACTGCCCGGAGCTGCGGCTCTGGGCCGATTGCAGTTCGGCCACTGGGGGGTTCAGTAGCGCCGCTACGCGTTTCCACGCGGCCATATGCTCCGGGTTCTCGGCCAGCCAGGCTTTGAACACCTGACGTTCCGAGGGGCACGCCTGCCCGGATTCAAGCCGCCGCATCCAGTCAATAGCGGCACGTGTGATGGGGTCTACCCGGGCTTTGCGCATGGGGTGGCCTGCAGGACTTTGGGATCCGGGGAATGAGGCACGAAGGAGAACCTGCCACGAATAATAATACGTCGCATTATCACCAGATCGAAAGGAATTGCAACCGCTCAAGGCCTCGGCTGGCCGAAACGCTTATCGCGCTAAGCCGCCCGCCCTCTTCCGATTGTGCGCACCTGGAGGGGCGAGCGGGTTCGCGACGGGTTTAGCGCCCGCCGCCCAGGTCCAGAAAGGTCCCAGTGGTATAGGACGCCTTGTCCGACAACAACCAGATAATCGCTTCAGCCACTTCTTCTGCGCGCCCACCCCGGCCCATGGGGATGATCGGTTCCAGTTTGCTGACCCGGCCCGGGTCGCCGCTCAGGGCGTGGAAGTCGGTGAAGATGTAACCCGGGCGTACGGCGTTGACCCGGATGCCCTCACCGGCGAGTTCCTTGGACAGCCCCAGGGTGAAGGTATCGACTGCGCCCTTACTGGCCGCGTAGTCAACGTATTCCGCTGGCGAACCCAAGCGAGCCGCCACCGACGAAACGTTGACAATATTGCCGCCCTGCCCGCCATGGCGCGGTGACATGCGCAATACGGCGTGCTTGGCACACAGGATCGGGCCCAGCACGTTGGTTTTCAGGGTGTGCAAAATACGCAGCTCGGACATGTCGTCGACCCGCGACTTGTGCCCCACCGTTGCGGCGTTGTTGACCAGCGCCGTGACGGGCCCCAGTTCCAGGTCAACGCGGGCAAACAGGCTGATGATCTCGTCTTCATTGCTCACATCGGCCCGCACGCTGATCGCCTGCACGCCCAGCGCACGCACTTGGGTCAGTACTTCACGGGCCGCTTCATCATCGGTCAGGTAATTGATACATACCCGATACCCTTCGCGGGCGGCCAGCAAGGCCGTTGCCGCGCCGATGCCACGGCTGCCTCCGGTGATCACGATGACTTTATCCATAAATACGCGCTCCTCGTTCAGCAGGGTAAAAATGGCTTCAGAATAACCGCGAAAACCTTACGCTGTCAGGTTACTGTCGGCGGCTCGCCCACAGGCCGCTCGCCACGGTGGATCTCCACCATAAATTGCTCCGCGGGCTGCGGCTCACCCAGCAGGAACCCTTGCAGTGAATCGCAGCCCAGGGTGGTCAGAAAACTCTGCTGGGTGTCGGTCTCCACGCCTTCGGCCACAATCCGCAGCCCCAGCGCCTGGCCCAGCGCCACAATGGCAGACACAATGGCCGCGTCATCGCTGTCGTGCTCCAGGTCCCGGACAAAGCCGCGGTCGATCTTGAGTTCATTGGCCGGCAACCGCTTAAGGTACATGAGGCTTGAATAGCCGGTGCCGAAATCGTCGATGGACAAGTCCACGCCCATCTGCGACAGGCGCTGCAACACCGTCATGCTGGCGTCGGCGTCGCTCATGGCGGTGGTTTCGGTGATCTCCAGGGTCAAGCTGTTGGCCGGCAACCGATGCCGCTCCAGCGCCTGCGCCACACTGTCGACCAACCCGGCATAGCAGAATTGCAGCGCCGACAGATTGACTGCAATACGCCAGTGGCTGTAGCCCTGATCGATCCACAGACGCATCTGGCGGCAGGCCTCGTTCAGCACCCACTCGCCAATCGGGATGATCAGGCCGGTCTTCTCCGCCAGCTCGATAAAATGTTCTGGCAACAACAGCCCCTGTTGCGGGTGCTCCCAGCGCAACAGCGCTTCAGCCCCCACCGCCTGGCCATTGCTGGCATCGAACTTGGGCTGGTAGTACAAGTGAAACTGTTGCTGCTCCAGCGCCTGACGCAAGTCTTGAAGCAATTGCAGTTGCTTGCGGGCGTTAGTGTTCATGGACACATCGAAAAAGCTGTAGCCGTTTTTACCGGCACCCTTGGCGTGGTACATCGCGGCGTCGGCGTTCATCAGCAACTCTTCGGCGGTCTGGCCATTGCCGGGGTACAGCGCGATACCAATGCTCGCGGAAATCTGCAGGTCATGTTCATCGACGCGGAACGACTTAGACAACAGAGTCACCTGACGGGCCGCCACGGGCGGGGCATCGTCGGGTGCCGCCAGGCGCACCAGCAGCACGAACTCATCACCCCCAATGCGCGCCAGCGTGTCCTGGCTGCGCAATTGCTGGCGCAAGCGCACGGCCACTTCTCGCAGTAACCGGTCGCCCAGGTGGTGACCAAACGCATCGTTTACCGGTTTAAACCCGTCCAGATCGATAAACATCAGCGAAAAATACCCGCCCTGCTCCTGCACCTCGCGCATCGCTTGAGCAATTCGCTCGGCCAGCAAAATACGGTTCGCCAGCCCGGTGAGGGTGTCGTGCAGCGCCAGTTGGGTGAGTTCTTCATTGGCCTGAGTCAATGAGTCGGCCAGCGCGGCCGTCTTGGCATCCAGGCGCGCATCAAAGATCGACGTTAACAACGCAATGATCAACACCGCCAGGCTGGAGACCAGCACCAGGTTGTCGAGGCCTTTGCCACTGAGGCCGTCTACAGCCGCAACGCAAAAGCTGCCCAACGGAAAACTGGCCGCCGCCATGCCGGTGTAATGCATGCCGACAATCGCCAGCCCCATGATGACCGAAGCCCCGGCCCGCACCAGCCGCACGTAAGGCATCTGCTTGCGCAACCGAAACGCGATAGACAGTGCCGCCGCCGATGCGCCTACGGCAATCACCAACGACAGACCGAACAGCGTGGGGTCGTAGTCAATCCCCGGCTGCATGCGCAACGCGGCCATACCGCTGTAATGCATGGCGCTGATCCCGGCACCCATGATCAAAGCCCCGATCAGCAGTTGCAGCGCCGGCAAATGCGGCTGGCTGACCAGCCAGAGGGCAAACCCGCACGACAGGATGGCCACCAGCAGCGACCACAGCGTGAGGCCCACGTCGTAACCCAGTTCAATCGGCACCGACAACGCCAGCATTCCGATAAAGTGCATCGACCACACGCCAAAGCCCATTGCCAGCGCGCCACCGGTCATCCACAGGTAGGCCGTTCGCCCTCGTGAGGTCGCGATGCGGCCCGTCAGATCAAGGGCGGTGTACGACGCCAGAATGGCGACGCACAGAGAAATGAAGACCAACGCAGGAGAGTAACTAGCAGAGACCATGAGCTTTCTCGTCAGCATGTCCGACTAGCATCCATGCTCGGTAAAAAAGGGGGCGATTGTACTGCTTCTGAAGGTGAACGCACGTATGCGAACCACTAAATCCTGCGCACTAGGTCAATTTTTGTATACCCGGCTCTGCTGCACGAAAGGCACGCTTGGCCTGCTCGATGTAGCGCACAACCGCGGGGGACTTTTCAAATCGACGGTGGACCAACGACAGCCATGACGTGGCCTCGCAGCCTTCAATAGACCGAAAAATCACGTTGGGCAAACTGATATGCCCCACCACCGACGCGGGCACCACCGCCACGCCCTGACGCAACGAGACCAGCGCAATCACGGCCACCAGCCCGCCCGGCTGGGCACCCAGTTTGGGCGCGAAACCGCCCTGGGCGGCCACTTGCAACGTGCCACTGATTTGCTCGGGCAAGATAAACGTTTCGTTTTGCAGATGCCCGGCGCTGATCTGCGGCAGCCGCGCCAGCCACGCATCGTTCGCCAGGGCCAACACGAAGCCTTCGGCATTCAGGCGAATGGCGGACAATTCATCGGGCAAGGTCATGGGCGAACGCACGTAGCCCAGATCGAAGCGCCCCTCCACCACGCTGGCGGGCAAGCTGGCCATTGGCGCTTCACGCACACTGAGGCTCACCTCTGCGCAGGCGAGCGAAAACGCCTGTACCTGACGCTGCAACACCCCCGAGTACACCGCAGAGGCGACATAACCCAATTCAATATGGCCCACCTCACCACGCCCGGCCCGCTGGGCATTGCGCTGCGCAAGCTCAAACTGGCGCACCGTGGCCTCTGCGTCCGGCAATAAAGCTTGCCCCGCTTCGGTCAGGCTGACCTGACGTTGCTGACGATTAAACAGACGCACACCCAGCACGGCTTCAAGGTCCTGAATTTGGCGGCTCAAGGTGGGCGGCGCAATGCCTAGCCCCTCTGCAGCACGGGTGAAATTGCGTTGCTGGGCAACCGCGAGGAAATAGCGGAAGTGGCGGATATCCATAAAGTATTAGCTCAAAGGTAATGAAGTTCCTGCTTTCAACTAACAGAGCCTGTACCAGACGGCGATATCCTGCTCACAGCACCACACTAGAGAGATACCAGCATGCCCGTCAACATAATTACCTTAAAAGCAACGCTACATTTAAAGGCGGTGCGATCATGAAAACCATTAGCCCGCGCCTGACGCTACTGACTGCATCCGGGGTGTGTTCCCTGATCGTACTCGACACCAATATTGTCGCCGTCACCTTGCCCAGCATCGCACGTGATCTGGGGGCCAATTTCGTCGACATCGAATGGGTGGTCAGCGCCTACATGCTGGCATTCGCCGCACTGCTATTGCCTGCCGGAAGCCTGGCCGACCGATTCGGGCGCAAAAAAACATTGCTGTGGGGGCTGAGCCTTTTCATCCTGGCCTCCATCGGCTGCGGCGCGGCCCCCTCCAGCCTGCTGCTGGAGATCGCACGGGCGATCAAAGGGGTGGGCGCGGCGCTGTTACTGACCTCGGCGCTGGCATCCATTGGCCACGCGTTCCATGACGAGGTCGAACGTGCCAAGGCCTGGGCCTTTTGGGGAGCCTGCATGGGGGTGGCCATGACCGCCGCGCCCACCCTCGGCGGCGTGATCACACACTACCTGGGCTGGCGCTGGATTTTCTTCCTTAACCTGCCGGTCGGTCTGTTATTGATGGCGCTGGTCTACCACGCCATTAGCGAATCCCGTGACCCGCAGTCAGCCCGCCTCGACCCGTGGGGCAGCCTTGCGTTCAGCGCCAGTCTATTGTGCCTGATTTGGGGCCTGATCGAAGCCAACCGTATCGGCTGGGACAACCTGCTGACCTACGCTCGCCTTGCGGGCGGTGCACTGCTGCTGGGGGTGTTTGTGTGGGTTGAATCCTTGCAGCGTCGCCCCATGATCGACCTGCAACTGTTCCGCCAGCCGCGCTTTATCGGGGCCCTGCTAGGCATGTTTGCCTACGCCGGCTGTGCGCAAGTGATGATGACCCTGCTGCCGTTTTACCTGCAAAACGGTTTGGGCTTCAGTGCCATCGCGTCCGGGCTGGGCATGCTGCCGTTTGCCCTGACCATGCTGATCTGCCCACGTATCGGTGCGCGGCTGGCGTCACGGTTCAGCCCGGCCAGCCTGATGGCCGCCGGGTTGACGCTGGTAGGGGTGGGCAACCTGCTCAGTGCCTGGGCAGTGGACCATGGTGGTTACCTGAGTTTTGCCCTGACCACGGCCGTTACCGGTGCCGGTGCGGGCCTTCTGAACGGCGACACACAGAAGAACATCATGGCCTGCGTGCCCCGCGACCGGGTCGGCATGGCGTCCGGCATAAGCACCACCATGCGCTTTAGCGCCATCGTGCTGGCCATCGGCGTATTCGGCGCATTATTGGGCAGCCATACCGAGCAAAACCTCTATGCCAGCCTTGAGCACGAAGGTGGACAATGGCTGGGTCAGACACACTTTATCGCGTCGCGGGTGGTGGCCGGCGATATGAGCGGCGCACTGAGCCCGTTGCCGCCCGCCCTGCAGGCTCATATCCGGCCATTGGCCACTCAGGCCTTTGTCGGCGGGTTCAGTATGGTGCTCTGGGTCGCCGGGGTACTGGGCCTGCTGGGTGCCGTGGTCGTCGGTACATTGATGCGCACGCCGATACGGATCGGGGTGCCTGGCACATCACCGTAGAGAGCCTGTTGACGGTCAAGCTGATTAGCGACATGAGGCTACGATTGCTGCGCAACCGCTCGCAGCCTGCGGCAGCGACTACACCCGTAGTCGTTGACGAGCGGTGCGAGGCTACGTCCGGCGTGATGCGGCACTCCGACGAAGCCGTCGTGAAACCAGGCAGCACGGTGACGCTGCCTGATCGCAACCTAGACCATTCGTTCGATCGGTCGGTGCCGCCACACGCGCCGGTAGTAGGTGACTTGCATCACCAGCATCGCCAGGTAGGTCACCGGGAACGCCATCCATACGCCTTCCAGGCCAAAGTGCGCATTGAGCAGGTAAGCCACTGGCAATTCGATGGCCAGTACGCAGAAGATCGTGATGCCCATCGGTACCAGCACCACGCCGCTGGCTCGCATGATTCCACCAACCACCGCCTGAAAACCAAAGACAAGAACGCTCCACAACATAATGTGCAGCAGGTGTTCGGCCCGCACCCGAGCCTCGGCATCGGTGATAAACAACCCGAGCAGCCAATGCGACAGGCCGTACCCCAGCAGCACCAGTGCGCCAGTCAACCACAAGTTGATCATCAGGCCCGTGCGCAGAATCGGCCCAATCCGCTCGATACGCCCGGCACCAATCGCTTGAGCCCCCAGGATAGAGGCCGCCACAGAAATCGACAGCGCCGGAAACTGCACGTAGTTCACGATCTGGGTGACCGCACCATACGCCGCCGTCGCCTGGGAACCGTGGCTGTTGACCAATGCCAGAATCACCAGCTCCGAAAGCGACAACACCACCATCTGCACCCCGGTCGGCAGCCCTATGCACAGGACTTTGCCGAGAATGGCCCGGTCCAGGCGCAAGGCCGCCCACAACTCGCGGTCCGGGGCCATCACACTGTTTTTATGGCGCAAGCGATACACCAGAAACACCATGGCCAGCGCATTGCCCACCAGCCCGGCATAGGCGGCACTTTCAATACCCATGGGTTCCAGGCCCACCCAGCCCAGAATCAGCGCGGGAGTCAGCACAAGCCCCACCCCGGTTGAAACCACCAGGGCCAGCAATGGCGATACCGTGTCACTGACCCCACGCAACAGTTGGGTAAACAAAATAAACACCAGCAACAGCGGCATGATCAACATCATCACTCGAGCATAGGCGACCGCATCGTCCAGCACGTCCGTCGGCGTACCGAGGCCCTGCAGTGCGGGCCGGGCAAAGACACTGCCCAGCACAGCGGCAAGCAGGCCGATAATGGCACCGAGGGTCAGGGTGGCACCGGTGATTTTTTTCACCATCGTCAACTCACGGGCACCCCAGGCCTGACCGATCAGCACCGAAGCCCCCGCCCCCAGGCCAATCACCAGCGCAATAAAGAAAAATACGATGGGAAACATCCCCGACACGGCTGCCAACGCCTGCGTTCCCAACATCTGCCCCACGTAGATACCGTTAAGCGTGCCGGAAAAGCTCTGCAGAAAATTGGACAGCACCATCGGCGCGAGGAAGATCAGATAGATCAGCCACAGCGGCCGTTGTGAAGGGGTTTGCATAACAAGGGGGCTCACAATCAGAAGCGGTGAGGCGTTATACCCCAGCGCGCGCATAAACATCATTAAAAGCAGCCGCCGGGCGCCACTGCCGGCTCCCTTCGCGCGAACTCAGCCCCTGCCCCGCCCCTTTATCAAGACGCAGCGTTTGCCTGCAACTTCGCCAGCTCGCGGCGAACCATGCTGGCGTATTCAGCCGGGCGCAACGTGTAAAGCTGCACCGCGACCCAATTAAGCCAAGCACCTTGCAACACGGCCCGTTGGGCATACAGTTCAGCCGCCCGGGCCAGGGCCTGTTCCTGGTGTTGCTGATGAAATTCGCTGCGCGAAGGTGTCACTCTTTGCTGGCCTTGAACGTGAGCTCGCCCTTGCGCCACTTCGCGACTTTGGTCGTCACCGCTTTCAGCGTTTTGCTCAAACCGCCTTCAAGCTGCTCGTTGGCAGCGAAGACCAACATCACGGTCTGACCTTCCTTGAACACAATCCCTTCACCCTGAGGCGAAGATACGTACGCGTAGTCGCCAATGCCGTAGACCGTGATTTTAATGTCGCGAAACTTGATGTCGAACTTGCCACCTTCACGACTGGGCAACACGGCGGCGCGAAAATGATCACCGACCTTCAGTTCCAGACGCGGCTTGTCATCGACCACCAGCGCCGTTTCAGTGTCGATTTCAGCGATGTAAATACCTTCTGCCGTTTGCTCGGTGACATAAACAAAGCGCGAGTGGAACAGTTTGACCAACCGTGCCCGCAAGTCACCCAACACAAATAATGCATGCATCTCCAAATTGCTAACTGCCAACGAAAAGCCCTCAAACTCAGAAATGGTGCCGCCTTAGCAAAAAACAGGCAGCAGAAAAAAGGCCGCAGCCATTGATGAAAACCGGGTATTGCACAGTTTTCCTGACCGATCGGGCCGGGAGTGATGTGGCTTCAAGGCGAGCGCAACGTCACCCCGCTGGCCACGTGAAACGGACGTCCGGGATTGAAGGGCATTAACCGGCCCTGATCACGGAAAGGTCTAAAGCACACACGGTAAAAGCCTGCTTTTAAAGAGGTAACGTCTGACACCGCACTTTACAAAAAAACCTTACAAATAGAACAGCGCCAACACTTGGCAATTCTAATACACACACTGCACGTGGGCCATTCAAACCATTGAGTCTTACCCGCAGATCAGAAGGATACTCCCCGTGAACAGACACAACACCCCCCTTGCATCGCCCCCGGACAGTCAAAGTGCGCATCCAAACACTGCCAGAGAGCCATTCTACCGGCTCCTGCCTAAAGTTGGGTATACGCAAGCACCCCAGTATCAAGTGATCCCGGTGGGGCATGGCTTTTTTCACATCCGCGACACTGGCACAGGTCAGATCAAAGGCTTTCGCTGCACCCATAATGCAGCGTGCGAACTCGCGAGGAACCTTGAAAAGGCAGATTCGCAGGTTTGCTGACCGTTTGAGCCATTGTAGGACATGGCGCTCATCTAACGTATGACTTAACTACGCCACTGAGGGTCAACAACTGCCATACTCTTGCCACTGACTTGGCGGATACCGCCAGTTCAACTGAACTCCATTGAATCCAGGGAAAGTGACACGTGACGGAATTTGATATTGGCGAGTTTTTTATCCGCGGCGAGTCCAAAGAGGTCGACGGTGAGTTTCAGGCAGTGATTGTCATGCGGGCCAAACCACCTCTTAAAACGGTGACTTACCACCAGGTCGAAAAAGATCGCTGGTTCAAGACTGCCGATGTCGCTGAAACGGCTGCCCAGGAATCCGCACTGGCCTTGAAGCATGCAGTAGACGCCGGCGCGCTCAACACCTGATCGCGCGACAGGCCCGGTTCGAGCCCTGGTGAGCCTGGCCTGCAACGGCATCGAACGTTTGCCGCTCAATGCCCTCAAATACACAGAACCACCCAGCCCACAAGGAGATCACCATGGACGAAACGGCAACCAACATGAACACGCTTTTCGCGCAACTGGGACTCAAGTCCGATGACGAAGCCATTGAGGCGTTCATTACGCAGCATTCGCCGCTTGAGGCTGATCTAAGGCTGGAAGACGCCCCCTTCTGGAAAGCGGATCAAGCCCAATTTCTGAAAGAGCACCTGAATGCTGACGATAACTGGGCGTTGGTTATCGACCAGTTGAACACACGTCTGCGCCCCGCTCACTGAGTTTCAGGCTGGCGGGTTGGACCGTTGATGATCGCTGACGGCTCCAGAAGAAGGGTTGCGCGCCGCCCTTCAAGCCGCAATGCACAGGATGCCAGCCTTTGACTGACTGCCGGAGCCGCAGGACGCGGCTCCGGTGCGGTCAAGCAATCAAGCTTGACGCTGGTGCTTGTCGATTTGCTCGTGGCGCTCTTGCGCCTCAATGCAGTACTTGGTGGTCGGGCTGATCAACAGACGCTTAAGGCCAATTGCCTCACCGCTGTCGTCGCACCAGCCAAAGCTGTCTTCCTTGATGCGCTCCAGTGCTTGCTCCAACTGAGGCAGCATGCGCTGATCACGGTCAATGGAGTTCACCAGCCAGGTGCGCTCTTCTTCAACCGATGCGGCATCGGCCGGGTCTGCAGGCGTGTCCAGGCTCTCGATGGCAATGCGGTTCTGCTCGATACGCGCGTGGGTTTCAACTTTCATGTTTTGCAACAGCACAGTGAAAAATTGCTGTTGCTCGGCATTCATGTAGTCATCCGCCGGCATGGCCAGCAACTTATCCTTTGTCATTGATTTCTCTATAAAAAATACGTGCATTAAGGCGAACTGGGGAGTGTCCTGACCGATCTTCATCCCAACCCGTCAGGTGCCATCTATCTCAAGCGCCACCCGGCACTCAATTTACGAGGGGCGGCAGTCTAAGGCCGACTTATCGAGTCAGCAACTGAAATGACAGCAATTGGTCCAGTAAAACCTGGAAAATGAACAATCAGGCTCTTCGCCGAGGCTAATGGAGTGCGTTTATAGCAAGAAATTCAGCTCAGAGGCTGAAAAGGGCGCACGCAGGCGCACCTTGGCCGCCTCGACTGAAAAGTATTTCGATATTTGAACGCTGAAGTACATTTGCGCCAGATAACCCATCTGAGCACGTACACCTTTTCCAATAACGGCGGATGACTCGAAGCACTGAAAACGCTCGTCGCGGCTTTTGAATAATCCTACGATTTTCTCCGTAAATCTTATCTCCAGCTACGCAGTGACTGACAACACCTCCCTGTTTAGGCGCTTTACAATCGTCCGCCTGAATCCCAGATCGCACACTAAGTAAATGGCAGATGTGTCACTGCTTGTATCGCCATGCACACCCTGACCACGGCGCGTACGATGCGCCCTCACCCTGTTTCAAGGACCTTACTCAGCCCAATACCCTCCCATTATGGAGTACGACGTGATGAGCCATTCCTTTGCAGCCGATAATGAACCCGCTCAAGGTGCATATGTGTGTACCCGGGCCGAGCGCTTTTCGGCCGGGACTTGTAGGCCGGAACTGGGCAAACTGATGGCGTTGCGTGATGCATTGCTTATCTTGAAAGGGCCGCTGGCCGATAGCCCCGACTGGCGTGGCCATATTGAACGGCGACTGTTCAGCAACGACGTCTATGACCGGGTACTGGGAAAACAGGCTTCGGGCAACCCCGCCTGGGGCAGATCGCCTGCTGAGCCCACCGCCGGCACCTAACACACCTTACACCTGCACTTAGCTCAATTAAAATGCAGTTAAACATCATTATTATGAATTTGCAGATTGCTTTAACGCTCTGCACACTGCGCAGGTTCCTCCCCCAAATGAAGGAACCCTTTAAAGGGCTTGCGACTCACTCGCATAGCCCTTTTTTTTCCGCAACGAGACCTGCACCGGACCGTCCCTACCATGCACATTCGCTGGATCAGCCGCTTACTGCCTGCGGCCACCCACACCCGCCCCACCGAGTGGAGCCGAGCCGCCATCGGTGTATCCCTGGCTACATTATTCAGTGTCTGGCTTTGCAGCCTGGCGTTCGGCAAGCCCGTGGCCATGCATTTGATTGGCCCTCTGGGGGCCTCGGCGGTTTTATTGTTCGCGGTATCGTCGGGGGCACTGGCGCAACCTTGGTCGATACTCGGCGGCTACTTGAGCGCGACCCTGGTCTCGCTGGCAGTGGCGCACTTTCTCGGGCGTACCCTGGACAGCGCTTGCCTGGCGGTCGGCCTGTCACTGATGTGCATGTGCCTGTTGCGCTGTCTGCACCCGCCCGCCGGAGCGTTGGCGTTGCTGGTGGTGTTGGCTGACCCGGACAGCGCACTGCTGGGCTGGGGCCTGGTAGGCCCTGTCATGCTGGCAGCGGCGGGCATGCTGGTGATGGCGCTGCTCTACAACAACCTGACGCGGGTGCGTTACCCCAAGCCGCTGTCAGCGCCGAGCCCAGCCATCATCTCGCCCGCCAGTGCCAGCGATCCGGGCATCACCGCCGACGATTTGCAAAAGGCGATGGAGCAAATGGAGGCGTTTATTGACGTGACACCCGAAGACCTCGAAACCTTGATCCGCACCAGTGAACACTATGCACGGCGCCGTAGCGTCGGTGAGGTCCTTTCCCACAGCAATTGATGAGGGGGGACAGGCGCTCGCTCCCCCCTTATACGGCCTCCTCCGGCCGGCGTGATGCGCTCACTGCGGCCTGTCGGTGAGGTCCGTGTTGCCGTCCCAGCCGCCCCCCAGGGCGGCGATCAACTGCACGCTAGCAATCAATTGACTCTGCAGCAGGGTGAGGGCGCTGCGTTCGGTACTCAGCGCGGTGGTTTGCACATTGACCACATCCAGGTAGGCAATCAGGCCGGCCTTGTACTGATTGCTGGTCAGGCGCAGTGACTCGCGCGCCGACGCCAGCGCCTGCGCCTGCACCACCGCCTCGTCCCCCAGCACCTTCAACTGCACCAGGTAGTTTTCCACCTCGCGAAAGCCGTCGAGCACGGTCTGGCGGTACTTGGCCACCGTCTGGTCATACACCGCTTCATTGCGGTCGACTTCAGCCGAACGTTGGCCGCCATCAAACAGTGGCAACGAAATTTTCGGCCCCAGCGACCAGAAACGGTTCGGCACGCTGATCCAGTCTTCATAGGTGCTGCTGCTGTAACCGCCCGACAGGCTCAGGCTCAAGTCAGGGTAGTAAGCCGCCTTGGCTACGCCAATATTGGCATTGGCGGCGATAATGGCGCGCTCTGCCGAGGCAATATCGGGGCGACGCTCCAGCAACTGCGACGGCACGCTCACCGGAATGGCCGGCAAGGCGGGCACGCGGTTGACCTCTGCCAAGGTAAACCCGGACGGTAACTGCCCGGTCAGCACGGCGATGGCGTTCTCGAATTGCGCACGCTGCCAGATCAAGTCAATCAGGCTGGCCCGGGTGTTGTGCAATTGGGTTTGCGCCTGCGCTACCGCGTCCTTGCCGGAAATACCGGCGCGGTATTGGTTCTCGGACATTTTCAAGGAGCGCTGGTACGCCTCGACGGTGGCCTCCAGCAAACGCTTCTGCTCATCAATCACACGCAATTGCAGGTAGTTCTGCACCAGTTCCGATTGTTGGCTCAAACGCATGGCCGCCAGGTCGGCCAAGCTAGCCTCGGCGCTGGCTTCATTGGCCTCCAGGCCTCGGCGCAATTTACCCCAGATGTCCGCTTCCCAGCTCACGCCGACCTGTGCATTCAAGGTGTCGCGAATGCCGCTGCTGGAGCTGGTCAGGCTCGAATTGGAACTGCCGGTGCCTTGGCTGGAGCGGGTTTTGCCCACGCTCAAGTCCGCGCTCGGCAAAAATGCCCCGCGCGCACTGCGCACCAGGGCCTGAGCCTGACGGAACTGGGCCTCAGACTGTGCAACGGTCTGGTTGGACGTGTTCAGGCGCTCAACCAGCGCATTGAGCTGTTGATCGCCATACAGCTCCCACCACGCCCCACGGGCCAGGGCGTCGCTGGGGTTGGCCTGGGTCCAGCCGGCGGCTTCTTTGTACTGCGCGGGCGGTGTCAGTTCAGGGCGCTGGTAGTCCGGGCCGATCGCACACGCGCTGAGCAGCAACCCCGAGAGCACCAGCCCCAGCAGGCGCGAGCCACGGGCAAGCGCCCAGCGTTGGGGCGACAGGGCCGGGGCAAGGTTAAGCGAACGAGAGGTCATAGCGGAGTTTCCAGGGCAGCATCGGTGCGCACGCCACGCCACGTATTGAAACGATGGCGGGCACGGTCGAGATAGAGGTAAACCACCGGGGTGGTGTAAAGGGTCAGGATCTGGCTGAAGACCAGCCCGCCGATAATGGTCAGGCCCAGGGGCTGGCGCATTTCCGCCCCTTCTGCGCTGCTCAGCATCAGCGGCAAGGCCCCCAGAATGGCCGCCAGCGTGGTCATCAGAATCGGCCGCAGGCGTTGCAGGCAAGCCGTGCGAATGGAGGCTTCAGGGTTCAGACCCGAATGGCGCTCCAGTTGCAGCGCCAGGTCGATCATCAGGATCGCGTTTTTCTTCACCACACCGATCAACAGGAACAGCCCCAACAATGAAATCAGGCTGAACTCGCCGCCCGTGAGGTAAATACTCAGCAATGCGCCCACCCCGGCCGATGGCAAGGTCGAGAGGATGGTCAGCGGGTGAATGTAGCTTTCGTACAGAATGCCGAGTACCAGATACACCGCCACCAGCGCACCGAGAATCATGAACGGCTGGCCTTTTTGAGTAGCGGCAAACGCATCGCCGGTGCCCGCCATTTTCACGATCACCTCTTCGGGCAGGCCCAGCTTGGCAATGGCGCGCTCGATGGCGACAGTGCCCTGATCCAGCGACACGCCGGGGGCCATGTCGAACGAAATGGTCTCGGAGGCGAACTGGCCTTCGTGTTCAACGCGGTCACCCTGCAGGCTGTTCTCATAGTGGGCGATGGCCGACAACGGAATGCGCTGGCCATCGGCCGTGATCACCTGCACCTGATCAAGGGTTTGCGGGTCGCGGGCGTATTTGGGATTGACCTCCATCACCACCTGGTACTGATTCAGGCTGTCGTAGATGGTCGATATCTGCCGTTGGCTGTAGGCGTTGTTGAGCACGGCGGTGACCATATTCATGTCCACCCCCAGGCGCTTGGCCTGATCGCGGTCGACCACCAGCGTGACTTGTTGCGCACCACGTCCTTCGCGGGCGTCAATGGCTGTCAGTTCCGGCAAGGCCTTGAGCGCTGCCACCACTTTCGGGTACCAGGTGCGCAACTCGGTCAGGTCGCCACTTTGCAGGATGTAGGAGTACTGCGAGCTGGTTTGCTCACGCCCGCCACCAAATTGCAGGTCCTGGTCGGCCATCAGCATCAGGCGCCCACCAGGCACCAGAGGCATCGTTTCGCGCAAGCGCTCAATGACCTTTTGCGCGGACAGTTTGCGTTCGCCAATAGGCTTGAGGCGCACCAGCATGACAGCGTTGTTGGTGCCACTATTGCCGCCAATAAAACCTGCAACGCTTTCCACGGCCGGGTCTTTGAGCACCGCCTGGCGGAAGATCTCCATCTTGGGCTGCATCACGCTGAAGGACAGGCCGTCATCACCGCGCACAAAACCGATCAGTTGCCCGGTGTCCTGCTGGGGCATAAAGGTTTTGGGCACCACCACATACAGCGCCACGTTGACGCCAATGGTCACCAGCAAGCTGAGCAGGGTCAGGCGTTTGTGCCGCAGCACCCAGTCCAGGCTGCGGGCATAACCGCCGACCATGCGCTCGTTGAGGCGCATGCTCCAGCGCTGCATGGCATTTTCAGTGCCTGGCACGTGCGGCTTGAGCCAGCGCGCGCAGAGCATCGGGGTCAAGGTCAGCGACACCACCAACGACACCACAATCGACGCGGCCAACGTGATGGAAAACTCACGGAACAGGCTTTCGATGATGCCGCCCATAAACAGAATGGACAGAAACACCGCCACCAGCGACACGTTCATCGACAGCAGGGTAAAGCCCACCTCCTTGGCCCCCAGGTACGCGGCTTTCATGGGCGCGATGCCGGCGTCGATATGCCGCGAGATGTTCTCCAGCACCACGATGGCATCGTCCACCACCAGCCCGGTGGCCAGAATCAGCGCCATCAATGACAGGTTGTTCAGTGAAAACCCGTACAGGTACATGATCGCGAACGTGCCCACCAGCGACACCGGCACAGCCAGAGTAGGAATCAGCGACGCGCGCACATTGCCGAGAAACAGGTACACCACCAGAATCACCAGCCCCACGGCAATCAGCAGGGTCATCTCGGCTTCATGCAAGGTGGCCTTGATCACCGGCGAGCGGTCCATCGCCAGGTTCAGCTTGACGCTGGATGGCAATACCGCCTGCAACGCGGGCAACTGCGCCTTGATCGCGTTCACGGTCTCAATGATGTTGGCCCCGGCCTGGCGGTTGATCACCAGCAACACCGCCGCATCGTTATTGAAGAAGCCGCTGTTGTAGCGGTCTTCTACACCGTCGCTGACCTTCGCCACATCTTTGAGGCGCAAGGCCGCGCCGTCCTGATACCGGATCACCAGCGGCTCGTAATCCTTGGCTTTTTCCAGTTGATCATTGGCCTGGATCTGCCAGTTGCGCTCATCGTCAGACACTGCCCCCTTGGGCCGACGCACATTGGCATTGGCGATGGTGGCGCGCACTTCATCCAGGGCCACGCCGTACTGGTTGAGCAACTGCGGCTCCAGTTCAATACGCACCGCCGGCAATGAACTGCCGCCAATCTGCACCTCGCCTACGCCGGGCACTTGAGACAGGCTTTGCGACAGGATGGTGGACGCGAGGTCGTACAGCTCGCCTTTTTGCAGCACGTCGGAGGTCAGCGACAGCACCATGATCGGCGCTTGCGAGGGGTTGACCTTCTTGTAGGTCGGCATGCTTTTCATGCCGCTGGGCAGCAGGTTGCGCGAAGCATTGATGGCCGCTTGCACTTCGCGCGCGGCCCCGTTGATATCACGGTTCTGGTCAAATTGCAGAATCACCCGTGTCGAGCCCTGGCTCGAACGGCTGCTCATGGTATTGACCCCGGCAATCGCGCCGAAGGAACGCTCCAGCGGCGTGGCCACGGTCGACGCCATCACTTCAGGGCTGGCCCCCGGCAAACTGGCCGAGACCACGATCACCGGAAAATCCATCTGCGGCAACGGCGACACGGGCAGCAACCCGAAGCTCACCCCGCCCAGCAACATGATTGCCAGGCTCAGCAACATGGTCGCTACCGGGCGTTTAATGAACGGGCCGGACAGATTCATGGGTGACAGCTCCAAGCAGCAAGCGGCAAGCGGCAAGAGAAAAGCAACAGCAAAGGCAGTCGGCGTCTGGATATCTGGCTTCTAACTTGTCGCTTGAAGCTTGCAACTACCCTGCTCATACCTGCACCTCTTTCGAGCCCGTCTTGCGCCAGCGCCGTCCCATCCGATCAAAGGCCAAGTAAATGACAGGGGTCGTAAACAGGGTTAACACCTGGCTCACCAGCAAACCGCCGACCATCACCAGGCCCAGCGGCTGACGCAATTCAGCCCCGGAACCGGTGGCCAGCATCAGCGGCACAGCACCGAACAGCGCGGCCAGCGTGGTCATTAAAATGGGCCGAAAACGCAACAGCGCCGCCTGATAAATCGCCTGTTCCGGGGCCATGCCCTGATTGCGTTCCGCGTCGAGGGCGAAGTCGATCATCATGATCGCGTTCTTTTTCACGATACCGATCAGCAGGATGATGCCGATGATGGCGATCATGCCCAGGTCGTTGCCGGTAAGGATCAGCGCCAGCAAGGCTCCTACCGCCGCCGAGGGCAAGGTCGAGAGGATGGTGATCGGGTGAATGTAGCTCTCGTACAGCACGCCCAGCACGATGTACATGGTGACAACGGCCGCCAGAATCAGCAGCAAAGTGCTGGACAGCGACGCCTGAAACGCTTGCGCCGCGCCCTGGAATTCGGTGCGCACCCCCACCGGCATGCCGATGTCTTTTTCCACCTGACCGATCAGTTCCACCGCGTGCCCCAGCGCAACGCCGGGGGCGAGGTTGAACGACACCATGACCGACGGGAACTGACCGATATGGGACACGGCCAGTTGCGCCTGACGTTCTTCAATCCGGGCCAGGCTCGACAACCGCACTTGGCCGCCATCGGTGGTTTTAACGTGGATCTGGTCCAGCGATTGCAGGCCGATCTTTTCACCGTCTTTGGCCTGCAACACCACGCGGTATTGGCTGGCTTGAGTATAGATCGTGGAGATCTGGCGCTGACCAAAAGCGTCATACAGCGCGTCAGTGATCGTGGCCACAGTCACCCCCAGGCGCGAGGCTGCATCCCGGTCAATCACCAGGTACACCTGCAAGCCCTTGTCTTGCAGGTCACTGGCCACGTCGCGAAGCTCCGGCTGGTTGGACAAGGCCGTGACCAATTTCTGGCTCCAGGTGCTCAGCAAATCGGCATCCGGTGACGACAGGCTAAACTGGTACTGCGTGCGGCTGACACGGTCCTCGATGGTCAGGTCTTGCACCGGCTGCATAAACAGTTTGATGCCGACTTGTTGATCGAGCAGCGGCTGCAGGCGGGCAATCACATCGCTGGCGCTTTCGCTGCGCTCGCTGTGGGGCTTGAGGTTGATCAGCATGCGGCCGCTGTTGAGGGTCGCGTTATCGCCGTCCACCCCGATATAGGACGACAGGCTTTCAACCGCCGGGTCCTGCAGGATGAGCGAGCCCAGGGCCTGCTGACGCTGGCTCATGGCAGTGAACGAAATCGATTGCGGGGCTTCAGAAATGCCCTGGATCACGCCCGTGTCCTGCACCGGGAAGAACCCCTTGGGCACCACCATGTACAGAACCACCGTCAACCCCAACGTACCGATGGCCACCAGCAGCGTTAGCGGCTGGTGCTTGAGCACCCAGCGCAACATGCGCCCGTATTCGGCGATCATCCAGTCGATGCAGGCACCGCTGGCGCGATAGAACCGACCCTGTTCATGTGCCTTGGGTTCAGCCTTGAGCAAGCGCGCGCACATCATCGGTGTCAGGGTCAGCGATACCACCAGCGACAGCAAAATGGCCACCGCCAGGGTAATCGCAAATTCGCGGAACAAGCGCCCTACCACGTCAGCCATAAACAGCAACGGGATCAACACCGCAATCAGTGACAGGGTCAGCGAGATCAAGGTAAAGCCGATTTGTTTGGCCCCCTTGAGCGCCGCCTGCATCGGGCTGTCACCTTCCTCGATATAGCGCGAGATATTTTCCAGCATGACGATGGCGTCGTCGACCACAAACCCGGTGGCAATGGTCAAGGCCATCAAGGTCAGGTTATTGATCGAGAACCCCGCCAGGTACATCACCCCGAAGGTGCCCACCAGCGACAGCGGCACAGCAATCGAAGGAATGATCGTGGCACTGGCCCGGCGCAGAAACAAAAACGTCACCATCACCACCAAGGCAATGGCGATCAGCAATTCGTGTTGCACATCGCGCACCGAGGCGCGGATGGTTTGGGTGCGGTCAGTGAGCACAGTCACGTCAATACCGGCGGGCAGGTTGTCGGTGATGCTCGGCAGCAGCGCCTTGATGCGGTCCACCACCTCAATCACGTTGGCACCCGGCTGGCGCTGGATATTGAGCAACACCGCCTGGTTTTCATTGGCCCAGGCCGCCAGCCGTTCGTTCTCGGCACCGTCAACAATTTCGGCCACGTCCTTGAGCCGCAACGGCGCACCGTTGTTGTACGCCAGAATCAACTCGGCGTACTCCTGCGGTGTTTTGAGCTGATCGTTGGCATCGAGCATCGACACGCGCGTCGGCCCGTCAAAGTTGCCCTTGGGCTGGTTAACGTTGGAGGCACCGATCAAGTTACGCACGTCGGCCAGGTTCAAACCGTTGGCGGCCAGTGCCTCGGGGTTGACCTTGATGCGCACCGCCTGGCGCTGGCCACCGGCAATGCTGACCATGCCGACCCCGCTGATCTGGGCAATTTTCTGCGCCATGCGGGTGTCAACCAGGTCATTGAGCTTGGGCAACAGCATGGTTTTGGAGGTAATTGCCAGCGTCAGCACTGGCGTGTCGGCCGGGTTGACCTTGTTGTACACCGGCGGCGCAGGCAAGTCCTTGGGCAACAGGTTACTGGCGGCGTTGATCGCGGCCTGCACCTGTTGCTCGGCGACATCCATATTGATGTCGAGGTTAAAACGCAGGGTCAGCACCGACGCACCGCCGGAACTGGTCGAAGCCATTTGCGTCAGCCCGGGCATTTGCCCGAACTGCCGCTCCAGCGGGGCCGTGACCGCACTGGTCATTACATCCGGGCTGGCACCGGGGTACAACGTCATTACCCGAATGGTCGGGTAATCGACTTGGGGCAAGGCCGATACCGGCAACAACCGGTACGCGATGATCCCGGACAGCACGATGGCCAGCATGCACAGCGTGGTGGCGACCGGTCGCAGGATAAACAGGCGCGACAGGTTCATGGGTGCGCCTTACCCTTGCCCTGGCCCGCGGCAGGTGCCGCCGGGGTCTCGGCGGCCGAAGCGTCCTGACGCAGACCGGTCGCCGGCGCGGGCACCGCCGTGCTGTCATTGACCACTTGTGCCGCACTGCCATCACGCAGGCGATCGGTACCTTCCAGCACCACGCAGTCACCGGCGTCCAGGCCCTCTTCGACCACCGTCACATCGCCATCAGTGGCACCGACCTTGATGCTGCGGATTTTGACTTTTGAGTCGCCGTCCATTGCATACACAAACGTGCCGTTGGTACCGAACTGAATGGCCGGCGTCGGCACCAGCAACACACCTTTGAGCGTGTCGGCCAGCACGTGCACATTGACGAACTGATTGGGGAACAGGCGCTGGTCGCGGTTTTCAAACAGTGCCTTGAACTTCAGGGTACCGGTGGTGATATCGATCTGGTTATCGATGCTGCTCAACACACCGGTGGCCAGCTCTTGGGTATCGCCACGGTTCCAGGCCTGCACGGGCAATTGCGCACCACTGCGATAGCGTTCCAGGACCAGCGCCAGGTTGTTCTCGGGCAAGGTGAAACTCACCACAATGGGCTCGGTTTGCGTAATCACCACCAGGGCGGTGGTGTCGTTGGCACTCACCAGGTTGCCCACGTCCAGTTGGCGCAGGCCCACGCGGCCGCTGATCGGGGCACGGATGCGCGTGAATTCGAGGTTAAGCTTGGCGTCATTGACGGCCGCCTGGTTGGTTTTGACCGTGCCCTGGTACTGGTTGACCAGCGCTTCGGCGGTGTCCAGGGTTTGCTTGGCAATGCTGTCCTCGGCGTACAGGCCGCGGTAGCGCTGCACATCGACCTGAGCGTTCTTCAACTGCGCCTGATTCTGCAACAACGTCCCTTCCGCTTGCAGCAAGGCATTCTGGTAGCTACGTGGGTCGATCTCGGCCAGCAACTCACCGGCCTTGACCATTTGCCCTTCCTTGAAATACACCTTGATCAACTCACCGGCGACACGGCTGCGCACATTAATGGTGTTGAGCGCCGTCACCGTGCCCAGGGCCTTGTAGTAAACAGGGAAGTCGCCCCGCGTCACCTCGGCGACCCGCACCGGCACGGCCTGGGTAGACCCGCCAAACCCCGGGCGCATCATCCCCGAACGGCCAGCCTGGCCTGCGGGTTGTGCCGTCTGTGCTTTTTTCGCGTCTGACGGCCACCACCACCAGCTCACGCCAAGAGCAATCAGCAAGACCAGCAGGCCAACCAGCCAGCGACGAGATTTAGGGGAAACAGACGAATGCATTGAGTGATCAACCAGTTGGGCGCGAGCGCTTATTGTCAGGAGGCTGAACGATAAGCAGTGTCGGCGGTTATGAAAAGGCTCTTTACCGGGTATTTACGTTGTAAGGGGGCGAGCGCCCTGAATTGTGTCATGTACAAAAAAAAACGGCCCGGCACTCTCGTGCCAGACCGTTTACCGTCACGCGGCGCGTGTTACTTCAAAACAGCCAGCGCTGCTTCGTAGTCCGGCTCTTCAGCGATTTCCTTGACCAACTCGCTGTGCAGCACGTTGTCATTAGCGTCCAGCACCACAACGGCACGGGCGGTCAGGCCTTTCAGCGGGCCGTCAGCAATGGCTACGCCGTAGTTTTCGATGAACTCGGCACCGCGAAGGGTCGACAGGTTCTGAACGTTTTCCAGGCCTTCGGCACCGCAGAAACGTGCTTGAGCGAACGGCAGGTCAGCCGAAATGCACAGCACCACGGTGTTGTCCAGATCGTTGGCCTGGGCGTTGAATTTACGCACCGAAGTCGCACAGGTCGGGGTGTCTACGCTTGGGAAGATGTTCAGCACTTTGCGCTTGCCCGCAAAATCGGCCAGGGTTACGTCGGCCAGATTGCCCGCCACCAGCGAAAACGCCGGGGCCTGGGTACCCGCTTGTGGCAAGGTGCCGTTGACTTGAACAGGGTTGCCTTTAAGCGTCACTTGAGCCATGAACAATGTCCTTCTTAACAGTTTTTTGAAGAGGCCGAAGTTAAACACGAATACCGCAGACGACCTATGGTCCGCGCCTAATTTCATCATGGCCAGGGTGACAAATAGTGGATGCCTTCCACATCATCAGTCATTGCCTACGCATAGACATATATTTTGCCCACTTTTTATGACGCCTGTGCGTAGCACGGTGCCTCAGACCTTCACGGTTTCAGTTTCAAATACGACTGGTGCATATCCGATGCCCAACCATCAATGACCGCCTTCACGTCATCGGCCTGCATCACCTGGCTTTCGTTTTTCAAAGGCTTGCCGATGCCCTTGCGCACGACCTGGGCAACCACCTTCTGGCTGCCCCCGTCGATAAACGCCGCTTCCGTGGCGAGCCCGGTTTCCTGATCGCGATGCCCGGAGGCTGTCGTGACCGCGGCGGCGACCAGCGCCACCGGGATGTACTCATAAGGTTTGAGCCCTTCGGTTTTGCTGCTCACGGCCGTGATGGCTGGCCGCACCACAAGCACACCCGGGCCGGGGGCACTGGCCTGCGGCAACGACAGGCTCAGCTCACGCTTTAAGGCCTGGTCGTAATAATCGGTCATTGCGGTCATTGAGTTGAGCGGAATGTTGGCCGTCGGTTGAGGGGCGGGGTAAAACTGACTCGGTTCCACATAAAAATGGGTGTAGTGCTTGTTTTTGATATCAGGATCGACCCAACGCATTACCTCGGCGCCGGAAGGCGATTTCGCCTCTTTAAGGCGGCTGTAATCCTTTAGAAACCCGGAATATTCATCCGGTTGCTGGACCTTGCTGGCACAGCCCACGACCCCGATCGAGGCCATAACCACCATACCCATCATCATGCGAAGCTTCATGCCGGAACTCCTGTAGTGCGCACATGTGTATAAACGCGGACTGTCAGAATAGCCAACCCTGATAAGAACGTGGCCAATCGTGCTGTCTTTCCTCAGCAGGAAGGCTCCCGCCCGCACATTAAGGAAAATCACCCGGCAGCGTAAGAAACGATCAATTCAGGCACAGATTTAATCGCACACAAGTTGCGCTTCAAGTGACTTCAGCGGCATGCTGATAGCCACACTTTTTTGACCGACGACACCTTTCATCTGTACTGCCACTTGCCAACAGAGACGCTCATGACTTCCAAGCTGGAACAACTCAAGCAGTTCACCACCGTGGTCGCAGACACTGGCGACCTCGACGCGATTACCCGCCTCAAACCCGTGGATGCCACCACCAACCCTTCCCTGCTGCTCAAGGCTGCTGCATTGCCCGGCTATGCCGAACTGCTGAACAACGCCATCAGCCATGCCAAGGGCGATGTGGGGCTGGCCAGCGACTTGTTCGCGGTGTCGGTGGGTAGCGGTATCTTGAACGTGATCCCTGGGCGTATTTCCACTGAGGTCGACGCTCGCCTGTCATTCGATGAGCCCGCCCTGCTGCAAAAAGCCCACCGCCTGATCGAGCTGTACGACAAGGCCGGCGTAGGCCGTGACCGTGTACTGATCAAACTGGCGTCCACCTGGGAAGGCATTCGCGCCGCCGAAAAACTGGAAAAGGACGGAATTCAAACCAACCTGACCCTGTTGTTCTCGTTTGCCCAGGCTGCCGCCTGTGCCGACGCCGGGGTGTTTTTGATCTCGCCGTTCGTGGGCCGGATTTATGACTGGTACAAAAAATCGACCGGCATTGACTACCAGGGCTCCGATGACCCGGGTGTGCAATCCGTCACCCGCATCTACAACTACTACAAGGCTAATGACTTCAAGACCGTGGTCATGGGTGCCAGCTTCCGCAACCTCAACCAGATCGAACAACTGGCCGGCTGCGACCGCCTGACCATCAGCCCTGAACTGATTGAAAAGCTGGCTCAGGAAACCGGCACGCTGGAGCGCAAACTGAGCCCGGGCAACGACGGCGAACCGCGCTTGGCACTCAATGAAGCGCAATTTCGTTGGGCCTCCAACGAAGACGCGATGGCCACTGAAAAACTGGCCGAAGGCATCCGCCAATTCGCCCGCGACCAGGAAAAACTCGAAGCGCTGCTCACCCGATAATCCACACGCTTTCTCACCATCACGTGAGGGAACGCGCTTGCTCGTCATCTTTTGACCTTTAAAAGATCGCGAGCAAGCTCGCTCCTACAGTGCATGTTTTTGCCCCTTTAAGCCACGCTGACCGAACGCAGCAAGGCCTGTAGGAACGAGCTTGCTCGTGATCTTTTGATCTGGCTTTTGATCCAAGCCCCCCCTTTAAACCACGCTGGCCGAACGCAGGTTTTGCGCAATGGCACGGCGTAAAGCCGGAACCTTAAGTGGCCGTGACCGCAGCAATGGATAAGCCGAGCTTTTCAGCCACGAAAGCTGAGGTGATGTACGGCACGCTGACGTCACCGCCGTGGTTTAACGCCGGTTCGCTGGCCACCAGTTCGCGCACGCGTGCTTCCAGTTTTTCGCGGTCGGCCGGGGCCAGGGCCGAAACGAAGCTGGTAGAGCGCACGCGGTTGAATATCACGTCTTCCACCGGGCCGGTGTGCAACTGGCTGAAGGTTTGCGCCTGCAGCGGGCCAAACCCGTCAAACGGAAACGCCGCACGCCACGCCCCGGTGTAAAAGCGCGGCGCGTCGCCCTCCCATTGGTTGACCCGGGCATCCAGTTCCGCCACCCACGGCACGCGCGCATCGCGCAGGTTCCAGATCAGCCCCAGACGGCCGCCCGGCTTGAGCACACGGTGTATTTCAGCCAGCGCCGCGTGATGGGCAAACCAGTGAAACGCCTGTGCGCACACCACCCCATCGACGCTGGCATCCGGCAAAGGAATAGCCTGCGCCGTACCTTGATGCGCCTCGACCCCAGGGTACGTCGCCGTCAGTTTGTCGAGCATGGCCCGCACTGGCTCAACCACGATCACTCGGGCACCCGTCTGAATCAGCCGCGGGGTGAATTTGCCAGTGCCCGCACCCAACTCCAGCACGGTTTTTCCCGGTGCCAGAGCCAGGGTGTCGGCCAGCCACTGCGTCACCTGCGGCGGGTAGTCGGGGCGCCCGCGTACATAAATGTCAGCACCCCGTGTGTAGCCGTCTGCAGCTGCTTTATGAACGCTTGGTTCGTTCATGATGTGTCTCCGGTTTGAGCGTGTTGTTCTACCCTAGCCCATTCAGGCAGACCCTTCATGAAACCTGCGTCAGAAGCTGTATTTCATGCCCACCATCACGTTACGCGGGTCGCCATAGTAGTAGGTCGAATACAGGCCATAGCCGCTGAGGTATTCGCGATCGAACAGGTTATTGACGTTGACCGTGGCGCTGAGGTTCTGGTTGATGTCATAACGCGCCATCAAGCCGACCACGGCAAAGCTGCCCTCCTTCGCTTCGGTTTTGATGGAAGCGTCCAGCTCGCTGTAGGTGGAGCCTTGCCATGACACGTTACCGCCCACGGTCAAGTCCTTGAAGTCGCCGTCCAGTGCATAGCTGGTGGAGAGTTTGAACAGTTGCTCAGGGTGGTTGCTGTTAATGCGCTTGCCTTCCTTGTCCCGGGGCTGGGCGTAGGTGTAGCCCGCCAGCAATTGCCAGCCGGGCAGCAATTCACCCGAGATTTCGGCTTCGAAACCTTTGGTTTTGGTGCCGCTGATGGCCTTGTAAGCATCCTGGCCATTGTCGCGCATGCCGTCGTATTCGGCGTAGTTGTCCTGCTTGATCAAAAACACCGCCAGGCTGGTGTTCAACGCTCCGCCGAAGTACTCGGACTTCAAGCCCGCCTCGTAGCTTTGCCCGGTCATGGGCGCGAGCAGGCGGTCTTCGCGGTCGAAGTAGCTTTGCGGCGTGAAAATATCGGTGTAGCTGGCGTAGACCGAGTGGTTTTCCGTCAGGTCGTAGACGATCCCGGCGTAGGGAATCACTTCGCCGGTTTTCTTCGCGTTATCCGTGTCGGGGGTCACTTGCGCCGCGTTGTAGGTCATGGTCCCTTTACGGTCGTAGTCCACCACCCGCGTGCCCAGAATTACCGATAAATCATCTGTCGGCTTCAGGCGTAAAGCCGCGTAGGCCGAGGACTCCTGGGTTTTGTACCGTTGCTTCAGGCCCTGCGTCAGGCCGCTGGGGCGCGGCGGGTCGTTGTTCCAGTTCAGGTAGTTGACGGTGATGTCATCGGCGTTGATCGCCAGGTAATCGGAGCGACGGTTGCTGACGTTCATGCCAACCACCAATTCGTGGGTTCGACCCAGGAGCTCAAATGGCCCGCTGGCGTATGCGTCCAGCGTATCGGTGTTGATCTGGAACGATTTGGTGCCGCTCATGAACTGCGCTTCGCCCGTGGCCTTGTCCGGGAATGGGCCCCAGCCGATCAGGTTGCCCTGGAGCTGGTCAGTGTTGCCCTTCCAATGGCTGGCCTCGACCTTCAGCACCCAATCATTGTCAAAGCGCTGATCCACCCCAGCGAAGTATTTGGTGCTTTCGCTGTCGGCATACGCCCACTTGGCCGCCGGGTTCATCGACCGTTTGAAGTGGGTGCGGCTGCCATCGGTGTAGTACAGCGGCAATTGGCCGAAGCTTGAGCCGTTGGCGTTGATGCGCTGGTAGTCGATACCGGCGTACAGCGTTGTCGCGTCCGTGACGTCGGCTTCGCCAATGGCGTAAAACACGTCCTTGGTGGCGGCGTAGCGGTCGATAAACGAACGGCCATCTTCGCGAGCCGCCACCACGCGCCCGCGCAGCGCGCCGTTGTCACTCAAGGGCCCCGACAGGTCCATTTCCGTGCGATAGCGGTCCCACGAACCGCCGCTGCCCAAGACGTAGCCCTGGAATGTTTTGGTCGGGCGCTTGCGCACCAGGTTGACTGCCCCCGAAGGGCTGCCTACGCCGCTCATCAAGCCCGTCGCGCCGCGTACGACTTCAACGCGGTCATAAATGGCCATGTCACGCAGGCCCAGGCCATTGGTGTTAGTGGTGAAGTCTGAGGTGGGCACGCCGTCGTACTGGAAGTTATCCAGGCTGAAGCCACGGGCGTAGAAGTTGTAGCGCTCACTGTCGTCGTGCATCACGGTGATACCGGGGGTCAGCCCCAACACGTCGGCGATGCTGCCCAACCCTTGGTCGGTCATTTGTTGGCGGGTGATGACCGTGACCGATTGCGGCGTTTCTCGCAGGGACAGCGGTAGTTTGGTCGCCGTACTGGCTTGGCCCGTGGTGTAGGAATGGCTGTTTTCCGTGGTGCTTCCCAGTGCCAGCCCGGTGACGCTGGTGGCTTGCAGTTGTAATTGGCCTTCGCCGCTGGTCAGCGGGTACAACGTCCAGACACCCTGAGCGCCTTCGCTGGCTGTCAAGCCGCTGCCACTGAGCAAGTGGTGCAAGCCTTGGGCAATGTCATAGCGGCCTTTAAGCGCAGGGGCCTGTTTGTTTTTCACCACTGCCGGGTCGTAAGGCAACGAAATCTCGGCTTGCTGGGCAAAGCGATTGAGCGCCTCGTCCAACGGCCCCGCCGACACATCAAAGCTGTGCTGCGCGCTGACCGACGCGGCCACGCTCAGTGAAAACGGTTGTGCGGCAGCCAACACACCGGCCCCCAGCAGTACAGCCTGCAAAGCCAGCGCCAGGCGGCTGTGTGAGGGTAAGTAAGGGGTGCGAAAAACACGGGACATGGGGCACGAGCTCCTGCAATTAAAAGGTCTTATGCCTGTTTGTCGAAGGACGCCGCAAAACCCGCAAAGTATTTTGATAATTATTCGTATTGATAAGGGCCGGCCGGCGCGAGAGGTGCCGGTTAAACCGCCACGATCCGCGTCCAGAAACGCGTGCGCCGCTCAATGCGTACCGGCAAAGATTGGGTCAGGCCTTCCAGTGCCGGGTCGATGCGGTCCAGTTGGAACACCCCCGACACGCGTAAATCGCCCACGGCCGGGTCGCACTGCAACCAGCCGTGGCGGTAACGCGCCAATTCCCGGGCGAGGTCCGCCAAGCGCATCTGCCGCGCTACCACGGCTCCCTGGGTCCAGCCACTGGCGCTCATCACGGGGGCCGCTTGCAGCCGAGCGGTATCACGGTCGATCAGGTACTCCTGCCCGGCGGACACGCGCACCGGCCCGGCCGCAGGCAAATGAATGGCCACCCCTCCCTCTTCGACGTTCAGACGCGTTTGACCCGCCAGCTGACGCACGTCGAACGCGGTGCCAAGGGCCAGCAAGCGGGCCTCGCGAGTCTGCACCCAGAGCGGCCTGTGCCCCGCCGCCACGTCAGCGCCCGTGCGGATAAACAGTTCGCCTGCGCGCAACACGATCAATCGTTGTTGCGCATCGAACAGCACATCAGCAGCGCTGTCGGTATTGAGCTGCAAGCGCGAGCCATCCGCCAGGTCGAAGCTTCGCCGCTCACCCACCCCGGTCGCGTAGTCAGCCCCCAGGGAGTGCCAGGGTTGCTGCTGGACCACCCAACCGCCCGCCCCGACGCCCAGCGCGCCCACACCCAGCACCTTGAGAGCCTGACGCCGCGAACGCAGGCGTTGGCTGCCGGCCAGGGTATCGCGCGCCACCCGCCCCGACAGGTGAGCGGCCTGGCGAAAGGTGGACTCGGTCACTTGCAAGGCTTGCCAGGCCGCCTCGTGGCTGGGGTGAGCCGCGCGCCATTGGTCGCAGGCGGCAAACACGGACGGCTCGGCCGCCCCCGACTGCAGCTTCACCAGCCAGTCGATGGCTTGGTCCAGCACGCCTGGCGCAAAGTCGACAGAGGGGCCGCTCATGGCGTGTGCCGCGCCACATAACAATGGCGAATGGCCGTCGCCATGTACTTTTCAACGGAACTGAGGCTCACACCCAACTGCTCGGCTATCGCCTGATAGCCCAGGCCTTCAAGGCGTGACAGTAAAAAGGCCGTGCGCACCCGGGGTTTGAGGCCATCGAGCAGCGCTTCGAGGCGGGTCAGGGTTTCGAGCAAAAGCAGACGCTCTTCCGGGGACGGGACCTCGGGTTCGGGCAGGTGCGCAATCGCGTCCAGGTACGCCCGTTCCACCTGCTGACGGCGATAGCGATCAATCAACAAACCCTTGGCGATGCTGCTCAACCAGGCACGCGGCTCGCGCAGCGCGGCGACCTGCTCGGGCTTGCGCAGCACATACACAAAGGTGTCCTGCGCCATGTCAGCGGCATGGTCACTGTCGCGCAAGCGCTGGCGTAGCCAACTCACCAGCCAACGATGATGGTTGCTGTAGAGATCGCGCACGTCGGCGTGCAGCAGCGATGAATTCGTCGGGGATGGCGACACTGTGACCCTCGGCGCGTACGGGGAATATTATGCGAATAAGAATGGGTCGCAATCATATTCCTGGTACAGGCCATACTCAAGTCCTACACAGCGTGATGCCAATGCCGCCGCCAGGAACGGCGGCGACACACATAGCGTCAAGGGATCAGCGCATAGACCAACGATGAAATCGCCACCAGGCCAATCACGGTGACAAACACATTGGAAACCCGCCCCGAATACTTGCGCATGGCCGGTATGCGGCGAATGGCGTACATCGGCATCAGAAACAGGATGGCCGCAATGACCGGGCCGCCCATGGTTTCAATCATTACCAGAATACTGGGGTTGAGGGTCGCGACCGCCCAGCACACCACCAGCATGAAAGCTGCGGTCATGCGGTCGAGGTTTTTCGCACCCGGGCGTTTGCCCGTTTTCAGCACCAGGCCTTTAAGGCCCTCGCTGGCACCGATGTAGTGCCCCAAAAACGACTTGGCAATGGCCACGAATGCAATCAGCGGCGCGGCAAAGGCAATGGTCGGGTTGCTGAAGTGGTTGGCCAGGTACGACAGGATCGACAGGTTCTGCGCCTTGGCTTCGGCCAGTTGGGCTGGCGACAGGGTCAGCACGCAACTGAACACGAAGAACAGCACCATCACCACCATCAGCAGGTGGGCGCGCGACAGGATTTGCGAGCTGCGTTCATCAGCGTGCGCCCCGTAGCGGCGCTTTTGATCGACCGCAAACGCCGAGATGATCGGTGAGTGGTTGAACGAAAACACCATCACCGGGATTGCCAGCCACAGCGTGTGCAGGAACGCCGACGGCTCGGGTACGGTGCTGGCCGTGGACAGGATGCCGCCGTTCCAGTGTGGAATCAGGAACACCGCCAAGAACAGCAGCGCCACGATAAACGGGTACACCATCATGCTCATGGCTTTGACGATCACCTGCTCGCCGCAACGCACCACGACCAGCAGGCCGAGGATCAGCACCAGCGACAGGATTGCCCGAGGCGGCGGCGTGATGGACAACTGATTGAGCATAAAGCTGCCCACCGTGTTGGTGAGTGCCACGCTGTAAATGAGCAGAATCGGAAAAATGGCCAGAAAGTACATCAGCGTGATCACGGCCCCGGCACCCAGCCCGAAATGCTCCTCGACGACGTCGGTGATGTCTGAGCCGTCGCGCCCGGAGAGCACAAAGCGGGTCAGGCCCCGGTGGGCATAAAAGGTCATGGGGAATGCCAGCAACGCCAGTATCAATAACGGCCAGAAACCGCCGAGCCCTGCGTTAATCGGCAAAAACAAGGTACCTGCACCAATCGCTGTGCCGAACAGGCCCAGCATCCAGGTGGTGTCATCACGGCTCCAGCGGCTTAAAGTAGCCGGGGCTGCGTCGAAGCGTTCATCGACGCTGTTGGCCTGGTCATTCATCCGGTCAAATCTCCGCTAGCCGGTCGTTACCACGCGCCGGGGCGGTAGAAAAAACACCTTACAGACAACGCCCCGGCCATAAGAGGGGCGCGATTGTCCGGGATTAGGCATAAGAAGCAAAGAGTTAGCTGAGCAACGGTGCAAATGATATGTACTCATAAAGCAACACCTTGACACTAATTGATACACTATAACCGCCCTCGAATGGCACCAAAGGCTTGTCAACCATGACTGTTTTAACCCGCCACACCGCGTTTATCGGGCTGTTACTCGCCTGTTCAGTGCCCGCGGCCCACGCCGACGGTTTAACCATCACCTGGCCAGGCGGCTGGGAAGTTCAGGCCGTGCCGCCCGTCGCCGATACGCAAACCCAGCGTCAGCGGGCCGTGAAAAACGACGCGCAGGGTGATCCGTTGATGGTGATGGAACTGACGCAGACCACGCTGGCCCCTGAGCATCAGGTGAAAATGGACGCGGTGCTGATGCAGATGCGCAAAGCCTTGCAACAGAACTTCGCCAAAGGCGGCTACCAAAGCGCCTGCAGCAAAATTCGCAGCAGCACGCTGGGCGGTCTGCAAGCCCTGGAAACCACCTGCAAAATCACCCAGAACGGCAACCACGTCATCACCCAGACCCTGGTGGCCGCCACCCGACAAAACAGCGCCTATGCCTTGTCTTACGCAGGCTCGGCCGACGGGTACAGCGCCACCAAGGCTGAAGTGCAAGGCATTCGGGCCAGCCTGCACTTGGAGCCCTAAGCATTTACAGGGTCAGCACCACCTTGGTGCTCACACCGGCATTGACCCTGGCGTATGCACTTAAACCGTCCTCCAGCGCGGCCTCTTCGAGCTCGACGGGCAGCGCCAGCACCCCTTGGTCGACGTATTGACCGAAGGTGTCCAGCATCCGTGCGCACTCGGCGCAGCTGTACAACAGTGAATTCACACCGATCAACGTACCGCCCTTGCGGTACAGCGCCAGGGCCGGTAGCTGCACATGACCGTCCAAAGGCGCGGCAATGATGGCCACCCGGCCAAACACCGCCAGGGCTGGCACCGCCGCAGGCAACCAATGCCCGGTGGTGTCGAAAATCACCTCGGCCCCTTGCGCAAAAATGCCAGTGACCTGTGCCGCCAAGGCTTCAGGTTCGCCCAGCAGCAGCGCCTCTATGCCTTGCAGCGCCAGCGCCTTGACCTGGTCGACCCGACGCACCGCCGCCAGCACTCGGGCACCCAGCACTGCTGCCAGCCCCAGGGCGGCCGTGCCGACGGCCCCGTTGGCTCCTATCACCAGCAAACGGGTACCGGGGCCGACACCACTGCGTTGCAACGCATCCCACGCGGTGGTGTACGGCACGCCCAGGCTGGCGGCTTGGGCAAAGCTCAACGCCGGCGGTTTCAGCGCGACACCGTCGGCCGGCAAGGTCAGATACGCCGCGTGCGAGCCGTCCCGGTAAAATCCCAGTTCCTTGCCGGTGCCCCATACGGCTTTGCCCACTAGCGCTGGCGGGCCTTGCACCACCACACCGGCGAAATCGCGGCCCGGAATACGCGGCACCGTGGTGTAAGGAAACCGCCCCAGCACGTTTTTGACATCGCTGGGGTTGAGCCCCGCCGCGTACACCTGCACCAGGACCTCACCCGGCTCAGGGACGGGCACCGGCACCTCCACTAAACTGAGCGCAGCCAGGTCGCCTGTGCGGGAAAATTGCAGTGCTTTCATGTCTAGCCCTCCGAGGCCTTCAGGATGGGCGCAGTGTAGGGCGGGTAAAACGGGGTCATCGGCCAATCACTTCGGCCTGTCAGTCAACCTGCACTGCGCCTGCTTCGGCATACCGTGAAGGGCTTACCCCCAATTCTCGACGGAACATATCGCTGAAACTGCTGGCCGAGTAACCCAGTGAACGCGCGATCTGGCTGACCGGCGCACCCTGAATCAACTCCGCCGCCGCGGTAGCCAATTGCACCTGCCGGCGCCACTGCACAAACCCCATGCCCAAGGCCCGCTGGAACAGCCGCGCCAGGGTTCGCACACTGGCCCCCGCGCACTCGGCGTGCTGCTCGAAAGCAATGTCCAGCGACGGGTTGGCCATTACCGACTGGCACACCATCAGCAAGCGTCGGTCCACCGTGTCGGGCATCGACACCCTGAGCAACGTGCGCCGGGCGCGTTGCAACTCCAGCAGGGTCAGGTTCAGCAGCGCCTCAGTGTAGGCCGCCGAGGTGTCCGTCTGTTCCACCAGATGAATGATCAGCTCGCGCAATAAACGCTGTACTTCGATGACCTGCACGCGTGCATCGAGGGTGACGGCCAATGCGGGGGGCAGGTAGATATTGCGCATCTGCAAGTCCGACACCACGCGAATCCCGTGGGGCACGCCCGGCGGCAGCCAGACAGCGCGTTGCGGCGGCACCGCCAGGGCTTCATCCGGAGTATCGACCCACATGACCCCGCTGATGGCATAGAGTAACTGGCCCCATTCATGGTGATGCGGTTCAATGTACAACCCGCGCGGGTAGGTTCGCGCCAAGGGTTGAACCGACACGGCGGGGTCAGATAAATCAGGCGGAGCAGCGAGAGCCATAGGTCACACGCGTCAAAGAAGTATGGCCTTATGTTACCTGAGCGTGTTTGCCCGCCCGCGCCCCCACCTGACAAATCTGTCATCAGCCGCTCATCTACCTGACAGCCCACACCGTTCAGGCTGGCATTTTTTGACCAAACGAGGAACCCGATGAATAACCCACTGCGCCTTGCGGCCCTCTCGGCCCTGCTGCTGACGTCGATGGCTCACGCCGCCGAGCCGCTGACCATCGATGTGCACCGTGACGCCCACTGCGGCTGCTGCAAGCACTGGATCGCCCACCTGCAAAGCAATGGCTTGAAGGTCATCGACCATGTGGAAGACGACATGAGCCGCGTCAAGGAACAGCTCGGTGTCGAACCGCGACTGGCGTCCTGCCACACGGGGGTTATCAACGGCAAATTTGTGGAAGGCCATGTGCCGGCCGAGCACGTGATTGCCCTGAGCACGCGCGCCGACCTCAAAGGCATTGCGGTACCTGGCATGCCGATAGGCTCGCCGGGCATGGAAATGGGTGACCAGAAAGATGCCTTTCAGGTGATCGGTTTGCGCAATGATGGCCGTGATGAAGGGGTGGCGACTTACCCGGGGCATTGACCCGGCCACCTCCTGCGCGATGGCGTATGCCCGGTACAGCCGGGGCTGAGGTTTTATGATCGCTGCGCCATCGGTCGCGGCCTCGCGACGACACCCGCAGTTCGTCGCTTGAAGCCGTTGTAATAAGCATTTTCTCTGCCCACTCGTATATCTCTCCTACACTCCACGCTGTCGCAAAGTGCGCGGCAGGATGCCGTGCGGTTAAAACGAACTTTCGGTACCCGAGGCAGGTCACCTGTAAGGCAGATCGCACTTTATGGTGCGTTCTTTGCAGTGTTGAACCTACCCGTTGAGCCGACACGCCATCGGGCGCTTTACCCTTTCGTGCAGGGCGTGTGTCGATGGTCAGGAAGCGGTTTTCCCCCGATCGGACAAACATCAGGCAGAACACAGACACACGGGAGAGAGCCATGATCAGTGCTGCAGCGCCACATCAGGATGATCGCTTCACCCCCAAGGCCCGGCACACGGTGTCATTGCCCGGCCTGACACCTGCCTTGAAGGCATCGCTGCCCGTTGCCAGTGGCAATCGCGCTAAAAAGAAAGTGCTGTTTGTGACCTCGGAGCTGGCCGACCTGGTGAAAACCGGTGGCCTGGGCGACGTGTCGGCCGCACTGCCGCGCGCCATGCGCCACTTGCATGACGTGCGGGTGTTGATCCCCGGCTACCCGCAAGTGCTCAACAGCGATAACCCGATTCATATCATTGCGGCACTGGGCGGCCATGCGGCCTTGCCCGCCTGCAAAATAGGGCGCATGGACCTCAAAGACGGCCTGGTCATTTATGTGCTGATCTGCCCTGAACTCTATGAGCGTGAGGGCACGCCCTACGGTGCCAACAACGGCCGCGACTGGCCCGACAACCATATCCGCTTCGCCCGCCTGGGCCTGGCCGCTGCCGACATCGCCGCCAACCTGGCGCAGATTCACTGGCAGCCCGATTTGGTGCACGCCCACGATTGGCCCGCCGGGCTTGCTCCCGCCTATATGCACTGGCGCGGCCAGCGCACGCCCACCCTGTTCACCATTCATAACCTGGCTTACCAAGGTGTGGTCAGCCTGGCCTGCTGCCCGGAACTGGGCATACCGCCCCATGCCCTGCAACAGGAAGGCATGGAGTTCTATGGCAAATTGTCCTTCCTCAAAGCCGGCATGGCCTACTCCAGCCATATCACGACGGTCAGCGCCACGTATGCGCAAGAAATCACCACCCCGGCCTTTGGCTGCGGGCTGGACGGTTTTTTGGCCAGTAAAACCCAGCAAGGGCTGCTTACCGGTATTCCCAATGGCATTGATGAGAGCTGGGAGGCGTCGACCGACCCGCACCTGGTCGCCCCGTTCAGCATCGGTGACTGGGCGGGCAAAGCCCAGAACACGGCCCATGTGCGTGCCCTCTTCGAGCTGGAGCCTTCCACGGGGCCGTTATTCGCGGTGGTGTCGCGGCTGGTCTATCAAAAAGGCCTGGACCTGACCGAAGCCGTGGCTCCGTTTATCGTCGCGGCTGGCGGGCAAATCTGCGTCATTGGCCGGGGCGAGCCTGAAGAAGAACAGGCCATGCGTGAACTGGCGCTGCGCTTTCCTGGCCATATCGGCGTGCGCATCGGCTTCAATGAAACTGACGCGCGGCGCATGTTCGCCGGCAGCGACTTTCTGCTGATGCCTTCGCGCTACGAGCCCTGCGGCTTGAGCCAAATGTACGCGCAGCGCTTTGGGTCACTGCCGGTCGCCCGCAACACCGGCGGCCTGGCCGACACCATTGAAGACGGGGTCACCGGCTTTCTGTTTGACGAGTCCACGCCCGACAGCTTCAAAACAGCGCTGAGCCGGGCCTTCAAGGTGTTTGCCTACCCCGCGCTGTTCAACGCCATGCGCTGCCGTGCAATGGCCGCGCCCTTTAACTGGTGCCAGGCGGTTGAGCCCTACGCCGAGTTGTATGAACAATTGGTTGCTCAATCCATGGTGCGATCCGCCACCCCCTAAACGGGCGACACGCCGCTCAGAACCGACCGCCCACCCCACAGGGAGCCCTCATGAGTGAAGCGCAATTGGAAGTACTGGCGGGCCGGGCCGGGCTGGCCGTTGACTGGATCGATGCCAACGGCCAACCCCAGCGGGTCAAACCCCACGTGCTGCAAGCGGTACTGGCCGGTTTGGGCCTGCCTGCCGACAGTGCCGAAAGCATCGAAACCAGCCTGCTTAACTTGCAACTGGAGCAGCAGAACAAACGCTTGCCACCGCTCCTGACCGCCGACGTGGGCAAGGCTCTGGACCTTTCCCGTTATTTCAATGCCCACACCTATTGCGTGGTGCAACTTGAGAAGGGCGGATCACTGCCTATTCAGCTGGATGCCGACGCCGTTTTGCCGGGCATGATCCCCATCGGCTACCACCGGGTTCAGGCGGGCGATCAGCACTTCACGCTGGCCGTGGCTCCGGCCAGGTGCTACAGCGTGGGCGACGCCTTGCATCAATCAACACCGCGCACCTGGGGGCTGAGCGTGCAACTTTATTCGCTGCGCCGCGCCGGGGACGGCGGGTTCGGCGATACCCAAGCACTGGAAACCGTGCTGCTGGCCGCCGGCGAACGCGGGGCCGAAGCACTGGCAATCAGCCCGCTGCACGCCATGAGCAGCAGCACACCCGAGCAGTACAGCCCGTACTCACCGTCCAGCCGATTACTGCTTAACTACCTGTATGCCTCACCCGCCAGCATCCTCGGTGATGAGGCGGTCAACCAGGCGATCGCCGCCACAGGCCTGGCCGACCATCTGCAAGAGCTGGAGCAGTTGCCCCTGATCGACTGGCCCGCCGCCACGCGGGCCAAGCAGGTGCTGCTGCGCCAACTGCATGACGACTTTGCCCGCGACGATCACCCGCTCAAACACGATTTTCAGCGCTTTCGTGACACGGGCGGCGAAGCCCTGGAAAACCACTGTCGCTTCGAAGCCCTGCAAACAGTAGCCGCCACCGAAGGCCTCAGCCTGGACTGGCGCAACTGGCCTGAGCCATGGCGCAACCCCGACAGCCCGGCCCTGCTGCAGTTTGCCGAGGAACACGGGCACCTGATCGCCTATTTCGCGTTTTGTCAGTGGCTGATGGCCCAATGCCTGGACCGTGCGCAGGCCACGGCCCGCGCCAGCGGCATGGCGGTGGGCTTGATTGCCGACCTGGCCGTGGGAGCCGATGGCGCGGGCAGCCAGGCCTGGTGCCGGCAGGACGAACTGCTGGCCCACCTCACCGTGGGAGCCCCGCCCGACCCGCTCAACCGGGCAGGCCAGGGCTGGGGCATTTCAGCGTTTTCGCCCGAAGGCCTCAAACGCAACGGTTTCCGCGCCTTTATCGAAATGCTGCGGGCCAACTTTGCCCATGCCGGAGGCCTGCGCATCGACCATGTACTGGGCCTGCAACGCTTGTGGGTGATGCCGGTGGGGGCTGCGCCCAGCGAAGGGGCCTATTTGTATTACCCGGTGGATGACCTGCTGCGACTGGTGGCGCTGGAATCAGTGCGCCATCAAGCCATCGTGCTCGGCGAAGACCTGGGCACGGTGCCGGACGGCCTGCGGGAAAAGCTCAGCGAGCGGGCCATCCTCGGCATGCGCGTGCTGTTGTTCGAACAGGATTACGGTGCCCACTTCAAACCCATTCTCGCCTGGCCGGACGATGCACTCGCCACCACCAGCACCCACGACCTGCCCACCCTCAGCGGCTGGTTGCACGGTCGCGATATTGACTGGAACGAACGCCTGGCCCTGATTGACCCGGTCACGGCCAGCCGCTGGCGGGAAATACGCCAGCGCGAATGCGAAGGGCTCAATGAGGCATTGCGCCGGGACCCGCAAAATTTCCAGGAGGACACTCAAAGCAACGCACCGACGCTCGACGCCAGCATCCGCTACCTGGGGCACACCCGGGCACCGCTGGTGCTGTTGCCCATTGAAGATGCGTTGGGCCTGGAGGAACAAGCCAATTTGCCGGGCACCATCAGCGGCCACCCCAACTGGTGCCGACGGCTACCCGTAGACAGCAGCGTGCTGCTGGAGGCCATAGACGCTACTGGGCGCCTTGAACGGCTGGCGTGTGCCCGTTTGCAAGCCTGGGAGCGTGATCGCTGAAGCCACAGGCAACAGCGTCGACGCGCTGAACTCAACGCACCACGATCACTGGTTTCACCCACTCGTTCAGGAGCATTGCCATGCATCACGACAACACGCGTATCCGTGAATTTGCCTACCAGATCTGGGAATCGGAGGGCCGGCCCGAGGGCCAACAAGCCCGGCATTGGGACATGGCGGTAAAACTGGCCGCTGCCGAAACACTGGCCACACCTGGAGCGAAAACGCCCGATGCCAAGCCAGCGGGCAAGCCCCCCGCAGCCAAAAAGCCCCGCGCCCCGCGCAAACCGACGGCGTCTTGAGGCCCGCCCACGCGGGACTACCGTTCACTGTTTGAGGGTATCGTTCATGAACCAACACACCTCAGCCCCGGGCCCTTCGCGGATTCGCGAAGGGCTGCCCTTTCCGCTTGGCGCGACCTGGGACGGTTTGGGCGTGAACTTTGCGCTGTTCTCGGCCAATGCCACCAAGGTCGAACTGTGCCTGTTCGATGCCGCCGGCGAGGTTGAACTGGAGCGCATCGAGCTGCTGGAGTACACCGACGAAACCTGGCATGGCTACCTGCCGGACGCACACCCCGGGCAAGTGTATGGCTATCGGGTACACGGCCCTTATGATCCGCAAAACGGCCATCGCTTCAACCCCAACAAACTGCTGATCGACCCCTATGCCAAACAACTGGTGGGCGAACTGACGTGGTCCGAGGCGCTGTTTGGCTACACCATCGGCCACCCCGATGCTGACCTCAGTTTCGACGAGCGTGACAGTGCGCCCTTTGTGCCCAAGTGCAAAGTGATCGACCCGGCCCACACGTGGGGTCGTGATCATCGACTGAACGTGCCGTGGGAACGCACGCTGATTTATGAAGCCCATGTGCGCGGCCTGACCATGACCCACCCCGCAGTGCCAGAGGCCGTGCGCGGGACCTTTGCAGGGTTGATGGTTGACGACGTGATCGAACACATCCGCACCCTGGGCGTGAGCAGCATTGAGTTGTTGCCGGTGCACGCCTTCGTCAACGATCAGCACCTGCTGCAAAAAGGCATGACCAACTACTGGGGCTACAACAGCATCGGTTTCTTTGCCCCCGACCCGCGTTACCTGGCCAGCGGCAACATTGCCGAGTTCAAGGAGATGGTGGCGCACCTGCATGAAGCCGGGCTGGAAGTGATCCTCGACGTGGTTTACAACCACACGGCCGAAGGCAACGAACAAGGCCCCACCCTGTCGATGCGAGGTATCGACAACGCGTCGTACTACCGCCTGATGGCCGATGACAAACGCTACTACATCAACGATTCCGGCACCGGCAACACCTTGGACCTGAGCCACCCGTGCGTGCTGCAGATGGTCACCGACTCGTTGCGTTACTGGGCCCATGAAATGCACGTCGATGGGTTTCGTTTCGACCTGGCCACCATCCTGGGGCGGTATCGGGAAGGGTTTGACGAACGCCACAGCTTCCTCGTGGCTTGCAGGCAGGACCCGTTATTGCGCGAAGTCAAACTGATTGCCGAACCTTGGGACTGCGGCCCCGGCGGCTACCAAGTGGGTCACTTTCCGCCGGGCTGGGCAGAATGGAACGACCAGTTCCGTGACACATTTCGCGCGTTCTGGAAAGGCGACGAAGGCCAGTTGCCCAACGTCGCTGCACGCCTGACCGCCTCGGGCGACCTGTTCAACCAGCGCGGGCGCAGGCCGTACACCTCGGTCAACTTCATCACCGCCCACGACGGTTTTACCCTCCACGACCTGGTGTCCTACAACGACAAACACAACGAGGCCAACGACGAAAACAACCAGGACGGCACCCACAACAACCTGTCCTGGAACCACGGTGTGGAAGGCCCCACCGACGACCCCGACATCACGGCCCTGCGCCAGCGCCAGATGCGTAATTTGCTGGCATCGCTGCTGCTGGCCCAAGGCACGCCGATGCTGGTGTCGGGCGACGAGTTTGCCCGCACCCAACACGGCAACAACAACGCCTATTGCCAGGACAGCGAGATTGGCTGGGTCAATTGGTCGCTGGATAGCCAAGGCACCTCGCTGTTGGCGTTCGTCAAGCGCGTAATCGCGTTGCGCTGGCACTACCCGGTGCTACGGCGCGGCTTGTTTCTGGTGGGGCATTACAACGAAGAGGTGGGGGTCAAGGACGTCAGCTGGCTGGCCTCGTCTGGGGAAGAAATGAGCATTGCGCAATGGCACGACCCCGAGGGCCGCTGCCTGGGCATGTTGCTCGATGGTCGGGCACAGGTGTCGGGCGTGCAACGTGCGGGGGCGGATGCCACATTGCTGATCGTGATCAACGCCCACTTCGAGGCGGTGGACTTCACCCTCCCCCCGGTAGCGCAAGGGGTTGGCTGGGCGTGCCAGCTCGACACCACCGACCCGGACACCCAAGGCCCGCGCGACCTGGCGTTCAACACCCCCTACCACATGACCGCGCGTTCGCTGGCGTTGTTGGAACTGCAACCGGCCGACGCCCCCTGTAGGCGTTGACGAGCCATGCGAGGCTACGTCCGGCGACGCAGTCGTCGTAAAACCAGACAGCGCGGTCTACCTGCCTGATCCGGGACTCAGGATTTACGATCGCTGCGCAATCGGACGTAGCCTCGCACAGCTCGGCAACTGCTACGGAGCACGTCGCACGCGCTATTGATCTTGATCTTCAGGCCCCTTTCGGCAGGCCGAGAGCAGG
>NZ_JASLGE010000016.1 GCF_030150285.1 Pseudomonas sp. | reverse complement strand
CACCGGTATTCAGGCTTAATTTCAGCCTAATTCCTCACTAGGAGAATTGACTCATGGCACACAAAAAAGCTGGTGGTAGTACCCGTAACGGTCGCGACTCAGAAGCCAAACGCCTTGGCGTGAAGATGTATGGCGGCCAGGCTATCGTACCGGGCAACATCATCGTGCGTCAGCGCGGCACCCAATTCCACGCTGGCTACGGCGTTGGTATGGGCAAAGATCACACCCTGTTCGCGAAAGTGGAAGGCGTGATCAAGTTCCAGGTTAAAGGCGCCTTCGGTCGTCGCTATGTAAGCATCGTTCCGAAGACTGCAGTCGTCGCGGCGTAATAGCTTGGTAGCTGGAAAAGCCCTGTCTTGCGACGGGGCTTTTTCGTTTGTGGGGTGAGTCTCTTGCAAAACTGTTTGTATGGGCTGCTGGCGCTGGATTTAACAGTCGTTGATTGAGGTCGCTGCGCTCATTTTTGCAAGAGTCTTATGTCTTGGTTTTTCGGCTCGTCCTGATGACGAGAGGCGCGTTTTATTATGAAGTTTGTTGATGAAGTATCGATTCGAGTAAAAGCGGGCGACGGTGGTAACGGTTGCATGAGTTTCCGTCGCGAGAAATTCATCGAGAACGGCGGTCCTAACGGCGGTGATGGGGGTGACGGCGGCTCGATCTACATGATCGCTGACGAAAACCTGAACACGCTGGTTGATTACCGTTACACCCGTCACTTCGACGCCCAGCGTGGCTCGAACGGCGGTAGCACCGATTGCACCGGCAAAAAAGGTGATGACCTGGAGCTGCGCGTGCCGGTCGGCACCACCGTGATTGATGCGGGCACTCAGGAAGTCATCGGTGACCTGACCAAGGCGGGTCAGCGCTTGATGGTGGTTCAGGGGGGGTGGCACGGTCTGGGCAACTCCCGTTTCAAATCCAGCACCAACCGGGCTCCGCGCCAGACCACGCCGGGTAAGCCGGGTGAGCAGCGTGATCTCAAGCTGGAGCTTAAAGTGCTGGCGGACGTGGGTCTGCTGGGCTTGCCGAATGCTGGCAAAAGCACCTTTATTCGCTCTGTGTCGGCGGCCAAGCCCAAGGTGGCGGATTACCCGTTCACGACCCTGGTACCCAACCTGGGCGTTGTCAGCGTCGATCGCTGGAAGAGCTTTGTTGTTGCCGACATTCCGGGCCTGATCGAAGGTGCTTCGGATGGTGCAGGCCTCGGTATTCGCTTCCTCAAGCACTTGGCCCGTACCCGTTTGTTGTTGCACCTTGTGGACATGGCACCGGTCGAAGGCTCTGACAGTGCCGCGGACACTGCTGAGGTCATCGTCAACGAGCTGGCCAAGTTCAGCCCGGCGCTGGCTGATCGTGACCGCTGGCTGGTCTTGAACAAATGCGATTCGTTGCCTGAGGAAGAGCACGACGCCGTTGTCAAAGAGGTGGTTGAGCGCCTTGAGTGGGAAGGCCCGGTGTACGTGATTTCGGCCATCGCCAAAATCGGTACAGAGAAGCTGTGCCACGACATCATGCGCTACCTGGAAGACCGTGCCGATCGCCTGGCGAATGACCCTGCTTACAAGGAAGAGTTGGCCGAGCTGGATCAGCGCATCGAAGACGAGGCGCGTGCGCAGTTGCAAGCTCTGGATGACAAGCGTGCCTTGCGTCGCAGCGGCGTGAAGAGCGTTCATGACATCGGTGACGATGATTGGGACGAAGAGGATGTTGATGATGAAGAGGGTCCGGAAATCATTTACGTCCGCGACTGATTCGTTGCAGTAAACTACAGCGCCGCTCAATTGAGCGGCGTTTTGGTCTCTGTGAAACGGTAATCAAGAATAATTCCATGGGTGGCGCTCGGTCGCGCTGCTCTCAGGCATAGGTTGGATGATGATGCGGAGCAAGGTGACAGGTGCGCAGCGTTGGGTCGTGAAAATCGGCAGCGCATTGCTGACGGCGGATGGCAAAGGCCTGGATCGTGCAGCAATGGGTGTGTGGGTTGAGCAGATGGTGGCCTTGCATGAGGCGGGCGTCGAGCTGGTGTTGGTGTCTTCGGGGGCGGTGGCTGCCGGTATGAGTCGCTTGGGCTGGACGGTCCGACCCAGTGCGATGCACGAACTGCAGGCGGCGGCTGCCATCGGTCAGATGGGCCTGGTGCAGGCGTGGGAATCGAGCTTTGCCGAGCATGGCCGGCACACGGCGCAAATCCTTCTGACCCACGATGACTTGTCTGATCGCAAGCGTTACCTGAATGCTCGCAGTACGTTGCGGGCCTTGGTCGGGTTGGGTGTGATTCCGGTCATCAATGAAAACGACACGGTTGTTACCGACGAAATCCGCTTCGGGGATAACGACACTTTGGCCGCACTGGTGGCGAACCTGGTCGAGGCTGATCTGTTAGTGATCCTGACCGATCGTGATGGCATGTTTGATGCTGATCCGCGTAATAACCCGGATGCCAACCTGATCTACGAGGCGCGAGCCGATGATCCTGCGCTGGATGCTGTGGCAGGCGGGACGGGTGGCGCGCTGGGGCGTGGCGGTATGCAGACCAAGTTGCGTGCGGCGCGTCTGGCGGCGCGTTCGGGGGCGCACACGATTATCGTCGGTGGCCGCCTGGAGCGCGTTCTGGACCGCCTCAAGGCGGGTGAGCGGCTCGGTACCTTGCTGTCGCCTGAGCGCGGCCTGTTGGCGGCGCGTAAGCAATGGCTGGCCGGGCATTTGCAAACGCGCGGCACGCTGGTGCTGGATGACGGCGCTGTGGCTGCATTGTCTCAGGGCAACAAGAGCTTGCTGCCGGTGGGGGTCAAAGCTGTGCAGGGTGCTTTCCGGCGGGGTGAAATGGTGGTGTGTACCGCAGCGGACGGTCGAGAGATTGCTCGCGGGCTGGCCAACTACAGTGCCTCGGAAGCGCAGAAAATTATTGGCCAGCCCTCCGATGCGATTGTGGGTGTGTTGGGTTACATGGCTGAACCTGAACTGGTTCATCGCGATAACCTGATTTTGGTGTGAAGTTGAGGTGTTGAATGCGCTTGATTAAAGGCTTGTTGGGGCTGATGTTGGCGGTGCCGTTGATGGCGTCAGCTGAAGAGATTGGTACGGTGTCGACCGTCTTCAAGTTTGTCGGGCCTAATGATCGTATCGTGGTCGAGGCATTTGATGACCCGAAGGTTGAGGGCGTGACCTGCTACCTGTCGCGCGCCAAGACGGGCGGAATGAAGGGTGGGCTGGGGTTGGCAGAGGATCGCGCGGAAGCGTCCATTGCGTGCCGTCAAACCGGGCCGATCAGCTTCAAGGGTGAGTTGAAGGAAGGTGATGAGGTCTTCAAGGAGCGCACTTCGCTGGTTTTCAAAACCATGCAGGTGGTGCGTTTCCTCGACAAAAAGCGCAATACGCTGGTGTACCTGGTGTACAGCGATCGGTTGATCGAAGGCAGCCCGCAGAACGCTGTAACGGCCATCCCGATTTTGCCGTGGCCACACCAGTAACTCAGGTGCGTCTTTCGGATTGTTGAAAGCCTGAAATATTTCCCTCGGCCAGTGCTTGCTCTTTTGGGAGGTGACGGGGGAAATCAGGTTGGGCTCAATAGATCGCGAGTAAGGTGGCCGCTGTGATCTATTGTTCAGGCAATAAAAAACCGACCCTGAGGTCGGTTTTTTAAAAAGCTTATCGCTTAAGCAGCGGTCGCAAGGTTCAACGCCTTGACGTGGCCATTCAGGCGGCTCTTATGACGAGCAGCTTTGTTCTTGTGGATGATGCCTTTATCGGCCATGCGGTCGATAACAGGTACAGCCAGAACGTAAGCAGCTTGAGCTTTAACAGCGTCTTTTGCGTCGATGGCTTTAACTACATTCTTGATGTAGGTGCGAACCATGGAACGCAGGCTGGCGTTGTGGCTGCGACGCTTCTCAGCCTGTTTTGCACGTTTTTTGGCGGAAGGTGTGTTGGCCACCGTCGAGCTCCTCGAAAGACTTTAGAAATAGCAAACAAAATAGGCCGCGAATCATGCCGATGACGTGAAGGCTTGTCAAGAGCGTTTGATGCGATCCGCTGAGTGGTTGATCGAGGGAGACGGGAGATTTATTTCCGGCGCTTGACCTGTAAACTCGCGAGCTTGGCTCTGTGCTGTTGCGGCGCGCAGTATCGCATAAGTGGACGCTTTGTTCGCCTGCTCTTTCTCTTATAGGCAAAAACTCTTTCAATGAACTTGCTCAAGTCGTTGGCTGCCGTCAGCTCTATTACAATGATTTCAAGGGTTCTGGGCTTTGTTCGGGACACCATCATTGCACGCACATTTGGCGCAGGAATGGCCACGGATGCGTTCTTTATTGCGTTTAAATTGCCCAACCTGCTGCGCAGGATCTTTGCCGAGGGGGCCTTTTCTCAGGCATTTGTACCCATTCTGGCCGAGTACAAGAACCAGAAAGGCGAGGAGGCCGCGCGCACGTTTGTTTCATATATCGCCGGTTTGCTGACGTTGGTACTGGCCATTGTCACGGCGCTGGGGATGATCGCGGCGCCCTGGGTGATCTGGGCCACCGCGCCAGGTTTTGCGACAACGCCTGAAAAATTTCAGCTGACCAGCGAGATGCTGAGGGTAACGTTCCCTTATATATTGCTGATTTCGTTGTCATCGCTGGCCGGTGCGATTCTCAATACCTGGAACCGTTTCTCGGTACCCGCCTTTGTGCCGACTTTGCTTAACGTCAGCATGATTATTTTTGCGCTGTTTCTGACGCCGTACTTCGACCCGCCGGTCATGGCACTCGGATGGGCTGTGCTGGTAGGCGGTCTGGCTCAACTGCTGTTCCAGCTCCCGCATCTGAAAAAAATCGGGATGTTGGTGCTGCCGCGCCTCAATTTGCGAGATTCGGGTGTCTGGCGAGTCATGAAGCAAATGGTGCCTGCCATTCTTGGGGTCTCGGTCAGCCAGATTTCGTTGATCATCAATACAATTTTTGCGTCTTTCCTCGTTGCGGGCTCTGTGTCCTGGATGTATTACGCCGACCGTTTGATGGAGTTGCCATCCGGTGTGCTGGGCGTGGCGCTGGGTACGATTCTGCTACCTACGCTCTCTAAAACCTACGCGAACAAGGACCGCCAAGAGTATTCGCGCATCCTCGATTGGGGCTTGCGCCTATGTTTTGTGCTGGTGTTGCCTTGTGCGCTGGCGTTGGCCATCTTGTCAGAGCCGCTGACGGTCTCGCTGTTTCAGTACGGCCAATTCAGCGCACATGATGCGGCCATGACCCAGCGTGCTCTGATGGCGTATTCGGTCGGCCTGCTTGGGTTGATTCTGATCAAGGTGCTGGCCCCCGGGTTTTACGCGCAGCAAAACATTCGCACACCGGTCAAGATCGCGGTGTTTACGTTGATCGTGACGCAGTTGTTGAACCTGGTCTTTATTGTGCCTTTGCAGCACGCGGGGCTGGCGTTGGCTATTAGCGTCGGGGCCTGTATCAATGCGGGTCTGCTGTTCTGGCAGTTGCGCAAGCAAAAGCTATTTGTTGCCCAGCCCGGCTGGACGAAGTTTCTGTTCAAGCTGGTGGTTGCGGTGGCGGTCATGTCAGGTGCCTTGCTGGGGTTGATGCACCTGATGCCTGCGTGGGATCAAGGTCATATGCTTGAGCGCTTTATGCGTCTGGGTGGTCTGGTGGCGGCAGGTGTAGCGGTCTATTTCGGCGTATTGCTGCTGTTGGGGGTGCGTCTGAAGGATTTTGCCCGCAGGTCACTTTCGTAAGGTAATGAGCGGTCAGACGTCGATTTTGTCGATTTGACCTGATTTGCCTTGCGCTGTTGCCTGTCGTACCGGGCCGGGTGTGGTTATAATCGGCCACTTTATGAGCAAGAAGCGCGTTATGCAGCTGGTTCTAGGCCTTCACAATTTGCGGCCCCAGCATCGGGGCTGTGTCGCCACTATTGGCAACTTTGACGGTGTGCACCGTGGTCATCAGGCTATCCTGAGTCGGCTGCGTGAACGTGCGCTGGAGTTGGGCGTGCCCAGCTGCGTGGTGATTTTCGAGCCGCAGCCGCGCGAATTTTTTGCCCCTGAAACCGCCCCGGCACGTCTGGCCCGGCTGCGTGACAAGCTGCAACTGTTGGCTGAGGCCGGCGTTGATCGGGTATTGTGCCTGGCGTTCAACCAGCGTTTGAGTAAGCTCAGCGCGGCCGAATTCGTCGACACCATTCTTGTTGATGGCTTGGGCGTACAGCACCTGGAAGTCGGTGATGACTTCCGTTTTGGCTGCGACCGTGTGGGCGACTTTGACTTCTTGCTGCAGGCCGGTGCCCGGCAAGGGTTTACGGTTGAAGCTGCGCAAACCGTCGAGCTTGAAGGCGTGCGAATCAGCAGTACCGAGGTGCGCAGTGCCTTGGCCAGTGCCAATTTCGAACTCGCTGAGCATTTGCTGGGCCGGCCGTTTCAAATCACTGGCCGGGTTTTGCATGGGCAGAAGCTGGCGCGTCAATTGGGTACGCCCACAGCCAATATTCAGCTTAAGCGCCGTCGTGTTCCGTTGACAGGGGTTTACCTGGTCAGCGTTGAAATTGACGGAAAAACTTGGCCCGGCGTAGCCAATATTGGCGTCAGACCGACCGTAGCAGGAGATGGCAGCGCCCATCTTGAAGTACATCTATTGGATTTCGCCGGCGATGTGTATGGCCGGCGTCTGACGGTGGTATTCCACCACAAGCTGCGTGATGAGCAGCGTTTCGCCTCTCTGGAGGCGCTCAAGACGGCGATCAATGCGGACGTCGCCGCCGCCCGAGCCTATTGGCTGGGTCAACCGCTTAAAAAGAGCCTGAAATGACCGACTACAAAGCCACGCTAAACCTTCCGGACACAGCCTTCCCAATGAAGGCCGGCCTGCCACAGCGCGAACCGCAAATTTTGCAGCGCTGGGACAGCATTGGCCTGTACGGGAAGTTGCGCGAGATTGGCAAGGATCGTCCGAAGTTCGTACTTCACGACGGTCCGCCCTATGCCAACGGCACGATTCACATCGGTCATGCGCTGAACAAAATTTTGAAAGACATGATCGTGCGCTCGAAAACCTTGGCGGGTTTTGACGCACCTTATGTGCCGGGCTGGGACTGCCACGGGCTGCCGATCGAGCACAAGGTTGAAGTGACTCACGGTAAGAACCTGAGCGCGGATAAAACCCGTGAACTGTGCCGTGCTTACGCGACCGAGCAAATCGAAGGTCAAAAATCCGAGTTCATCCGCCTGGGTGTACTGGGTGACTTCGCCAACCCGTACAAAACCATGGACTTCCAAAACGAAGCCGGGGAAATTCGTGCGCTGGCAGAAATCGTCAAGGGCGGTTTCGTGTTCAAGGGCCTTAAGCCCGTGAACTGGTGCTTCGACTGTGGCTCGGCCTTGGCTGAAGCTGAAGTTGAATATCAGGACAAAAAATCCGCCGCCATCGATGTTGCGTTCCCTGTTGCTGATGAGGCCAAGCTGGCTGAAGCCTTTGGGCTGGCGTCGCTGAGCAAGCCAGCATCAATCGTGATCTGGACCACCACGCCGTGGACCATCCCGGCCAACCAGGCGCTGAACGTTCACCCGGAATTCACCTACGCGCTGGTCGATGTGGGTGACAAACTGTTGGTACTGGCCGAAGAACTGGTTGAGTCGAGCCTGGCCCGCTACAACCTGGAAGGCTCGGTGATTGCGACCACCACCGGTGCTGCGCTGGAACTGATCAACTTCCGTCACCCGTTCTATGATCGTCTGTCGCCCGTTTACCTGGCCGACTACGTTGAGCTGGGCGCAGGTACCGGCGTGGTTCACTCCGCCCCGGCATACGGCGTAGACGACTTCGTGACCTGCAAAGCCTACGGCATGGTTAACGATGACATTATCAACCCGGTGCAGAGCAACGGTGTGTACGTCCCGTCGCTGGAGTTCTTCGGTGGCCAGTTCATCTGGAAGGCCAATCAGAACATCATCGACAAGCTGACCGAAGTCGGGTCGTTGATGTTTACTGAAACCATCAACCACAGCTACATGCACTGCTGGCGCCACAAGACACCGCTGATCTACCGCGCCACCGCGCAGTGGTTCATCGGCATGGACAAAGAGCCGACGGCGGGCGACACCCTGCGCACCCGTGCGTTGCAAGCGATCGAAGACACTCAGTTCGTTCCGGCCTGGGGCCAGGCGCGTTTGCATTCGATGATCGCCAACCGCCCGGACTGGTGCATCTCGCGTCAACGTAACTGGGGCGTGCCGATCCCGTTCTTCCTGAACAAGGAAAGCGGCGAATTGCACCCGCGTACCGTCGAAATGATGGAAGAAGTGGCCAAGCGTGTTGAAGTTGAAGGCATCGAAGCCTGGTTCAAGCTGGACGCGGCTGAATTGCTGGGCGACGAAGCGCCGCTGTACGACAAGATCAGCGACACGCTGGACGTGTGGTTCGATTCGGGTACCACCCACTGGCACGTCTTGCGCGGCTCGCACCCAATGGGCCACGAGACTGGCCCACGTGCCGACCTGTACCTGGAAGGCTCCGACCAGCACCGCGGCTGGTTCCACTCGTCCTTGCTGACCGGTTGCGCCATCGACAACCACGCGCCCTATCGCGAGCTGCTGACTCACGGTTTCACCGTGGACGAAGCCGGCCGCAAAATGTCCAAGTCGCTGGGTAACGTGATTGCACCGCAGAAAGTCAACGATACCCTGGGCGCTGACATCATGCGCCTGTGGGTTGCCTCGACTGACTATTCGGGCGAAATCGCGGTGTCTGACCAGATCCTGCAACGCAGTGCGGACGCCTACCGGCGTATCCGTAACACCGCGCGCTTCCTGCTGTCCAACCTGACCGGCTTCAACCCGGCCACCGACCTGCTGCCTGCTGATGAAATGCTCGCGCTGGACCGTTGGGCAGTAGACCGCGCTTTGTTGCTGCAACGTGAGCTGGAGCTGCACTACGGCGAATACCGTTTCTGGAACGTGTACTCCAAAGTGCACAACTTCTGCGTACAGGAACTCGGTGGTTTCTACCTCGACATCATCAAGGACCGCCAGTACACCACGGGCGCCAACAGCAAGGCCCGCCGTTCGTGTCAGACCGCGCTGTTCCACATCTCTGAAGCGCTGGTGCGCTGGATCGCTCCGATCCTGGCCTTCACCGCCGACGAGTTGTGGCAATACTTGCCGGGCGAACGCAACGAGTCGGTCATGCTCAATACCTGGTATGACGGCTTGAGCGAACTGCCCGAAGGCACCGAACTGGACCGCGCCTACTGGGAGCGGATCATGGCGGTCAAGGTTGCCGTTAACAAAGAGATGGAAAACCTGCGTGCGGCCAAAGCCATTGGCGGCAACTTGCAGGCAGAAGTCACCCTGTTCGCTGAAGATGAGCTCGCGACTGACCTGGCCAAGCTGAGCAACGAACTGCGCTTCGTACTGATCACCTCCACCGCCAGTGTTGCGCCTTTTGCGCAAGCCCCGGCGGATGCGGTGGTTACCGAAGTACCGGGCCTCAAGCTCAAAGTGGTCAAGTCGGCTCACGCCAAATGCGCGCGCTGCTGGCATTGCCGCGAAGACGTCGGCGTGAATCCGGAGCACCCGGAAATCTGCGGTCGTTGTGTCGACAACATCAGTGGTGCCGGTGAGGTGCGTCACTATGCCTAACACCAGTACTATCGGGCGCTTCGGGCGCCTGGGCTGGCTTTGGTTGACGGTGCTGGTCCTGGTCCTCGACCAGGCCAGCAAGCTCTATTTTGATAGCGCGTTGCAGATGTATCAGCAGATTGTGGTGATCCCGGATTACTTCAGTTGGACGCTCGCTTACAACGCCGGGGCTGCGTTCAGCTTTCTGGCCGATAGCGGAGGCTGGCAGCGCTGGTTTTTTGCCCTGATCGCCGTGGTGGTCAGCGCCGTGCTGCTGGTGTGGCTCAAGCGTCTTGGGCGTGATGATACATGGCTGGCCATTGCACTCGCGCTGGTGCTGGGCGGTGCGCTGGGCAACCTGTATGACCGGGTTGTCTACGGCCATGTGATCGATTTCATTCTGGTGCATTGGCAGAATCGTTGGTATTTCCCGGCCTTCAACCTGGCTGACAGCGCTATTTGCGTCGGGGCCGTGATGTTGGCACTGGATATGTTCAAAAGTAAGAAAATCGGAGAGTCCGCTCATGACTGAGCAACGTATTGGCCAGAACACGCAAGTCACGTTGCATTTTGCTTTGCGCCTTGAAAATGGTGATACCGTCGACAGTACGTTCGACAAATCGCCAGCCACTTTCAAGGTCGGCGACGCCAGCCTGTTGCCTGGTTTTGAAGCGGCTCTGTTCGGTTTCAAAGCGGGTGACAAGCGCACGCTGGAGATCCTTCCAGAAAACGCATTCGGCCAGCCCAACCCGCAAAACGTGCAAATCATTCCGCGCTCCCAGTTCAATGACATGGAGCTGTCGGAAGGCTTGCTGGTGATCTTCAATGACGCGGCCAACACCGAGCTACCGGGTGTGGTCAAAGCCTTTGACGATGAGCAAGTGACGATTGACTTCAACCACCCTTTGGCAGGCAAGACCCTGACCTTCGAAGTGGAAATTTTTGAAGTCAAAGCGCTGTAATTCGGTACCCGGCTTCGGCCGGGCCTGATTGGTATTATTTTTCTGCGCGTCCCACGAGGCCTAGCATGCACATTAAACTCGCCAACCCCCGTGGTTTTTGCGCTGGGGTGGACCGAGCGATTGAAATCGTCAATCGCGCACTGGAAGTTTTCGGTCCGCCTATCTATGTTCGCCACGAAGTCGTGCACAACAAATTTGTCGTTGAAGACCTGCGCTCCCGTGGCGCGATCTTTGTCGAAGAGCTGGACCAGGTGCCAGACGACGTTATTGTGATCTTCAGCGCCCACGGCGTTTCCCAGGCGGTGCGTACCGAGGCCACGGGCCGTGGCCTCAAAGTATTCGACGCGACGTGCCCGCTTGTTACCAAAGTGCATATCGAAGTCGCACGCTACAGCCGTGATGGCCGTGAGTGCATCCTCATTGGTCATGCTGGCCACCCTGAAGTCGAAGGCACGATGGGCCAATATGACGTCAGCAACGGTGGCAAGATTTACCTGGTTGAAGACGAAAAGGACGTTGCCAACCTGAACGTCACTAATCCGGAAAAACTGGCGTTTGTCACACAGACCACCTTGTCGATGGACGACACCAGCCGTGTAATCGATGCCTTGCGCACCCGTTTCCCGGCCATTGGCGGCCCGCGCAAGGATGACATTTGCTATGCCACGCAAAACCGTCAGGATGCGGTCAAGCAACTGGCTGACGAATGCGATGTGGTGCTGGTTGTCGGCAGCCCGAATAGCTCCAACTCGAACCGCTTGCGTGAGTTGGCTGAACGTATGGGAACCCCGGCCTACCTGATTGATGGCGCTGAAGACCTTAAGCAGAACTGGTTTGAGGGTATTGAGCGCATCGGTATCACGGCAGGTGCTTCTGCGCCTGAAGTGTTGGTGCGCGGTGTGATTCAGCAGTTGCACGCTTGGGGTGCCTCGGGCGCTGATGAACTGGCGGGCCGCGAAGAGAACATCACATTCTCCATGCCCAAAGAACTGCGCGTTCGCTCCCTCCTTTAAGCGGCGGCGCATAAAGCCTGTGCAGCCTGGTTGCTGCGCAGGCTGATGCGCCCGCTCTTCGCGAGCACGACCTGGTGATGGCTCTGTGCTGTTTGCGAGTGGCAGATATGCAGTGTCCCTGCCTGAAACGCCCCACCGCTCAGTAACGGCTCGCCCAGCGGGTTGAATCGAATGTAGTGTTTGACGGGTGTATTACCGGCAATCGGAATACGCGAGTTACCCGCGCTTTCAGCCAGCACGGGGTTGTGCTTGTCGAGATGGCCCTGGCCACTCAGGTCCAGAATGATTCTCCAGCCTTTACTCCAATCTTCTTCCCGTGCGTGCATCACCACAGACTGATGGCGCAGCAAGGCTTCAGTGCGCGCACTGCGCAGCCCATTGGCCAGTTCTGCCGCAGCAGTCTGGCGGCGTTGGTGTTCAACCATGGCGCTGTAGGTCGGGCTTACGAACTGGGTCGTAATGGCGACGATTAACAGGGTGAACAGCAGTTGAATCAGGCCCATGCCTTGTTGATACATGACGTCCTCCCTGGACTTGACTGTGAGCAAACCTGGCGGTGTGATGGGTGATCTCAGTTATAGCCCATGCTCCACGTCCCATCTTCGGCTTTAGCCCCGGCAAGCGTTTCTTCCTGTGTAAGGTGCTGGACGCATCTCTAGGCGTACCAAAATTAGCGAAAAGCCCTATAGATTCTGCAACTACGACCCTACAGGTCATGCTGTTTTGGGCGGCTAGGCTTTTCTCAATTGCGGCACAGGACGTGCCGGCGAACAGAAGGCTGATGGAGCGAGCACATGGTCCAGCTTGAAAGAACCTTGCAAACCGGAGTGACGTTGATCGAGGTGTTGGTGACAACCCTGGTTTTATCGGGTGGGCTTTTGGGGGCCGCAGCGGTGCAACTTAAAGCACTCCAGCACACGGACAGTGCATTGATGACTACGCAGGCCAACTTCATCGCCTACGACATGCTGGACCGGGCGCGGGCCAACTCAGGCATTGATTACAACTACTCGACCGGGTCTCGCTCCGCCGCCGCAGTGGGCGCAGGCAGCGTATTGGCTCAGGACCTAAGCGACTTTGCGCGCAACATCCAGCAGTTTGGCGGTGAGCATGCCCGTGGCGCTATTGAAGCCAGAAATCATCAGGTGAGCATTACTCTTGAATGGGATGACGCTCGAGCAAGTCTCCAACCTGACTCGCGACACACTGTCATGCTCGCCGGTCAGGTCGTTTCAGGCTCGTCAGCTGACGCGTCATGAAAGGTTCTGAGGCCGGTTTCGGCCTGATCGAGTTAATGGTTGCGCTAGGCCTGGGGCTATTACTGATCGCCGGGGCCGCACAGATTTTTGTGAGCGCCCGGGAGACTTACCTGGCGCAGCAGTCTTCGGCCATGGCGCAGGAAGATGCGCGGTTCGTCCTGAGCAAAATGGCTCAAGAGATACGTATGGTCGGCATGTTTGGTTGCCAGGCGCACGAACACATCATTGATGCTCCATCGGTGTTTCAAACACCCATTGCCTGGCAAGGCATGGCAGGTTCCAGATCATGGCGCTTTATCAGTGCGGATGTAGGACGCACCGCGGGCAAGCCCGACTGGACGGTCGTGTCTGACTGCAAGCGCCATGCGCGGGCTTACCCAGGCCAGTTTGAGGGCCTTACTCCTGATCAAACCGCTTTTGCTGTGCGACAGATTGTTTATTGGTTTGAGCATGGGCAGTTGAAAGTAGGCGCTGGTAGAGCGGTGTTGTTGGACAATGTGGCCGATTTTGATATCAGCTTCGGTCTTGCCGGATCACCAGCCGGGCAAACGGTAAAACGCTATGAAGCGAGCCCGAACCAATTGGCCGGTATTCGTAGCGTTCGACTTTCCCTGACCCTGCGAGACCCTCGGGCGCGGGTGAAGGATCAGACCTATCACATGGTCGTGGCTCTGCGTAATCGACTGGGGTGACGGTTGATGACTTTCAAGGGTTGCCGACAATCCGGCATGGCGCTACTGGTCAGCCTGATCTTCCTGTTAATGCTCAGCTTGACCGGACTTTCGTCTCTGCAAAGTGCCACTGAGCAAGAGAGGAAGGCGGGCGCAGTCTGGTTCGTCAATCAATCATTTCAAGCCGCTGAAACAGCGTTACGTCAAGGCGAGTCACAGGTGCAGACACAATGGCCTGCATTGCTCGCGTGTACCTCTGCGGCCACATGCCTCCCACCGTCAAGTGCCCGGACTCAAACATCGCCAGGGCCTGATCCCTATTCCGGGGTGCTTTGGATACCGGTGGCAGACGGTCTTTATGGTGTTCAGAACCTCGGTGCGGGGGTGACGCCTGCGCAACTGCCCGGCATTACCGCTGCCAACTTTTACCGAGTCACGGGTATTGGTTCTGGAGAGTATTTTCGTGCGCTATCAATCGGAAGGTACTGATGTTGAAAAACCGGCCCAGCAACGGTTTAAAAGGATCATGTGGCGACAACTTCAATGAAGGAGGGCTGATGAGCAGGTGCCGTGCAGGTTTCACCTTGATCGAGCTGATGATCGTAATCGCGGTCATCGGCATTATTGGCGCATGGGCCTATCCGACTTACAGCGACGCGGTTGCGCGAGCTTATCGGGCTAAAATTGTGGTGCTGTTAATGGAGCAATCCCAGACCCTGGAGCGTTTTTATTCGAAAAAAGGCGTATACAGAGGGGCGGAAAATCTCAGTGCGGGTAATGAACACTACCGGATTACGCACGAGCTTGAGGATCATGCGTTCTTGCTGACGGCGACACGCAAAGAGGGCTCGCCAATGGCGCGAGACGATTGTGGGAACTTGATAGTGGCCCACACAGGTTTGACTGCCATTGCACTGGCTGCCCCTGACATGACCGTGCAGCAGTGCTGGGGGCGTTAACCACTTAATTTTATTTCGAGCTGGATTCATCGATGGCTAAGCAGCAAGAGGTAGTGATAGTAGGCGGTGGGGTTATTGGGTTGCTGACAGCCTTTAACCTGGCGGCAGAAGTTAAGCAGGTCACGGTGCTGGATCGCAGTGGTGTCGGGCAGGAGTCGTCATGGGCGGGGGGCGGTATTGTGTCGCCGCTCTACCCTTGGCGTTACACGCCGGCGGTAACGGCTCTGGCGCATTGGTCGCAGGATTTTTATCCGCAGTTGGCCGAGCGTTTGCTGGCTGTGACGGGTGTGGATCCTGAAGTGCACACCACGGGTTTGTACTGGCTGGACCTTGACGATGACGTTGAAGCGTTGGCGTGGGCCAAGCAAGAAAAGCGACCGTTGAGCGCGGTTGAGATCTCATCGGTTGAAGCCGATGTGCCGGTCTTGGGCCGTGGCTATTCCCGGGCCATTTACATGGCTGGCGTGGCCAATGTGCGTAACCCGCGGCTTGTTAAATCGCTCAAGGCAGCCTTGCAGGCAATGCCGAATGTGACTATCCAAGAGCAATGCCAGGTGCAGGGGTTCATCCGTGAGGGGGCAAGCATCGTCGGTGTGAACACCGCCCGCGGTGAGATTCGTGCTGATGAAGTGGTGCTTAGCGCTGGGGCCTGGAGCGGTGAATTGCTCAAAACACTGGACCTTGAGCTGCCCGTGGAGCCAGTTAAAGGCCAGATGGTTCTGTACAAATGTGAGCCTGGTTTCTTGTCCGGTATGGTGCTGGCCAAGGGGCGTTATGCGATTCCGCGACGTGACGGTCACATCCTGATTGGCAGTACGCTGGAACATGAAGGGTTCGATAAAACGCCAACCTCTTCCGCACTTGAAAGCCTTAAGGCTTCTGCGGTCGAGTTGATTCCTGCATTGGCGGGCGTTGAGCCTGTGGCGCATTGGGCGGGTTTGCGGCCAGGGTCGCCTGAAGGTATTCCCTATATTGGCCAGGTCGCAGGTATGGGCGGGTTGTGGCTCAACTGCGGGCATTATCGTAATGGCTTGGTATTGGCACCGGCATCTTGCCAGTTGTTCGCGGACCTGTTGTTAGGGCGCGAGCCGATTATAGACCCAGCGCCTTATGCACCCACCGGTCGAATTTAAGCCGGAATGCACCCTGCAGGAGCGTACGGGTTTTGCTCCTGCAACGTTCTTTGTATGACTCAGCCTCGCGGCTTTGGGCCTTGTTCCAGATGGTTCTGGGTGCAGTACCAGTCCTGCTGTTTACTCAAGGCATGATCACGAGGCAGGTGTACGCCGCAGTGTGCACACCGCACCATCGGTTGTGTGCCCGGATCCGAAGGTCTCTTGGTTGCCGCGATGTTTGCCTTGTATTTGCGCCAAAACCACACGCCTGCAGCAATCAAGGCAGCCCAGATCAGTAAACGAAACATGGTTATTCGCTATTTGAGAAAAAGATCTACCAGTTTAGCTAAGGACTTGTCAGGCGCACAGCACCAAATCGAGCACAAAAAAAGAGCCCATTCGGGCTCTTTTTTGTGGGTTCGATGATTAGTCGAACAGTCCAAATGTCATGTAGCTGAACCATGAGCGGCTTGTGCCTGGCTCTTCAGGTGCTTCGATGATGTTGCCATCAGCATCCTTGGGTTTCAGCTCGGATGGAATGGCATCCTTGGCCTCTTGGTACTGCTTTTGGATGTCCATGTTGGCGCGGGTTTCACCCGGTGGAAGCGGTGTGCTGGATTCAATCAGGCCCAGCGTTGCCTTGCTTAGCCACGAACGGTTGTCCGAGTCGGAGACTTGTGGCACGAATTGGCCATCTACCAGGCTTGGGTGGTTCGGGTAGTTGTCTTTCAGGACTTCAAGGCTGGTGTTGGCCAGTTCGTCCAGATGCATGCGCTGGTAAGACTCCACCATGACTGCCAGACCGTCACCAACCGAAGGTGTTTCCTGGAAGTTTTCAACGACATAACGACCGCGGTTGGCAGAAGCGACGTAAGCCTGACGGGTCAAGTAGTAATCGGCGACATGGATTTCATACGCTGCCAGCAGGTTGCGCAAGTAAATCATGCGCTGTTTGGCGTCAGGCGCGTAGCGGCTATTGGGGAAGCGGCTGGTCAGTTGGGCAAACTCATTATAAGAGTCGCGTGCAGCCCCCGGATCACGCTTGCTCATGTCCAGAGGCAAGAAGCGAGCGAGCAAGCCGACATCCTGGTCAAACGAGGTCAGACCTTTCAGGTAGTAGGCGTAATCCACGTTCGGGTGCTGCGGGTGCAGGCGAATAAAACGCTCGGCAGCTGATTTTGCTGCTTCGGGTTCAGAGTTTTTATAATAGGCGTAGATCAGTTCGAGCTGGGCCTGGTCGGCATAGCGACCGAACGGGTAGCGCGACTCTAAAGCCTTCAGTTTGGCGGTAGCACTGGTATAGCTGTTGTTGTCCAGGTCGGCCTGCGCCTGCTGGTACAGCTCGACTTCGCTCAGGTTTTCGTCAACGACTTCTTTTGTCGATGAGCAAGCGGCGGTCAGTGCGAGGATGGCGATCAGCAGCAGGTGTTTCACTTGCATGGCGGCTTGCGTCCCTATGACGGCCGCTGTCTTGGGCGGGTCCGTCCTGTTATGATGAGCGCCCCGTGAAAAGCCTCGGGGCAAAAGACGCCGTATTTAACCACAAGCGCGCAGCCGAAACCAAAGGCTTGGCGCGGTCCTGATGAGCATGTCCGAGAAAATTCAACTTCGCGAAGAGGTGCCGTCCGAACTGGGTGGCCAACGCCTCGATCAAGTCGCCGCACAATTATTCGCTGAGCACTCGCGCTCGCGCCTTTCCGCCTGGATCAAAGACGGCCGCCTGACAGTGGACGGAGCCGTCATACGCCCGCGTGACATCGTACACGGGGGCGCCATCCTGGAGCTGACTGCAGAGCAGGAAGCCCAGGGTGAATGGATCGCACAAGATATCCCTCTGGATATCGTTTACGAAGACGATGACATTCTGGTGATCAACAAGCCCGCAGGCCTGGTGGTACACCCGGCAGCCGGGCATGCCGATGGCACTTTGCTCAATGCGCTGCTGCATCACGTACCGGACATTATCAATGTGCCGCGTGCGGGGATCGTGCATCGCCTCGACAAAGACACCACCGGTCTGATGGTGGTCGCCAAAACCATTCAGGCGCAGACGCAACTGGTTACCCAATTGCAGAGCCGCAGTGTCAGCCGTATCTATGAGTGCATTGTTATCGGTGTGGTGACTGCCGGGGGCAAAATCAACGCGCCTATCGGCCGTCACGGCCAGCAGCGCCAGCGTATGGCGGTTATGGAGGGGGGCAAGCAAGCGGTCAGTCATTACCGCGTGCTGGAGCGTTTCCGTTCCCATACCCATGTGCGGGTAAAGCTGGAAACCGGGCGCACCCACCAGATTCGTGTGCATATGTCCCACATCAACTACCCGTTGGTCGGAGACCCTGCCTACGGCGGTCGCTTCCGTATCCCGCCGGCAGCCAGTGTGACAATGGTTGACTCGCTGAAAAACTTCCCGCGCCAGGCCCTGCACGCGCGTTTCCTTGAGTTGGATCATCCGACGACTGGCAAGCGCATGAGCTGGGAGTCGCCACTGCCAGATGATCTTGTCTGGTTGCTGACGCTGCTCAAGCAAGACCGCGAGGCGTTCATCGGGTGAGTACGTTCCTGATTCCTGACTGGCCAGCGCCGGCAGGCATCAGGGCCTGCGTAACGACCCGTGCGGGCGATGTCAGTGTGGCACCGTTCGACAGCTTCAACCTCGGTGATCATGTCGGCGACGACCCTCTTGCCGTTGCCCGTAATCGCCAGCAGCTTTCTGAAACATTTAAGGTTCAACCCGCCTGGCTCAGCCAGGTTCACGGTGTTGTGGTCACGCCTGCACAGCCGGGGCTGATTGTCGAAGCTGACGGCAGTTGGACCTCAACACCCGGTATCGCCTGTACTGCAATGACGGCGGACTGTTTGCCCGTGCTGTTTTGTGACCGTGCGGGCACTCGCGTCGCGGCTGCCCATGCGGGTTGGCGCGGGTTGGCCGCCGGGGTGCTTGAAGCGGCGGCGCAATGCCTCAATGTTGAGCCGCAAGACATACTGGTTTGGCTCGGCCCGGCAATCGGCCCCACGGCATTTGAGGTCGGAGGCGAAGTGCGCGAGGTCTTTGTAGAAGACTTGCCCGCTGCCGCTGCGGCATTTACCCCCAGCGTCAATGATGGCCGCTATATGGCCGATATCTACGAGCTGGCGCGTCTGCGCCTGGCCCGATCGGGCATTACCGCCGTGTATGGCGGTGGTTTCTGCACCGTGACCGACTCGCGTTTTTTCTCCTTCCGGCGCAGCCCTCGTACTGGCCGTTTTGCATCATTGGTCTGGATCGAATCTTCAGCCTGTTGACCTGCATCACTTTTCAGACGCTTGAAACTCTCGTATTCGCCCGCATCTACTAAGGTATCTGGCAGGTTTCTTCATTCAGGAGTTTCCATCCCTCCGGCCTGCTCATAAGGAAGGTGACGAATGCGTATAGATAGATTAACCAGCAAGTTGCAATTGGCATTGTCCGATGCTCAGTCCCTGGCGGTAGGTCTTGACCACCCGGCCATTGAGCCTGCTCATTTGATGCAGGCATTGCTGGAACAACAGGGCGGTTCGATCAAGCCGCTGCTGATGCAAGTCGGTTTTGATGTAAACAGTTTGCGTAAAGAGCTGACCAAAGAGCTTGATCAGTTGCCAAAAATCCAGAACCCGACGGGCGACGTGAATATGTCGCAGGATCTGGCGCGTCTGCTGAACCAGGCAGACCGTCTGGCACAGCAAAAAGGCGATCAGTACATCACCAGTGAAGTTGTGCTGCTGGCCGCGATGGACGAAAACAGCAAACTGGGCAAATTGCTGCTCGGCCAGGGCGTTAGCAAAAAGGCCCTGGAAAACGCCATTAACAACCTGCGTGGCGGCGAAGCGGTTAACGATCCGAATGCTGAGGAGTCGCGTCAGGCACTCGACAAGTATACGGTCGACCTGACCAAGCGCGCCGAGGAAGGCAAGCTTGACCCCGTGATTGGGCGTGACGATGAAATTCGCCGCACCATTCAAGTGTTGCAGCGTCGTACCAAAAACAACCCGGTGTTAATCGGTGAGCCGGGTGTGGGTAAAACCGCGATTGCCGAAGGTCTGGCTCAACGGATCATTAATGGTGAAGTGCCTGATGGCCTTAAAGGCAAACGCCTGCTGTCGCTGGATATTGGTGCCCTGATTGCGGGTGCCAAATTCCGTGGTGAGTTCGAAGAACGCCTCAAAGCCGTATTGAATGAGCTGACTAAGCAAGAAGGTCAGATCATCCTGTTTATCGACGAACTGCACGTGATGGTCGGTGCCGGTAAGGGCGAGGGCGCGATGGATGCGGGCAATATGCTCAAGCCTGCGCTGGCCCGGGGTGAGCTGCACTGTGTGGGCGCAACCACGCTCAACGAGTACCGTCAGTTTATCGAGAAGGATGCCGCTCTTGAGCGCCGCTTCCAGAAAGTACTGGTGGATGAGCCGAGCGAAGAAGACACCATCGCTATTTTGCGAGGCTTGAAAGAGCGTTATGAAGTTCACCACAAAGTGGCGATCACTGACGGTGCAATCATTGCTGCGGTCAAGCTCAGCCATCGTTACATCACCGATCGGCAGTTGCCTGACAAGGCCATTGACCTGATGGACGAAGCGGCCAGCCGGATCCGCATGGAGATCGACTCCAAGCCGGAGGTGCTGGACCGTCTGGAGCGCCGCTTGATTCAACTGAAGGTTGAAGCACAGGCGCTGAAGAAAGAAGAAGACGAGGCCGCGAAAAAACGCCTCGAGAAATTGCAGGAAGAAATCGAGCGCCACGAGCGTGAGTATTCGGACCTGGAAGAAATCTGGACGTCGGAAAAAGCCGAAGTGCAGGGCTCAGCCCAGATCCAGCAAAAGATCGAGCAGGCGCGTCAAGAACTGGAAGTGGCACGCCGTAGCGGCAACCTCAACCGCATGGCCGAGTTGCAGTACGGGGTTATTCCCGACCTGGAACGCAGCCTGCAAATGGTCGATGAGCATAGCAACAAGACCGAGAACCAATTGTTGCGCAGTAAAGTGACCGAAGAGGAAATTGCAGAAGTTGTGTCGAAGTGGACCGGTATTCCGGTGTCCAAAATGCTCGAAGGTGAGCGCGACAAACTGATGAAGATGGAAAGCTTGCTGCATGAGCGCGTGATTGGTCAGGACGAAGCCGTGGTTGCCGTGTCCAACGCGGTCCGCCGCTCCCGTGCCGGCCTGAGTGACCCTAACCGCCCAAGCGGCTCGTTTATGTTCCTGGGCCCAACCGGTGTGGGTAAGACCGAGTTGTGCAAGGCGCTGGCTGAATTCCTCTTTGATACTGAAGAGGCGATGGTGCGGATCGACATGTCCGAGTTCATGGAGAAACACTCCGTCGCTCGACTGATTGGTGCGCCACCAGGCTATGTGGGTTACGAAGAGGGTGGTTACCTGACCGAAGCCGTGCGGCGCAAGCCTTACTCGGTGATCTTGCTGGACGAAGTGGAGAAGGCTCACCCGGATGTCTTCAACGTACTGTTGCAAGTGCTTGAAGATGGCCGTTTGACTGATAGCCATGGTCGTACTGTGGACTTCCGCAATACGGTGATTGTGATGACCTCCAACTTGGGGTCGGCGCAGATCCAGGAGCTTGTAGGCGATCGCGAAGCCCAGCGTGCGGCGGTGATGGATGCAGTCAGCACGCACTTCCGTCCGGAGTTTGTGAACCGGATCGACGAAGTGGTGATCTTCGAGCCTTTGGCTCGCGATCAAATCGCTGGCATTGCCGAGATTCAGTTGGCTCGCCTGCGCAGTCGTCTGGCAGAGCGTGACCTGAGCCTTGAATTGAACCAAGAGGCTCTGGATAAACTGATCGCGGTAGGTTATGACCCCGTGTATGGCGCACGCCCACTGAAACGTGCGATTCAGCGCTGGATCGAAAACCCGCTGGCGCAACTGATTCTGTCGGGTCAGTTCTTGCCAGGCACCACGGTGGTGGCAAGCGTGAAGGACGACGAAATCGTCTTCGTCTAACGCGTAAAGTCAGTGCTTGAAGAAAGGCCTCGCTTTGCGAGGCCTTTTTTTATTTAGGGTGTTGATCTGTAAGGAAAACGCTTGTAAGATGCGCCCCGCAGTAAGTCACCTGCAACGGCAAACCGGCCCAAACCGGAGAGCCCGCTAGAAGAGCTAAATCATTGTCTTCTAACGAAAATTAAGGGTTGACAAGGGTTTGAAAGGTTGTAAAATGGCCCGCCTCAGAGACGCAAGCGTAGCGATACGGTGAAGTCAAAGAGGATTGCAAAGAGTTACAAATGTTGCAACGTTGTAGATTGAAATATGTAGTTCCGCGATAGCTCAGTTGGTAGAGCAAATGACTGTTAATCATTGGGTCCCTGGTTCGAGTCCAGGTCGTGGAGCCATTTTCAAGCCGGGGTATAGCGCAGTCCGGTAGCGCGCCTGCTTTGGGAGCAGGATGTCAGGAGTTCGAATCCCCTTACCCCGACCATTTTTGGGTCGTTAGCTCAGTTGGTAGAGCAGTTGGCTTTTAACCAATTGGTCGTA
>NZ_JASLGE010000013.1 GCF_030150285.1 Pseudomonas sp. | reverse complement strand
TTGACCCACGCCCCCACAGGTCTAGGTTGCCCCTGTTCTCCGGGGAGCCCACGACGGGCTGAGACGCGGCGCTACCCGCCGCAAACCCGCCGAACCTGATCCGGGTCATGCCGGCGAAGGGAGAGGGACAGACGCGCACCCACCGCGCCCCCTCCGTTCCCCGGCATCCCCTCGCATTGCAAGGCCGCGCCGTCATGAACGCCCCCACCCGTCCGCTCACCATCCCCACCGGCGAGATCGCCACCGGCCCGATCCCCGGCAGCCGCAAGATCTAGGCGGCGGGCGAACTGCATCCCGACATCCGCGTCCCCTTCCGCGAGATCACCCTGCACCCCAGCGCCAATGAGGCGCCGGTGGTGGTCTACGACCCCTCGGGCCCCTACACCGACGAGACCGCCGAGATCGACATCGAGAAGGGCCTGCCGAGAGCCCGCGACGCCTGGGTCATCGCCCGTGGCGACACCGAGGCCGTGGCCGAACCCCGCCTGATCAAGCCGGAGGACAACGGCTTCGCCACCGGCGAGCGCCTGGTGCCGGAATTCCCCGCCCGCTCCCCCGTCCGCAAGGCCGCCCCCGGCAAGATCGTCACCCAGCTGCAGTACGCCCGCGCCGGCATCATCACGCCGGAGATGGAATACGTCGCCATCCGCGAGAACCTGCGCCGCGAGCAGGGCTCAAAGCCCATCCGCGACGGCGAGGACTTCGGCGCCTCCATCCCCGACTTCTGCACGCCGGAGTTTGTCCGCGATAAGATCGCGCGCGGACGCGCGATCATCCCCAACAACATCAACCACCCGGAAACCGAGCCGATGATCATCGGCCGCAATTTCCTGGTGAAAGTCAACGCGAATATCGGCAACTCGATCGTGACCTCATCGGTCGCCGAAGAGGTCGACAAGCTGGTTTGGGCGACACGCTGGGGCGCCGACACGGTCATGGACCTGTCGACCGGCCGCAATATCCATACGATCCGCGAATGGATCGTGCGCAACTCGCCGGTGCCGATCGGCACGGTGCCCATCTACCAGGCGCTGGAAAAGGTCGGCGGCGTCGCCGAGGAGCTGACTTGGGAACTGTTCCGCGACACGCTGATCGAGCAGGCGGAGCAGGGGGTCGACTATTTCACCATCCACGCCGGGGTGCGCCTCGCCTATATCCACCTGACCGCCAGCCGGGTCACCGGTATCGTCTCGCGCGGCGGCTCGATCATGGCGAAATGGTGCCTGGCGCATCACAAGGAGAATTTCCTCTACACGCATTTCCGCGAGATCAACGAGATCATGCGGGCCTATGACGTGTCGTACTCGCTGGGTGACGGGCTGCGCCCCGGCTCCAACGCCGACGCCAACGACAAGGCGCAGTTCGCCGAGCTCGAAACCCTGGGCGAGCTGACTAAGATCGCTTGGGAAGACGGTGTCCAGGTGATGATCGAGGGCCCCGGCCACGTGCCGATGCACAAGATCAAGATCAACATGGACAAGCAGCTGAAGGAATGCGGCGAGGCGCCGTTCTACACGCTAGGGCCCCTCACCACCGACATCGCGCCGGGCTATGACCACATCACCTCGGGCATTGGCGCGGCGATGATTGGCTGGTTCGGTTGCGCCATGCTCTGCTACGTCACGCCCAAGGAACACCTGGGCTTGCCGAACAAGGATGACGTGAAGACCGGCATCATCACCTACAAAATTGCCGCCCACGCGGCTGACTTGGCCAAAGGCCACCCCGGCGCGCAAATCCGCGACAACGCGTTGAGCAAAGCGCGTTTTGAGTTCCGTTGGGAAGACCAGTTCAACCTCGGCCTGGACCCGGATACCGCACGCTCGTACCACGACGAAACCCTGCCGAAAGATTCGGCCAAAGTTGCGCACTTCTGCTCCATGTGCGGGCCGAAATTCTGCTCGATGAAAATCACTCAGGAAGTGCGCATCTACGCCGCCAACCAGCGCATCGAAGCGGTCGACGTCGACGTGGCCAAAGGCCTGGCGGAACAGGCTGAGCGCTTCAAGCAGGAAGGCAGCCAGTTGTACAAGAAGGTGTGATGTAAACGCGCCAGCCGCCGCTGGCGCCCATTTGTAGTCGCTGTCGAGGGACGAGGCTGCGATGGGTTGCGCAGCGACCCTGTTGTTGAAGGTCCTGCGGCCCTTATCGCAGCCTCGTCTCTCGTCAGCGACTACGGGTTTGGTCCTTTTCGAGAATGATGTTTTGAACACACCCAACACTTACTCGCCGGATACCGCCGTCCCGTTGGACAAGCGCGTGTTCGGCACTCGCGATCTGTTTTCATTGTGGTTCTCCCTCGGCGTCGGGCTGATGGTGTTGCAGACCGGGGCCTTGCTGGCACCGGGGCTGGGCCTGTCGGGTTCGCTGCTGGCGATTTTTCTTGGCACGCTGGTGGGCGTGGCGTTGTTGGCGTCGGTCGGGGTTATTGGCAGTGACACGGGCCTGTCCTCCATGGCCGCGTTAACACTCAGCCTGGGCAGTCGCGGTGCCGCGCTGCCTGCGGTGTTGAACGTGTTGCAACTGGTTGGCTGGGGGGCGTTTGAAATCATCGTGATGCGCGATGCGGCCAGCCTGCTCGGCACCCGCGCCTTCGGTGAAGGCCGTTGGCTGAGCAACCCACTGTTCTGGACCTTGTTCTTTGGGGCCCTGGCCACGTTGCTCGCCGTCAGCGGGCCGTTGGCATTTGTGCGCAAGGTGTTGCGTAAATGGGGCATCTGGCTGTTGCTGGCAGCGTGCCTGTGGCTCACCTGGAACCTCTTTGCCAAAGCTGATTTGACGGCATTATGGGCGCATAAGGGCGATGGATCGATGCCGTTCGCCGTGGGTTTTGACATTGCTATCGCCATGCCGCTGTCGTGGCTGCCGTTGATTGCCGACTATTCGCGCTTCGGCAAACGTGCCAACAGCGTGTTTGGTGGCACCGCGCTGGGCTTTTTGCTGGGCAACTTCTGGCTGATGAGCCTGGGCGTGGCCTACACCTTGGCGTTTGCGCCGAGCGGCGAGGTCAATGCGCTGTTGTTGGCACTGGCGGGCGCGGGGTTGGGCATTCCGCTGTTGCTGATTCTGCTGGACGAGTCTGAAAACGCGTTTGCCGATATTCACTCAGCAGCGGTGTCGAGCGGGTTTTTGTTGCGCTTGAAGGTTGAACACCTGGCGTTGGCCATTGGCGTCATCTGCACCTTGATTGCCTTGCTGGCACCGCTGGCGCAGTACCAGAACTTCTTGCTGCTGATCGGTTCGGTGTTTGCGCCGTTGTTTGGGGTGGTGCTGGTGGACCACTTTATCCTGCGCCAACGCAGCGCTCAGGTCGCCTCGGCGCTGCTGCGCTGGCCGAGCCTGCTGGCGTGGCTGGGTGGCGTGAGCACCTACCACCTGCTGGCCAACCTGTACCCGGATGTTGGGGCAACCTTGCCGGCGTTGTTGCTGGCCGGGGGGTTGATGGGGGTGTTGGGCCGTAAAAAAGCTAACGGGTAGGAACGAACGTGCTCGCGATCTGTTTATGCTTAAACGATCGCGAGCCATCAAGTGTCGACACGGTTGCTCTTACCGGGAGGGCTAGTGTTGGGTCGGGAACCACTCGGGTTTGAGAATGCCGTTCAGGCGCGAGTAAGGAATCTGCAACTCAACATGACCTTCAGAGTACGGGGCAATGCTGTACACGTCGTACTTGAGCGCCACGTTGTCCTTGAGCAGCGCCACGTTAGGGGTTTGCTGGAACGGCCAGTTTTTAACAAACGCCGGGTCGTTGCTGTAGCCGTTACTGATCAACCAATTGTTGTGAGCCACTTTGGCGGCTCCCCAAAACGCCTGCTCCTGGCCGGGTAGCAGCATATCTTGCAAAGTCACGGGTTTCTGATCCTTGGCCGACCAGTTGATAAAGCCACGCCCCGGCATGCCATGCGCGCCGCCGGTGTCCAGGTAACTGGACAGTTCAACGATCACCAGACCGTCATGCTGCTCACGTACTTTTGCCTGCAAATACGTGCTGTTGCGTGGTTGCGCGGTGCGCAGGAACTGTTCGCGGTAGGCCGCGAGCGACGGTGCCATTTTTTCGTCGGGCGAATTGACGGTCATGTTCAACAAGCGCTGTTCAATCAGCGCATTGAGGGCTGGCGCGTTGGCAAACTGTACGGTTTCGATATTGACCAGCGGGCAATCATCGCCGCTGCAGCCGGCCTTGAGCTGTTCGGACGCGTCCGGGGTGAACGCCAGCGGCTTGGGGCCGGAGGGCTGGAATACGCTTTGGCAAGCCCCCAGCGTGAGGGCGATGCAAGTCAGGGAGGCATACTTTAAAAGCGACATGGTCGTCCTTCATAAACACGTAAAAAGTTAAAGCATGGCCATCTGACTCCCTACGAAGGAGTCCGTTCGCCACTAAACTCAAGGGTGTCAATTAAAGGAGGTTTGCGGGCGGTTCGTCTATCCCCGTGCTGTAAAAGGGGCTGCATCTGTCACGACAGGCGCGATAGGATGCGCGATACCGAGGGCCACCCCCGGTGTGAATTCGCCAGCAAGAGGTTCAAATGACTGACATCGCCAAGGCCGCGCCAACCGCTGTCGAGATCGTAAAACGCGAAGCCTGCTTCCAGGGTTTCTACAAACTCGACCGCGTGCACCTGCGCCATGAGCTGTTTGCCGGTGGCATGAGCCGTGAGATCCGTCGCGAAGTGTTTGTACGCCACGATGCGGTGTGTGTGCTGCCCTATGACCCGCAGCGCGACGAAGTGGTGCTGATCGAGCAATTCAGGGTAGGGGCGCTGGGCAAAACCGACAATCCGTGGCTGATCGAACTGGTCGCCGGGCTGATCGATCGGGACGAAGTGCCTGAGGAAGTCGCTCACCGTGAAGGTGAAGAAGAAGCTGGCGTGACGTTCTCTTCGCTGTGGCCGATCACCCGCTATTTCCCGTCACCGGGCGGCAGCACTGAGTTTGTGCACCTGTACCTGGGGCGTTGCAGCACCGACGGTATCGGCGGTTTGCACGGCCTGGAAGAAGAAGCGGAAGACATCAAAGTTACCGTTTGGGCGTATGAAGATGCGCTGCAAGCAGTACGTGATGGACGTATTTCCAATGCAGCGAGCATTATTGCCCTGCAATGGCTGGCGCTTAATCGCGCTGAAGTGAGGGGGTTATGGTCGTAAACGCGCTGCGCGATCGTTATAAGGTCGACTTGATTGGCTTGCAGGCCGCCTGCGAAGCCAACTATGCGCGTCTGATGCGTTTGTTGCCCGATATGCGTGGGCAACCGGCTGCGCGCCGTATTGCCGTGACCCAAGGGGACCAGATGCTCGGCGTCCTGACCCTCGAAGTGCTGCTCGATTGCCCCTATACCAGCACCTTGCGCGTGCGCCAGGAACACAGCTTGCCGTGGTTGCCGGTACCGGAATTGCAGGTGCAGGTGTACCACGACGCGCGCATGGCTGAAGTGGTGGCTGCCGAGCATGCGCGGCGGTTTCGCAGCATTTATCCGTACCCCAACGTGGCCATGCACCAGCCTGATGAAAAGGCTCAGCTCAATGTGTTTCTGGGCGAATGGCTGAGCCACTGCCTGGCCTGCGGTCATGAGTACGCGCAAGTTCGCTGAGTTCGGCCGCTACGCGATTAATCGTGTCAAACAGGGCGAGTTTTTCCCGCGAACACGCGCTATCGTTAACGATGATCACGCATCCTGCTCGCGCCGATAGAAAGTGAGTAAAATTGCCGACTGCCAGTTTTTTATATCCACTTTGTGCGGGAGAGCGCCGTGCCTAATGTTTCCACGCTGACCACCGACGACCCGGTGCTGCTGGTGCAGTTGACGGACAGCCATTTGTTCGCGGACGAGGGCGGTTCGCTGGTGGGGCTCAACACCGCTGACAGCCTGCAACAGGTGATTGAACTGGTGCGCGCCGAGCAGCCGTCCATCGACCTGTTGCTGGCCACGGGCGATTTGTCGCAAGACACCACCGTGCAGGCCTACCAGCGTTTTCGTCGCATGACCGAAGGGCTGTCGCCCCGCGCCCGCTGGCTGCCTGGCAATCACGATGAGTTGCAGCCCATGGCTGAGGCGGCGGTGCACAGTTGCCTGCTCAAGCCCACCATCGATATTGGCAACTGGCGCATAACACTGCTCAACTCGGCCGTGGCGGGCAAATCTCACGGCTACCTGGAAGACGACCAACTGCGCTTACTGGTGCAAGCCGTGAGCGAAGCGCCGGACCGTCATCATCTGGTGTGCCTGCACCATCACCCGGTGCCGGTGGGCTGCGCGTGGATTGAACCGATCAACCTGCACAATGCCGCGAAATTCTGGCAAGTGCTGGAGCGGTTTCCCCAAGTGCGCGCCGTGTTGTGGGGGCATGTGCACCAACCTTTTGATCAGGTGCGCAACGGTGTCCGGTTATTGGCGACGCCGTCGACCTGCGTTCAGTTCGCGGTGGGCAGCGACGATTTCAAGGTCAGCCAGGAGGCTCCCGGTTATCGCTGGTTGCGCCTGCACCCGGACGGCACGCTGCACACCGGCGTGTCGCGGGTTAAGGACTTTGTGTTCGAACCCGATTACAGCGCGAACAATTACTGAGTGGCGCGACCTGAACCGGGGCGAGTCAGGGGGCTTGAGTCAGGCTAAACTGCGCACCTTTGTGTTCGGCCCCAACTGTCCTCGGGAGTGATGCATGTCCGGTTCCATCTTGTATATCCACGGGTTTAACAGCGCTCCCGAGTCGAAGAAATCCACCCTGTTGACCTCAGCAATGCAGCAAATGGGCTTGGGTGATCAGCTTCGGGTGCCAGCCTTGCATCATCATCCGCGCGAAGCGCTGGTGCAATTGCGGGCGGCGATCAGTGAACTGGGCAGCCCTACGCTGGTCGGAAGCTCGCTCGGCGGCTACTATGCGACGTATTTGGCCGAACTGATGGGCCTCAAAGCCTTGCTGATTAACCCGGCCGTCAGCCCGCATCGGATGTTTGACGGTTACTTGGGCACGCAAACCAACCATTACACCGGCCACACTTGGGAGCTGACCCACGATCACGTGGACGCCCTGGCGGAACTGGAAGTGGTCGCCCTCCGGGAGCCGCAGCGTTATCAGGTATGGTTGCAAACGGGCGACGAAACCCTTGATTACCGCCATGCCGAAAAGTACTACATGGCGTGTGCATTGCGCATTCAGGCCGGTGGCGATCACAGTTACCTGGGGTTTGCTCAGCAACTGCCCGCGCTGTTGAACTTTTCCGGTATCGATGCCAAACAGTATCAAACTATCGACTTTTCGGCGCTTTAGGGCACCGGTCGACTTTTTCATTGACGACTAACGACGAGACCCTATGGCCACTCCCAGCGCTAGCTCTTATAACGCCGACGCCATCGAAGTCCTCTCGGGCCTCGACCCGGTGCGCAAACGCCCCGGCATGTACACCGACACCAGTCGGCCCAACCACTTGGCCCAGGAAGTCATCGACAACAGCGTCGACGAAGCCTTGGCCGGTCACGCCAAATCGGTGCATGTCATCTTGCACGCCGACCACTCGCTGGAAGTCAGCGACGATGGGCGCGGCATGCCGGTGGACATTCACCCTGAAGAGGGCGTGCCAGGCGTCGAACTGATCCTGACCAAGCTCCATGCGGGCGGCAAGTTCTCCAACAAAAACTACCAGTTCTCCGGCGGCTTGCACGGTGTGGGTATTTCGGTGGTCAACGCGCTGTCGACGCTGGTTCGGGTCAAGGTCAAGCGCGACGGCAACGAATACCAGATGACCTTCGCTGACGGCTACAAGGCGACTGACCTTGAAGTTATCGGCAGCGTTGGCAAGCGCAACACGGGTACCAGCGTGTACTTTGCGCCGGACCCGAAATACTTCGACTCCCCGAAATTCTCGGTCAGCCGCCTCAAGCACGTGCTTAAAGCCAAGGCTGTGCTGTGCCCAGGGCTGCTGGTCACTTTCGAAGACAAAAATACCCAAGAAAAGGTCGAGTGGCACTACGAAGATGGCCTGCGCTCGTACCTGGTAGATGCGGTCAGCGAGTTCGAGCGCCTGCCCAACGAACCTTTCTGCGGCAGCCTGGCGGGTAATAAAGAAGCCATCGACTGGGCGTTGCTGTGGCTGCCCGAGGGGGGCGACAGTGTTCAGGAAAGCTACGTCAACCTGATTCCCACCGCACAGGGCGGCACCCACGTTAACGGCCTGCGCCAGGGTTTGCTGGATGCCATGCGCGAGTTCTGTGAGTTCCGCAGCCTGTTGCCACGGGGTGTAAAACTGGCCCCGGAAGACGTCTGGGAGCGCATCGCCTTCGTCGTGTCGATGAAAATGCAGGAGCCGCAATTCTCCGGCCAGACCAAAGAGCGCCTGTCGTCCCGTGAGGCCGCGGCGTTTGTCTCGGGCGTGGTCAAAGATGCCTTCAGCCTATGGCTTAACGCCAACCCTGAGCTGGGCATGCAACTGGCCGAGCTGGCGATTAATAACGCCGGCCGACGCCTTAAAGCCAGTAAGAAAGTTGAGCGCAAGCGCATCACCCAAGGCCCGGCGCTGCCCGGCAAGCTGGCCGACTGCGCCGGGCAAGACCCGATGCGCTCCGAGTTGTTTCTGGTGGAAGGTGATTCTGCCGGCGGCTCGGCCAAGCAGGCGCGGGACAAGGAGTTCCAGGCAATTCTGCCGTTGCGCGGCAAAATCCTGAACACCTGGGAAGTCGATGGCAGCGAAGTCCTGGCCAGCCAGGAAGTGCACAACATCGCCGTCGCCATTGGTGTCGACCCCGGCGCGGCGGACATCAGCCAACTGCGCTACGGCAAAATCTGCATCCTGGCCGACGCCGACTCCGACGGCTTGCACATTGCGACCTTGCTCTGCGCGCTGTTCGTGCAGCACTTCCGCCCGCTGGTGGACGCGGGTCACGTGTATGTGGCCATGCCGCCGCTGTACCGCATCGACTTGGGCAAGGAAATTTTCTATGCCCTCGACGAGGCTGAGCGCGACGGCATTCTCGACCGCCTGGTGGCCGAGAAAAAACGCGGCAAGCCGCAGGTCACACGCTTCAAGGGCCTGGGTGAAATGAACCCGCCGCAACTGCGCGAAACCACCATGGACCCCAACACGCGGCGCTTGGTGCAACTGACCCTGGAAGACTTTGCCGCCACCTCGGAAATGATGGACATGCTGCTGGCGAAAAAACGTGCGGGTGATCGCAAGTCTTGGCTCGAGTCCAAAGGCAACCTGGCGCAGGTGCTGGCCTGATGCGCAGCGCCGTACTGGCGATGCTGTGCCTGAGTGCGACGCCGGTCATGGCTGAGACCTGGCCTGAGCTGGTGTTGCAGTCCGAGCATGCCGTGGAAGGTATGCGCGGTGGCAATTTGTCGGGGCTGGCGCTGTGTCAGGGGGAGCTGTGGGCAGTATCTGATCGTGATGATGACCAGATTTACTACCTCGATACCCGCGCGGACCTGTGGCAGGCCGAGCCGATGAGTATTGACGTGCCGCCCCCGCCTGAAAGCGGCTTGCCGTGGGGGGTGCGCATGATGGGCAAAGCCATTGCCCCCTTGCGCGGCGGGGATCTGGATTTCGAAGGCATCAGTTGTGATGACGCGGGCAATCGCTACGTGGTCAGCGAAGCCCATGCAGCGGTGCTGCTGGTACCGCCGCTGGGCTCACCGTCCTGGCTGAAAATTGACCCGGCGCTGGTACGCCAGGCGCGCGCCAGCGGCATGTTGCTTCACTTCAACGCCTTGTTTGAAGGCATTGCGGTCAACCCGCAGGGCAATCAGATCTGGTTGGCGGCCGAGCGTGAACGCCGTGGTTTGCTGACCGTGCGCAAAAAACAGCGCGTGTGGGACTGCGAAGGTGGCTGCGTGCTGATGAGTGAAGGTGGCCTGCAAGCGCCGCCGCCGCAACTCAAGGTCAAGGCGCGGCAAAAGGATTTTGCTGACCTGGTGCTGTTCGAGGGCAAACTCTTCACCCTGGAGCGAATGGCGTACCAGGTGTGCCGTCGCACCCTGAACACGGGTGAAGTAGAGCGCTGCTGGTCGTTTGCCAACGACGCCTTGACCGATGCCCGCCAGTACCACATCGCCTATGGCAACACCGAAGCCTTGAGCCTGGATGCCAGCGGTGCATGGATCGGTGTCGATAACGGCGACCATGTGCGTGCCGATGGCGAGAAGCGCCCCGTGGTGTGGCGTTTTGCTGCGCCGCCGGGCGGCTGGAGCGCTAACCCATGAGCACTCAGGCACCGGGCAAGGGCGCGGGGCGCGTCTTGATGATCGTGGCTTGGTGTGCGGGGTTGTACCTGGCGACCCAGTTTTTCGGGCGCTGGGAGCAAAAGCAGGAAAACCCCAACACGGAAGTGACCTCGCAGCAAGGCGACGGGTATATCGAAGTCACGTTGCGGGGCAATGTGCAGGGTCACTTTGTGGCGAGCGGGCGCATCAACAACGTGCCCGTAGAATTTTTACTCGATACCGGGGCCACCGATGTGGCGGTGCCGCTGGACCTGGCCCGGCAACTGGCGTTGCCCAAAGGCGTGCCCGTCACCCTGAGCACCGCCAATGGCCGTGCGCAGGGCTATCGCACCCGGATCGACCGCCTGCAACTGGGGGCCATCGTGCTGCGCGACGTGCGTGCGGTGGCTGCGCCCGGGCTTGAAGGCGAACAAGTGCTGCTGGGCATGAGCGCCTTGAACCAACTTGAATTTACTCAGCGTGACGGCACCATGCTGTTGCGCCAGTCAACATACTGAATGAGGTCCGCATGAGCGACTCCCTTGATCTCAGCCTGGACGGCGTAGAACGCCGGTCACTGGCCGACTTCACCGAACAGGCCTACCTCAACTACTCCATGTACGTGATCATGGACCGGGCCTTGCCGCATATCGGTGATGGCCTCAAGCCTGTGCAGCGACGCATTGTCTACGCCATGAGCGAATTGGGGCTGGATGCAGATTCCAAGCACAAGAAATCGGCGCGTACCGTCGGTGACGTGCTCGGTAAGTTTCACCCCCATGGCGACTCGGCCTGTTACGAAGCCATGGTGCTGATGGCGCAGCCGTTCAGCTACCGCTACACCCTGGTCGACGGCCAGGGCAACTGGGGTGCGCCGGATGATCCCAAGTCATTCGCGGCCATGCGTTACACCGAAGCGCGCTTGTCGCGTTATTCCGAAGTGCTGCTCAGCGAACTGGGCCAGGGCACGGCGGACTGGGTGCCGAACTTTGACGGCACCCTCGACGAACCTGCTGTGTTACCGGCGCGTTTGCCGAACATCCTGCTCAATGGCACCACTGGTATCGCCGTGGGCATGGCCACCGACGTGCCGCCGCACAACCTGCGTGAAGTGGCCACGGCGTGCGTGCGCTTGCTCGACGAGCCCAAGGCCACGGTCGAGCAACTCTGCGAGCATATTCAAGGCCCGGACTACCCGACTGAAGCCGAAATCATTACCCCGCGTGCCGACCTGCTGAAGATCTACCAGACCGGTCGCGGCTCGGTGCGTATGCGTGCCGTGTACCACATCGAAGACGGCGACATTGTGGTGACGGCATTGCCGCACCAGGTGTCGGGTGCCAAGGTGCTGGAGCAAATCGCCGCGCTGATGCAGGCCAAGCCGACCAAGCTGGCGATGGTCACCGACCTGCGTGACGAGTCTGACCACGAAAACCCGTGCCGTATCGTGATCATCCCGCGCAACAACAAAGTCGACCTCGACGAGTTGATGCAGCACTTGTTCGCCGTGACCGAGCTGGAGTCCACGTTCCGGGTCAACATCAACATCATCGGCCTGGACGGTAAGCCGCAGCTGAAAAACCTGCGTGCCTTGCTGGTGGAGTGGCTGGAATTCCGCGTACAAACTGTGCGCCGCCGCTTGCAGTTCCGTCTCGATAAAGTCGAGCGCCGCCTGCACCTGTTGGACGGTTTGTTGATCGCTTACCTGAACCTCGACGAAGTGATTCACATCATTCGCACCGAGGAACACCCCAAGGTACAGCTGATCGCCCGTTTCGAATTGAGCGAAATCCAGGCCGACTACATCCTCGACACGCGCTTGCGCCAATTGGCCCGTCTTGAAGAGATGAAGCTGCGCGACGAGCAAGACGCGCTGCGCAAAGAACAAGCCAAGCTGCAAACCTTGCTGGGCAGTGAAGCCAAGCTGAAAAAACTGGTGCGCAGCGAACTGCTGGCCGACGCCGAAACCTATGGCGACGACCGTCGTTCACCCATCGTGGCCCGCGCAGAAGCCAAGGCCTTGTCAGAAAACGAGCTGGTGCCGACTGAAGCAGTGACGGTTGTGCTGTCTGAAAAGGGTTGGGTGCGTTGCGGTAAAGGTCATGACCTGGACGCGACGGGCTTGTCCTATAAAGCCGGCGATGGCTATAAAACGGCCGCAACAGGCCGCTCCAACCAATTCGCGGTGTTTATTGACTCGACCGGGCGCAGCTACTCGGTGGCGGCGCATACCCTGCCGTCGGCCCGTGGCCAGGGCGAGCCCCTGACCGGCCGTTTGGCACCGCCACCGGGGGCGACCTTTGAGTGCGTGCTGCTGCCCGATGACGATGCGCTGTACGTCATTGCCTCCGACGCCGGCTACGGTTTTGTGGTCAAGGGCGAAGACCTGCAAGCCAAGAACAAAGCGGGCAAGGCACTGCTGAGCCTGCCCAAAGGCGCGCAGGTCATGCTGCCGCGCCCGGTGGCCGACCGCGAGCACAACTGGCTGGCGGCCGTTACCACAGAAGGCCGGTTGTTGGTTTTCAAAGTCAGCGACCTGCCGCAACTGGGCAAAGGCAAGGGCAACAAGATCATTGGCATACCTGGAGAACGTGTGGCCAACCGCGAAGAGTATGTGACGGCCATTGCCGTGCTGCCTGATAACGCCACCCTGGTGTTGCAGGCCGGCAAGCGCACGTTGTCACTCAAGGCCGACGACCTGGAGCACTACAAAGGCGAGCGTGGCCGACGTGGCAATAAACTGCCGCGTGGCTTCCAGCGCGTGGACGCGTTGCTGGTTGATGTGCCCGAATAAGCGCGGATGAGCCTACCCGGTCTGCGTTTTATCGCGTAGATCGGCGTTACAGCGCTGGAGTCGGGCTGGATATTCGCGGATGATGTGGCGCTCTTTCGGCGTCGCATAGTGGCGATTTGCCCGAAAGCTTTCTCGAGAATCACACTGTGGCGCGCCGGATGGCGGTCACCTGGATGGAATGATGAATCTTCTACGTCTTCCTTTAATTGCGCTGCTGGCCGGTGTGCTGGGGCTGGCGGGGTGCAGCGTGCATCAGCCTGCGGTCCTTTACCAACTGGACAGCGGCACCCCCGGCCAGCCCAAGCAAAGTGCGGGCATGGCGGTGGTCCTTGGCCCGGTGACCCTGGCGGATTACCTGCAACGCGAAACGCTGCTGCAGCGTCAAACCGACGGCAGCCTCAGCGCGGCTACGGACGGTCGTTGGGCGGGTAGCCTGTCGTCCGATATCGATCAGTTACTGTTACGCCAGTTGGCTTGGCGTCTGGACAGCCAGCGTGTGGTGCTGGCCCCGGCGACAGCGGGTTTTACCCCGGACGTGCAAGTGTTGTTGTCGATTACGCGCCTGGACTCGGGCATCAAACAGCCTGCCGTGCTGGATGCGCAATGGCGCTTGCTCGACCGGCGTGGTCAGGTGCGCGATAACCGCATGATTCACCTGGAGCAGCCGCATACCGGCAGCACGGCCGAGCAGGTCAAGGCTCAAGGGTTGCTGCTGCAACAGTTGAGCGAGCAATTGGCGGCGGCGGTCAAGCCATTGGCCAATCAGCCGCCGCTGGTTGAGCCGCGCAAACCCGAGGCCAAGGCCGCGCCGAAACAGGACAATAAACCGAAGATCCCGATGGCGTCACCGATTCGCACCGACATGGAAGTGTTCCGGTTCTAAGCCCGTTTTCAGGCATAAAAAATCCCGCACTTGTGCGGGATTTTTTGTTCTTGTCGTTGCTGACGAGGTGGCGGTGCAGGCCGCTGGGCCGCCCATCGCAACCTCATGCTTGGGCAACGGGTACGCACCTTCAGGGCCTCTCGCTGTAGGAGCGAGCTTGCTCGCGATCTTTTAACGATCAGAAGGTTGCGAGCAATCGAGCGTCGACAGGCTGCGCCTGCCGTTCGCCATTCAGGTTTTAGCGCGGTTCTCGTGCATGCGCGCCAACTGGCGTTCGAGCATTGACGGGTAAGGCTCCATCAGGCGCTCAACGCAGCAGGCACCCTCAGGGCTGGCGATCGGGCGAATGCGAGCACGTTGGCGAATCAGGGCGTCGTCGCTGATTTTGCGCTCTACCAGCAGCAAGTTGCGGCTGTGTTGCGACAGCGCCAGGGCGTCTTGTGCCGTCTCGGTCAGCAGCAGGTCAATCTGGCTCATGCCGTTCAGGCCTTCGCCCAACACCAGGCCCAACTGCAGTTGCAAAGTGATGCCGCTGTCAGCCACCTCGATCTGCAGGGCGTGGCCCAGGGCGCGCAACAACTCGCCGCAGCAAATGGCGTTGGTCAGGTAGTCGTCACCGCTGGTTTCGCTGTGGAACAGCATCAGCGTGCTGCCATCGTTCAGGGTGTGCAACTCGCTGTCATACAACGAGGCGGCCTGGTCCAGGCAGTCGCGGTAGCGTTCAAGCAAGTCGGTCAAGCGGGCGCGTGGCAGGCGACGCAACTGTTCCTGCGCACCTAGCTGTACGGCGAGTACGGCACTCGGTTGCGGTGTAGCAGAAACGGCGGGCTGCGGCTTGGCCTGCGGTGTTGAGGTGGCGATAGCCGTGCCGGTATCGCGCAGGTCCGCAAACGGGTCTTCTTCGTTGTCGTCTTCTTGCGCGCTGATCACTTGGCGCGGCGCAGCTTTGGGGGCCGGGGCGGGCGGTGTTTCGTCAAAATCAGGGTCGCGCAGGTTACGCACTTCGAAAGCCGGCTCGTCGTCTTCGTCTTCGGCTTCGTCATCCGGCTCGGGTTCCGGCTCAGGCTCCGGCGCGGGGGGGGCCAGACGGTTATGAAGCTGGCGCGCCAAGTCACCGATTTCATCCTGGCGAGTAATGGCCGGGGTGTACGGGTCCGGCTCGCGCAGCCACACGCGCAGTTGCAGCAGGGGCGTAGTGATGTGACGGCCCAGGCGCAGGCTCAGGGCCAGCGCCAAGGCCAACAAAATAGCGGCCAAAATGCCCATGCTCTGCAAGCTGATGGTCATGGGCTGGTCGAACTGGTTCATGTCCAGGCTGATGCGCAGGTGCCCGGCGGTCACGTCCTGGAAGGTGATTTTGGTCTGGTACACGCCCTCGGCTTCACCCAGCAGGCTGTTCTTGGGGCGCTGGCCGGCTTCGGCGAGGATGCGGTTGTCCACGCTATAAATGGCTGCATGGGCCACCAGCGGGTTTTTGGTCAGGTTGTTGAGCAACACATTGAGGCTGAGAATGTCGTTGGACACCAGCAACTCAGTCGCCGAGGTGGCGGTTTGTGTGGTCAGGCTTTGACCCAGCGCATCGGCCTGCTCATGCATGGCCTGCTTGAATTGCAAGCCCATGACCCCGGCGTAAATTACCAGCGCCAGAGCGACCAGGATCACGTTGTGAGTGGCAATACGCAGCGCAATCGGAACGCGACGATCGCGCAGGGCCCGGAAGATCAGCAGGAAGAAGTTATCGTTTTTGACAGGCATTGGCCGGTTCACTGAGCGCGGCTCTTAGTCCGTTAAGTTGGAGCGCAGTATAGCGAGCAGCCCTGAGGCGGCAAAGCCTTGGCGATGCCCGATGGTCACTGAAAGTGGGTAGAATGCGTTTTTTTTCAGCGAATGGGGGTGTGCCTTGCGCGAAATCGTCCTGATAAACATCACAGGTGAAGACCGTCCAGGTCTCACGGCGGCCATTACCGGTGTATTGGCCACCAATGGTGTGACTATTCTCGACATCGGTCAGGCCGTCATCCATGGCGTTTTGTCGTTGGGCTTTCTGGTTGAAATGTCCCAGGCCGATCAGGTCTCGGCGGTGCTCAAAGACCTTCAGCCGTTGATCGCCCAAGAAGGATTGCAACTGCGTTTTGACCCCATCACCGAAGAGCATTACACGGCCTGGGTGAGCGATCAGAGCCAGAAGCGCCACGTGGTTACGCTGATGAGCCGCCAGGTCACTGCGCAAGAGCTGCTGGGGGTGACGTCAACCATCAGTCAGCACGGTTTGAACATTGAGCAGACCGATCGCCTGTCGGGCCGTGTGCCGCTGGATGCGCCCACTCACCTGAGCAAAAGCTGCATCGAGTTGCGCATCACGGGCGAGGCGGCCGATATCGAAGCCTTGCGCGCTGACCTCTTCGACCTGTCGCAAGCGCTCAAGGTCGACATCGCCCTTCAGGAAGAAACCCTGTTCCGCCGCCATCGCCGTCTGGCGGTGTTCGACATGGACTCCACGCTGATCGAAGCCGAAGTTATCGACGAACTGGCCAAGGCGGCGGGCGTGGGTGACCAGGTGTCTGAAATCACCGAGCGGGCGATGGCCGGCGAGCTGGATTTCAAGGCCAGCTTCAAAGAGCGCCTGGCGCTGCTCAAAGGCCTGGACGTGAGCGTGCTGGATGCCATTGGTGCGTCACTGCGCCTGACCGAAGGCGCTGAAGTGCTGTTCGCTGAGCTCAAACGCCTGGGCTATAAAACGGCCATTTTGTCGGGCGGTTTCACCTATTTTGCCAAGCAGTTGCAGGCGAAACTGGGCATCGACTATGTGTTTGCCAACGAGCTGGAAGTGGTCGACGGCAAAGTCACCGGCGTTGCGGTTGAGCCGATCGTGGATGCACAGCGCAAGGCGGACTTGTTGCGTGAGCTGGCGCTCAAGGAAGGCCTTACCCTCGACCAGACCATTGCGGTCGGTGATGGTGCCAATGACCTGAAGATGCTGGAAATTGCCGGGCTGGGCGTGGCGTTCCGCGCCAAACCGCTGGTGAAGAAATCGGCCAAGTACGCGATTTCGACATTGGGCCTGGACGGCGTGCTGTACCTGCTGGGGCAGCGCGACCGTAACGGCCAGGCCTGACGCCTGGAGAACCTGTGTAGGCGCGAGCTTGCTCGCGATCTTTTAACCATCAAAAGATTGCGAGCAATCGGCTGCTACACAGGCAAAGGCGTTACTCGCCGAGTTTCTCGCCCATCATCACGGGTGAGCCTGCCGTCAGGCTGTGTGCCCATTTGACCTGTTCAGGTCCAAACAACACGATGGCCGTTGAACCCAGTTTGAAGCGACCCAGTTCGGCCCCTTTCTCCAGGTGGATCGGCGCGCGGGCTGCTTCGTCGTAGCGGAATGTTTTCAGCTCGCGCTTGGGCGGTGTCACCAACCCGGCAAACACGGTTTCAATCGACGCCACGATCATGGCCCCCACCAATACCACGGCCATCGGGCCGCGTTCGGTATCAAAAATACACACCGCGCGCTCGTTGCGAGCAAACAGTTCCGGCACGTTTTCGGCCGTGGTCTGGTTGACTGAAAACAGGCGGCCCGGTACGTAAATCATTTCGCGCAGGGTGCCGGCCAGCGGCATGTGCACGCGGTGGTAGTCCTTGGGTGACAGGTAAATGGTGGCGAAGTCTCCGCCCATGAACTGTGCCGCCACGGCCGGGTTGCCGCCCACCAATTCCAGCACGCTGTAGCTGTGGCCCTTGGCCTGGAACACGCGCCCGTGCTCAATCGGCCCGAGCTGGCTGACAGCGCCGTCGGCCGGGCACAGTACCGCACCCGGGGTTGGGTCCAGTGGGCGAGCGCCTTCTTTCAGGGCGCGGGTGAAGAAGGCGTTGAAGTGTTCGTACGCCGTGACGTCTTCAACCAGGGCCTGGGACATGTCCACTTGGTAACGCTTGACGAACCAGGTGGTGAACGCATTTTTAAACCAGCGCACGCGGCACTCGGCAACGCAGCCAGCCAAACGCGACAGCAGGTGGTGCGGCAGCAGGTACTGGCTGAGGAGGAATAAACGCTTTTTCATTCGGGGTCCTTAATGGTGTGCAGGCAGTTCAACGGGGGTGTCGGGATGGTTGCCCCATTCGCCCCAGGAACCGGCATAGCCTTTGACGCGCGGGTAACCGAGCGCTTTAGCCACGAGATAGGTGAAGCCAGAACGGTGATGGGTCTGGCAATGAGTAATCACTTCTTTGTCCGGCGTGATACCCAGCTCTTCAAGGACCTGGGCCATGTCAGTGCGGATACGCAGGTGGCGGTTTTTATCCATGCCGGCGGTCCATTCGAAATTCTTCGCGCCAGGAATATGCCCGCCCTTGGCCGCCAATACTTTTTCCCCGGCGTATTCGGCCGGGCTGCGGGCATCCCAGATCGCCAGGTCGTCGGCCCCCAAGCGGCTCTGCACATATTCGCGGGTGGCCGTGGGCTCGTCGTGCAAGGTCAGGCGCACGGAGCCCTCCACCGTGGGAGGCGCAACGGTGGACACTTCAAAGCCATCGGCTTGCCAGGCGAGCAGCCCGCCGTCCACGTAGTGGTAAGCCTTGTGGCCGATCACATCCAGCAGCCAGATAAACCGGCCGGCCCAGCCGCCGCCTTCGTCGTCATACACCACGTAGACCGAGTCCGCAGTGTGGCCCAGCTCAGCAAACAGGGCTTCTAATGCGGCCGTACCCGGCAGCAGGCCCGGGGCCGGTGGCTGGCCCCACTGGGTGCGCTTGGGGTCGACAAAGCGAGCCCCCGGTAGATGCCCGGCTTCGTAGCGAGTTGCACTGGTCAGGTCGACCACGATCAGGTTGGGCGCATCCAGGCGGGCATGCAGCTCGCGGGGTTCAATCACCAGCGCCAAGCCAGAGAAGTCAGGCATGTGAGGTCTCCAGAGCAGAAAAGGGGCAGATTGTAGCGCAAGCGTTAGCGCCCGCGAGAGGTAAAGGTAGTCAGGGCTTTTTCGATGCACTGTGCTGTCTTGCCGAACGCTTGCACGCTGGTCGGCGAAAACGGCCCGCCGCCCTGGTCGGCCAGCAACAGCATCACCACGCGGCCTTTACTGCCCAGCGAGCGTAGCAGCAGGTGTTCCCCGGGGAAAAGGCTGCGCAGGGCGTGGGGCAAGACGGCCGAAATCACGGCATTGTTTTCGGGGGTCAGGCGCACTTGTGCTGGTTGCGTCATCAGGCGCTGCAAGGCGGTGCTGTCACTCACAGTCAACTTCAGGTCAAAGCTGGCCTTGGGCAACCCGGCGATTTGAAACACGCGCAGGAAGGTGGCGGTGTTATCGGCCATCAGCACCATTACCCGGCGCATGCCGCATGCCAGCAGCGCCTCGCGGGCGCAGGTGGTCAGGTGCATGGGGTTGGTAAAGGCGCTGGGTTCAGCCAACAACTGCGCGCAGTGTTTACGCCACTCGGCCAGGGCTTGTGCGGACGGCGGCGGGACCGCAGAGGTGAGCTGTTTGACGCGGCGCATATTCCACGGCCACAGCATCGCTTCGGCCGGGTGCCACAAGTCGGGCATGGCGTGGTAGCGCGCGCTGCTCGCGGCATTCTGGTGCACAAGCTGCTGGAGTTCATCGAGCGGTAGCTGCAGGTACAGGCTTGTGAGGTAGTGCCAGCGCAGCGTGTGGGCGGTGTTCCACGCGCCGTGGGCTGACAGTGCCAGGCCGTTGGCGAGCAACACGCTGTTCGCCGGATGGTTCAGCCAGCGGCGCAAGGCTGGGTCCGCGTCCAGTCGCTGTTGCTGGTGCAGCGGGTGGGCGTAGTCGCGGGCGATGTGCAGCGCGCGAGCCAGCGTGTGTTGCTCCTCGGTAATCAGGGTCAGGCCCTGGAGCACCCAGCCCGGTAAATGCCATTGTTCAGCCAGTACCCGGCAAATATCGAACAGCCGTACCCCGAACAGGGCCAGTTCTACCCGGCGGGCACATTCGTTCTGGTGAATGACCCGCAGCTCCCATTCTTCGAGCTTCTTGGGGTAGGCCAGCGCCATGGCCCATAACGGCGAGAGAAAGAGCAGGCTGCCCCAGTAAAGCTCACTCCAGAGCCGCGCCAGGCGGGTGCCGAACAGGCCGATGGCTTGCTGCGCGGCGTGCTGGCTGATGAGCTGGATTTGCCGGTACGCCAGCGGCAGGTTCTCCACGGGCAGCGCTGGCAGTTGCTCTAATACTTCTTTCGTACGGGCCAGGCCGAGGCGGCTGATTGCCACCTCCAGGCTTTCGGCCGGTTCGCTCAAGCTGCTTTGCCGGTGTTGGTTGGCTTCGCGGATCAGGCTCAGCGCCAGCGCGGGGCTGCCCTGCATCACCTCGGCAATGTCACGCAATGAACGGCGGCTGTCGTTGATGGCCTTGCACACCTGCGTATGGCTGTGCAAAGGGATCGGCAACTGCACGGCATCCAGGCAACTGACCCAGGCGTCGAGTGAGGAGGGCGTCGGGGCCGATGTGGTCATTTCTATAGCCATGATGGGCGCGCGGTCATCATCAAGTGTGTACACGCCCGAAAGGGGCGAATGGCTTTTTGTGTTTCAGGCTATAGTCTGGCGCACATTTGCCGATAAGGAGAAGAAGAGTTTCACTCGTGCTGGAATACGCTCTTGAACCCGACTCAGTAAGTACCCTTATCGCTATGGCAAAAATTATCGGCATCATCGTCGTGTTCGCGAGTGTGCTCGGCGGATACGTCCTTTCCCACGGCAAAATTGGCGCGTTGATTCAGCCTTTTGAGGTCATGATCATTGGTGGGGCGGCGTTTGGTGCGTTCCTGCAAGCGAACCCCGGTTACATGACCAAGCACGTGATCAAAAAATCACTGAGCATGTTCGGATCACGTTTCACCCATGCGTTCTACCTGGAAGTGCTGGGCCTGGTGTATGAGATCCTCAACAAGAGTCGGCGCGAAGGCATGATGGCCATCGAAAGCGACATTGAGGACGCCGCCGCGAGCCCGATTTTCGCCAAGTACCCCACCGTCCTTAAAGATGAAGGCATGACGGCCTTTATCTGCGATTACCTGCGCATCATGTCGTCGGGCAACATGGCCCCCCATGAACTGGAAGGGCTCTTTGACATGGAGCTGTTCAACCTCAAGGAAGAGTTGGAACATCCCTCCCACGCGATCACCGGCATTGCCGACGGCATGCCGGGCTTCGGTATTGTGGCGGCAGTGCTGGGCATCGTAGTGACCATGGCGTCGTTGGGCGAGGGCGACCAATCGGCCATCGGCATGCACGTAGGGGCGGCGCTGGTGGGCACCTTCTTTGGTATTTTGGCCGCCTATGGTTTCTTTGGCCCGCTGGCCACGTCGTTGGCTCACGATGCCAAAGAAGAACTCAACGTGTATGAGTCGATCAAGGCATCGCTGGTGGCGTCGGCCTCGGGCATGCCGCCTTCGCTGGCCGTCGAGTTTGGCCGCAAAGTGCTTTACCCCAAGCACCGGCCTAGCTTTTCCGAGCTGGAACAAGTGGTTCGCGGGCGCTGAGTGATGGAAAACAACCAGCCCATCATCATCAAGCGCGTCAAGCGCTATGCCGCAGGCCATCACGGTGGTGCCTGGAAGATCGCCTTTGCGGACTTCGCCACGGCAATGATGGCGTTCTTTCTGGTGTTGTGGCTCATGACCGCCGCCACCCCGGACCAGAAAATTGCCATCGGCGGTTACTTCAAAGACCCGATCGGGTTTTCCGAAAGTGGTACGCCGTACATCATCGACCTGGGCGGTACGCCTGCATTGGCACCGGACAACACCCTCAACCCCGAAGAAAAACTGCAACCCCAGCCCGACAAAATCAAGATCGACGCCGATCAGGTGGAAAGCCTGGCCGAGCAGGTCGAGAAAGAGCGCCTGGAGTTGTTGCTGCAAGAGCTGCAGAACAAAGTTGAAGAGAACCAGCAGTTACGCAAGTTCAAGGATCAATTGCTGTTTGAAATCACCCCGGACGGCCTGCGCATTCAGATCATGGACGCGGCGAACCGGCCGATGTTTGACGTGGGCAGCGCGCGGCTCAAGCCGTACTTTGAAGATATTTTGCTGGCGATGGCCGACACCATTAAAGCTGTGCCCAACAAAATCAGCATCAGCGGCCACACCGATGCGACGCCGTATGTGGGCACGGGGGATTTCGGTAACTGGGAATTGTCGGCCAACCGCGCCAATGCTGCGCGCCGCGCGCTCTTGGGCGGAAGCTACCCGGAGCGCCAGGTGGCGCGGGTGGTGGGGTATGCGTCGTCAGTGCTTTTTGACAAGGCTCACCCGACCGACCCGGTCAACCGTCGTATCGACATTGTGGTGCTGACCAAAAAGGCGCAACAAGAGATCGAGGGCGAGCAGGGCGCGGAAGCTGTCACACCTGAGCAAGTGCCCAACGTACTGAATGACCCGATCACCTTGCCGCCCGACCAACAACCCATGCCGATGCATGAAGAGCGCCAGAAGCTCAACCTGTTCGACGACAAGGCCCCGTGATCCGTAGGAGCGAGCTTGCTCGCGATCTTTTAAAGGTCAAAAGATCGCGAGCAAGCTCGCTCCTACAGGTTTTGCCATATTGGCCACATAGGCCTTGCTCCGTGGCGGTGTCGCGGCTAGCCAAAGCACGACGTTCCTACACGTTCTGCGGTTTTAGTAGCTCGATTCAGGCAGGCTGGCGATGATGGAGCGATAGCTGTTCATGCGCTGTTGCTGCACGCGGCCATCGTCCAGTGCCATCAGCAAGGCACAGCCCGGTTCGCGGTCGTGCTTGCAGTCGCGGAAGCGGCAGCGGCCGATCAAGTCGTTGAACTCGATAAAGCCCGCTTCCACATCGCTGCGGCTGACGTGGCCCAGGCCAAACTCACGAATACCCGGCGAGTCGATCAGTTCGCCGCCGCCCGGGAAGTGGAACAGCCGCGCGGTGGTGGTGGTGTGCGTGCCCTGGCCCGAAATTTCGGACAGCGGGCCTACGCGCAGGTTGACCTCGGGCAGCAAGCTGTTGACCAGCGACGACTTGCCCACGCCCGACTGGCCCACAAAGACGCTGATATGACCGTCCAGCTTGGCTTGCAACTGCTGCATGCCGTCGCCGTGATGGGCCGAGACTTCCAGCACCGGGTAACCCAACTGGCGGTACACACCCAGTAGAGCATTCAACGCCGGCGCGTTTTCATCGTCGATCAGGTCGGCCTTGTTGAGCAACAACAGCGGGCGAATCCCGGCGTGCTCGGCGGCCACCAAATAACGGTCGATGAGGTTGGCGTGGGGCTCGGGCATGGGCGCGAACACAATCACGATCATGTCGACGTTGGCCGCTACCGGCTTGAGCTGGCCACGGCTGTCGGGGCGGCACAGCTCGGTCTTGCGCGGCAACTGGGCGACGATCACGCCGATACCCTGGTTGCCCGCACGCCACACTACGGTGTCGCCCGTGACCAGTGCGGGCAGGTTGGCGCGCAAGTGGCAGCGGAACAGCTGGCCCTTGAGCTCGCCTTCTTGAGCCTCGACTTCGACCTGCACACCGAAGTGCGCGATCACCAGCCCGAGTTGCTCGGGGCCCAGGTCGCCGCCCTCAAGCGCTTCGATGGCACTGGATTCGCGTTTGGCGGCGCGTGCGGCGCGCTCGCCCTGGATCTTTTCGATGCGCCAGTTTTGGCGGCGATTGAGCTGGCGTTTGGCCATGGGTGTTCCGTGTTGATAAAACGATAAGAGGGGTAAAACGCAGGCGAGTTTAGCACGAGGGTTGCAGGCCTAAGCTAAACTGCGCGACTAAGCACTGGAGGCCATTATGCAAAACGCGCAGAACCTGATTTGGATCGACCTGGAAATGACCGGTCTGGACCCCGACAACGATGTCATTATCGAAATGGCCACCATCGTCACCGACAGTAACCTCAATACATTGGCCGAAGGCCCGGTGATTGCCATTCACCACAGCGACGACGTGCTGGCGCGTATGGACGAGTGGAACACCCGCACCCACGGCGGCAGTGGCCTGACCCAGCGGGTCAAGGACAGCACCACCAGCATGGCCGAGGCCGAAGCGCAGACCCTGGCCTTTCTTGAACAATGGGTGCCCAAAGGCAAATCACCGATCTGCGGCAACAGCATCTGCCAGGACCGTCGCTTCCTGTACACCCACATGAAAGCGCTGGAAAGCTACTTCCATTACCGCAACCTGGATGTGTCCACGCTCAAGGAACTGGTTGCGCGCTGGGCACCGGAGGTGCGCGATACCTTGGTGAAGAAGGGCACTCACCTGGCGCTGGACGACATCCGCGAGTCCATTGCCGAGTTGCAGCACTACCGTAAACACTTCATCAAGTTCTAAGCACGGTTGTTTGCTGTGTGTAGGCGCGAGCCTTTGAAGGTCAAAAGATCGCGAGCAAGCTCGCTCCTACAGGTGGAGTGTGTTTTTTGTCCCTTGGGGTACGCACCTGTTTGTTCGCGAGCCTTTGCAGATGAAAAGCTCGCGCCTGCAGGGGGGGGCCCTTTTGGTGCTCAGGCCAACTGAGTAGACTGCGCGCCTTCTTGCAAGGATCGCCGCCATGTTGTTGATGCTCTATTTAGTTGCCATTACGGCTGAAGCCATGACCGGTGCACTGTCTGCCGGGCGTCGGGGTATGGACTGGTTTGGCGTGGTGCTGATTGCTTGCGTGACCGCGCTGGGCGGAGGCTCGGTGCGCGATGTGCTGCTGGGCCACTACCCGCTTACTTGGGTCAAACACCCGGAATACCTGGTGCTCACCAGTTTTGCCGCGTTGGTGACGATTTTTATTGCGCCCTTGATGCGCCATTTGCGCTCGCTGTTTCTGGTGCTCGATGCGCTGGGCCTGGTGGCGTTTACCCTGATCGGTTGCATGACCGCCCTGGAAATGGGGCAGGGCATGCTGGTGGCGTCGGTCAGCGGGGTGATTACCGGCGTGTTCGGCGGCATCCTGCGGGACATCTTCTGCAACGACATCCCGTTGATCTTCCGCCGTGAACTGTATGCCAGTGTGTCATTTGCGGCCGCGTGGTGCTTCTTGCTGTGCACGTACCTGAACATGCCCAACGAACAGGCGATCTTCGTCACCTTGTTCGGTGGGTTGCTGTTGCGCTTGCTGGCGATTCGTTTTAACTGGGAAATGCCCAAGTTCGTGTACAACGACGAGCATTAATCGGCCAGCAGCGAATCCACCAGGCCGCGTGCCATCTCCATGTTGTGAATCACGTGCCACAGTTGCTCGGCTTCAAGCCCTGAAAGGTGGCCGCTGATGTCGTCGGCGTTTAATTCCGCGCCTTTTAGCAGCAGCGACACGTGCGCCAGCGCGTCTCGCGCTGCCATGCCAGGGTGGATGGTGAACAGCCGCGTGCCACGATGGGCGCGGGTGTGGAGGGTGTCGAGGGGTGGGTCGGGGACGATCTTGTTCATGCGAAAGACTCCAGGCGTTGGAGCTGTCACCCGTCCGCTGTCAATCGAAGAGGGTGGCAGCTATGCGCGGGTTGACAGACCGAGGAGTCTCGCAAACTCGGCGCACCCGAAGATGCCCCGCACATGGCCGCCATAACACAAGAGTGGTCATGCGAGATCAGACGGTCTGTCAAAACCGGTCACTGAAATCAGTGACCCGGCGAGACTATCCGCGCCGTTCCAGCGCCACAAGGCGGGTTGGATTCTCTAGGAAAGGTCCTGCAATTGAAAGCGACGACGCCGGTGCAGGCGTTGCGAATTGTGTGGGAAAAGTACCCCCAGCGAGGCTCGCAGGGTTTACCCCGCTGCCCGCTCAGCATGCTGCTTAAGCGCCCACTCCACATGCTCTTGCACCAACGCTGAGGGGTATTCGCGCCGGGCTTTCAACGCTTCCAGCACCGGAATGCTGGACGGTGCATTGCCCAACCCCACCGCCAGGTTGCGCAGCCAGCGCTCATAACCCGCCCGGCGCAACGGTGAGCCTTCAGTGCTGCTTAAGAATTTGTCTTCGTCCCACATAAACAACTCGGCCAGTTCGGCGTTGTCCAGGTTGTGCCGGGGCTTGAAGTCGCCTTCTGCCGTGGTGCGGGCGAACCGGTTCCACGGGCAGACGATCTGGCAGTCATCGCAGCCAAACACCCGGTTGCCCATCATTGAGCGCAACTCCTCAGGAATCGCGGTTTTCAATTCGATGGTCAGGTACGAAATGCACCGTCGCGCATCCAGCACATACGGCCCCACAAACGCTTGGGTGGGGCAAATGTCCAGGCAGGCGGTGCAGCGCCCGCAGTGTTCGGTTTCGTGGGGCGGGTCTTCAGGCAGCGCTATATCCACAAACAATTCGCTTAAAAAGAAGTAACTGCCTGCCTTGCGGTTAAGCACCAGGGTATTTTTACCAATCCAGCCCAGGCCGGCCTTTTGCGCGATGGCCTTTTCCAGCACCGGGGCGCTGTCGACAAAGGCGCGAAAGCCGAACGGGCCGATTTCGGCTTGAATACGGTCAGCCAGTTGTTGCACGCGCTTGCGGATCAGCTTGTGGTAGTCGCGGCCCAGGGCGTAACGCGAAACGTAGGCTTTTTCGGGCTGGGCCAGCAATTGCGCCATGTGCGTATCGCCGGGCAGGTAGTCCATGCGCAACGACACCACGCGCAAGGTACCGGGTACCAGCTCTTCGGGGTGCGCGCGCTTGCTGCCATGAGCCCCCATGTACGCCATGTCACCGTGATAGCCAGCTGCCAGCCAGCGCTCCAGATGCTGTTCGTGTTCACCCAGGTCAAGGCCGGCAATGGCGACGTGTTGAAAGCCCAATTCGCGGCCCCATTGCTTGATGGTGTTCGCGAGTGTGGGGAGGTCGACAGTAATAGCAGGCATGAGGCAACAGAAACCGGGGCTGAGATGCGTATAATTCTGCCAGACATCGGAGCCCGACACGCATGCCGCAGACCAATCACCCGTTTTCCCCGCCCCAGGTGTTGCACGCTGATACCTTGGCGCGCTTGCCCGCGCGCTCGCCTGAGGCCCATAAAGGCCAGTTCGGGCACGTCCTGCTGGTGGGCGGTGACCGGGGTCTCGGTGGCTCCATCACCCTTTGCGCCCAGGCCGCGCTGCGCTGCGGTGCTGGCCTGGTGTCGCTGGCGACGCGGCCCGAGCATGTGCCCGCCGCGTTGGCGCGCTTGCCGGAAGTGATGGCCTTGGGTGTTTCTTCCGCCAATCAACTGATGGGTGTGCTGGCGCAAGCATCGGTGTTGGTGATTGGGCCGGGCCTGGGGCAAGCTCCATGGGGGCGCAGCCTGTTGTCGGCGGCGGCCCACGTAAAATTACCGCAGGTGTGGGATGCCGATGCGTTGAATTTGCTGTCTAACGCAGGCTATGGGCTGGCCCCCGGCGCGGTAATAACACCGCATCCCGGCGAAGCGGCCCGTTTACTGGGCATCACAACCGCCCAGGTACAAGCCGACCGCCCGGCGGCGGCACGGGCGCTGGTTAAAAAATACTCAGCGGTGTGCGTCCTTAAAGGGGCGGGCAGCCTGATTGCAGGGCTGGATGGCCAGTTGGCCGTCTGCAACGACGGGCACCCGGCAATGGCCACCGCCGGGCTGGGGGATGTGTTGGCCGGCGTGATTGGCGCGCTGTTGGCGCAAGGCATGAGCGCTTTCGACGCCGCCAGCCTGGCGGTGTGGCTACACGCCCGCGCCGGGGAGCAACAAGGACAATTGGGCCGTGGGCTGGCGGCCAGTGATTTGATTCCAGCCATTCGTCAGTTGTTGGAGGAACACGCACCGTGCACGAAATAACACTGCAATTGGCCGACGAGGCCGCGATGACTGAGTTTGGTGCGCGTTTGGGGCGTATCACTCAGGGGCACGGCTTGATCTTTCTTGATGGCGACCTGGGGATGGGCAAAACCACCCTGTCGCGTGGCCTGATTCGCGGCCTTGGGCACACCGGCGCGGTCAAAAGCCCGACGTTTACGCTGGTGGAACCCTATGAAATCGGTGCTATGCGGGTGTTTCACTTCGACCTGTATCGCCTGGTAGACCCTGAAGAGTTGGAATACATGGGCATTCGCGACTATTTCGAGGATGACGCTCTATGCTTGATTGAGTGGCCCGATAAAGGTGCAGGTTTTTTGCCAAAGCCTGACCTGACCATTACCATTACCCCGCACAACACCGGGCGTTTGCTGACGCTGGCGTTCCAAGGTTCACGTGGCGAGTTTTGGTGTGCCGCCTTGGCACCGGAATACAAATAATGATGGGGTTTGGTATGCGCTTTCGCGCGTTAGTGAGTGTCGTTGGTCTGTTGCTCAGTGTCATGGCGATAAATGCCGTGGCCGCGACCCAGGTGAAAAGCGTGCGTTTGTGGCGTGCCCCGGACAATACCCGGCTGGTATTTGACCTCACAGGTCCTGTTCAGCACAGCGTGTTCACGCTGACCGCGCCAGACCGTCTGGTGATTGATATCAACGGCGCGACCCTCGCGGGTCCGTTGAACGTGCAAACCGCCAATACACCCATCAACAGCATGCGCTCGGCGCAACGCACCCCGACCGATTTGCGGGTGGTGATTGACCTGAAAAAGGCCGTTACCCCCAAGAGCTTCACCCTGGCACCGAACGCTCAATACGGTAATCGGCTGGTCGTTGACCTGTACGACCAGGGGGCCGACCTTACGCCAAGCCTGCCAGCCACGAATGTGGCCAAAGTGCCGGTGGTGCCAGTGACGCCGGCACAACCGGAAATCAAACTGCCGCCGATCCCCAGCGGTAAACGCACCATTGTGGTGGTGATCGACGCCGGGCATGGTGGCGAAGACCCGGGCGCATCGGGCTCGGCAGGCCAGCGTGAAAAAGACGTGGTATTGGCGATTGCCAAAGAATTGCAGCGCCAGATCAACGGCATCAAGGGCTTTCGCGCTGAGCTGACGCGCACCGGCGACTACTTTATTCCGTTGCGCGGGCGTACCGAGATCGCCCGTAAGAAAGGGGCTGACCTGTTTGTGTCGATCCATGCTGATGCCGCGCCTTCCAAGGCGGCCTTTGGGGCGTCGGTGTTTGCCTTGTCTGACCGTGGCGCAACGTCTGAAACAGCGCGCTGGCTGGCAGACAGTGAAAACCGCTCTGACTTGATCGGCGGGGCCGGCAACGTCAGCCTTGATGACAAAGACAGGATGCTGGCCGGTGTGTTGCTTGACCTGTCGATGACGGCCTCGCTGACCTCCAGCCTCAATGTCGGTCAAAAAGTCTTGAGCAATATTGGTCGCGTGACGCCGTTGCACAAGCAACGCGTGGAGCAGGCTGGGTTTATGGTGCTCAAGTCGCCGGATATTCCATCGATCCTCGTCGAAACGGGGTTCATTTCGAATGCGAATGAAGCCAGCAAATTGTCTTCTTCCAGCCACCAGCAAGCGCTGGCGCGGTCGATCAGCAGCGGCGTGCATCAGTTCTTCCAGCAAAACCCACCGCCGGGCACTTACATTGCCTGGTTGCGTGACACCGGTAAAATTGCCCAGGGTGCCCGTGAACACACGGTGCGCCCCGGCGAAACCCTGGCAATGATCGCTGTGCGTTATCAAGTGGGTGTGGCGGCGTTGCGCTCCAGCAATAATCTGAAAACCGATGAGTTGAAAGTCGGTCAAGGCCTGCATATCCCGGCCACTACCCTGGCGGCGCAATGATGAGCGACGAGAGCCTGAGCAACAGCGCGCGCATTGAACTGCTCAGCCCGCGCCTGGCTAACCAGATTGCAGCAGGCGAGGTGGTTGAACGGCCGGCCTCGGTGATTAAAGAGCTACTGGAAAACAGCCTCGACTCGGGTGCCAAGCGCATTGACGTGGACGTGGAGCAGGCCGGGATCAAGCTGCTGCGGGTGCGTGACGACGGCAGTGGTATTTCCAGTGACGACTTGCCGTTGGCGCTGGCGCGTCACGCCACCAGTAAAATTCGCGACCTGGAAGACCTTGAGCGGGTGATGAGCCTGGGGTTTCGCGGCGAGGCCCTGGCTTCGATCAGTTCCGTGGCCCGGTTGACCCTGACGTCACGCACCCGGGGGGCGGATCAGGCCTGGCAGGTCGAAACGGAGGGTCGTGACATGGCCCCGCGGGTTCAGCCAGCGGCGCATCCAGTGGGCACCTCGGTTGAAGTGCGCGACCTGTTTTTCAACACGCCGGCGCGGCGCAAATTCCTTAAAACCGAAAAAACCGAATTCGATCACCTGCAAGAAGTGATCAAGCGCCTGGCGCTGGCGCGCTTTGATGTGGCGTTCAACTTGCGCCACAACGGCAAGTCCATCCTCAACCTGCATGAGGCGCGTGACGACACCGCCCGTGCCCGGCGTGTGGCGGCAGTGTGTGGCTCGGCGTTTCTGGAGCAGGCACTGCCGATTGAAGTGGAACGCAACGGCCTGCACCTGTGGGGCTGGGTCGGTTTGCCGACGTTTTCGCGCAGCCAGGCCGATTTGCAGTATTTCTATGTGAATGGCCGGGCGGTGCGCGACAAACTGGTGGCTCACGCCGTGCGCCAGGCGTACCGCGATGTGCTGTTTAACGGCCGTCACCCCACGTTTGTACTGTTTTTTGAGGTGGACCCGGCAGTGGTCGACGTCAACGTACACCCGACCAAACACGAAGTGCGGTTCCGGGACGGGCGCATGGTGCACGACTTTTTGTACGGCACCTTGCATCGCGCCCTGGGCGATGTGCGCCCTGAAGACCAACTGGCCGCGCCTGCGCCGATGCCGGGGGCAGAGCGCCCTACGGGGCTGGATGCCGGCGAGTTTGGCCCTCAGGGCGAAATGCGTCTGGCGGCTCACGTGTTGGAACAGCCGCAAGCCGCGCCTGCTGCACATGTGCCGGGCTCAGGGGCTGGCGCGGGTTATCAGGCCCAGTACCGCCCGCCGTCTTCGACCCCCTCCGTCTCGACGGCCGAGGCCCGAAACGCCTATCAGGCTTTTTTTGCGCCTTTGCCCGAGGCCGGTGCCGCGCCGCTGCCGGACGGGCAGGGTGATATTCCTCCGCTGGGCTTTGCGCTGGCGCAGCTTAAAGGCATTTATATCCTCGCGGAAAACGCTCAAGGGTTGGTGCTGGTGGATATGCACGCGGCCCATGAACGCATCATGTATGAACGCTTGAAAATCGCCATGGCCAGTGAAGGCCTCAGTGGTCAGCCGCTGCTGGTGCCCGAATCCATCGCCGTCAGTCAGCGTGAAGCGGATTGTGCCGAAGAACACGCCGACTGGTTTCGCCGCCTGGGCTTTGAGCTGCAGCGCCTTGGGCCGGAAACCCTGGCCATTCGCCAAATCCCGGCCTTGCTCAAACAGGCTGAAGCCCAGCGTCTGGTGCACGACGTGCTGGCTGACTTGATGGAATATGGCACCAGTGACCGGATTCAGGCCCACCTCAACGAATTGCTTGGCACCATGGCCTGTCATGGCGCAATCCGGGCCAACCGTCGTCTGGCGATCCCGGAAATGAACGGCTTGCTGCGCGACATGGAAAATACCGAGCGCAGCGGTCAATGCAATCATGGTCGCCCGACCTGGACCCAAATGGGCCTGGACGACTTGGACAAACTCTTTTTGCGCGGTCGCTGATGACAGGTTCCAATGCTTTACCCCCGGCAATCTTTTTGATGGGGCCGACCGCAGCCGGTAAAACCGACCTGGCTATTGAGCTGAGCAAGGTCTTGCCGTGTGAGCTCATCAGTGTCGATTCAGCCTTGGTCTATCGCGGTATGGACATCGGCACCGCCAAGCCCGACAAAGAGACTCTGGCCCGGCACCCGCATCAACTGATCGATATTCTGGACCCGGCCGAGAGTTATTCGGCTGCCGACTTCCGGGCGGATGCGCTCAAGGCCATGGCCGAGATCACCGCGCGCGGCAAGACGCCGCTGCTGGTGGGCGGCACCATGTTGTATTACAAGGCGCTGATTGATGGCCTGGCCGACATGCCGGCCGCCGACCCGGACGTGCGCGCCCAACTGGAGGAAGAGGCCGAACGCCTTGGCTGGCAAGCCCTGCACGACCAGTTGGCCGCTATCGACCCGGAGTCGGCGGCGCGCATTCACCCCAACGACCCACAGCGTCTGACGCGGGCGCTTGAGGTGTATCGGGTGAGCGGCATGACCATGACCGCCCATCGTCACAAACAATCTGAGCAATCTACTAAAGCAGCGGCTTCGGGCCGAAGCCAATTGCCCTATACTGTCGCGCACCTGGCCATCGCCCCGGCGAACCGTCAGGTGCTGCATGAACGAATTGCACAAAGATTCGGGCAAATGCTGGAACAGGGATTCATTGATGAGGTCTTAGCCCTGCGTAATAGACGTGACTTGCATTCAGGGTTGCCGTCTATACGTGCTGTGGGTTATCGACAGGTCTGGGATTACCTGGACGGCAAGCTGACAGCGGCTGAGATGCAGGAGCGCGGCATCATTGCTACGCGCCAGTTGGCCAAGCGTCAGTTCACCTGGTTACGCAGTTGGGACAATCTACAGTGGCTGGACAGTCTGGACTGCGGCAATCTGCCACGAGCCTTGAAATACCTGGAATCGGTCTCCATATTGAGCTGAGTCTTAGGAAATTGCCGTCTATCCTAGTGGGTATGGCGTCATCAGCCATCTAATTTAGTTTCTATTTTTTATCCTTACAGGAGTGCGGCATATGTCAAAAGGGCATTCGCTACAAGACCCTTACTTGAATACATTGCGTAAAGAGAAGGTCGGCGTTTCCATCTACTTGGTCAACGGAATCAAGCTGCAGGGAACCATCGAATCCTTCGATCAGTTCGTTATTCTGCTGAAAAACACCGTAAGCCAAATGGTTTACAAACACGCTATCTCGACAGTTGTTCCTGTCCGTCCAATTCGTTTGCCTAGCGCAGCCGAAACCGATCTGGCAGACGCTGAACCAGGTAACGCTTGATAGGAGTCTCCTTTGTTCTTTGAGCGCCACGGTGGTGGTGAGCGGGCAATACTCGTTCACTTGGAAGATCAGGACCCTGAGGCGCGCGAAGATCCGCAGGAGTTCCAGGAGTTAGCTGTATCGGCCGGCGCCGAGACCGTCGCGTTTTTCAACGTGCCGCGTCATCGGCCATCGGCCAAGTTCCTGATTGGCAGTGGCAAGGTCGAGGAGTTACGCGACCTGGTCAAGGCCGAGAAGGTCGATATTGTGATTTTCAATCACGTCCTCACGCCCAGCCAGGAGCGTAACCTCGAACGTGTTTTCGAGTGTCGCGTACTGGACCGTACCGGGCTGATTCTCGACATTTTTGCCCAACGCGCCCGTACCCATGAAGGTAAGTTGCAGGTCGAACTGGCCCAGCTTGACCACATGAGCACGCGCCTTGTGCGTGGCTGGACTCACCTTGAGCGTCAGGGTGGCGGCCTCGGCAGCCGCGGCCCGGGTGAAACGCAGCTCGAAACAGACCGGCGCCTGTTGCGTGTGCGCATGAGCCAGATCAAGGCCCGCCTGAAAAAAGTCCGCAGTCAACGCGAGCAGTCCCGTAGAGGGCGCCAGCGCGCCGACATTCCTACGGTGTCGTTGGTGGGCTATACCAACGCGGGTAAATCCACGTTGTTCAACGCGGTGACCGGCTCTGACGTGTTCGCGGCCGACCAGCTGTTTGCTACGCTCGACCCTACCTTGCGCCGGCTTGACTTGGGTGACCTGGGGCCTATTGTGCTGGCTGACACGGTGGGCTTTATTCGCCATCTTCCGCACAAGCTGGTTGAAGCTTTCCGGTCTACGCTCGAAGAGTCGAGCAACTCGGATTTGTTGTTGCATGTGATCGATGCACACGAGCCTGAGCGCCTGCAGCAAATCGAGCAGGTGATGGTCGTGCTGGGTGAGATTGGTGCCCAGGACTTGCCGATCCTCGAGGTCTACAACAAAATCGATTTGCTTGAAGGGGTCGAGCCGCAGATCCAGCGCGATGCCGATGGCAAGCCGCAGCGGGTCTGGTTGTCGGCGCGTGATGGGCTAGGGCTGGAGTTGCTTGAGCAAGCCATTGCCGAGTTGCTGGGCAGTGATTTGTTCGTGGGCACCTTGCGCCTGGAGCAACGTTTTGCTCGACTGCGTGCGCAGTTCTTCGAACTGGGCGTGGTACAAAAAGAAGCACATGACGATGAAGGGGCTAGTCTGCTGGATGTACGCCTGCCGCGAACCGAGCTAAACCGCTTGGTCAGCCGTGAAGGGATGGAACCTGCAGCCTTCATCGAAGAACACACTTTGCAATAAAAGCTTGGCAAAGCGGCTGTGCCGCTGTGGTAGGCATTCTGTAGCATTGGTTGGCGCGCCGTGGGCGCGTCTTTGCTTTATCAGATGGAGAGCGCTATGGCTTGGAATGAGCCGGGTGGCAACTCGAATAATCAAGATCCCTGGGGTGGAAAACGTCCTAAAAATGGCGACCGCAAGGGACCACCTGATCTCGACGAGGCCTTCCGTAAGCTGCAGGAAAGCCTGAATGGGTTGTTCGGTAGTGGAAAAAAACGCACCGGCGGTAGCGGCGGTGATGGCGGCGGCGGTCAGAATGGCAAGGCAGCGGGTTTTGGCCTGCTCGGCATTGTTCTGGTCGTATTGGCGGCTGTCTGGCTGTACAGCGCGGTTTATGTTGTCGATGAACAGGAGCAGGCTGTCGTGCTGCGTCTGGGCAAATACAACGACACCGTGGGCCCGGGGTTGAACCTTTACCTGCCGCCCTTCGACAAGAAGTACCAGGAAAACGTGACGCGTGAGCGTGCGTACACCAAGCAGGGCCAGATGCTCACTGAAGACGAAAACATCGTCGAAGTGCCGCTGACCGTGCAGTACAAAATCAGCAACCTGCGCGACTTCGTGCTGAACGTTGATCAACCGGAAGTCAGCCTGCAACAGGCCACCGACAGCGCCTTGCGTCACGTCGTGGGCTCCACGTCGATGGACAAGGTATTGACCGAAGGCCGTGAGCAGATGGCAATCGAGATCAAGGATCGCCTGCAGCGTTTCCTCGACACGTACAAAACCGGTATCACCGTGACTCAGGTCAACGTACAGAACGCAGCGGCACCGCGTGAAGTGCAGGAAGCCTTTGATGACGTGATCCGTGCGCGTGAAGACGAGCAGCGTGCCCGCAACCAGGCAGAAAGCTACGCCAATGGCGTTGTACCTGAAGCCCGTGGTCAGGCCCAGCGCATCATCGAAGATGCCAATGGTTACCGTGACGAAGTGGTTTCTCGCGCCAAGGGTGAAGCAGACCGCTTTACCAAATTGGTGGCCGAGTACCGCAAGGCACCTGAGGTAACGCGTGACCGTCTGTATCTGGACACCATGCAGGATGTCTTCAGCAATACCAGCAAAGTACTCGTGACCGGGAACAAGAACGGCCAGAACAACTTGCTGTATTTGCCATTGGACAAAATGATCGAAGGCCGTAATGGCAGCGCCCCGGCAACGGGTTCAGCCGCCGCGGCGAGCAATAATTCTGCTGGTTCGCACAGCAGCACGGAACTGCCGCCACAGCCGCGCACCAGGGAGAGTCGCTGATGAGCAATAAATCGCTGATCGCCCTTATTGTCGCCGTTGTCATAGGTATCGTTGCCTGGAACAGCTTCTATATCGTCTCGCAAACGGAACGTGCTGTTCTGCTGCGCTTTGGTCGTGTGGTTCAGGCCGACGTCCAGCCAGGCCTGCATGTGAAGATTCCTTACGTTAACCAGGTGCGCAAGTTTGACGCCCGCCTGATGACGCTGGATGCACCGACGCAGCGTTTCCTGACGCTGGAAAAGAAAGCCGTAATGGTTGATGCCTTCGCCAAGTGGCGCGTGAAAGATGCCGAGCGCTTCTACACCGCTACCTCCGGTATGAAGCAGATTGCCGACGAGCGTCTGTCGCGTCGTCTGGAATCTGGCCTGCGTGACCAGTTCGGTAAGCGCACCCTGCACGAAGTGGTATCGGGTGAGCGTGATGCGTTGATGGCTGATATCACCGCATCGCTGAACAAAATGGCTGAAAAAGAGCTGGGCATTGAAGTGGTCGACGTTCGCGTCAAGGCCATCGACCTGCCTAAAGAAGTAAACCGCAGCGTTTTCGAACGTATGAGCACCGAGCGTGAGCGTGAAGCACGCGAGCATCGGGCCAAGGGTAACGAGCTGGCTGAAGGCATCCGTGCCGACGCCGACCGTCAACGTCGTGTTCTGTTGGCTGAAGCGTATCGTCAGTCTGAAGAAGCACGCGGTGATGGTGATGCCCAGGCCGCAGCGATTTACTCCAAGGCTTATGGCCAGGACCAGGAGTTCTACAAGTTCTATCGCAGCCTGCGCGCTTACCGCGAAAGCTTTGCGAACAAGAGCGACGTACTGGTATTGGATCCAAGCAGTGATTTCTTCCGCTACCTGGAAAAATCCAAGCCGCAGTAAACGTGTAGGAGTGGGCGTGCTCGCGATTTTTTTGATCGATGAGCGCGCGCTTCTACAGCAAAAAGCATCATGTGCGTTCACTCCGCCTGGCAGGCAAATGGCCTGGCGGGGTGATCCTTTTAGAAAACGAGTGTATGATGCGGCAGCCGGGAAATTCCCGGCTTTTTTGCGTCTGCATGTTTGATTGACCGAACGGCTGTTACAGCGTCGGCAGATTTTTCGAGGAATGTGCGAGCCTGTCATTCAGGCTTTTTTGCTGTGCGCGCTCAAGACGCAGCCACGTTCTGCTTTACTCAAGGCTCGCCTGCTGGCTGGCCGCCCGGATCACAGGGGAATGGCGTAATGGCAACGGTAGACCGCTGGCTCTTGCCAGATGGCATCGAAGAAGTACTTCCACCTGAAGCTGCTCGTATTGAAGTGGCGCGGCGTCAGGTGTTGGATCTGTTCCAGAGCTGGGGCTATGAGTTCGTCGTCACCCCGCATATCGAATACCTGGAATCCCTGTTGACCGGGGCTGGCCAGGATCTCGACCTGCGGACCTTCAAGGTGATTGACCCGAAGACGGGTCGTCAGATGGGTTTTCGTGCCGACATCACGCCGCAAGTGGCGCGTATTGACGCACATACCTTGCGCCGTGAAGGGCCGAGCCGTTTGTGCTATGCCGGCAGCGTGCTGCATGCTCAGCCACGGGCACTGTCATCCTCGCGTAGCCCGATTCAGCTGGGTGCCGAGTTGTATGGCGATGCCAGCCCGAGCAGCGACGTTGAAGTCATTAGCCTGATGTTGGCGATGCTGCAATTGGCTGATGTACCGGATGTTCACATGGACCTCGGGCATGTGGGCATTTACCGTGGGTTGGCCCGTGCGGCTAACCTGTCGGTTGAAGTGGAACAACAATTGTTCGACGCCCTGCAACGCAAGGCGATCGACGAAGTAACGGCCTTGACCGAAGGTTTGCCGGCTGATTTGGCGGGCATGCTGCAGGCCTTGGTTGATTTGTGTGGTGGCCACGACGTTCTGGTTGCTGCGCGTGAGCGTCTGGCCAAGGCTCCGGCCCCGGTGCTGGCCGCTCTGGACGACCTGCTGGCAATTGCTGCGCAGTTGTCTGTGCGTTTCCCGCAGTTGCCGCTGTATTTTGACCTGGGTGAGTTGCGTGGGTATCACTACCACACAGGTGTGGTGTTTGCGGTTTTTGTACCGGGCGTTGGGGATTCCATCGCTCAGGGCGGTCGGTATGACGATATCGGTGCTGTTTTCGGGCGTGCCCGGCCGGCGACTGGCTTTTCAACGGATTTGAAAACCCTGGTGACCCTGGGGCGTGCTGAAGTCGAGCTACCGTCTGGCGGTATCTGGATGCCTGACAGCACAGATGCGGCACTCTGGCAGCAGGTTTGCCAGCTTCGCAGTGAAGGTCAGCGTGTGGTTCAGGCATTGCCTGGGCAGCAGCTGGCCGGGGCCCAAGAGGCTGACTGCGACCGCCAATTGATTCTGCAGAACGGCTTGTGGCAAGTAGTGCCGCTGGCTTCTTGAGTTTTCCTGCCGGCGGCTGCCGGCACCAAGTTTGCGCGAATGAGGACAAGTGTTATGGGTAAGAATGTCGTAGTCCTGGGCACCCAATGGGGTGATGAGGGCAAAGGCAAGATCGTTGATCTGC
>NZ_JASLGE010000110.1 GCF_030150285.1 Pseudomonas sp. | reverse complement strand
TCTTCAAATCTAGGAATGTAATATGAGACTGATCATTGCTTTAATTCTGCCATGGCTGGTATTTTTTACCATTGGTCGTCCGATTGCAGGAATTTTTTGTTTAATTTTACAGGTTACCCTGATTGGTTGGATCCCCGCTGCCATTTGGGCGGTGTATGCTTTATCGCAATACAAAACCGATCAGAAAATTAAAAAAGCCTTTGGTTGATTGTCGATGGGTAAAAGCAAGGTGGGTATGTGGTTTTGTGTTGGGTATCGAAATTAGATATTTTGATTTCGCATATGAGATTTTATGTTAAATAAAAATATTGAGATATAAGATACTAAAAAATATGTGGAAAATTTCTAAGTTGTAATATAAGAGTCTAATGTATTATAAGATACTAAAAAATATGCGGAAAATTTCGTAAATGGGGAATATACCAAAGAAAGCTTTTGAAAAAATTTTTCAATTAGCATTTAAGTATCCTTGGTTAAAGCCTAAAACGACTGCTTTAGGTACACTGTTATTTGAAGATTGTGAAAATGAGGAACAAGCTCAACTAATCATTGATATTTTAGACAATCTTAGGCATATAACTATTCAGGAATATAATGAAGGTATAAGCAACTTAGCACTAGATATTGCTACCTGTGAATTTAAACCTGAATTAACCTTTATTACCGCAATGTCAGCAGATTCAACAGCTGATAGTGGGCAAAGCGTACTTTATGACTTAAAAGGTGAGTTATCAAAGTTAGAATGGACAGGATATAGATCTGTTAACCGTTATGATCAAACTCCAAAAAAATATAAGGAATTTAGAAAAAATAATGAAGATCAAAGTATTACTATCATATTAGTGGATAATTTTGTGGGTACTGGCGGAACAGTAATTAATAGAGTTAAGAGAATTAAAGAGTTATTTAGTGAATCTAAATTACCTATGCCTAATGTACTCGTTAAAGTTTTAATTTCTAGTAAGACTGGTGAAGAAAATATAAAAAATAATAATATAGATTTTTCATGTAGTTATATTGTTTCTGATAATATTTTAGAAAAAATTTATGATCCAAATCAGGTGGAAAATAAAAAAAATATGATGAAAACAATAGAAGGAAAATTATCACAATCCCATAATGATAGAGTACTTCCTAGCCTTGGATATGGAGAATTACAAGTTGCTTTATCTATAGAAAGTAAAAATACTCCTAACAATGTATTTCCTATTTTTTGGTGGAAATATTACTCTGACTATACAGTACGTGAGGTTCTATTACACAGAGCTATGGATGACGCATGATGATGAAGAATTTGCAATTAAAAAATGAATTACTAAAAATTTTATTAACAGCATCTAATCATACTTTGCAGGCTTATACAGTAAATAAGAGGATAGGAGTTGCTTCTAACACCTTCTTTAATTTGATTTTTGAACTTGAGAAAGAAAAATATATAGAAGTGGATGGGTTATTTGTTCGTCTTTTAGATAAAGGTATCAAGTATATTCTTCTATTGATAGATCATGAGAAGAAAAATAAAAGTAAAATTCCTAAAACTTTTTTATCAGAAAAGAAGATACTTCCTAGTGATTTTTATATTCCTAAAAGAAGTTTACTTTAAATATCTATGGCTTATAATTCAGAAACCTGTAAGGATTAGTATTTTGGAGCGAGTCGCTTCTAACGTTTACGGGTCTTTGACCTTGACCTTACTATTCAATAAAAAAAATTGAATAGTAAGGGGCGAACAGCTACCGCTGATTCGAGGTAAGAAAATAAGATTTCTTTTGATCGTGATCAAAAGAAACTTCTTTTCTTACGAAGCAAGTAATTTAAGGTAATCCTTACAGGTCTAATATGACAAATAGTAAAATTATTCATCAATGGATCGAGTATTTCGAAGACATTGGTATTAAAGATGAATATATTCAAGAATATAGCGATATTATCCAAAATCTTAGTAAAAACAATGTTCCTGTTATATTTGAGATAGAACATTTATCTAAGTTAGTCGGTATCAATGTATCAACATTGTATTCTATGATCTTTTGCTCTGAAAAGTTTTATAGATCCTTCAAAATAGCTCAAAAAAATGGTAAAAATAGAACTATTACAACTCCGTTCAAATCTTTAAAATTAGTTCAAACATGGATTTATAAAAATATATTAAAACAAGGCTATATACATAAATCAGCTCATGGGTTTGTGAAAAAAAGATCAATTAAATCTAATGCAAATCTTCATAAGAATTCGAATGTTTTTCTACAATTAGATATTAAGAATTTTTTCCCATCAATTCCTTTATCTTGGATAATTAATTATTTCAATAAGTTAGGTTACTCTAAAAAAATTTCTTTTTATTTAGCAAAATTATGTTGCTATCAAGACTGTCTTGGTCAAGGTGCTCCTACAAGCCCAGCTTTATCAAATTTAGTTTTTTTTGCTTTGGATAAAAGACTATTAAATTATGCTGCTAAGAATGAGATAATTTATTCTAGATACGCAGATGATATGGTTTTTTCTGGAGCAGAAGTTACCTTAAATTTTAAAAATTTTGTTATCCATTTGATCAAGAAATATGGCTTTAAGGTAAATAGTAAAAAAACAAAATTAAAAATAAATGCTAATCAAAATATTATTACAGGTATACAGATTAAAAATAATATGCTTTTTGTTCCAAAAAAATATAAAAGAGAATTATCTAAAGATTTGTACTACATAAAAAAATTTGGAATGGTTTCACACGTTTCTAAAAAAAGAATTAAAGATCCCAATTATATTTATTCGTTATTAGGTAAAGTAAATTTTGTACTCAGCATAGAGTCTAATAATAGTGAATATTTGGAGTATAAAAGAGAATTAGAAAATATATTGACGTAAAAATTAGTTAGATATTCTTATGATATTAACCGTGAATATACTAATTTTTTCAAATTTTTTATTCTTAAATTTTCCTAAAATTAACATAATACCAATTATGCGAAATTCTTCGATTTATTCTTTTAAATCAATCGCTTAAGTTATTATAAAAAGCCCAATCATCACCGATTGGGCTTTTTGCATGATTTAGATTGTTCCATGTGTATTTATTGACCGTTATTCCATAAGTTAAGTAAGCTCAGTTTAACAATCTCTGTTCTAATAAACACAAACCGACACCGACACCAATATGACCCTACTGATAGACCTATTGCAGCAATCCCCTGCCCTAATGCAAAGACTCACGGTATTAAGCGAGTTAAACCCAAATGCCTATCTTGCCGCAGGTGTGATTCGGAACTTGGTCTGGAGCAGTTTGCATGCGCAGCAATATCAGATGGCGGGGACTGAAATCGATGTGATCTTCTATGATGCAGAGGATGTGCAGGATGCAGCGCAAGTTCGTTTAAGCCAGCAGTTAAGCCAACATTTTCCAGAAAACACATGGGATGTGGTCAATCAAGCCTTGGTACATCAATGGTATCGAACTGATCAAGGAGAACGGATTGCACCGCTAAGCAGCATTGAACATGCACTGTCACTATGGCCTGAAACAGCCACGGCGATTGCAGTGCGTTTGTTGAAAAGTGAGACGTTGGGAGATGATCAACTTGAGATCATTGCGCCCTTTGGTTTAACCGACTTACTTGCGCTAAAAGTGAGGTGGAATCCCGCTTTGGTCAGCCACCGCACATTTATGGCAAGAGTTGAATCTAAAGGTTTTTTACAGCGTTGGCCGCAATTAACCTTGGTTTAAATCGGACTGTTTACGGTGATAACGCAGTGACAACCAAGCAGTAATGGCTAAGACAACGCCAATAAAGCTGAGTGAAATCCAGATTGGCAT
>NZ_JASLGE010000099.1 GCF_030150285.1 Pseudomonas sp. | reverse complement strand
CTGTACGAAATGTATCTGCGCTCGGTTATGCGGCGTTGAAAACAGGCTCGGAATGCTCATTTACAACCCGTAAACTCCGCTTCCTCGCCTGTTTTCGCCTTGCCTAACCTTCGCTCGAAAACATTTCGTACAGACCCTAGTGGGCCGATTCAACGTCGCCGAGCAGGGCGATGGGCGGGCGAATTTAACGCTTGAGTGTGACAACCAAAGGCTTTGGCCGGAATTTGTGAGGGTGTGCTTGAAATTTCGAACGGGTGCTGCGTATTTTGTGACAAATGCCGCTCGCGGCCGTCTTTACAACAAGGAATGGGTTATGGCGACCGAGGGCCAGGGTTCTCGCGCGCAGTACCCGCAAGGCATGGATGAGACTGAATGTGTGGCACCGAGTGCAAAGGCGTTCAATCCCCCGTCACTGACTGGCTTCCTGAACCAAATCACCCTCTGGGCGCGCCGTGTGCTGGCGGCTCAGCGCCAATTTTGCGGTTGAATCTGTGGCAGCCGTTGAGCGCTGCCCGAACTAGGAGTCGCAGGTAAGCCCATGCGCACCATTTGGAAGTCTTTTCGAGCGTTGTACTTTGCCTCGCTGATGATGCTGATCGGTTCTGGCCTGTTGACGACCTACCTGGGCCTGCGCCTGGCGGCCGATGATGTGGACGGCTTGTGGATCGGTGCCCTGATGGCGGCGAACTACCTGGGTCTGGTGCTGGGCGGCAAACTGGGCCACCGCTTGATTGCCCGGGTCGGGCATATTCGTGCCTATGCCACGTGCGCCGGCATTGTTGGCGCGGCGGTGCTGTGCCATGGCCTGACTGACTGGCTGCCGGTGTGGCTGTTGCTGCGGCTTGTCGTTGGCCTGGGGATGATGTGCCAGTACATGGTGATTGAGAGCTGGCTCAATGAGCAGGCCGATGCCAAGCAGCGCGGCCTGGTGTTCAGCCTGTACATGATCGCGTCCTACCTGGGGTTGGTGCTGGGGCAACTGATTCTGGTGGTTCACCCGGCCCTGGGGCCGGAATTGCTGATGATGGTCGCGATGTGTTTCGCCCTGTGCCTGGTGCCGGTGGCGATGACCCGGCGCATTCACCCGGCACCGCTGCGCCCTGCGCCCATGGAACTGAAGTTCTTTATCAAGCGTGTGCCGCAGTCGTTGATCGCCGTGATGGGCGCGGGCTTGCTGCTGGGTTCGTTTTACGGCCTGGCCCCGCTTTACGCCTCTCAGCAAGGGCTGTCGACTGAACTGGTGGGGCTGTTCATGGGCACATGCATCTTTGCCGGGCTGCTGGTGCAAGGGCCGTTGGGTTGGCTGTCGGACCGCTACGACCGGCCGTTGCTGATTCGCATCATCGCGTTGTTACTGGCGGTGGCGGTGCTGCCGCTGGCGATCTTGCCGTCGGTGCCATTGGAAGTCTTGTTTTTGGCGGGCGGTGTGAGCGCCTTGCTGCAATTTTGCATCTACCCGCTGGCCGTGGCGTTTGCCAACGACCACATTGAGAGCGAGCGCCGCGTCTCACTCACCGCCGTGTTGCTGGTGATCTACGGTGTGGGGGCGTGTATCGGGCCGTTGCTGGGCGGGGTGCTGATGAAGCTGTTTGGCAGCCAGATGCTCTATGTGTTTATCAGCGTGGCGAGCCTGTTACTGGTGTGGCGCATCCGCCCGAATGACGTGACCAACCTGCACCAGGTCGACGACGCACCGCTAAACCACGTGGCGGTGCCCAACAGCATGTCCAGCTCACCGCTGGCGGCGGCGTTGGACCCACGGGTGGATGAACAGGTGGTGCAGGAGCAGATGGTCGACGGTGTAGAACTGCCGCCAGAGCCGGATGAAAAACCCCCAGGCCTGTAACGTGCCCTGACTGATCGCGAGCACGCTCGCGCCTGCGCCTTCATGGGGCTCGCTCGCGATCATTTGAAACGCTTTAAAAGTAGTCGTCATCTTTGTCGAAACGCCGGGCATCACGTTGCAACTGGTAGACAAAACGCTCGACCTGGCGCTGTACCGGGCCGCTGATGTTGTGAAAACGCAGGCCCGCGAAGGTGATGTTCAGGCGCTCTTCAAAGTGCAGGTAACGCAACTCCACAGGGGTCGTCATGGCGCCGAAGGGCAGGTTGGCCTTGAAGCGCTCATACACCTGGCCCAACTGAATGCGTTCGCTGATATCACCTTCAAACCGCAGCTTGCAGCCCGTGGCTGAGACGTCCAGCAGCTTGCCCTGGATTGGCACCGGGAGTTTGTCGCCATCCACGAGCACATCCACCAGGTTGGCCAGTTTCAGCGCGGCCCGAAAAGCGTTGCGGCGCTGGTGGTACACCACTTCGCCAGGCAAGGCCCCCACGTAGCTGCGGTGTTCCAGGGTGTTATCGATGCTCAGTGGCGTGTTGCATTCCCAGGCAATGCGCACGCCGTCGTGAAACCCTTCAACCCGAAAGGGCACGCCCATCTCAAGAAAGCGCTCACCGTCACGCGGAATCATTTCATCAAGAACTATGAGGTTTTTCTCACGGTTCACGTCCACCAGATAGCTTTGAAAGCGTTGGGGCTTGTCGTGAAAGGTGATGATCAGCGGGTCATGGCTTTCTTGCAGCATCCGCAAGTTGGAAGCAATTTCCAAAGGTGTCGTCAGAACCTTTGGTGGCTGCGGAGCATCTTGGGCGTCGAACACGGGGCATCTATCTCCAGACAAAAGATAACACACGCAAAACGGGCATTTTGCCATCATGTTGCGCGTCTAGATAGTGTGGGCGTGCAGGCTCAGGCCTGGCTGTAAGCGCGGTGCTTGTTGAGCAGCGAGGTCGAGCCGCGTGCGTCATACAGTGTCGGCGTTTCGCCGCCATGCAGAATGCGCAACTGGTTGGCGGTAATCGCCTGTTGAGTCTGGATGGAGTGGCCGTTCAACTGGTTGGTCGCCTGGCATTGCTCCAGCAACTGGTTCAGCGCCGTGCTTTGGCTGAGCAAGTGTTCGCCCAGCTCCGAGTGGCTGGCCAGGCTTTCGAGGCCACTGCGGTTGGTGGGCAGGCCGAGGCTGGCGAGGACCTGGCTGCGTTGGCGGCCGTGTTGGTCGAGCAACACGATCAACGCGTGTTTGCGCGCCAGAATATCGCCCAGCACGCGCATGTCACGGCCTTTGAGCGCGACGTTCTCGTCCTGCAGCAGGCTCAGCAATTGCTGGGCGGGTGCCAGGTCGTCAGTGATCAGTTGCAGCAATTGGGTGTCGTGCATGTCTGGCTCTGGGGGTTAAGCGTCCAAAAGCCTGGCACTGGCCATCAGGCTAGCGCTGGGCTTCCATGTTAAGCAGTTTGCTGGCGACCCGGTTGCTGTCGACCTGATAGCTGCCATCGGCAATGGCTTGTTTGAGTTCGGCCACACGGCTTTTGTCGACCACGGGCTGGTCACGCAACGTGTCACCGATTTTCTGCAACTGTTGAGCCTCTTGGCTGAGGTGCACAGATTCACCGCTCGGGGTACTGACGCTGGGTTCATCCGGCTTTTTGGCCGGGGCCGCTGACGTGGCGCTACCGGTTTCCTGGCTGGCGTTACTGCGGGTACTGCCCGTCAAGGGCGGTGCGCTGTTGAGGCGACTGAAGTCGATGACCATAACAAAAAACCTCTGGGTATTTGGACGCTTGCCCTGTTTTCGGCCATACCCGGAAAAACTTTAGGCGTGATTAATCATGGGTCTTTGCCGACGGGTACTGATCTGAGTCAACCTCTAGTGTAGGAAAGTAGCAGGGTTGATGCCAGAAGACTGTAGCCCGCCGGGCTAAAAGGCCACTTCGACTTGGCCCGGTGCTGTAATCCGTGCCTTGACCACGCGTTTTGAGTTCAGGTTTTTAACCCGGATCTGCTCGCTCAGGCCGCCATCTGACAGCGCTTCGCCGGGCATTCTGACGCTCAGTGAGCCACTGCGGGCGCTGATCACCACATGGTCGCCCTTGCGCACGGCGGCGGCTTGCTCCAGATGTGTGAGGGTCAACAGTTGGTCGGACACCATGGGGCGCAGCAATGTTTGCCCCACCGCCAATTCGAGGGCGGTTAAGTAACCCTGATTGATCTGGCTGACATCGCGCTCGCGCAAGGTCACGTCGGCATAGTCGACCACCGTGCCGCGCTTGAGCGGGTGGTTAACGGTGACGACTTCGCGGAACAGCTTGACCTGGGCGGGCACAAAAATGGTCCAGGGCGTGAGCCCTTCGCAGCGCACCCGCACGATGACGCGGCCCAGCGGCCGGGCCGGGCTTTCGAGGCTGGCTGTCAAATCCTTGTCGCAATGAGCCAGGCGCAAGCGCGGGTCCAAATTGTTGACCTGGACTTCATAACGGCCCTCTGTCTGGCTGGTGGCCAAGTAGTCTTCCACGGTGAACTCAAGAAAACCCTGGGTCACGCCGATAAGCTGTTCAGGCGAGGTAAAAGCGTCGGCCCGCGCCGAGGCCACGGCCCCGAGCAGGCACGCGAGCGCCAGTGCGCTCACGCTGCGGCGGTGCAGGCGAGGTCCGTGGCAGGATTTTGTCGTTTTAACGTTCATGGCCAATAAATAGCAAAGCCCGTGCCGTTTGCCGGGCAATGCCTGTGGAACAGACTGTTTTCTGAGGGAGTCGAGTATGGCCGGGGTAATGGATGCGGTTAACCAGCGCACTCAACTGGTGGGGCAAAACCGGCTGGAACTGCTGTTGTTTCGCCTGGATGGGCCGCAGTTGTATGGCATCAACGTGTTCAAGGTCAGGGAAGTGCTGCAGTGCCCGAAACTGACGATGCTGCCCAAATCCAATCCGGTGGTGTGCGGTGTGGCGAACATTCGCGGCGCGACCATTCCGATTCTTGACCTGGCGATGGCCACGGGGGCGGGGGCATTGAAAGACCAGAGCAACCCGTTTGTGATCATCACCGAGTACAACACCAAGACCCAGGGCTTTCTGGTGCGCTCGGTGGAGCGCATCGTCAACATGAACTGGGAAGAGATCCACCCGCCACCCAAGGGCACCGGGCGCAATCACTACCTGACGGCCGTGACGCGGCTGGACGACCAATTGGTTGAAATCATCGACGTGGAAAAGGTACTGGCCGAGGTGTCGCCCTCGCCGGAAACCATTTCCAGCGGCGTGGTGGATGCCGATACCCACAGCAAGGCCGTGTCGTTGCGGGTGCTGACCGTGGATGATTCGTCGGTGGCGCGCAAGCAGGTGGCCCGTTGCCTGCAAACGGTGGGTGTGGAAGTGGTGTCGCTCAATGATGGCCGTCAGGCGTTGGAGTACCTGCGCAAAATGGTGGAGGAGGGCAAAGACCCGTCGCAAGAGTTTCTGATGATGATCTCGGACATCGAGATGCCGGAAATGGACGGGTACACTCTGACGGCCGAAATTCGCAACGACCCGCGCATGCACAACCTGCATATCATTCTGCATACTTCACTGTCCGGGGTGTTCAATCAGGCGATGGTCAAGAAAGTCGGTGCCGATGACTTTTTGGCCAAATTCAAACCTGATGACCTCGCCGCACGGGTTGTCGATCGCATCAAGGCAGCAGACTACAGCTAGGGGCGTTGCTTCTGGCGGTCAATACGATTTAAGAGGCACGATCATTTGTCGACGGCTAATTTGGATTTTGAACAGTTCCGGGTCTTCCTGGAAAAAGCCTGTGGCATTTTGCTGGGTGAAAACAAGCAGTACCTCGTCGCCAGCCGCCTGAACAAGCTGATGGAGCAGCAAGGGCTCAAGTCGTTGGGTGAGCTGATTCAGCGTATTCAGAGCCAACCGCGCAGTGGCCTGCGCGAGCAGGTGGTGGATGCCATGACCACCAATGAAACCCTGTGGTTTCGCGATACCTACCCCTTTGAAGTGTTGAAACACAAGGTGCTGCCGGAGCTTATCAAGGCCAACCCGGGGCAGCGCCTGCGCATCTGGTCGGCGGCGTGCTCGTCGGGGCAGGAACCGTACTCGCTGTCGATGACCCTCGACGAATACGAACGCGCCAACCTCGGGCAATTGAAGGGCGGGGCGCAGATTGTCGCCACCGATGTGTCCGGCCTGATGCTCACTGCCTGCCGGGCCGGTGAGTACGACAGCCTGGCGATTGGCCGGGGGTTGTCCCAGGAACGCCTGCAGCGTTACTTCGAACCCAAGGGGCCGGGGCGCTGGGTGATCAAGGCACCGATCAAGAGCCGGGTCGAGTTTCGCGCCTTCAACCTGCTGGACAGCTACGCCGGGTTTGGCAAGTTCGACGTGGTGTTCTGCCGCAACGTGCTGATCTACTTCTCGGCCGACGTGAAAAAAGACATTCTGCTGCGCATTCACAGCACCCTGAAGCCGGGCGGTTACCTGTTTTTGGGGGCCTCTGAAGCCCTCAACGGCTTGCCCGACCACTACCAGATGGTGCAATGCAGCCCGGGGATCATTTACCAGGCCAAGTAAAGGCCCCTTCTGTAGACGCCGCCGGTCGATGCTCGAGGGCGCGTGCCTCGCCATGGAGGCAGCGGGGGGCAGGGCGGCAGAAAAGCGGCAGCCAGCGGTCAGGCCTTGCCGCTTTTTTTTGCCTCCCGTGGCTGCCGCTGGCGGCAAACCCCCGGCCCGTCGGGGCGGTAAAAGCTGGCACGAGGTTTGCTCTAACCCTGTTATGCAAGGCCTGAATCCCGTCTTCAGGTCAGCCCACACAGGTTTCCCGACATGAGCATCAGCTTCGATAAAGCGCTCGGTATCCACGAACAAGCCCTGGGCTTTCGTGCGCAACGTGCCGAAGTGCTGGCCAACAACATCGCCAACGCCGACACCCCGAACTACAAGGCTCGGGACCTGGACTTTGCCGCCGTGCTGGCCGCACAGAGCGAGAAAAACCAGCCCGCCACCTTTGCGCTGACCCATACCAACGCCCGCCATATCGAAGCGCAAGGCCTGAGCAGCGCGGATGACGTGTTGCAGTACCGCACGCCGATGCAGCCTTCCCTTGACCAGAACACGGTGGATGCTCAGTTGGAACAATCGAACTACGCAGAGAACGCGGTCAACTTCCAGGCCAGCTTTACCCTGCTCAACAGCAAATTCAAAGGGTTGATGTCAGCCCTGCGCGGGGAGTAAGTCATGTCTCTAGCCAATGTGTTCAATATTGCCGGCAGCGGCATGAGCGCCCAGACCACACGCCTGAACACCGTCGCCAGCAACATCGCCAACGCCCAGACGGTGTCATCGAGCATGGACCAGACCTACCGCGCCCGTCACCCGGTGTTTGCCACGATGTACCAGGGTGCGCAAAACGGCACCGGCGACTCCTTGTTCCAGAACCAGGACGGCGCGGGGCAAGGCGTGCACGTCCTGGGTGTGGTCGAAGACCAAAGCACCCTCGAAGCCCGTTACGAACCCAACCATCCTTCTGCCGACGCCAAGGGCTATGTGTATTACCCCAACGTCAATGTGGTTGAGGAAATGGCGGACATGATTTCTGCCAGTCGTTCGTTTCAGACCAACGCCGAAATGATGAACACCGCCAAAACCATGATGCAGAAGGTACTGACCCTCGGTCAGTAACAAGGGGCGACGCAAAATGAGTGTGACCGATTCCACCAGTGGCCTGACCCTTAACCAGATCCTGGCCAACTCCGCCAGGTCCAGCAGCCCTGATAACAGCCTGGCGGGCGCTTCCGGCCGTACGGCGCTGGGCAAAGACGCGTTCATGCAGTTGCTGGTGACCCAACTGAAAAACCAGAACCCGCTGGACCCGCAGGACAACACCGCCTTCGTGGCCCAACTGGCGCAGTTCAGCAGCCTTGAAGGCATCACCTCGTTGAACGATTCGGTCAACTCCATTACCGGGGGGCTGCAGTCTTCACAAGCCTTGCAGGCGTCGTCCCTGGTCGGCCGCTCGGTGATCGTGCAAACCGGCGAAGCCTATGTCGATCCGGCGAGCGGCAAGCCGTTCAGCGGCACGGTGGTGGTCAAGGAAGCGGATTCCAAACCCACCGTCAGCATCACCAATGCCGACGGCGAAGTGGTCCGTACCCTGGAGCTGGGTACGCAAAAAGCCGGCAATGTGGACTTCACCTGGGACGGCAAGGACGACGCGGGCGTGCTGCTGGACAAAGGTTCCTACACCTTTACCGCGTCCACCAAAACGGCCACCGGTACCACCGCGCTCACCACTTACCTGCCGGCCACTGTCAACAGCGTAACGCTGAGCAAGACGGGTGGCGAAATCATGCTCAACCTCGCAGGCCTGGGCAGTATTGGTATATCGAAAGTCCAGACTATTGGCCTCTAAGCCGACTCAAAGGAGACATCCATGTCATTCAATATCGGCCTTAGCGGGCTTTCAGCCGCCAGCAAGCAACTGGACGTGACCGGCAACAACATCGCCAACGTGGCCACCACGGGCTTTAAATCGTCCCGTGCCGAATTCGCGGACGTGTACTCGGCCAGCAAGTTGGGCGTCGGTAGCCGCACGGTCGGTAGCGGCGTTAACCTGGCCAATGTGTCGCAGAACTATGGCCAGGGTGCGGTCAACAACACCGGCAACCTGCTGGACATGGCCATCGAGGGCAGCGGCTTTTTTGTCCTTAGCGACAACGGCTCGCTGAGCTACACCCGCGCGGGCACGTTCAAGACCGACAAAGACGGCTTCGTGACCAACAGCACGGGCACCGCACGCTTGCAGGGTTATGGCGTAGACGCCAACGGCAGGATCATGAACGGCGTGTTGACCGACCTGCGTATCGACACCTCGAACCTGGCACCCAAGGCGAGCAGCACGGTGGATTCGACCATCAACCTGAACTCCAACTCAGACGTGATCAACCCGACCGACAACCCGTTCGACCCGAGCAAAACCGCGAGCTACAGCAAAAAATTCAGCACCACCATTTACGACACCCAGGGCAATGCGCACCCGATGGACCAGTACATGGTCAAGACCGGGGCCAACACCTGGGACACCTACACCCTGATTGACGGCCGCAACCCCAATGGTTCGCCGGTGACGGGTGACAAGGCCGAGGCCCCGGTGGCCTCGAGGATGGTATTTGACGCTACGGGCGCGCTGGTCAGCGTTACCACGCCGGGGGCTGATGGCAAGGCTGATGTGATCAGCAGCACCTTGACCGTGGGCAACTGGAAGCCGGGTGCCGAGGTCAATGGCGACTGGGTGAGCAATGGTGCTATGGCCAATGGCACCGGCATTGCCATCAACATGGCCAAAACCACCCAGTACAACACCGACACGTCGCGTAACCCGCCGACTCAGGACGGCTACGCCACCGGCCAGATCAACAACCTGACCATCGACGGTTCGGGCGTGATGTTCGCCAACTTCAGCAACAACCAGAGCCGCGCCATCGGCCAGATTTCCCTGGCCAGCTTCACCAACGAACAAGGCTTGCAAGCCGTGGGCGGCACGGCCTGGAAAGAAACCTTCGCCTCGGGGCAGGCGGGTTACGACGTGCCCAAGGCTGGCACCCTGGGCTCCATCGCGTCGCACTCGTTGGAAGACTCCAACGTCAACCTGACCAACGAACTGGTTGACCTGATCAAAGCGCAGAGCAACTACCAGGCCAACGCCAAAACCATCTCCACCCAAAGCACCATCATGCAGACCATCATCCAGATGACCTGATAACAGCGCGTTTACCACCGGCGTAGGAGCGAGCTTGCTCGCGATCTTTTGATCTTTAAAAACGGTACCGCGCTGTCGTGCAGCAATCCTATCCATTGCTGCGGTCACGGCCACTTGCGGTTCCGGCCTTACGCCGTGGGCCGCCGCGATCGGCCAGCGTGGTTTAAGGAGGCCCTTTTAGATCAAAAGCCAGATCAAAAGATCACGAGCAAGCTCGTTCCTACAGGCCTTGCTGCGTTCGGCCAGCGTGGTTTAAGGGGGCTCTTTTAGATCAAAAGCCAGATCAAAAGATCACGAGCAAGCTCGTTCCTACAGGTCTTGCTGCGTTCGGCCAGCGTGGTTCAAGGGGCGCGCGCAGGAGCTTGCTCGCGATCTTTTGAGGTTAAAAAATCGCGAGCCAAGCCCGGTCAGAGGGTGTTGAACTCGACCCGCTCGGGCACGCGCGTCATCAGCACCTTGCCACCCCGGATCGATACGCGGGCCTTGGCCTGGCGGCGCACGGCTTCGTAGTCGCTGTCGGCGTCCAGAATCACCAGGTTGGCCGGGCGGCCCACGGCAATCCCGTAACGCTCACCCAGGTTCAGCGTGCGGGCACTGTTGTCGGTGACCAGGTCCAGGCAGCGTTGCAGGTCTTCAAAGCCCATCATGTGGCAGATGTGCAAACCGGCATCCAGCACACGCAAAATATTGCCGTTACCCAGCGGGTACCACGGGTCTTTGATGGAGTCCTGGCCCAGGCACACGTTCATGCCCGCACGGTCCAGCTCGGCCACACGGGTCACGCCACGGCGCTTGGGAAAGCTGTCAAAGCGGCCCTGCAAATGAATGCTCTCGGTCGGGCACGACACAAAATTGATGCCCGACAGCTTGAGCAAGCGGAACAGCTTGGAGCAATAAGCGTTGTCGTAAGAACCCATCGCGGTGGTGTGGCTGGCGGTCACGCGGCTGCCCATGCCGCGTACGCGCGCTTCTTCGGCCAGCACTTCGAGAAAGCGCGAGTGCGGGTCGTCGGTTTCGTCGCAGTGCACGTCCACCAGGCAGCCGGTGCGCTCGGCCAGGTCCATCAGAAACTTGATGGAACTGACGCCTTGTTCTCGGGTGTTCTCAAAGTGAGGAATACCCCCGACCACATCAGCCCCCATTTCCACGGCACGGGTCATCAACTCGCGTCCGCCCTCGTACGACTCGATACCTTCCTGAGGAAAGGCCACGATTTGCAGGTCGATCAGGTGGCGGGCTTCCTCGCGCACCTCCAACAGGGCTTTGAGCGCGCCGAGCGTCGGGTCGGTGACGTCGACATGGGTGCGCACGTGCTGAATGCCGTGCTCGGCCAGCATGCGGATGGTGGTGTGGGCGCGCTGCTTGGTGTCCTCAAAGGTGATGGTTTCCTTGCGCTGGGCCCAGCGCTCGATGCCCTCGAACAGCGTACCGCTGAGGTTCCATTGCGGCTGCCCGGCCGTCAGGGTCGCGTCCAGATGGATATGCGGCTCCACCAGTGGGGCGATCAGCAGTTGCCCTTGGGCGTCGATGTCCTGGCCCTGCGGTTGCACGGTACCGCTTTGCAGGGTGATGGCGCTGATGCGCTCGCCTTCGCAGCTGACCGTGTACAGGCCGGGGGTTTTACGCAACGTGGCATTGATAATGTTCATGGTCGATCCTGTCGTTGGGCTTCGGTCATGCGCCATACCAGCAGGGCAACCGAAGCGTTCATTCTGAAAAGAGGGTCATCGAGCGAATGGCCGCTGTGGTGCTCGATGCGTTGTATCCGTTGGTTCAGGGTGTTGCGGTGGATGTTCAGGCGCTGGGCAGCCTTGAGCGCATTGCCGTTCTCCTGCAACAGCGCGTCCAGGGTTTCAATCAACAGGTAGGGCTGTTTGCGCCGGGTGTCGATCATCTGCCCGAGGGTGTGAGTGACAAACACATCGATCACCGAGCGGTCACCAATGGCTTGCAACAGCCGTAGCACGCCCAGCTCGTTGAAGTCACACGCGCCCGTGGCGGGGCGCAGGTTTTCCGCCACCTCCAGCGCCTGGCGCGCCTCGTTCAAGGCCCGCCGGTAATCGGCACAATCGTCGACCTCGCTCGCCAGCCCCATAAACAGGGCGAGGTCGCCGATCAGGGCCTTCAAGCCGTGATACAGCCCTGCCAATTGCCCGCGTAACGCGTCGGGTGCGGGCAGCAGCACAATAAACAGGTCGCCTTGCACCACCACCGGCAAGGCGTCGGGCAGGGTGCGGTTCCAGGCGTCGAGGTGATCCAGCACGGCCTGGCGCAGGTGTTGCAAGCGGCGCTCGGCCTCATCGGGGGCATGTTGCTCGAACAGCCCGCTGACCGCTGACAACCGTAACGCCACCAAGCGCCGCGGGCCGCTGAGGGGCAATTGCACATGGGCCGCCCGTTGCCGGGCCGTGGCCAGGCTGGGGTAATCGCCGCTGAGCAGTTGCGCCAGAATGTCGTGGCGCGAGCGCCGGGTGTGCGCCATCTGCACCAGCGCCGTCCCGATCAGGTGCGTGACGATGACCATCTTCAGCAGGTACGGCTGCTCAATCAGCGGTAGCCCGTAACGCTCGGCGAGGGCGACCACCGAGTCGGGAATGCGCTGAATAAACGCCGCGCCGGTGAGAATCACCAGCCCGGCAATCGCGCTGTCATGGCCTTCTTCAACCATGCGCAGCAGGTTAGCTTCGTCGCGGGGGTGATTGATGCCCGTGATAAACACCAACTCGCCGCCCATCACCCAGTCGGCGATGCCCTCGTTTTCGGCCACATACGGCCAGCGCACGGTGCGGTGCAGGTTGCGGGCACCGGCGCGCAGGGTCATCTCTTGCAGGCCTTCGAGTGCCAGAATGTCTTCGATGGTCAGACTCAACGTTCCTCCTGAGCGACCGGCACGGCGGCCCGACGCTTGCTTATTTCTACCAGCACCGCATAGCACAGCGCCGAGGCACCAATGCCCACCAGCGGCGCGATCCACGGCGAGCTATAGGCCAGCACCGCACCCACGGCATACGCCGTCAGCCCCAGCACGTTGTAGCGCGGCAATGTGACGCTCGCCAGCAGCGGGTACTTGCCGCGATGGCGGTACCAGAAGTCCGCCATGATCACCCCGCCAATCGGTGGAATGATCGAGCCCAGCAGCACCAGGAACGGAATCAGCCATTCGTACATGCCGCCCATGGCCAGCACCACGCCGATCGCGGCTGCGATCAGCGTCATGGTGCGGCGGCGGTCGCTGCGCACCAGGTGGCAGGCCGCGGCCGACACGTTGTAGATCGTCGGGCCCTGAATAGTCCACAGGTTCAGGCACAGCATGACCACGGCCGCAAACGACAGGCCTTGCAGCATCATCACTTCAACAATGTCGGCTTGTTGATACACCATGGCACACCAGGCCCCGGCGACCACCATCAAGCCATTGCCCACCAGAAAACTGACCACACTGGCGATCACCGCCACCCGGCCGCTGCGCGACAACCGTGTCCAGTTTGTGGCTTGGGTTGCGCCGCTGGCGAAGGTGCCAAACACCATCGTAATCGCGGCCGAAATCGTCATGGTTTCGTGGGGGATCACCGCGGCCAGCCCCTTGAAGCCACCGACATGTTGCGTGGCCAAGTACATGGACACGGCCAGCAGCACAAACATCAGCGGCACCGACACCCGCGACAAGCTGTCCAGGCCTTTGAACCCGATGATGGCGGTAATACTGAAACCAAAACCGAACACCACCATCAACGGCAAGGTAAAGCCTTGCGCCAGGCCGAGCATCTTCACCAGCACAATCGCCACCGTGGCCGTGCCCCAGGCGTACCAGCCCAGCTCGGCAAACCCGAGCAGAAAATCCGAAAGCCGGCTGCCGGCCTCGCCAAAACAGAAACGCCCCATCAACACCGTGTTCAAACCGCTGCGAGACGCGATCAGCGCCAGCGCAGCGGCATACAGTGCCAGCAGACTGTTACCGATGGCCGCGATCCACAGCATGTCGACAAAGTTGAACGCCATGCCCAGCTTGCCGCCGGCGAACATGGTTCCGGTAAAGAAAGTAAAACTGAACAGCACCATCGAAATCGACAACAGGCCCTTACGCGCCGTGCGTGGGGCTTCGCTCAAAGGAAACTCGCCGGGTGAACTCATGGTGTAACTCTCCGCCTCGAATGGGTAGGAATGTAGTCAATGGCACCTGAGGCGTAGAGCAATAAGTGGGCCTGTTTTGAACGAAGCGCTAAAACCGAAAAAAGCAGGCACAAGGCATGGTAGTTAGTGTGCAAAGTGAACATTTTTATGAGTTTTTATAAAGGATCGTTGTGCAGAGTGATTCATTATGTAGCGTGAGCGCACTGTTTGGGTACATCAGCGTTGCCGCGTCTTTTTTTCGGGGGGAGGCGGGCGCACCTGGGCGGTGTTGGAGAGTGCGCCCCACGATTTTTCAGGATGTTTCGCACAGCGTTGCCAATTGCCGCACGCAAGAGACGACGCCTATAGTCAGCGCTCGCCGAACAGGCGACCGGGTTTGGCGACTTGGAATTGAACAATGGTTGCGTGTAGTTGTTGTGAAATAGGGCAGAGCGTGTATTTTGCATCGCGCTGCTTTATGGCAGCTGTGCGTGGGAGATCTTCGGATCTGCCGGTATTCCTTGTTCTACCGGTTCGCCAACCTGCGCACAGCGGCCACCTACTTTTGTTTGGCGACGAAAGCGGTGGCTCCAATCAGCAACAAGGAGCTTTACCTATGACGGCATCCCCTTATATTCCGCTAACCGCCATCGACTGCTGCATTCCTGCCTTACTCATTGACCGCCACGCGCCGCTGGATGTACTGCATGCCAATGCCATGGCCCGAGTGCGGGCGGTGACTCAACTGATGGAAACCTACGCCAGCCGAGAGCTGGTACACGCCGACGCGGCCGACCTCAAACACCTGGCGACCGTGGCCATGCTATTACTGCGCGATGGCTGCGACCTGATGAACGTAGTGGGCTGGCGTTTACAGCCCGCCTGAGCAAAAGGTTGTGTAAATACCATCGCAGTAGCTCGGCTCTTAATAAATGATTTCATAAAGAGTTGTATTAAAGCCAAGTGCCATAAGGATTTAGGGTGTTGGTTAACAATATTTCATGAGGGGTGTGAGAGTTTTCTGTAAGAAATTTAACTTTTACCTTGAGGCTGGGTGGGTAATTACGAGTGTAGGAAATATCTGAAATTGCTCATGATATTTTGACCTTGTTTAAATAGTGAGTTATAGCTTTGCTTGTAGTTTGCGTAAATGTACCGCTGCATAACTAAAATTATGAGGTGCGTTAGGGCAGTGACACATTAGGGCAAGTCCTGGTCATGGTTTGCAGGCGTGTCTTTTATGAGGCAGACACGCCTGCATATTTCCGTATAGGGCAGCCTTTGTTTCGTGATGTAGATACTTTTTTAGCTGAGCGCGACTTTACGTTTCACTGTTTTACCGGCTACGGTACTCGATCACCTCGTGGCGTGAAAGTAGACGGTAGTTCGGTAAATGGTATCAATCAATGGTTATGGGCTGATGCATTTTATTCTCATCGGTTCAATGATGATGAATTTTGGCGTGTGTCGAATCGTCTGGTTAAGTTGGCCTGTGTTTTTCATTGTGTTTACAAGTCGTATGACTTTGCCGTGCATGCATTAAAGTGCTTCGATCAGTTGGGCGGGAGCGCTTGTTGTCATGAGTATGTGCGTTACTTGCAGGAGATGGGTGTTGATGTTTAGGAGGGAGAGGGCAGTGAATGGATAATGGAAGGCATGGTTAAAAAATTGAGTCTTGTCTGAAAGTTATTTTTCCTGAGAGGTCATGTGTGATGCCCCATTTAAGTGAGAAGAAGGATCGTGAGTCGGGAGGGATGGATTCGCTAAGTTCCAAGTTGTTAGACAGCACGATTGCGGCAAGAAAAATATTTATTACAGGAGAGATCAATACAAAAATGGCCAAGGATGCCGTGCAGCAACTGCATGCACTTGCCTATATGAGTGATGAGCCCATTCTTGTTTTTATTAGCTCGCCTGGGGGGCATGTAGAGTCAGGGGATATGATATTTGATGCGATACGCTTTATTAAGCCGGTGGTCATCACCATTGGCTCAGGCTGGGTGGCAAGTGCGGGTGCACTTATCTATGTTGCTGCGGATAAAGAAAATCGTTATTCATTGCCCAATACCCGTTTTTTACTTCATCAACCCTCAGGTGGTTTTCAAGGTAAAGCGATGGATTTTGAAGCGTATGCAAAAGAAATTATAGAGATGAAAGAAAGACTTAACAGGATTTTTTCTGACGCAACAGGGCAGCCTATTGAAAGAGTCAGAATCGATACGGATAAAGATTTTTGGCTGAGTGCAGAAGAGGCTGTTGAATATGGGCTCGTTCACTCAATTGTCGTAAAGGAAAATGAAATTCATAAGTGAAGTAGACGATCTGCCACTGCAGAAAAAATATTATCAGTCGTTTTCAGGGCGAGAGAGTGATTTCTATTCTTTGAAACCAGGCCGTGCGTACGCGACGAGAACGATGGTCATTTTTTTAATGCCTGTGTGTTGATAGTTCTGACCGTTGAACACCGTAAGCATGTTAAGCGTGCTAGCCGTTAATGGCTTGGATGACAGCCCCAAAAAACAAAACCCCCGCAAAACCCAACTGTATCCAGGGTTTAACGGGGGTTTTTAGTCAGGCGGTCAACCCGCCTGGCCATTCAGCTTATTGGCACGCTTCGCAATCCGGCTCGTCAATCGCGCAAGCCTTGGGCACCGGTGCTGGACCGGCCGGGGCGGCTGTGACGTCTTCGCTGTGATTGCCGCTCGATACCGCATTGAGCTTGCCGGTGTTAACGGTGGACTTCTCGGTGCTGGTCGCGGCCAGGGCACGGAGGTAGTAGGTGGTTTTCAAACCACGGTACCAGGCCATGCGGTAGGTCACGTCCAATTTCTTGCCCGAAGCACCGGCAATGTACAGGTTCAGCGACTGCGCCTGGTCGATCCACTTCTGACGACGGCTGGCCGCGTCAACGATCCACTTGGTGTCCACTTCGAACGCGGTGGCGTAGAGCGCTTTGAGTTCTTGCGGGATGCGCTCGATCTGCTGCACGGAACCGTCGTAGTACTTCAGGTCGTTGATCATGACCGAGTCCCATAGATCGCGCGCCTTCAGGTCGCGAACCAGGTACGGGTTGATCACGGTGAATTCGCCCGAGAGGTTCGATTTCACGTAGAGGTTCTGGTACGTCGGTTCGATCGACTGCGACACGCCTGTGATGTTGGCGATGGTCGCGGTCGGTGCGATGGCCATGATGTTGGAGTTGCGAATGCCTTTTTGTACACGGGCGCGAACCGGTGCCCAGTCCAGGGATTCGTTCAGGTCAACGTCGATGTATTGCTGGCCGCGCTGCTCGATCAGGATTTGTTGCGAATCCAGCGGCAATACGCCTTTGGACCACAGCGAGCCCTGGAACGTCTCGTAAGCACCGCGCTCGTCAGCCAGGTCGCACGACGCTTGAATGGCGAAGTAGCTGACCGCTTCCATCGACTTGTCGGCAAATTCCACGGCCGCTTGCGAAGCGTACGGGATGTGTTGCAGGTACAACGCGTCCTGGAAGCCCATGATGCCCAGGCCGACCGGGCGGTGCTTGAGGTTCGAGTTGCGCGCTTGCGGCACCGAGTAGTAGTTGATGTCGATCACGTTATCGAGCATGCGCACGGCAACGTCGATGGTGCGCTTCAACTTGTCGGTGTCCAGCTTGCCGTCCTTGATGTGGTTCGGCAGGTTGATCGAGCCCAGGTTGCAAACGGCGATTTCGTCCTTGTTGGTGTTCAAGGTGATCTCGGTGCACAGGTTCGAGCTGTGGACCACGCCCACGTGCTGCTGCGGGCTGCGCAGGTTGCACGGGTCTTTGAAGGTCAGCCACGGGTGGCCGGTTTCAAACAGCATGGACAGCATTTTGCGCCACAGGTCTTTGGCCTGAAGGGTCTTGAACAGTTTGACCTTGCCCGGGTACTCGGTCAGGGCTTCGTAGTACTCGTAGCGCTCTTCGAAGGCCTTGCCGGTCAGGTCGTGCAGGTCCGGCACTTCGGACGGCGAGAACAGGGTCCATTTGCCGTCATCGAAGACGCGCTTCATGAACAGGTCTGGGATCCAGTTGGCGGTGTTCATGTCGTGGGTACGACGGCGGTCATCACCGGTGTTCTTGCGCAGCTCGATGAACTCTTCGATGTCCATGTGCCAGGTTTCCAGGTAGGCACACACAGCGCCCTTGCGCTTGCCACCCTGGTTCACGGC